>NZ_VDCY01000001.1 GCF_006517395.1 Terrilactibacillus laevilacticus
GATTCCGTTACCCAAACAATGGTTGATAACGTAGCGTGTGGTTTTATTTAAAAAATCGTGTAAAATATGATTACGTTTTACTAATAAGTGGGCCTAAATTGAGGATAACTTAATTCGAAATAACCGTCCTTTTCTAAATAATGAGGAATTTTCGGTTTTTGGCCTTTCTTTTTTAATAATCCAAAAAAACTTTTAAAAACGTTTGCGATCATCGGAAAAACGGAGCAAGCATGTCTCCATATAAAACAACTTTTGGATGAAGCATCAAACCTTCAAACAATTTTATTAAAAGACGATGAAGACTTACGAGAAAAGGATGTCGTCATTGTTCCATCCGCTCTCGCAAAAGGCTTAGAATTTGATGGTGTCATTCTTATCAATTTAAATGAATCCTATCGAAATGAAGATATTGAGATAAAATTGCTCTATGTGGCGATGACAAGACCCCTTCATCAATTACATTTATTTAGTGAAGATAAATCCTCATTTTTAATAGAAAATGATGCACCTATTCAGATATTGGAAACTCAAGTTTAGGGGAATGGGTAGATCGTAAATCAATAGAGGAAGACGATAATAAATGAGTAAAAGTGTATATTAATAACCGGGAAAAGCCCGGTATACAAATTTATCCCGCAAGAAAACCCTACTGATGGAAGTTTCCCTTTATTGGAAGGTTTTAGTTCTGGTGCGATTCTGTTTAACAAACATAATAAACAGAACAGTTACTATTGCAAAAGCAATCGCCGTGGAGAAAGCATACTGCACTCCTGCGGCTAATGCTTCAGCAGAGTTGTTTACAGCAACTGTTTTACTTTTATTCGTCATTAATGTAATAAAAAGGGCGGGTCCAATAGCTCCGGATACTTGATTCCATGCGTTTAAAGCCGCGCTACCGTGAGGATAAAGATCGATTGACAATTGATTTAATCCTAGCGTCATCATGGGAATGAGGATCGAAGCCACTCCGAAAGTAAATCCTGCATACAGTAACATTAATTGATAGTTTGAAGTCTTTGTAGAAATATTTGAAAGTAACCATACCATGATAACTAAAATAATTGACCCCGTTCCTGCAATGGGTTTTGCTCCGTACTTATCTGTTAGTATTCCGGTAACATAGGCGGTGACGGCAAACACAATTCCACCAGGCAATAATAACAATCCGGAAGTTAATGGACTGGCATTTAAACCATTTTGCATAAAGATAGGAAGCAAGATCATCGCAGAGAACATACACATCATGACCGTAACAGTTGATAAGATTGCAATAAGAAAGTTTTTATTTAAAAAAGGCTTTAAATTAAGAAGTGGATCCTTCATATTCCTCTGTCGAATAGCAAAGCTCACAAGACCGATAATCCCTAATCCAAGAAGAACTAAAACAATGGCATTATGCCAACCTGATTTACTTGCTTCACTAAATCCAATTACGAGTCCACTAAAACCAATCGTGGCTAAAATGACAGAGATAAGATCAACCTTAATAGGTCTTGTCTCTAAAACGTTACGTATATTATAAGCTGCGAAGACAGTTAACAAAGCAGAAATTGGTAGAATAATGATAAAGACATACCGCCAGGAAAAAAGCTGAACAATGATGCCTGAATAAACGGGTCCAAGTGCGGGAGCAAACGAAACGACGATCCCCATGAGACCCAGCATGGCCCCCCGTTTGGCTAATGGTGTAATCGTAATGATAATGGTGGTGACAAGTGGAAGCATAATACCAGATCCTGCAGCTTGAACAATACGTGCAACGAATAGAATAAGAAAAGTAGGACTTATGCTAGCTAAAAGTGTACCAGCAAAAAATAAACTCAGCGCGGTAATCAATAGCTGCCTTGTTGTAAATCTTTGCATTAAAAAAGCACTAATTGGAATTAAAATACTGATGGTGAGCATATAGCCTGTTGATAACCATTGTGCAGTAGAAGTTTGAATGGCAAAGCTCTTTTCTACATTTGGTAAAGCTACGTTCATGACTGTTTCATTTATAAGTGCAATAAAATTACCTATTATCAGGACTATGATAAGAGGACGTCGATTTGGTACGGTTACATATTTGTCAACGACTTGTGTATTATCGCTCATAAGGAACATCCTCCTTCATCAAATTTCGCATTACTTTAACTTCTATATACCACATTAAACCACGTCATACTCCATATATTTTAACATCGACTTGAGAAGTTTTAAAATGAGGTGTTCAGGTCACGTGCTTTGCATACTCATTAAGACATTACGATGAAGTGGAAACGCTAACTCTATAAGAGACTGCAAAATTTCGGATAGGGACTGATCATTTGAAATGGGGAGTGCGCAGCATTATACAAAAACGTTAATAGTTATTTTAGGAAATACCCCTAACTAAATTTACACCGTATAATAAGAAAATAAATATAAAAGAGGAGGATAAGAGCTCATTTAAGCTCTTATCCTCTTTTAATTGTAATGGAAGTTTCACTTTATTTTAACTGTAAATGTTTTTTTCTAACTTCTTTAGTCGCCTGGACAAGATTTTTAAGAGCAGGAATGGTTTCGTTCGGTTTTCTTGTTTTCAAACCACAATCAGGATTAATCCAGAAAAGTTTAGGATTGATCACTTGAAGAGCACGTTCAATGCTTGTTTTAATTTCCTCAACACTTGGCGTTCTTGGACTATGAATGTCATAGACACCGAGACCAATACCTTTGTCATACTTATGATCTTCAAAAGTAGAAATCATTTCTCCGTGACTTCTTGCAGCCTCGATTGAGATAACATCCGCATCTAATTGATCGATGGTATCAATAATTTCATCGAATTCTGAATAACACATATGCGTATGAATTTGGGTGCTGTTATCGACATAGACGGT
The DNA here is from genome assembly GCF_006517395.1 of Terrilactibacillus laevilacticus. Lineage (GTDB taxonomy): Bacteria > Bacillota > Bacilli > Bacillales > Sporolactobacillaceae > Terrilactibacillus > Terrilactibacillus laevilacticus. Next base: position 2,862 of record NZ_VDCY01000001.1, read on the forward strand.
TGCTAAACGGAAAACATAGACAGCATCATGTAGATACTTTCTTTTTTTCTCTTCTTTTAATGGTAACCCTTCCCGAATGGCAGGTTCATCCACTTGAATCATCCGAATATTATTTTCCTCAAGGGCGTGAATTTCTTTTTTCAAGGCAAGAGCAATTTGTTTTTTTACGTCAAACTGACTGATATCATTTCGAACGAATGACCAATTATAAATCGTAACAGGGCCAGTGAGCATGCCTTTGACTGGGCGATTAGTCAAACTTTGGGCATAGGCACTTTCTTTTACAGTCATTGGGGATTCTAGATCAACATCGCCAAATATAATAGGCGGCTTGACGCATCTAGAACCATATGATTGAACCCAGGCAAAACGGGTGAAAGCAAAACCACGAAGTTTTTCACCAAAGTATTCGACCATGTCATTCCGTTCGAATTCACCATGAACGAGAACATCGATGTCTAGGTCTTCCTGAATTTTAATCCATTTTTCGATATTTTGATCAATGAATTGCTCATATTGACTTTCTGTCCATTCGCCTTTCCGCCATTTTTGTCTAGCCGAACGAATCTCTTTTGTTTGCGGTAGACTACCAATTGTTGTCGTTGGTAAGAGAGGAAGTTGCCATTTCTTTTCTTGTATAGCTTGTCGCTGAGAAAATGGCAATGGCCGTGTTGGCAAGTCTTCTCCAAGTGATTGAATTTCTTCTTTAACGGAATCAATATTTCGATGCTGCGAATGATTTAATACATTTATAGCCTCTTTGCTTTGTTTAATTTCATCAAGGATGGTGTCATGCCCTTCATTAATCCCTTTTACAAGTGTAACGACTTCTTTAAGTTTTTCATCTGCAAAACTTATCGCATTTTTTAATACAGGTTCTAATTCGTTTTCTTGACGAACAGTGACTGGAACATGCTGCAGGCTACAAGATGGTTGAATCCAAAGACGTCCTTGATCAATAAAATTAAGGAGATCATTGACTTGATGTAACGTTTCATCAAGTTCGGTACGCCAAATATTTCGGCCATCCACAATTCCAGCGGCAAGGGCTTTATCTTCTGGGAATCCGTACTTTTTAATTGATTTAAGATTAGCGCCATCATCATATACAAAATCGAGACCAATACCTTGGACAGGGAGAGATATCACGTCTTGATAATGATCAACAGATTCAAAGTAGGTTTGAAGTAAAATATTCAAATTAGGAACAGCTTGATGAAAAGCTTCGTACGTTTCTTTGAAGTAACTAAGCTCTTCTTGCTCAAGGGTTGTAGAAAGAATGGGTTCATCGACTTGGATCCATGTTGCTCCTGCCGTTTGAAGATCAGTAAAGACTTCAATATAAAGTGGAATAAGGGAGCGTAAGAGATTCGGGAAGTCTTCTTTTTCAAATCCTTTTGAAAGTTTTAGTAAGGTTATGGGTCCCACTATAACGGGCTTACCGTCGATATTAAGCTCTTTCTTAGCTTCGAGATAAAGATTTAGTAAACGATTTTCAGTAATATAAGGTTTAGTATTGGCGTTTATTTCTGGGACGATGTAATGGTAATTTGTATTGAACCATTTCGTCATTTCCGAAGCAACCGCGTCATTTTTACCACGGGCGATACTGAAATATGTATCTAAGCTGACAGCGCCGTTTTTATGGTTAAACCGTTCAGGTATAAGTCCGAAAAGGACAGAAGTATCTAGTATATGATCATACAGACTAAAATCGCCGATGGGAATTAGATCGATTCCACTATTTTTTTGCTTTTCCAAATAACTTAAGCGTAATTTCTTTATCCGTTTCAAAAATTCTTCTTCAGATAGTTTTTCAGACCAAAATTGCTCGAGCGCCTGTTTCCATTCTCTTTTTTCTCCAATCCTTGGGTAACCTAAGTTAGAACTTTTTACTTTTGACATTGTTTCTCCTCCTCGTTTGTGATCCTATGTGAGTGGCTCTGATTCGAAGTATGGTAAAAATAAAAAACCTCTCCAGAGAAATTGGAGAGGTTAATCTATCGAATCTCTCATTTCTCAATACCTCACGAGTATTGCTGGATTTGGCACCTTTTCATATATTAATGAAAGGTTGCCGGGCTTCATTGGGCCAGTCCCTCCGCCACTCTTCATAAGAGTTTATATATTTTAAATTGTATAACAGATACTAACATATCAAAAAATAGGTGTCAACAGATGTTAGCAATTTTTCAATATGTTAAATTAATTTTAACTGAAAATGGATTCTGAAAAAGAAGGAGGAAATAATGATTGGAAATTCAGCCAACAACCATTCATATGCAGGAAAAACTGCATGATTTTTTTACTGAGCACTGGGGAAGCCCAGAAATGGTTCTATCAACTGGAACGTATACGGCGACTGATCTAGATGGCTTTGTGTGCATTGATAATGACAAAAGAATGATTGGACTAATAACGTATACATTACATGATGAAAATCTGGAAGTCATTTCATTAGATAGCCTAAAAGAGAACCGGGGATATGGGACGCATCTCTTGCAAAAAGTAGAGGAAGTGGCAATTCAAAAGGGGATGCAGCAAATTCAAGTTATTACCACAAATGATAACTTGCGTGCTCTTCGGTTTTATCAAAAAAGAGAATATTATATTTCACAAATATTTCCTAGAGCGGTCATGAAGGCTAGAGAGACAAAACCGGATATACCACTTGTTGGTTATGATGATATACCTATACGTGATGAAATGTTGCTCGTGAAACAATTGCGTGGCCAGCTTTAAAGAGTTAGTCACCGAGAAACAAATAACCTGTTCCATTTAATCATGACAACGTGTTGTTCAACATATAGTGATAATAAACCGTTGGCGAGAATGGAAGGAGTGACGACGTGTTAAATTCAGATGAAATACGCGATCTTGATCGGTCCATTGATGAAATTACAGAAATTGCAAAGGGTTTTGGTCTTGATTTCTTTCCAATGAGATATGAGATTTGTCCAGCTGAAATTATATATACTTTTGGGGCATACGGGATGCCAACACGATTTTCACATTGGAGTTTTGGTAAGCAATTTTACAAAATGAAATTGCAATATGATTTAGGATTAAGTAAAATCTATGAGCTTGTTATTAATTCAAATCCGTGCTATGCCTTTTTATTAAATACAAACAGTCTGGTTCAAAATAAACTTATTGTAGCCCATGTTTTAGCACATTGTGATTTTTTCAAAAACAACGTAAGGTTTATTAACACAAGACGAGATATGGTTGAGAGTATGAGTGCAACCGCCGAACGAATCCATAATTATGAAGAGGAATTTGGAAAAGATCAAGTGGAACGATTTATTGATGCCGTCATTGCAATACAAGAGCATGTCGATCCAAGAATTGTGAGAAAACGAGATGCTGTATCTGAAATGACAGAAGAAGTTTATATTAAGAAAAAAACGAAACCCTTATCTGAATATGAAGATTTATTATCTCTTGACGATAAAGAGATCGAAAATAATGAGATTCTCGTTCCGAAATTTCCGAAAAAACCGCAGAAGGATCTTCTTTTATTCATCGAGGAAAATAGTAAAGAATTAACCGATTGGCAGCGAGATATCTTAACGATGCTACGGGAAGAGATGCTATATTTTTGGCCACAGCTTGAAACTAAAATTATGAACGAAGGCTGGGCTTCATATTGGCATGCTAGAATTATGCGTGAATTAGATCTTACCTCTGATGAAGCGATTGAATTTGCAACCTTGAATGCTAACGTTGTACAACCGTCACGCCAGGGGATTAATCCCTATTACTTAGGTGTTAAACTATTTGAAGACATTGAAGAACGTTACAACCATCCAACAGAAGAAATGAAACGGATGGGAATTAAAGAAAATTCCGGTAGAGACAAAATATTTGAAGTAAGGGAACTGGAATCCGATCAATCTTTTATTCGAAATTACTTAACGAAAAACCTTGTTGACCGAGAGGACTTATTTTTATTTGAAAGAAAAGGAAATGAATACAAAATTACAAGTAAAGATTGGAAAAATGTTCGTGATCAACTCGTATCGATGAGAGTGAATGGTGGGTTTCCTTATATTGTTGTAGAAAATGGTGACTACAAAAGGAATGGAGAACTTTATCTTAAACATCGTTACGAAGGAACTGAGCTTGACGTTAAATATTTAGAAGGTGTCCTCAATTATATCTTACAATTATGGGGAAGACCTGTACACATTGAGACCACTATAGAAGATCATCCCGTTTTATTCAGTTGTGATAGTTATCAAAAGGTTAATCGAAAGCGGCTTGATTAAATAATTTAATGTTTACGAACAGTTCAAAAAGAACTGTTCGTTTTTGTGTGCAGTTAAACTGACGGTATGTAAGGAAGGCTAAGTCTCCTATAGTGGATTAGTCATTTTATGTAGAAAATAAAATGACTGCCAAATTAGAAAAGATTTAATATATAATGGATGGTGAGACGTATGTAGAATGATACGATTTATGACTGGAGGATTATTGAAATGAGTATTTTAGTTCTTGGTGGAGCTGGGTATGTAGGTTCACATGCCGTGTATCAATTAATTGACAAAGGTTATGATGTAGTTGTCGTAGATAATTTGCAGACAGGTCACAGAGATGCTATTCATCCTGAGGCTACTTTCTATGAGGGTGATATTCGTAACAAAGATTTTCTCACTTCTGTCTTTCAAAAAGAAGAACTAGAAGGAGTCATTCACTTTGCAGCCAATTCTTTGGTTGGTGAATCAATGGAAAAACCATTAATGTACTTTAATAATAATGTTTACGGTGCTCAAATTTTACTTGAGGTTATGCAAGAGTTTGGGGTAAAGGCGATTGTTTTCTCTTCAACGGCCGCAACTTACGGTGAACCTGAAGTCGTTCCAATAACAGAAAGCATGAAAACCGAACCGACCAACACGTATGGTGAAACAAAGCTAACTATGGAAAAAATGATGAAATGGTGCGATAAAGCATATGGGATAAAATATGTCGCTTTACGCTATTTCAATGTTGCTGGAGCAAGAAAAACTGGGGAGATAGGAGAAGATCATCATCCAGAAACTCATCTTATCCCTATCGTTCTGCAGGTTGCACTTGGACAACGAGAGAAAGTATCGATTTATGGTGATGATTATAATACACCAGATGGTACATGTATTCGCGACTATATTCATATAGAGGATCTCATCTCAGCACACATTTTAGCTCTGAATTATCTTCTAGATGGTGGAGAGAGTAATGTATTCAATCTAGGCAGCAGTGCGGGATTCTCTGTTAAAGAAATTATTGAAGAAGCCCGTAAAGTGACTGGACACCAAATACCAGCAGTCGTAGGGCCAAGACGTGCTGGAGATCCGAGTACGCTAATTGCTTCTTCTGATAAAGCAAAGGAAATATTAAATTGGGATCCATCACATACATCTATCCCTGAAATATTAACAGATGCGTGGAATTGGCATAAAAATCATCCAGAAGGCTATGGAGATAAATAGTATGATAAAAGCATTATTGGGAAACGTGGAGTTATCCCAATGGTGCTTTTTTAATATTTTTTGAATAACTATTATAAACGTGGTAATATATCAGTGGTTGAATGAATATCTATATTAAAATCATTCAACAGCTCCTTAACAAAACATAACATTGATGATATTGAATTGTAATAATTTTATGTTATTATATAAACACGAAAGAATATTGCGACTTTTCTTTGGGTTTTGTCAAATTTACTATTTGGATTGACAATATTTGAAAAAGCGTGTAATATTATTAATTGACCTAATGTGAATAAAAACTTAGTTCTTAAAAAAGTAGACTAGGTTGTAATACTATTTATTAAAGGAATGAAATAGTATGGTAGTAAAAAGTATTTTCTGTGTGGACTAATTCTATTGGCGCGGTCACGGAACCGTATAAGTGGAAGAGAGGTAGGGCTTTCAGCGTTTTAGTGTTAATATTGTGTTTATATTAGGTCCAAAATAATGCTTAGCGTTTTTAATTTATGTATTATAAAGCGTGATCAATGTTCATTGGTACCTTTTATAATATGTGAATTTTTATTATTAGAGGTTGTTCAAAAAGTCACCAAATGATACGCTCCGATTCTCGGCGCCATCTCGATCTTCTTGATTCAAATTTGTCACTTTTTTGAACACGTACTATTATGGATAAAACATGAGCATATTTAAAATTTTTAGGAGGTTCTCTCTCAATGCAAACAGGTACAGTAAAATGGTTTAATGCAGAAAAAGGTTTTGGTTTCATCGAAATCGAAGAAGGTAACGATGTATTCGTTCACTTCAGCGCTATCCAAGGCGACGGTTTCAAAACTTTAGAAGAAGGCCAAAGTGTTGAATTCGAAGTTGTCGAAGGAAACCGCGGACCTCAAGCAGCTAACGTTACTAAATTATAATATATAATTTATACAAAACAGTAGCCTAAAAAATTAAACGGCACCCCAAATGTTAGATATAGCTAGCAGCTGGAGGTGCCGTTTTTATATACTTAATGAACGTGTAAAAGTTTTAAGGATGTAACTATTTAGATTTGTCGATCGATCCTTTTACTTGACGGAATGTTTAATGAATAGTATCATTTTTATAAGAATAACTGGAAAAACGATTTCTATAAGATAATAGGTTGCTTTAGCATATAGTTCATATGAATAAAATGGCCGTATGAAAAAGTAAGCCTATAAAAATAGAGATCATTCAGATGAACCGATATTTTGCATCTTTATTTGGTATGAAAGAAAAATTATATATAAGGGTAGACTATTTAAAAGACCACACCTGGGTTAGTTAATAGTAAACCGACAATTTTCCAATTTAATGGTTTTAATTGACCATTAAAATTTGAAATTGTCGGTTTTTTATTTGTAAAAATACAAATGTTATTCATTAGAGAGAAAACTTACAGACATGAACCAAAATGCTAAGATTTATATTTCGTAACGGCGATTTTCTAAGAAATTGTAGCTAGTTGTTTTGGGGTTCTGTTCATCTTTTAGGGGAGGGGAAAAGCTAGATGATAAATAACCTTGATTTTATTTCACTGCCAACCATATTTTTTATATTGCTGACGTTTTCTGTACTAAGTAGCTTGATTTTATTATATCCTAGAATTCCTGTGAGTTTTGTTCGTTTTCATGTGGGCGTCATCATATTGCCTCCAATAGTTGCTCTATTCGCACTGGTCTTTAACAATGAAAGATCGATGTTTGGTCCTTGGCGTCTTGATTCTTTATCATGGCTCTTGGCGCTGTTTGTCCTTACCATTGGTTTCATTGTACAACGTTATTCTGTTCGTTATTTATTCGGTGATCGAAATTACCGAAAATATTTTGCTCTATTAACACTGACGACAGTATTTGATTCAGTTGCTTGGATGAGTGACGATCTTCGCTTTTTGTTGATATGTTGGGGCGCTACCCTCATGGGACTGACCTTACTTATCGGATTAAAAAAGGAATGGCGAGTGGCTAGAAAAGCAGCAAGTCTTTCTGGTCTATTGTTTGCCTTCAGTTGGCTCAGTTTATTGTTTGCCATTATCTGGCTCTCTCAAGCTACAGGACACTGGCGGTTGTTGCTCATACTCACTGAAGATAGCCTTGCTCAACTTGGCTCATGGGAGAAAACGTGTATAAATCTATTACTAATTGGTGCCGTCGTGATTCCAGCAGCACAATGGCCCCTCCAACGCTGGTTATTAGAATCAGTCGTTGCTCCAACACCAATTTCGGCAGTCATGCATGCAGGTATCGTAAATGCTGGTGGAATTATTTTGACTTGTTTTGCACCCCTTTTTAGCGGCAATATAGCCCAAATTATTCTGCTTGTTCTGTCCAGTATTTCAGTCTTAATCGGTACTGGAATCATGTTGGTTCAAGTTGACTATAAACGGCAATTGGTTGGTTCTACGATAGCACAAATGGGTTTCATGCTGATTCAGTGTGCCTTAGGTGCTTATGTAGCTGCCATTACTCATGCCGTTTTACATGGACTTTTCAAATCTACGCTTTTCTTACGTTCAGGTTCCGTGATCACGACCAAAAAATCAATATCTAAGAGATCAACTCAATCCCCAACATTTTTATGGGTCATTGCTGGAGGTGTTTTAGGAACTTTAATAGGAATTGCATTCTGGCTAACTTCTCATGGAGAGGTTTATCAATTAATAAGTGCAGTCATTTTAGGGTGGTCCGTATCCATTGCTTGGACACAACTCATGGCTTATGGAAAAGGGCCGATCAGTCGATTGATTGGATTTTTACTATTTGCTGGTGCTTCAATCGTCTTTAGTGTTATTCATAACGCTTTTTATAATCTTTTACATGGTGTAGTTAATCAAGGAGTAGAGCCGCCGATATCTGTAGCGATTTGGCTTCTATTTGTCTTGCTTTTAGGTCATATTCTAGGTGCATGGTTAGCTCGCAATCGCTCTTCAGTTGCCTATGCGGTTATTTATTTATGGCTCCTACGATTGAGCGAGCCTCAGAATGATTCGGTCGAAAGTCATCCAAAGTATTTGACGCAATCACTGCACTCGAGGAGGTATATTCAATGAATACAACATTACACCGGGATAAAGCGCATGAATACCTTAGTCATAATTTGGACGATTTGGTGAAATCAGCTAGCAACGTTATTGCACCTTTTGGTCCTATTAATACATTTGCGGCACGTACCCCGTGGGCAGATTTGGAAGAGCAGACATTTGAACAAGTAGCACGCAAGATGAAAAACGTCTGTGATGTGGAGATATACCCAAATGATTCAATGATTCAGTCAGCGCGGAATCGAGGCGAAATTAATCAGGATTTTTTGAAAAGTAGTCTTAGGAACTGGCTTGATTTACAGGATCTTGAACTTACGCGTAATGTTGCGGAGCAGTTCTGCTGGGCAGCTCTAACGCAAGAAGAGCGTCCTTCAAACCTACTCCGCGATCCTAAATTAAAGAGTATAGCAAAAAAATTAAGCCATTTTAAATTCCTGATGACAGAGACTCATTCTGTAAGAACCTATAGTCAACGTTTGGAGCAATTGGGCGGCGCGAGGGTCGCTCATGATCTCAATCGACATATGATTAAGTGGTGTAAATTATTTTTGGATGAATCACAAGCTGTTTGGTCAATGCCAAATCGTAAAGAAGGATTCTATCGGGCTTGGCGGCGTATTGCTCGGCATGACCCAGCGCTTAGCCGCACGACACGTAAGAAAATCAGTAAATTACCACAAGATGCTGACCTTGCATTAAAGGAGGCATTACAGCTACTAGAAGTCCCCTATAGAGAGATCCAAGGCTATTTGGAAGCTCACTTACTTGCCTTGCCAGGTTGGGCTGGAATGCTGCTTTGGCGTTCGCAGCGCCGGGTTGAAGAACATTCTTTACTAACTGACTATTTGGCTATACGAATTTCCCTGGAACTAACGTTAGTCGAACCTTATCTTCACTTGACTGAACAAAGTAGTGAGGATAAAGTAGTTTTAGAACCATTGATCGCTGCTTGGGTTCATTGGGGGGACCTGCCAATCAATGCATGGTCAAAGCTCTCTTCTTTAGAACAAAAAGCACGATTGATATTGGCTTTTCGTTTTGATAAAATTGTTCGCAATCAGCTTTGGTTGGAAGCGTGGGAAAAGACATACGAAGATCAATTGAAGAAGATGATCACATCAAAACAAATGACCGTAACGGAAAACGAAATACCTGCAACCGCAGCACAGTTTGCATTTTGTATTGATGTGCGTTCAGAGCTTTTTCGACGTAAACTTGAAAAAGCAGGTCCATTTGCGACTTTCGGAACGGCTGGATTTTTCGGATTACCAATTGAAACGAGCGAGTTAGGCTGTATGCATAGTCATAGCTCCTTGCCTGTAATGAAAAAGCCGCAGTTCAAAATAAAAGAATATTTACCTGAAGTTGAATTAAAACAATATGAAGAACGAGAACAGACTGACTATTCAATCAGCGGGATGTTTAAGTCGATGAAAAATAATATGCTTGCGAGCCTCGTCCTTCCTGAGGTTAGTGGTCCGTGGCTTAGCTTGCAAACATTGGCTCGTAGTATTGCTCCTCGCACGTCCGGCCAGATTTCTCGTAAAATTCGAAAAGCGTGGTTACGCAAACCTTCTACTGAACTCTCGCTCGATCATGTGCTCACATCGGACACGGAGTTGCCGATTGGATTCACTGAAGAACAGAAGGTTTATTATGCGCGACAGGCATTAATAACGATGGGTCTTACAGATCATTTCAGTCCTTTAGTTGTCATTTGCGGTCATGGAAGTCACAGTACGAACAACCCATATGCTTCTTCGTTAGACTGCGGTGCATGTGGTGGAGCTTCGAGTGGATTCAATGCGAGAGTACTGGCCACCTTGTGTAATCTTCAGACGGTTAGACGAGCGCTCGCAGATGAAGGCATTTCGATTCCAAACGACACCGTTTTCGTCGCTGCTGAGCATATCACAACACTAGACGAAATACACTGGCTTTATGTGCCTAAACTTTCGGATGCTGCGGAGAAATCATTTAGACTTGTTGAGAAGACAATGCCAAAAGTGAGTGAAGAGGCAAATATCGAGCGAATTTCAAAATTGCCAAATATTAACCCATCATACAAAAAACCAAAACGTGAGGCAATGCGATTAGCGGAAGACTGGAGTGAGATACGTCCTGAATGGGGGTTGGCACTTAATGCTTCCTTTATCATCGGGGATCGTGAGCTTACTAAAGAGTGTAATTTAAATGAGAGATCTTTTCTCCATAACTACAATTGGAAAAAGGACTTGAACGGTGATCTACTTGCCGATATTATTGCTGGACCAGCAACGGTTGCCCAATGGATTAACCTGCAATATTACGCATCTACTGTTGCCCCGCATTATTATGGAAGTGGAAGTAAAACGACCCAAACAGTGACTTCTGGTATTGGAGTCATGCAAGGGAACTCCAGTGACTTATTAACTGGACTTCCTTGGCAGTCCGTGATGCAATCAGATCAAGAAGCTTATCATGCACCTCTACGTTTGTTAGTTGTAATCCAAGCACCAAGAAAGTACGTCAAACGGTTGCTTAACCATGACCACGCCTTTTATCAAAAAGTTCACAACGGCTGGATTCGGCTGGCATCAATCGAGCCTGAAGGAAACTGGGTAAGTTGGTCTTAACTTAACTTACCCCAGAAAACCTTCCGAAGGGTAAAAAATAATATATTCACATGAAAGGCATTACTTTTAAGAGGATGTTCAAAAAGTCACCAAATGATAAGCTACGAATCTCGGCGCCGGTCCTCATGTAGTGATACAAGAGGATCGCTGGCTAAAAGCGCTCACGTCCTGTGGCTGGTGTGAAGCTACCACAACGCGAGGAATGCCGGTCCTCAAAACGGTGTGCCGCTCTTAGCCTTCCGACGCCCAGGACGGGCTAGTACTGGCGTTTCTTGCAGGATGCCAGCGTACTTAGCCAGTAACCCTTTTCATTTGTCACCTTTTTGAACACTCACTTTAAAAAAGGAAAAGGACGTATTATGGATAAATCAAAAGGAATCATAGAAGCTGAAATAAGTAAAGCTTTAACTCAATGGGAAAAAAGTTATCTTGGGCGAGGCTCATTATCCGTGAAATCAGACATCTTACGAGATATGATTATTGTTACATTACGAGGCATCCTAACTCCTGCTGAATATACAGTATGCGAAAAGGATAAAGAAGGATTACTATCAGTAAAAAGAAATCGAAATAGTTTGGTCGAGTCAGGTTTAGTAGAGCTAAAGCAAATTATACTAACTGTAACAGATCAAGAAGTTATTAGTTTTCACACTGATATAAGTACACACACTGGTGAACGAGTCATGGTCTTTAAGCTTTCTGACAATTTACAAAACAAATTATCATAAAACAGCCATTTTCACTTTACGAGGACATTGTTAGTCACTCGCCTAGGCCCTCCCTCTATGTAGTCGGTACAATCTCCAGCAGGTGCTCTTTTTAGGTTACTCGTATTCATCCCTAATAAGTCTATACTATTGTGACTTCAATACAAAAATTACCATGATGTTTTGAGGCATAATTATATTGGTTTGATACACAATAGTAGTACAAGGGAGGTGAAAAACATGGCAAACAACAGTAATCAATTACTTGTCCCAGGTGTTGAACAAGCACTTGATCAAATGAAAGCTGAAATCGCAAGTGAATTTGGCGTTAATCTTGGCGCTGACACAACTTCACGAGCTAACGGTTCCGTTGGTGGTGAAATCACAAAACGTCTTGTTGCACAAGCTCAATCACAACTTGGCGGTTTTACTAAATAATTATACAGATATGGATAAAGGAAGCAGAAATCTCTGCTTCCTTTATCTATATTCTCTCTTCTGTTTCAGCATCAAAGAAGTGAACCTTATTCATATCAAGAGCGAGTAATATGCTGTCTCCAATTGATGGATTGTTTCGTGCATCAATTTTAGCAATAATATCATGCCCTTCTAGTTTGGCATAAAGGATACTTTCTGCTCCCATAAGTTCAGCCACATCAATGGTCACTGTAAAGGATGAATTTTTAGATGCATCAATAAAAAGAGGTTCATCATGAATATCTTCTGGACGAATACCTAATATAACATTTTTGCCAACATAATTTTTTTCCCTTAATATTTTCATTTTTCCTTCAGGAATAGGTATGGATAATTGACCAATTTCAAAATGATGATCAGTTAGTTTTACTGGTACAAAATTCATAGCAGGGGACCCTATGAAACCGCCTACAAAAACGTTAACAGGAAAATCATACACGTCCTTTGGTGAACCTACCTGTTGGATGACACCGTCTTTCATAATAACGATACGTGTTGCCATCGTCATAGCTTCAGTTTGGTCATGTGTAACATATATTGTTGTCGTATTTAATCTTTGATGCAATTTAGCAATTTCGGTTCTCATTTGAACCCGTAATTTGGCATCTAAGTTCGAAAGAGGTTCATCCATTAAAAATACTTTTGGATTACGAACGATAGCGCGTCCAAGGGCGACACGTTGTCTTTGCCCACCTGATAATGCTTTTGGTTTACGTTTTAAGTATTCTTCAAGGCCGAGTATCCGAGAAGCTTCTTTTACTCGTTTATCAATCTCTTCTTTTTTGTATTTTCTTAGTTTTAAGCCAAATGCCATATTATCATAGACACTCATGTGTGGATACAAGGCATAGTTTTGAAATACCATGGCAATGTCTCGATCCTTTGGGGAAACGTTATTAACCAGTTTATGACCAATGTATAACTCGCCTTCAGTTATTTCTTCAAGACCAGCGATCATTCGGAGTGTGGTTGATTTCCCGCACCCTGAAGGGCCTACAAAAACAATAAATTCTTTATCATCAATTTCTAAGTTAAAATCTTTAACAGATAAAGTGTCACTGTTCTCATATTTTTTATTAATATGCTTTAATAAAATTTCAGCCATATCTTACGCCTCCTAATGATAATAGTAATTGACTTACTCCATTATAAATGGTAACGCTTTCATTTTGCTATTGTCATTTTGCATAAAAAAAGAAACTTATTTTTGTTCATTTTTTATTTTTGCTCCAGTTAAATAATCAAGACAAAGTGAAATCGTCACTGCATCTTGGAAATTTCTAGGGTCAAGTTGAGTGACATCAAAAAAACGTTGTAGACGATACGAAAGACTATTACGATGGATGAATAACGTTTTTGAAGCGGTTGTCATATTAAAACCATGATGTAAAAATACTTTGACACTATGGATAACTTCTTGATCTAAGGTTGATATTGCCAAACATATATCATCAAATAGGGTCTTTACGATCGTCGATTCACTAAAATGAAGTAATGCCAAAGCGAATGTATGGTAAAAATGAAAAAACTTCTGCTCTGGTTTTTGGTTCATTGCAAGATTAAACAGTTGTGATTGCTGAGCATATTTTTCATACAGAAGGTCTGTCTTAATAAGTGGTGTAACCATAATTTTAATATCGGCAAAAAGATCGCTTGCAATATTATCAACAATTTCACTAGGAGTTTCAAGCTCTTGAGAGTTAAGTAGGATGACACCATCAGTTTCTGTTTTCCAAACGATACTGACTATTTGATGTCCTAAGAAAGCTTTTATTGCCGCTTTAAAATCATCCTTACCTTCTAATAAATGATCAAAATGATAATGGATAAGCGACACAGAGGGATAAATTGATAATTTCTCGGCTATATATGTATTTTTTTTATTATGAAAAATATAGTTTGACCACGATAGTTGTTCGAAAGTGATTTGAGAGCTTGAAGCCATATTATAGGGGGAAAAAGTTAACTGAAGGAGTTGATATTCATTCTCTGAAACCCTCTCTTTTTTTATTCCAAATCTTTTATGACTTTTTTTGTCTTGAAACCAAATGTAGGCTTCGGGATTATGAACATGTATATCGATTTCAATAACATCTTGGCCATATATTTTCTTTATGATTTCCATCAATTTAAACCGCCCCCTTGAATTAAAAAATCATATTAGTACGCATTAACGGCTAGAAAAGATCCCCACCTCAAGGTCATGAATGTAACGAGCATTCCTAGGCGGGGGATAACTGACCGTAAAAGCCCGATTGGTTCAGGGTTACAATCAGTGATGGATGAAGAAAAGCCCCCCACTGATTGAAGTTTTACTATATTAAAAATTCTCAAGTATCACTTTATTTAATTATAGTGTGAATTAGGATACCTGACAAATAGAATAAGACCGATTAAGCTAAAAGGTTTATCCATTTAAGGATGAACATATGGGGCGTTTGTGTTAGGGTTATATAGATGTTATCTAAATACAAGGAGGAATAGGTATGGCAAATACGTATGATATAGCCTATGATTTGGAAAAACAAATCAGAGAAAGCGATGAATATGAACAATTAAAGCAAGCCTATCAAGCTGTAAATGAACAGGCTGAAGCCAAAAAATTATTTGATGATTTTCGTCAGTTACAATTAGAATTACAACAGAAACAAATGACAGGTGAGGCTATTTCTGAAGAGGAAGCCAAAAGTGCTGAACAATCATTCCAAAACATTCAACAACACAAAGAAATAACAGCCCTAATGTCAGCTGAACAACGTATGAGTTTAATGATTAATGATCTGAATCAGATTATTACGAAACCACTTCAAGAACTTTATGGGACACTTGAAGAGGAGAATAAATAAACAATCTTTTTTTCGATAGGTATCATATTTTTGGTGCCTATTTTTTTTATACATTAATTTTATGTTTAGCTTCAAATCATACATAGTCGTCCATAATAAAAGCCCATGGTTTAGTTCTATTATGAAAGATAAGCCCATATATTGTGAGTAGAAGACGGACTTTTAAAAAGGGGGATTAAATCTTGGTATATCGCTTACTAGTTTTAGACATCGACGGTACCCTTTTACGGAGTAATCATAAGCTGGATAGACAAACGAAAGAAGCTATATCATTTGCAAAAAGAAAAGGGGTTGCAATAACGCTTGTATCAGATCGTCATTTTCACTCAGCAGCAAAAGTCGCCAAAGCCTTAAGGCTAAATCATCCCATTATTGCTCATAATGGAGCATTTGTCTCATCATCCATTGACCATCCACTTTACACAAGTAAAATTGAGCATGGTGTACTTATGCAGTTAGTGGAATTCTTAGAAACGTATCCATATCATATTCAAATCTCTCATGAACGTTTATCGATCAGTAATCGGCCTAAACAAAAGAATTTGATCGCAAAAATGACTATTGGTATGAGTGAGCCATTATTCTACCCCGTTACCTATGTTGATTCGTTAAGCCAATACCTGCTCGAAAATTTTGAAAGTGCCACAGATGTTAAAGTGACTTTAGATTCGAAAAACAGTGAAGAGGTCATAGAATCATTAAATGACTTTTTTCCTTCAATTGATGTCAAAAAAGTATCTCATAATCAGCTCTTATTAACCAATCATCAAACTTCTCGATTTGATGCCCTTGTACATTTAACTTCGTACCTTGGGATCTCATTGGCTGAAACGGTCGCTGTAGGAGATGGACTAGAGGATCTAGAATTAATCGAAAAATGTGGACTTGGCGTGGCGATGAATAACGCCCCAAATGTAGTAAAACAAAGTGCTGATTGGGTAACGAGATCAAATGATATGAATGGCGTTGCTTATATGGTTAAAGAAGTCTTCCGTAAACAATTACGTGTTAGTTTATAGTATGAAAAACAAGGGTCCATAGAAATAGCTGGCCCTTGTTTTTTTGCGGTTTAAAATGAATCATTAAAATTAATCTGAGGAAATAACACACGGTACATGATGAAAATGTCTAATGCTGAATCTGGACCACCAAATAGGCTTGATAGTGCTACAAGTTAGTTATGAATGGTGTGCTGTCCCTTTTAGTTTCCCTCAAATATCATTGGTTGAATAAGTCTCCACATTGTGATCACTAATACTTCCCCATTAAGACGTATTTTTATATAGGAGAAGGTCCATAAATTTTAGTTGATGTGAAAACTTAGGTTATTCGAATAGTAAAATTTGATCTACCTGGTGTAATGATGACGTTAGCCCTAAGAGTCCCTATAATGGGTATAAGTACTTTTATTATTTTCATTTAGACTCCCATCTTGTCCATATCTCGATCTATTAACATATTTCTACTTTATAATAGCGGATGTAGTCCTGATAAAAGTCTTATCCCATAAAAAAATTTAATTGATTAATATCAATAGAAAGGAACATTCATTGAATACAAAAGACATTATTAAAGAAGCTGAATTATATGTTCAAAATGAATTAAAAAAGGATAACACGGGTCATGATTGGTGGCATATTGATCGAGTAAGAAATATGGCCAAGCGAATCGCTGAGGAAGAGCAAGCCAATCTTTTTATTTGTGAATTGGCTTCTCTTCTCCATGATATAGCCGATGAAAAATTGAATACCAGTGAGGCAGTGGGGATACAGAAAGTCGATCATTGGCTAATCAATCATCATATCGACGAAGAAACGAAAGAACACATCCTGATGATCATCACGCAGATGTCCTTCAAAGGTGGAAACAGACCACCTATGACGAGCCTTGAAGGAAAAGTCGTTCAAGATGCAGATCGATTGGATGCCATGGGAGCTATAGGGATTGCAAGAGCTTTAACCTTTGGAGGTGCTAAAAGTAGAGTTGTATACGATCCATCTATACAGCCTCGTAATGAATTAAACGAAATCAATTATCGATCAAATGATCAGACAACCTTGAATCACTTTTATGAAAAACTATTTAAATTGAAAGATCGAATGAACACACGTTTAGGTAAACAAATAGCTATAAAGCGTCATGAACGTTTACAAGAATTTGTCAATCAATTTCTTGAGGAATGGCATGGCTTAAGTTAACGGGATAATAGTAAAAATTAAGGTTGATAGACTGCTTTCGGATTAAATTCGATAAAATAGTCTATGCTTTAACTAGGTTAAAAATAAAAAAATATATAAAACTTTCAATAGGAACGTGTGATCGTCTTTTTGTTATGCTAAAATAAAGAAAATCGAACGAAAAGGAGGTTTTCGACATGATTCGGTTTATTCACACGGCAGATCTTCATCTAGATCGTCCATTTGTTGGTCTCTCTCATTTACCAGATAAAATTTATCATAGAATGAGAGAAAGTACATTTACAGCTTTCGATACGATCATTAAGAAAGCGATTGAAACAAAAGTGGATTTTATTATTATAGCTGGAGATATATTTGATGGCAGTCATCGTAGTTTTAAAGCCCAGAATCGGTTTATTTTAGGAATGAGAAAACTGCATCAAGCTGGAATTCATGTCTATCTTTCTTACGGTAATCATGATCATTTGAATGATGATTGGAATCGTCTGTCTTTTCCAGGTAATGTCCATGTATTTCCTCCTGAAGTGAAGAAATTCACTTATAGTAAAGCAGAAGACATCCGTTGTGATCTTTATGGTTTTAGCTATAAAGAAAAACATATACCCAATAATATGGTCCCTTTTTACCCTGAAAAAAAGGACTCTCATTATCATATTGGCATACTTCACGGAGCAGAAATAGAACCATCTAGTGAGAATCATTATGCCCCTTTTTCAAAATCCGAACTTATTGATTTACACTATGATTACTGGGCTTTAGGACATATTCATAAAAGAGAGAAGATATCCCTAGATCATGACATTTGGTATCCTGGCAACATTCAAGGCCTGTCCAAAAAGGAAATTGGAATTAAGGGAGCTTCATTGGTTGAAATGGATCATACACGTGTTCATACGTCCTTTTTTCCAACATCAGATGTTATTTGGAATCAAGAAATCTTAAATATAGAGCGTATAGAAACAATGGACCGTGTCATCCGGCAAATTGAACAATTGAAGGATGAAAAACGAAGTCAAAATAACGGGACTCTTTTAACTCTATATATAGAAGGATCTACATCTCTGCTACAGGGAAGAGATGCGGATGAGAAAATCGAAGAGTTACTCGAGTCTGTTCGAGATGAAGAAGAGGAACGAGATGACTTTGTTTGGATCGTATCCATTATAAATCAAACAGAGCCAATGTGGGATATAGATGAATTGAAGCAAAATAATTACTTTATAGGGGATGTCCTAAAAGAGGTTGATTCTACTAATATGGAATCCGCTTTATCGATTCTCTATGATCACCATTTAGGTAAGCGGTATTTGGGTAACCTAACGGATGAAGTCAGTCATAGTATCAAACGTGAGGCAGAGAAATTAATCGTACAAGCACTATATAAAGGTTAGATCATAGATAAGGAGTGGGAAACGATGAAAATAAGGGAAATTCAAATTCAACAGTTTGGACAATTTGATCATAAAATATATCAATTCCCAAGCCATCCTTTCCTTATTATTTATGGACCCAATGAGGCTGGAAAATCAACGCTTTTTGAGTTTATAAAAGCCGTCTTGTTTGGGTTCCCATCAAAAAATCATCTCTCAAATTATTTAATAGGTAAAGATATTAATAAGCTTGGTGGTTCTCTAAAAATCGAAACACAAGAAGGTATTAGGACCTATACAAGAAATTATAAAACCAATGAGTTTGTAAAAACTTACATAGAGCAAATTGGACATGAATTAGAAGAAATACCTGGATTTAAAGGTGTTGATCGAACTTTTTTTGAATCTATCTTTTGTTTTAATTTAGATGGCCTGAAAGATTTACATCGATTAAAACCTGAAGACTTGAATCAATTTTTATTTAATGCTGGAATGATGGGCAGCACGGAGTTATCCGAATTAGAACAAAAATTATCTAAGAAACGAGATGAACTATATAAACGTGCTGGAAGGAAACCAGAGATAAATCAACTATTAATCGAAAGACACCATAAAGAACAACAACGTAAACAATTAGAAAAAAGCAGAAAAACGTTTATTGAACTTCAAGACAGGATAAAGACGGCGAGGGAAAACCAAGCAAATCTGAAGACCGATAAACGCCAAATTTACATTCGTTTAGAGGAATATAAGCTTTCTAAAACAGTTCAGCCATTACTTGTATCCTACCATTATTTAAAGAATGAAGAAAAGATTTATCAACCTAAGCACCCTTTCCCGGAACAAGGTATTGAACGATTTGAAAAATGGAAAACAAAATTCGTGGCTTTTGAAGGTGAATGTGCGGAAATTAATGAGAAGATAAAGCAATTAAATATAGAGATGAACACAATTAAGATAAATGATTCTCTTTTATCGATGGAGGGAAGGATTGTAACGCTTTTGAAATCCACCCCAAAATATGAGCATGCTTGTGAGCAAATTTCCAACCTGAACGAAAGTATCACTGATGAGAAACAGCAGATTGAAGAAAATCTCCGCATTCTTGGTCCAGATTGGTCACTTGATCGAATTCGTCAAGTGAATACGAATCTAGAAACAAAGCAAGACATGAAACGGTTACTTCATGAAAGAAATAGGGCAATAGAAGATGTAGCATATTATGAAAAAATCGTTGCTCAGAGATCCGAAGAGTTACAGCAGATTAAACATCGGATCGAACAAGGAAAAAGTCAACTGCTTCACTCAACAGAACGGGAAACGATGGAAAAAGAAATACAGCGCATCAAAAATGATCAAGAACTGCTAAAAGAAAAAGAATGGCTGGAACAAAACAGTCAAATTCTCCAAAACGATCAACAGAAAGGATTAAAGAAGAAAGGTTCGATTAAGGCTAGTTTAGGCATTTTTTTATCTTTAATCGGTGGGGGCATTCTTTTTCTATTTGATCATGTTCTAGGCATGGTGGCTTTAGTCCTTGGGATAATTTTTAGCAGCTTTTTTTTGATGAAAAAGTCATCAAATAAAAAAGATGAAAATGATAGAATAACACAAAGAATAAATGAGATTATAGACATTTTAAATGAAAAACCAGAGACCAAAACAAGTTACGAAGAACTAAATCATAAGCTCGAAAAAGATCGGCAACTTGCCATGATGCAAGAGATGGAACAAAAACAATATGAAATGGTTAAAAAGAAATATGACGATTCCCTTTTTAAACTCAATCAAGCGATGAACACAGTTGATAAAGCTGACCATGCGTTTAAAGAATGGCTCAAGAATCAAGGATTCCCATCCATCCCGTTAAGTCTTATTGATGAAAGTTTTCAAGTGATTCAAGAAACCCAAAAAGCCTTGAATCGGATCAGCTACTTAAAGATGAAAATAGATCAAAGAATGCAGGAGAAAAAGGCATATGAAGATACAAAAGACGAGGTCTTTAACAGTCTAGAGTTACATCCAGATACTGAACAACTTGAACAAAAACTGAAGGTAGAAAAGGAAAAGAAAGATAGATTAAATAACTACCAACAACAATATCACCTCTTCATGCAGCAGCAGAAAAGCTTAAAAGAAAAAATGTTAACCTACCAAAAAGAATGTCAGTATCTGTTAGAACTTGCTTGTGTTGAAGATGAAGAAAACTTTCGTTTGGAAGCAAAAAGGCATGATAAATATCGTGAACTACAGAAAAAAATCAGCGAACGCTATGAGCAAATATTGAATATTGTTGGAAGCAAAGAAAAAGTGGAAAGATATATAAGCGAGCCCATAGAGAACATTTATGATGCAAAAAAAGAACAAGATGAACTAACCTCATTAGAGGAAATTGAACGAGAAGAGGAAAGATTAAATCGTCAATTAATTGATGATCAATCCGCTGCACTAAGTCTTGAACAAGATGAAAGATATGATGATGTCACCTATGAAATAGCTAGATTAGATGCAAATTTACAGGAGAAAGCGAGAAAGTGGGCCATATATCATTTGGCTTTAACTAGCCTAGACAAGGTGAAAGAAGATTACCGAAAGACAAAGTTACCTAAAGTTTTGAGAGCAGCAGAAAAGTATTTTAATAAAATGACAAATCGAACCTACGAAGCAGTATTACTCCATACAGAACGGGGATTTATTGTACGGGATTCCAAAGGCAATGACTATGAGGTAAGTCAATTGAGCAGAGGTACAAGTGAACAACTGTATTTATCAATTAGACTAGCTTTAGCCTCGATTGTTGAAACGAAAGAAGCATTACCTATTATTATAGATGATAGTCTAGTCAATTTCGATCAGGACAGACGATCACAAGTCTTATCGGTACTGACTGAAGTATCAAAAAAACATCAAGTAATCTTATTTACATGTCATAAGGAATGGCGTCATGAGGTTTCTGAATCTAGCTTTATAACACTCGATTTATCACAAAAAAAGATTGAAGATCATGTCATCAAAATGATGTGAATAATAGACTAAATAGAGGGATTAGATTTTACCATGTTATAATGACAACGATTCAGCTTGACATAGAGTTTACCTAGTATGTTAGATATTTTTAACTCAATTAATATTAATTTAAGAATCATAGGTTATGATATAACTTGGAAAAGATCTTTTTTAGGATGTGATAAAAATGAATCAAATGACTTTTAAAATTAATTTAGTAGAAGACGAAGAAAAACTGTCTTCTATTTTAAAGGCCTATATGATAAAGGAAGGATGGGAAGTTTCAGTCTTTCATACGGCAGAAGAAGCGATAAAATACTTACACAACGGTGTCCATCTTTGGATTCTTGATATTATGCTACCAGGCATGTCAGGTTATGATCTTATAAAGAAAATTAAAGAAAACCATTCAGATCAACCTGTCATTTTTATTTCAGCACGAGATCAAGATTTAGATAAAATCATCGGTTTAGAAATGGGAAGCGATGATTATTTAACCAAACCTTTTTTACCAAAAGAACTTGTGATACGTGCAAAGAAATTGCTTCATCGGGTGTATGGACAAGGTATCCGTTCCAATACCATTATAATATCGAAATATACGATTGATATTCATAAACGGAAAGTGTTTGATGACGATGATGAGCTTATTGAACTGACCTCGAAAGAATTTGACGTTCTCTTATTTTTGGTTGAAAATATTAACGTTTCTAAATCAAGACAAGATATTTTACATGAAGTCTGGGGAAAAGATTATGTCGGTTCTGATCGAGCCGTTGATGATGTTATCAGACGTATCAGAAGAAAATTATGCAGACTCTCATTAGAAACCGTCTATGGGGCGGGGTATCGGGTCGTGTCATAAATGAAATGGACCATTACACTTTCACAAAGGATATGGATATCTTTTGCGATTCTTATTGTTCTTATTGGTTTAATTATTGCCATTGTTTACCCATTTTATATTCAAGAAACGCTGATAGACGATACCTTCTACACGATTGAACAAGAACAGTGGAATATTCTACATCATCAAAATCCGAATAATTATTCAGGAAATCCAGAGCTGGAAGGCAGTGAGAATCAGCCAACCACGCGAACAATTTTAAACCGTGTTGTCCTCGAAGATGCCGAGATTCCTAAAAATGATTCAGTATTAAAAACGATGATGCTTCAAGCGAAAGATCAAAAAAGGGCAAGTAAACGATATCAATTAACCTTAAAGGGCACAACTCTTTTCTATGTCATTAGAAAAATAGAAGTCAATACGGAGAGTGGGTACCTCATTTCGTATACATGGGACACGTACACCCAGCGCATGATGCATAAATTATGGTCTAGACTATTGTTTATTTTTATATTAGCAGGCATCTTCAGTTTGTTTATTGCCGCTTGGCTTGCCCGTTATTTAAAACGTCCACTAAATATTCTAGGACGACGTTTTGACGAAATCGCGCATTTTAATTGGCAAAAGCCTTTTGAGTGGAAAAACAATGATGAGTTTGGTCAGCTGTCTGCCCAATTTGAACGGATGCGTGTCAACTTATTGCGATATGATGAATCCCAAAAACATTTCTTGCAGCAAGCTTCACATGAACTTAAGACCCCAATTATGATTATCCAAAGTTATGCACAATCTGCAAAAGATGGTATCTATCCACAAGGTGATTTAGATGATACGATGGATGTCATTATCAACGAAGCTTCTCAAATGGAGAAAAGAGTAAGGAAACTTATCTATTATGCGAAAGTCGATTCTTTAAGAGAAAAAGCACCTGTTTTTACGCGAGTTGTTTTTGGTGATCTTGCGAATGAATTAAAAGAGCGCTTCGCTACACAACGTCCCTCTGTAACGATACATGTTGAGGGCGGACAGAATGAGTGGTATGTAGACGAAGAACAATGGAGGATCTTATTAGAAAATCTTCTAGAAAATGCGCTTCGTTATGCAAAAGAAAATGTTTGGCTAACGACAGAAAGCACCGATTTATATACTAGACTGATTGTGAAAAA
The DNA here is from genome assembly GCF_006517395.1 of Terrilactibacillus laevilacticus. GTDB lineage: Bacteria > Bacillota > Bacilli > Bacillales > Sporolactobacillaceae > Terrilactibacillus > Terrilactibacillus laevilacticus. The sequence goes on from NZ_VDCY01000001.1 coordinate 26,632, forward strand.
TGATGGTCATCCTATTCCTGATGATGAAATGATGAATCTCTTTGAGCCTTTTAGAAAAGGAAAACAAGGACAATTTGGGTTAGGATTATCCATCGTCAAACGAATTGTAGATCGACATTCGGGCACCATTTCAATTCAAAATGAACAACCAAATGGGGTTGCTTTTATTGTTACAATCAGCCATAAATAAATGAATAAATGGTTAAAAGGCGAAGGTTTAAATAAAGTGAAACTTCAATAAGTAGGGTTTTTTCGACGCACAGGATGTGCTAGTGCAGGCGTTGCGACAGGACGTCGCGTTTTTAGCCTGCGTCATCCCCTACCATTGTAAGCCTGAACCAATCGGGCTTTTACGGCAGTTATCCCCCATCTAGGAAACCTCGTTAACACTCATTACCTTGAGGTGGGGGGCTTTTCTAGCCGTTAATGCGAGATAAATAAAATAGAGGAGGAATCATGCGGTGAGCGGAATTATTTCATTTAATGAAGGAGAAAAGGTGAATCAATTTGTTCTTATAAAATCTGTCACTAAAGGAACGACGTCAACGGGGAAACCGTTTCTAACCTTAATCCTGCAAGACCGTACGGGTGAAATTGATGCCAAACTTTGGGATTGTTCAGAGCAAGATATTCTTGATTATGTTGCTGACAAAATTGTAAAAATACATGGTGAAATAACCCTATATCGTGGTAAAAAGCAATTACGCCTTCACGCAATTCGTTTAACGAATGAACAAGACAACATCAAGAAATCCAGTCTTATTATGTCTGCCCCTGTAAGTATTGAAGACATGGTTGAGAGTATAACAAAATATATATTTGAGATTAAAAATCCTAATATACAGAGATTGACTAGGGCTCTCCTAAAAAAACATCATGACGCATTTTTTGAATTTCCAGCTGCCGTTCGGAACCATCATGAGTTTATGTCAGGATTAGCCTATCACGTTGTATCAATGCTTAAATTGGCTGAATCTGTAGCTAATCTATACCCATCTCTAGACACTGATTTACTTTATTCAGGGATCATTCTTCACGATATGGGGAAGGTCATCGAACTTTCAGGACCAACAGCGACGAGTTATACATTAGAAGGTAAACTTCTAGGGCATATAACGATCATGGTCAATGAAATTGGCGATATGGCAAGACAACTAGAACTTGATGGAGAAGAGATTGTTATTCTACAACATATCGTCTTAAGTCATCACTCGAAGGCAGAGTGGGGAAGCCCCAAACCGCCTTTTATTAAAGAGGCAGAGATTATTCACATGTTAGATAATTTAGATGCTAAAATGAATATGATGGATCGCGCTCTTGAAAAAGTAAAGCCAGGTGAATTTACAGAGCGATTGTTTGCACTAGATCAACGTGCTCTTTACCGCCCGAAGACCGTTTCTAAAAGTAATCAAATGCAACCGGAAAAGAATTGACAAGCTATCATAATCTGGTTCTCTAAGGCATATAGTAGAGTAATAATTAATATGGAGGGACTACTGATGAAACGGACAAAACGGTCACTATTCTTGATTGGGGTTATTTTGACTCTATTCGTTTTACAGCAATTTCATCTCCTTGGACCTGTGATAGTGCAAATCGAAAATCTACCATGGTGGGGGATTATGGTTGTTTTAGGAATATTATTTAGTGGGTATCAAGCCTTTACTTTATCACGAAAAGATAAAGCAAACGATGATAAATGGGTTGAAGAGCAAGGGAATGTCTATATCAAAAGAATGGAAATGGAAAAAGCCAAACGTCAAGCGAAAGAAACAACGGATGCTATTCATTAAATAGTATCCGTTTTTCGTATTTGGCTATGTTAATAATCTGGGTGTTTTGGTTAACTTTTATATTAGATGAAATAAAGGATACATAAGGGTGCAAGAGACTTTACATCAATTAGAAGAAAGAGAATAATAGACTCATATGAGCAATTAATGAAAAGAGGAGAGAATCTAGTGAGTCATATATTAATTATTAATGGATATCAAACTTATGGTGATCCTAAGGGAAAACTAAATGAAACATTAGCAGATGAAATGGAACACATATTAAAGGAAAAGCATGAAATAAAACGAACCAATATTGATAAAGGATATAGCATTAGTGAAGAGCAAGAGAAGTTTGTTTGGGCAGATACGATTATTTTTCAAACTCCAGTATATTGGTTCAATGTACCTGGATTATTGAAGACGTATATTGATGAAGTATATAAACATGGAATTTTCTTCTCAGGGCCTAGTGAATATGGCCGCGGAGGTTTATTTAAAGACAAATATTATATGTTATCAACTACATGGAATGCCCCGGTCGAAGCGTTCCAAAAAGAAACGGCCTTTCTAGGTGGGAACACAGTTGATGACATTTTCTTAGGATTTCACAAAACTCAAGAGTTTGTAGGTTTGAAAAAGCTAGAAACATTCACGGTACATGATGTTGTTCATCGTCCACAAATTGAGATTTACTTAAAGCAATTGAGAAATCATTTAGAAGCCACAATAAAGTGAATGAGGTGGGGGTCTTTCGACGCACAGGATGGGCTAGTGCAGGCGTTGCGACAGGACGCCTGGTTTTTAGCCTGCGTCATCCCCCACTGATGGAAAGCCTGAACCAATCGGACCTTTACGGGCAGTTGATCCCACGCCAATCTTCTTTGATTCTCAGAATCTTAAGGTAGGATAAAATAATCGCTTCATCCGAATAAATCTATTCCGTTTAGTTAACGTGCTTACTAAAAATAGGCCATAAAAAATAACACCCGACATGGGTGTTATTTTTGTCTTTATTTATTGTCCAGCAGAAACGTTTGTGCTATCGAATAAACCTTTGAATGATTTGTCTTTCACCTTAACGTCACTTTTCTTAATAAGACTTTGAATGACTTGTTCTTGTGATTTGGCTTTAGATTGTTTTACAGCATCAACCGCAGCTGGTTTTAAAGCAGTATAGGAATCTTTAACACCTGTTAATTTAATGACATGGTAACCAAATTGGGTTTTTACTGGACTACTTACTTCATTAAGTTTAAGTTTAAAGGCAGCTTTTTCAAAGTCGGCGTCCATGGCCCCTTTTTTAAACCAACCTAGGTCTCCGCCTTTATCTTTTGTTGCATCAGTGCCATACTTTTTAGCAAGGTCTGAGAACTTTTTGCCCTCTTTTAATTGTTTTTCGATACTATCAGCTGTCTTTTTATCTTTTACAAGAATGTGACTTGCTTTAATCTGTTTTAGCTGATCTTTGTTTTTATTGTAATAATCTTTTGCTTCTTTATCCGAGACTTTAACACCGTCAGTTTCTGCTTTCGTGAGTAAGAGCTGTTGTCTTACATTGTCTCTAAATTGTTTTTCTGTCAATCCATTTTGTTGGAGAGCCAATTGAAACTGTTCATCCGATCCAACTGATTTTTTAACTTCATTAACTTTTGCATCAATTTCTTTTTTGGTAACTTTATAATGTTTAGATAAAATTTTATCATAAACCATTTGTTGCAAGACTTGTTTTCCATAAGTGTCTTTCAACTCATTGTAGAAATCATCTTTTGATACATCACCTGCATTGGTACTTACAATTGTATCATTGTTGCCACAAGCAGCTAAGCTTGAGAGACCAATGACAGCAGCAAGAATGATAATTAATTTCTTCACGTGTTGTCTCACTCCTAGTTATATATTTATCCCACTATGGGTCCCCATTCAGTTTAATATTGTAAACCTATCATATACAATTAATCAAATTGACTTGAATGCGAGTTGCTATCTTCATTTATGTATTAGAAAAACATATAATGGTGGGTCATCAAGCAACTATGTCCCATTTTAACTGATAGGTGACCAACTTGTCGAGAAAATGTGAAAAATCACATGGTATATCGTTGCTTTAGGTCAGGATGATTGTATGACAAACCTCATGTGATCAAAAAATTAACAAAAAAACAACTCGTAAAAACTAGCTATTAGTAATAAAAGGATACTCACGTTTACTCTTTTAAAAATGAGTTCATGTCGCTCTTTGGGAATATTTTTCTTTGTGCAGAGCTCGTTCGTTAAGTAATTAAATAAATATATAATAAAAATAGCAAATAAAATAAATAATAAGAGAACCATACCCAGACCTCCGGTAATTTTACAAATGCATACCATTAGACTATCAAAAGAGTCAAAAAAATGATAGTCTTAAACTGGATAATTAATGAGGAGTGGCAGCTGCATGAATAAATGGAAAAGAGCGTTTTTTGCTTTACTCACACTTATTGTGTTGGTATGCGTTGGGCTTTCAGTATTATTTTACAATCTTTTCGTTGTACATACTTCCCAGCAAAACAACATCAACGAAACACATCATGTTGGAGAACCGATCTTCTCTGTCAATGCAAATAAACAACGGTTAACCGATATGATTAATAACGAGATTCAGGACCACCAAAACGATCAGTTAACTTACCAAGTACAATTGACTAATGATGTGACGTTAACAGGCGATTTAAAAGTTTTAGGAATGGGCATACCATTTACTATGTCATTTGATCCAAAAGTGACAGGAAGCGGAGATATTATCTTGAAAGAAAAATCTGTAACCTTGGGGAGAGTTAATCTGCCTGACGAACAAGTCCTGCAATTTATTGACAATGGGACGAATTTCCCTGACTGGGTTGTTATTCAGGCAAGCAAAAAACAAATCTATGTTAATTTGAATGAAATGCCTCTAAATGATCAATTTTATTTAAAAGCAAAAGACATTCAACTTCAAAAGGATAAGATTAATTTTGATGTTTATCAAAAATAAGTCGTAATCGCTCTATGTCTCAAAATGGAATTTTAAAATAGTTAAGGAGGTAATAAGTATGATATCGTTTGAGGAGCAATTTACGAATTATGCAAGGTTAGCTATTAAAATAGGGATAAATCTGCAAAAGGGACAAGATCTTGTCATCATTGCCCCAGTTAAAGCCATTCAATTTGTAGAGAAGGTAACCGAAATAGCGTATCAAGAGGGGGCGAAACACGTCTATTTCGACTGGACAGATCATGACCTTCAATTAACGAAACTTACATATGCACCAAATGAAGCATTTAAAGAATACCCAACTTGGAAAGCTAAAGGATTTGAAAAATTGGCATCAGAAGGAGCTGCATTTCTTCTGATTCGGACGCCTTCATTGGATCTATTTTCAGATATTGATCCCACAAAATTGGAAACGGAAATTAGAACTGAGAATGAAGCGTTATTTGATTATAGAGAATATCGAATGTCAGATAAGGTTAGTTGGAATATCATAGCTGTCCCATCGGATCAATGGGCCATGAAATTGTTTCTGAATGAAGACCTTGAAACCGCGACAGAAAAATTATGGAAAACCTTGTTTAAAATGACACGTGCAGATCAAGATGATCCTATTGGAGCATGGGAAAAACATCAAAAAACGTTAGAAGAAAAAATGAATTACTTGAATGAAAAAAAATATCACCAATTGCATTATAGAGCTCCAGGTACGGATTTAACGATAACTTTTGACAAAGACTATTTATGGGCCGGGGGTGCAGCGACGAATCAAAAAGGGCATCATTTTATGCCGAATATACCGACCGAAGAAGTTTTTACTTTGCCGTTAAAAACAGGAGTAAATGGAACAGTGACAAGTACTCTTCCATTAAATTACAATGGAACTTTAATTGAAAAAATATCTCTAACATTTAAAGATGGCAGAATTATTGAAGCACATGCCGATAAGGGAGAAGAGACATTAAAACGTTTGATAAATACAGATGACGGCTCTCATTATCTTGGTGAGGTTGCTCTAGTTCCGCATAATTCACCTATTTCCCAATCAGGTATGACCTTTTTCATGACGTTATTTGATGAAAATGCCTCTTGTCACCTTGCTATTGGGAAAGCCTATCCAAAGTGTTTAGAAAACGGAGCAAATATGACTCGAGAAGAATTAGATCAACATGGAGCAAATACGAGCATTGTGCATGTCGATTTCATGGTCGGTTCAGAGGAACTTTCAATTGATGGTATCACAAACAATGGGCAAAGAGAACCTGTATTCCGACAAGGTCTTTGGGCGTTTTGATTTGTTAAGAAAGATGGTGTCAACTGTTATGGTATAAAGTCTTGAAGACGGCCATATTTTTCAAGGTAGTTTTAATTAGCCGTGTTCGCAACATATAAAATATGAATAGCTCATTAAAAAGACGATAAAACACCACCTTTTAACTCAAAGTTGGTGTCAGATTGTCGACAAAAGGTATCGAGAGCACGCTCTTCGGTGCCTTTTGTCAATTTTTGTATATGGATTGTAGGAGAAAAGGTTGATTTCCGCTCCAGGCGCTTGCTTTCCGGGGGGCGTTCGCCGAGCCTCCTCGTCGCAAGCTCCTGTGGGGTCTCGTCTGTAACGCTAATCCCCCAGGAGTCAAGCGCCTTCCGCTCCAATCAACAAGTATCAAACAACTTGCCATGTCCAAGTCGCTAGTTTAAATTTATGGCAGCAAAAGTATGCATCGCATGCATAGACAATTTTTTTGCCCTCGTAGAGTTGTCTATCGCATTCCATGCTTTTCCTTCGCATCTGCAAAGACACAAAGAAACCGAATCCTAAAAACCAACAATATGCCATGGTTAGTTTCGATCTCTTTTATCGTTTGACGTATGGAGAGTATGCCAAATATGTATTGTATGAATGTCATTTTAAAATTATTCACGTTCATTAAATTGATTTTTCGTCATCATGGTGTGTCACCTCAAAGTGCGTGTTCAAATAGATGACAAATTAGAAGGAAGAAGATCAAGGCGGTGCTGTTTTGAGGACCGGAATGTAGGTTTTTGCTACATGAGGCCTGGAAAAAACAAGCGGGCGCCGAGATTCGCAGCTTATCATTGGTGACTTTTTGAACAACCTCTAAAAGAGTATTATTTCTAGTGTATAGATGAGTTTTAGTTGATTGGAGCGTAAGGAGCTTGACTCCTGCGGGAAAAGCGGGATAGGCGAGACCCTGGACTGAGCGTAACGAGGGAAGCGGCTCGGCCCCGCCCGCGGAAAGCAAGCGCCTGGAGTGGAAATCTTACCAGACTAATTATTTTACTCCTTATTTTAAAATAAAAAAGACTGTAGGCAAACTCGAAATTCTTCGAGTTTGCCTACAGTCTGACACCACCTTTTAATTAAAAGGTGGTGTTTTTGATCATTCATCGCCTATAGTTTCTATTTTTAATCTTTTTTATGAGGGATTTTAGGTATATCAAATTGTCCGATCGCTTCTTTTAATTTAACAAGATGAGGCTGAACATCAGCTTTCCATGTGCTAACCAGCTCGCTGACATCCTTTGCCGTTGCTTTAATTGTTGGAATACTTTCTTGAGTTAACTGTTGGACTTGGTCTTTTACTTGTACAATCGAGGACGTAACATCTTTAATCGGTTCTTGGATATTTGTTTTAAAATCTTGACGAAGTTCTGCTCCTTTTTTAGGTGTTGTTAGGAGAGCAGTGACGCCGCCAATGACTCCACCAATACTGAAACCAAGAAGATAGGACGAGAATTTTCCCATTTTTGATCACCTCATGATTAAATTTGTTTGATTTCCAAAGCTATGTAGAAAGTATCGTGAACATAGCCTAATATCTTATACGTTTAATTCATTACTCGATTAACTGAGCGTTCCAAAAATATAGCTTAAATATAACATGATTATAATACATTTTGCATAGCTTATCACTACAGGAGGAATGTATATGATCATCTTTCGTATGTTACTATTCATATTCGGCTTTGCTTGTATCATTTATTCCATTACCAATATCTTAAGTAATCCTAGGCTTGCTTTTAAGAATGTCATTCAACAAAAGCTATTTAAGAAGATTAGATTGATTGGCGTATTAGGTCTTCTTTTTATCTTATTTGGATGGTTGCTCGGTTCAGGATAAAGAAAACATTTCTATTATTTACGAGTATGGGTTTTTATTTGCTCTGCAATCGATTTTCGATCAGCTTCTGTATAATCATCCATATGGGATTGGAAAACAGGTGTGAACCCGTCAGTTTCGTCATATCGAGGGATGAGATGCACATGGTAATGAAAAACAGTCTGACTAGCAAATGAGCCGTTATTATTGATGATATTCATACCAACTGGGTTAAAGGCAGCTTTGATAGCATTTGCAATCATTGGAACTTGTTTATAAATAGCAGCTGCTGTATCAGGATCAAGTTGGAAAATATCCTTTTGATGTTTTTTAGGGATAACAAGGGTATGTCCTTTTGTCACTTGGCTTAAATCAAGGAAAGCATATATATCCTCATTTTCAAAAACTTTAGCACTTGGGATTTCACCTTTGATAATTTTACAAAAAACGCAATTTTCATCATGCGACATTCTAAATCATCCTTTCTTTATGTATGGCGTCTTCTTATAATCTCCATTTTACCTCATCTATTCGCTGAATTCATGTATTTTTGGTAAACTTGATAAGACAGAGAAATCATTAAAACTCTCGTTATCACGATTAAGTCCATTTTTTTCTTGCTTCCAAATAATAGTTCCATACGTTACAAATGAATCTTTTGTCTTATTAATAGTGAAACTATTAAAGATATATCATTATACATAAAGATTAGACAGTTCTTTATCATACTAAACAGAATTGAAAGTGAGTGAAACATAAATGGATCCCATTTTGAAAGTTAATCACTTGGTTGGGGGATACAGTAGGCAAAATGATGTTCTACATGATATTTCATTTGAAATCAAACCAGGAGAACTTGTTGGACTTGTAGGCTTGAACGGTGCTGGGAAAAGTACAACAATAAAACATATCTTAGGTCTACTACAGCCACATTCAGGGGAAATTAACATTAACGGAATTGGTATCAAAGAAAATATGGAACAGTATCGAAGACAAATTGCTTACGTTCCTGAGACTCCTGAATTATACGAGCATCTAACTTTAAAAGAGCATCTATCATTATCAGCAATGGCTTATGGTTTGGATAAGAAGAATTTTGAACATCGTGTGGAAGATTTGGCGGTTCGTTTCCGAATGGAGAAAAGGCTTAATTGGTTTCCTGGGCAATTTTCTAAAGGGATGAAGCAAAAAGTCATGATTATGTGTGCTTTTCTAGTGAACCCGTCACTTTATGTTGTAGACGAGCCTTTCGTTGGTTTAGACCCAATTGGCATTCAATCCTTCCTTGATCTGATGATCGAAATGAAAGAAAATGGATGCGGAATTCTCATGTCAACTCATATTCTATCAACGGCTGAACAATATTGTGACCGATTTATCATCTTACATGATGGAAAGTGCGTCGTTCAAGGAAATCTTGAAGAGATTAAGGAAAAGTACGGTAAACGAGATGCGACACTTCATGATATTTATGTTGCTATTGCAAAAGGAGATACGGCATGGATTCACTAATATCTTTATGGCAGAGACGCTTAAGAGATTATTGGATAATGGCGAGTCGTTATTGGGGGATTATTGGGAAAAATAGTGGACTCATGTTTACCCTATATGTTCTCATTATTTTAGGAAGCGTTTATTATAAAAAAACATTGGATCAACTACCAGAAACATTTCCCGTTTCCCTCGTTTTGACTGTTGTTTTTGGCTTTTTTGTGATTAGGACACCGATACGAACCTTTATTCAACAGGCAGATGTCATTTTTTTACTCCCGTTAGAGAGTCAGATGGGACGGTATTTTTATAAAAGTTGCCGATATAGCTTTATGTTGCAGTGTGCCATAATTATCATTGTTTTTGTTCTATTTTCACCACTTTACCTAAAATATCCTATGCATAGTGTGGCATCTTATCTGCTAGTGTTAATCCTCGCTTTTTTTGTTAAAGCTTGGAATATGGACTGTAAATGGCATGAGCAATATTCGGACAATCCATTCTTATTAAAAGTCATTCGTGGCTGTTTAACGCTTTTGTTTTTATATGCCGTAATTAGTCAGCAACCAATCGTACTTGCCATCACTTATATCATAGTGATGGGCTTAGTCTCTTACTTTCTTTTTCATCGGCAGAGGGTCAATGGTGTCTTACATTGGGACAGGCTAATTGCAATGGAAAATCACCAAATGATGCTTCTGTTAAGATTTACAAACCTTTTTGTTGATGTCCCGCAACTGAAGGGCCGAGTAAAATCCCGTCCTTGGTTAAATGTATTTCTAAAATTCCGCAAATTTGATAAGGTTCATGTTTTCCGCTACTTATACTTTTCAATTTTCTTAAGGGCAGAAGATTATTTAGGCATTTATCTAAGGTTGACCATTGTAGGAGCAATTTTATCTTTTTATACAGACCATGATTTATTTGCTTTATTTGTAATACTTTCCGTTCTATATCTTACAGGGCTCCAACTCTATGGAATTTTTACTAGACCGGTGCCTCAAGCATTAGCTGGGATGTATCCAATCACAAAAGCAGTAAAAATAAAGAGTTATTGTTCGATAATATTGATTTGTTTGTTCGTACAGGGGCTCCTTTTATCGATTATCACGACTATCTCACACCCTAGAATTTCGTTCGCTCTCTTATCAATGCTCATAACGTTAGTTGTAAGTATAGGTTTAAGCTATGGGTATTACTACAGGAAATTAATAAAGTGAAACTTCAGTGGGGGCTTTCGACGCACAGGATGTGCTAGTGCAGGCGTTGCGACAGGACGTCGCTTTTTAGCCTGCGTTATCCCCACTGATGGAAAGCCTGAACCAATCGGACCTTTACGGGCAGTTGATTCCCCGCTTATCTTCTTTGAAACTCAGAATCTTATGGTGGGGATCTTTACTGCCCGTTAAGATGGGATAAATAAAAATAGATAATAAAGAAAAAGGATTGCGACTAGGCAATCCTTTCTCTTTATAAAAATGGGTGAAATGAAACGGTTGTGTTAAACAGCATGTATTACGATAAACGAGGATCTTTCAACATCCGTTCCATTTTTTCGTAATGTTGGGTTTCATCAGTGATCATATCTTCTAACGTCACAGCAAGTTCAGTCAATCCAAGTTCTCTCGCTTTTTCGATTCGTTTTTCATATCGTTTAATGGTATCAAATTCAGCTTTACTAGCTTCAGTTAACATATCTTTAACATCGGTCACTTGCTTGACTGGAGCTGGAGTTGTCGTAGGGGTTCCACCATATGTTGATATTTTTTCGGATAAATAGAGGGCATGCCCTTGTTCATCAGGAATTTCTTCTTCAAAGAATGGCTTAAAGACCTGATAGTAAACGCCTGTCACTGTTGATGCATAATACGTATATTGGATAACAGCACCATACTCTGCCGCCAAGTCTTCATTTAATCCATCAATAAGTTCTTTCATTTCTGGTTTCATTTTCGTCATCCTTTCTTTTATCTTTCATATTAATCTAGATACCCTAACTTAGATAATATAAACGGAAGGAAGGATGCACTTAATAATATTGAATACTAGAAATGAATGATACTCTAATCTTAGGATCTGATTAGTTAGACTAAAAACATGGCAAATATGGTGGTTACGATTAAGCCAAAAATAACGGGTATGAGGTTACGTCTTGCAAGTTCGAAAGCATCAACATTACAGATCGCAGCTGCAGGAATGAGTGCCCAAGGAATAATGGTTCCTCCACCTACCCATATAGCTGCAATTTGTCCGAGCGCAGTCAATGTTGCAATACCTTGCCCTAGAGCGGCAGAAAATAGGTGAGCGATTGATCCAGCTAAGGAAATACCAGAAAAACCTGATCCATCTAAACCAGTAATGACACCAACAACCGTTAATGTTGCTGTCGCAACTTCATTATTAATAGGAACAACATGTGCTAGGGCATTACCTAGATCATTCACGATCCCTTGTGAGTGTGCTGGCAGGGTTTTACCAAAGACATCAATAAAACCAGCATCACCCATGTAAAAGAAAGCAGCAATCGGTATGACAGGACCAAATACTTTAAATCCAAATTGAAAACCTTCAATTAGATAATCCGTAATCTTTTCTAATCCCTTGTTTTTATATGCCGTTAAAGATATGGCCATAAGGATAAAAATTATAGTTCCACCGATGAGAGCCGTCGCATCTCCGCCTTGCAGGTGAAAAATAATCATTCCAACGACATCAAGAATGAGCAAAATGGGAATTAAAATAGCATAGAAAAGTTTTAATCCTTTAGATAACGGAGTCTTTCTTTTATTTATTTGTTCATCAAAATGCTGTAAATCAGATGATTTAACTGTCAAGACACCTTTTTTCATATCTCGTTTCAGAAAGATAAAAGCGGTGACTGTTGTGACTAAGCCCATAATAATGACCAGTGGGATGCTTGCTTGAATAACTTGATCTACAGGAATCCCAGCGGCATCCGCCGTAAGTTTTGGTGCTCCTTGAATAACATAATCACCTGAAAGGGCTATGCCATGACCAAATAAGTTCATCGCTATCGCAGCCCCCAGTGCTGGAAGACCTACTCGAAGGGCAACAGGCAAAAGCACGACGCCTAACAAGGCTATGGCTGGAGATGGCCAAAAGAAGAAAGAGACTACCATCATAAGTAAACCAATAATCCAAAATGCAAGGTTCGGCGTTCTAATAAACTTGGTAAATGGAGAAATCATGACTTCATTGATTCCAGTATGGGTCATAATATGACTCAAAGAAACAATGATAGAAATAACAAGAATGGTTCCTAATAATTGCGTTATAGCATAGATGAGACTTGAAAAAACACCGGTTAAGGCGGTTGTCAAAGAGGATGTAGCTATTAAACCAAGTAGAAAAATCCCGATAATACAAACAAGTGTTGTGTCGCGTCTTAGAACCATGACGCCAATAATTAAGATGATAAATAGTAAATACACCCAATGAAGTGATGTTAATGCAATATACATAGAAGATCTCTCCTATTAGTCATTTGCCTATAAAATATGCAAAAGTCCTGTTTAGCGTGAATGACCCCCATCTAAAAGTTGATTACAAGAAAAAATAATCGACAAAACGTTATTTAATTTGTTTAGACCCAAGAAAAATGCGTTGAAAAATTATGACAATTTTCAATTGATTTAGCAGTGAATAATTCCATAAATTTTCAATATAACTCACAATTACCTACTTTCTACTTCAAATTAATTAAAAAATAATCTTAAATCTTATTGACAATTTTGAAACATTCACATATGATTAAAGTAATAAAATAGTCCTTAAAGGGGAGTAGCTGTACAGCAAAGTGTCGTCATTACGGGATTCGTCCCCGGCCTTTGTTGGCAACGTTCCGTTGTTAGCAAGACCTTTACCTCTCACGTCTATGAAGGTAAAGGTATACTCTTTTTTTAACAGCCTTTTCCATCAAGAGTGGGAGGGGCTGTTTTTTAATTTAAAATTAAAAAGGAGAGAGGAACGTTGGACATTTTATCCTTAACATTTTTAACGTCACTTCTACTAATTATTGGGATTGATTTGATCTTGGCTGGGGATAATGCGATTGTCATTGCATTAGCAGCTCGAAAACTTCCTAAAAATCAACAAAAAAAGGCTATTATTTACGGTACCGTTGGAGCGGTTTTGATACGTGCCATTGCAACACTTGTTGTCGTTTGGTTGTTGAAAGTACCAGGTCTACATCTCATAGGTGGTATTTTACTTGTTTGGATCGCTTATAAATTGCTTGTAGACCACAGTGACCATAAAGAAATAAAAGAGGCTAACACTTTGATGGGAGCCATTCGAACGATCATTATTGCAGATGCGCTAATGGGTTTAGATAATGTTCTTGCTGTGGCTGGCGCTTCGCATGGGAGCTATCTACTTATTATGTTGGGATTATTGGTAAGCATTCCACTCATCATGTGGGGAAGTACGTTATTCTTAAAATTGGTTGATAGGTATACTTGGATTACGTATGTCGGATCAGCCGTTTTAGCTTTAACAGCAGGAAAAATGATCATGACTGAGCCTGTCTTAGTTAATGTGTTTGAGGATCTTCAGATCATTAAATGGATTTTAATTGGTCTACTCATCGTTGGGGTTATATTAACTGGATTACGTAAAAATTCAACGAGACAATTGAACCATGCTGGTAAGTAAATTGAGTTTCCTTAAATTTAGAGAATAAGAATAAGGAACATGACAAACAAAAATTTACCTCAACCGGGTAATAAAATATATTTTTTTAATAAAAACATCTATATCCCTTCATTTCGTTTGAAGGGATATTTCTATTTTAAGCAACATTACACTAATTGTCATATCATTACAGAAATGACTAAGTTGATAAAAAACTCAATTTTATTCTTTCAGTTTGAAGGCGGATAAAACATCTTATAATCGAATTATTATTAGTTTGGTACAATTTGATGCTTTTTGTCGATTTATTCTTGAATTAGATTCTGAAAAAATGTATAATTGTTTATGTTGTATAATATTAAAAATATTTAATCACCTGGGGGATTGGATCATGAGTGGTATTTTTAAGACAAAACCGATCAAAACACTGATTGCAGAAACCGAAGGGAAGCAAGGTCTAAAAAAGGCTTTAGGCGCATTTGACCTTACATTACTCGGTATTGGTGCAGTTATTGGAACAGGTATATTCGTACTTACCGGTGTAGCAGCAGCTAAATTTTCAGGACCTGCACTAATTTTATCCTTTATTCTTTCTGGTTTGGCCTGTATCTTTGCTGCTTTATGTTATGCAGAATTTGCCGCATTGGTTCCGGTAGCTGGGAGTGCTTATACTTATGGTTATGCATCGCTTGGCGAATTTTGGGCTTGGATCATTGGATGGGATCTCGTCTTAGAATATGCTGTTGCGATATCAGCCGTTGCCATTGGTTGGTCAGGCTACGCAGTCAGTTTATTAGATAGTATGGGAATAACCTTACCCAAGTCTTTAACCGTTGCACCTAGTGACGGTGGATTCATTAATTTGCCTGCCATCATTATCATTGGCTTAATTACATGGCTTTTACTAACTGGGGTTAAAGAAACTTCTCGATTAAATGGAATTATCGTTGTTATTAAAGTAGCGGTTATTCTGTTATTTATTGTGTTAGCAGTGTGGCATGTTAAACCGGTCAATTGGCATCCATTTATGCCATTTGGATTTAGCGGTGTGGCTGCAGGTGCTGCAACGATCTTCTTTGCTTATTTAGGGTTTGATGCTGTTTCCACAGCCGCTGAAGAAGTTAAAAATCCTCAAAAGGATTTACCAAAAGGGATTATTTATTCACTTTTAATTTGTACTGTGCTGTATATTGTCGTTTCTGGTATCTTAACCGGAGTGGTCAAATACACGGCTTATGCTCATACATCTGCACCAGTTGCTTATGCTCTTCAACAAATCGGAATCAATTGGGGTTCAGCTATTATTGCAGTGGGTGCTATTTGTGGGATTACATCTGTATTGCTCGTCATGATGTTCGGACAAACAAGAATCTTTTTTGCGATGTCACGTGACGGTTTACTTCCTAAATTCTTTGGTAAAGTGAGTGAACAACGAAAGGTACCTGTATCTTCAACATTACTTGTAGGTATTGTTACAGCTATTTGTGCTGGTTTCACGCCAATTTCTGTCGTGGCGGAACTTGCTAATATTGGTACATTATCTGCGTTTATCATTGTTGCAGTAGGTGTTATGGTCTTGAGACATAAACGTCCAGAAATCCATCGACCATTTAAAACACCATTTGTACCAGTTATTCCGATTCTTGCTATTATTTCATGTGGCTACTTATTAATTTCTTTAAATCCAATCACAATAATTCGTTTTGTTGTTTGGCTTGCTATTGGACTCGTCATCTATTTCCTATATGGAAGAAAAAACAGTACGTTAAACGATCAAGCGAAATCTGCTTAATTTTAATTAAATCGCAAAGTGAAACTTCCATAAGCGGGGGTCTTACCGCCCGTTAAGTGGGGATAAAATTTAAAACCTTATTTTGAGTGATATCACTCGAAATAAGGTTTTTTTACGAATAGTAACTTATGAACATTGAGATGATAAATTTTTGCTAAGAAAAAGAGGATAGGCTAATTATCCATCCTCTTTTACTTGCATTTTAAGATGGCTTTGGCCTCTGTCTGCGCCTTACAGGCTGGCCAATCGGCAAGTTTTCTTTATCAAAAAAATTTGTTATTTGTATATAATTCTTATGACTTTTGCTATATTTAACTGGGATAGCAGGATTCGAACCTACGAATTACGGAGTCAAAGCCCGTTGCCTTACCACTTGGCTATATCCCATCGACAGTTATTACTATAACCAAATTGACAAGAAGTATACATTGAAGAGGATGTTTATCTGTGTAGAAGATTCTTCATTTCTATAACATGTTTTTGCTTCTTTTGTAGAATATTAAATATATATACACTCTAATTGAATGGAAAGTCATGATCCTCTCCTGCCTCAAAATTGTCAATCGACAGAAAGGAGTGAACCGTATGACAAAGAAACTATTTATAGGTGCCTATATTTTGTTGGGAATGATCATTCTTGGGTTATGTGGGTACCTCATTTTAATATTAATTGGCAATCATTATACTAATAAAGATAATCTTGTTTTGGACGCAACAACCAGGATAGAAGATCAGCAAGGTCATGAGATTTCTAAATTATATTTAGAGAATCGAGAAACGGTATCGATTAATAAAATACCTAAATTTGTTCAGGAAGCTTTCATTGCTACAGAGGACTCGCGTTTTTATCAACATTCTGGCATCGATTTTCGTGGAACAGCAAGGGCTTTGACTCGTGATATTTTTACGGGCAGCAAAGCAGAAGGTGGTAGTACCATTACTCAGCAGCTTAGTAAAAATGTCTTTTTAACGAATCAAAAGTCATGGTTTAGAAAAATTAAGGAAGCGGCCATTGCAACAAATTTAGAGAGAAAATATAGTAAGAAACAGATTCTTGGAATGTATTTGAATCAAATTTATTTTGGTCACGGCGTTTATGGTATTCAATCTGCATCCAAATTTTTCTTTAACAAAGATGTTAGCCAATTAACGGTTGAAGAGGGGGCTATGCTTGCAGCTATACCAAAAGCTCCAACAACCTATTCGCCTATACTGCATCCTCATCAAGCGTTGAGTAGGCGGAATATTGTCTTGGGATTAATGGAGAATCAGGGATATATTACGGCAGAGGAAGAAGTGCATTTAAAGGGAAAAACCTTAGGTCTCGATGTCCATCAGTTAAATAAAGATCCTGAGTATGATACATATGTGGATATGGTATTAGATGAGGCAGCTAGAAAATATCATCTTAGTGCAGATGAAGTTTTGCGCGGTGGATATAAAATTATTGTCCCAATCAACATTAAAATTCAAGCAGCTTCCTATCAAGAATTTAAGAAAAATCAATATTTTAAAGGTTCAAACACTAAAGAAAAACCTAATGGTGCTTTTGTTTTAATCGATAATAAAACAGGCGGTGTGGAAGCTGTTCAAGGGGGACGTTCATACGTTAAAAAAAGTTTTAACCGCGTGAATGTCAAAAGACAGCCAGGATCTGCATTTAAACCATTGGCGGTATACGGGCCTGCTCTAGAAACTAAAAAGTTTCATCCCTACTCCATGTTAGTTGATAAACAGATGACCTTTAAAAAGTTTGATAACTATGCACCTGAAAACTATAACCATAAATATCCTGGTGAAATCACGATGTATGATGCGTTAACGGTCTCTGAAAACGTTCCGGCTGTTTGGTTATTAAATGAAATTGGAATTCCAAAAAGCAAACAATATCTTTCTAAATTAGGTTTTAATATTCCAGACAAAGGTTTATCCATGGCACTCGGTGGTCTAAAAGAAGGTGTAACCCCGTTTCAAATGGCGACAGCCTATACTGCGTTTTCGAATGGAGGAAAAGAAGTAGAACCTTATTTTATCCAAGAAATAGTCGACCATAAGGGGAATTTAGTTGGATCTATGAAACCAAAAACCAGGCAAGTCTTTTCTAAGCAGACGGCTTGGTATATGACAAAAATGCTTATCTCGGTTGTACAGAATGGCACTGGGAGTGCAGGATCAGTTAATACGGAATTAGCCGGAAAAACAGGTTCTACGGCGTATGAAGGGGTTGACAATGGACTGCGAGATGCATGGTTTGTTGGATTTACTCCAAAATCAACGGGAGCGGTCTGGATTGGTTACGATAAAACAACAAAAGAGCAATATGTCACGGGTGGAAGTGAGGATGCGACGACCTTATTTAAAAATATTATCAATAACGTTCCAAGTGAAACTGGAAATCATTTTGTTAAACCTAAGGGCATCAAAGATTTGGAACCACCAATCCGTCTAGCGCCAATAAAGAATATCACGGCAAAAGGGACCGTTGGGCACTTTGGTTTACCAGCTGTAAAAATTTCGTGGGACAAAATTCAAGACAAACGGATCATCTATCGGATTTACAAAGAAAATGAAAATAGGGTAGAATTTGTTGGTGAAGTAAAAGGGAAGAACAGTTTTGTTGTTAATTATGCGAACCCATTATCCTCAGCCACTTATTTTGTCACACCTTATAACAGTCAAACCTTGAAAAAGGGGGAAACTTCCAAAAAGGTTGAAGTAAATTGGTTTCCTGGGTTTTAAATTGTGTCAAAAACGTGAACAATTAAAGGCAAATTGTCGAAACGGGAGCATTTAAGTTTACAGAAGAACGATGAGAATGGGAAGATGAGGATAGGTGGTCATAAAGGTGGTTTATTCATTTTTAAAAACTTTTTTTAAAGGCTTTAGTCTGAATAAGTGAAACCTTAGATCCAGTACCTCAATTATTTTAGGTCTGATAGTGAAGTGGAAAGGATGACATAGATTTGCTTAAAGTGAAAAAAAATGACGTACTACTTAAAGCTTGCCGAAAGGAACCGGTGCCTTATGTTCCTGTATGGTATATGAGGCAAGCTGGACGCTATCAACCCGAGTACCGAGCGATTAGGCAAAATTATTCTTTTTTTGACATTAGCCATAATCCGGAGATATGTGCTGAGGTAACCCAGTTGCCAGTAAAGCAACTCGGAGTTGATGCTGCTATTTTATTTGCCGATATTATGACGCCATTAAAATCTATTGGAATAAACGTCAATATTGTAGAAGGCATAGGACCAGTTATTGAAAATCCGATCCGCTCAGAGAAGGATGTTACGAGTATCCGATTGCTTAATCCCGGGAATGATATTCCATTTATCCAAGAAACGATAAAAATTCTTAGAGATCAATTAGATGTTCCGCTCATTGGTTTTGGGGGAGCTCCGTTTACGCTTGCAAGTTATCTAATAGAGGGTGGACCATCCAAAGGGTACCATATAACAAAGGGGTTTATGTATTCAAAGCCACAACTTTGGCAAAACCTCATGGAACGTTTATCTGATCTGACAATTAGCTATTTGATGGCACAAATTGAAGCAGGTGCAGAGGTTGTCCAAATATTTGATACTTGGGTTGGTGCATTAAATACAGAAGATTATCATGAATATATAGCACCATTTATGCATTACATTTTTTCTGAAATTAAAAAGACAGGGGTACCAACGATCTATTTTGCCAGTGGTGCAACGCATCTGTTAAAGGAATGGAATGAGCTCCCGGTAGATGTGCTGTCCCTTGATTGGCGAACGACGATTGAAGAAGTCCGAAATCGTCATATTAATAAAGCTTTACAAGGGAATTTGGACCCATCGTTACTTCTTGCTCCTTTTGATTTAATCGAAAAACGAACGAAATCCATACTAGATCAAGGGATGGACAAACCAGGTTTTATTTTTAATTTAGGACATGGAATATTCCCAGATGTAAAGGTAGAAACACTAAAAAACCTAACTCATTATATTCATGAATATTCAAGAAAGGACCTTGTAAAATGACTCACCCAAACAAGAAAAAAATAGGTTTACTGGTGATGGCTTATGGCACGCCATATGAACCTAACGACATTGAACCTTATTACACCCATATTCGACATGGAAGAAAACCAAGTCAAGAATTGCTGGATGATTTAAAGAGTCGATATCAAGCGATCGGCGGTGTATCTCCTCTTGGTAAAATAACGACACAGCAAGTAAATAAATTAGAGATGACTTTAAATAATAGGCAAGATTCGGTTGAGTTTGTTTCTTATCTAGGTCTTAAACATATTCACCCTTTTATAGAAGATGCCGTTAATAAAATGCACGATGATGGGATAAAAGAAGCAGTCAGCCTTGTCCTCGCGCCTCATTATTCCTCATTTAGCGTGAAATCATATAATGAAAGAGCGGGTAATCAAGCCGAGAAACTTGGGGATTTGACCATCCATCCAATTGAAAGCTGGTATAAAGAGCCGAAGTTTATTCAATATTGGGTCGATCAAATTAACAAGACAATTGGTACCATACCTAAAGCAGAACATGATCAGACGGTCGTTATTTTCTCAGCCCATAGCTTACCAGAAAAAATATTAAAAAATAACGATCCTTATCCGGATCAATTAAAAGAAACGGCGGAGTTAATATCGGAAAAAGCGAATCTCAAGCATACAGCCATTGGTTGGCAAAGTGCTGGGAATACACCAGATCCGTGGATTGGTCCTGATGTTCAAGATTTAACGAGAAAACTTTATGACGACCACCACTATCAACACTTTATCTATTGCCCTATTGGATTTATTGCAGAACATCTTGAAGTGTTGTACGACAATGACTATGAATGTAGGGTGGTTACGGAAGATCTTGGGGTGAGCTATCATCGTCCTGAGATGCCAAATAGTCATCAAGAATTCATTGATGCACTAGCAGATGTTGTATTAAGAAAGTTAAACTAGGGAGACGGTGTCATTGGTTGAACGGAAACACGTGGCTATTATAGGCGGAGGAATAACAGGTTTATCAGCAGCTTTTCGATTACAAAAAATGATGGAAGAGACAAAAGAAACGTTCAATGTAACGATTATTGAATCCTCAGATCGCTTTGGCGGAAAAATTGAAACCATAAGAAGAGAGGGTTTTACGATTGAAAGAGGCCCTGACTCATTTTTAAAACGTAAAAAAGAAGCATTGGAACTAGTAGAAGAATTAGGCTTATCGGATCAATTGGTCTCTAATAATATGGGAAAAGCTTATATATTAAAAAATCGGAAGCTACATTCGATTCCAGAGTCTTCTTTTATGGGAGTACCTAGCTTACTTAAGCCTCTCCTTGATTCAACATTGCTTTCTGAAGATGGAAAAGCACGGGCATTAAATGATCTTTTCATTCCACCATATCCTCCATTTGACGATATGTCAGTCGGCGATTTTTTTGCTGGAAGATTAGGACAAGAAATGGTCGATGATATAATTAATCCACTTCTTTCAGGAATATATGCTGGAGACCTTTATAAACTAAGTTTACGAGCAACGCTGCCGCAATTTATTGGATTGGAGAATAGAGCGGGAAGTCTTATCTTAGGAGCAAAGCAAGCTTTACCGAAAAAGAAAACAAGTCAGTTTGCGACATTGAAGAAGGGCTTAAGTAGTCTTGTCGATCGACTGGTAGAAACCATTCGTTTTCCTATGTTAAAAAACACATGTGTTACAAAAATAGAAAAGATGAATGGACGATATAAAATGAGTTTTAAAAATGGTGAAGCATTGGTGGTTGACGGTGTTATTTTTACAATTCCACATGAAAAGACTCAAGAACTCATGTCAGACTGCCCTTATCTTAAACAACTGAGTGCTGAACCATGTACAAGTGTTGGGACGGTCGCAATGGCCTTCGATGCCTCCCAAGTGACGATACAAAAAGAAGGAACAGGCTTTGTTGCATCTAATAAAGAACCATCCACAATTACAGCAGCCACGTATACACATCTTAAGTGGCCTCACACAACGCCATCAGGTAAAGTTCTTCTCCGGTGTTATGTGGGAAAAGCAGGTGATGAAGAGATTCTCGATGAGACAGATGAAACCATCATTCTAAAATCGCTTAATAATCTGAAAGATGTCGTTGATATTGATGGTCAGCCTGAATTTTCAGTTGTCACACGACTACGTGAATCTATGCCTCAGTACGTTGTTGGTCATACACAACTTCTAAAAAAAATAGAAGAAACTTTAAGGCATGACTATCCCCGTGTGTATCTTGCTGGAGCATCCTATGATGGCGTTGGATTGCCGGATTGTATACGTCAAGGAAATGATGCAGCAAAACAACTTTTCAATCAATTGAAACTTCATTGAGTGGGGGTTTTCTTCATCCCCCACATAAGAATGCTAGTTTACATTCATTACCTTGAGGTGGGGCGTTAATGCGTGATAAACTCATACATGGTGTGATGAATCACGTTTGATTCCTATATAAATTTTTTTAACGATTGACAGTAGCTGGATTAATTTCCACTATTGTCAATCGTTTTTTCATGTGATAAAGTAACAAAATACATAAGTTTTTTTCTTTAAGTGCGTGTTCAAAAAGGTGACAAATTAGAAGGGTTACAGGTTAAGTACGCTGGCGTCCTGCCAGAACGCCAGTAACTAACTCGTCCTGGGCGTCGGAGGCTAGGGGCGGCACCAGTTTTCTTTGGACCGGCAGTACACATGATGTGGTAGCTTCAGACGCCAGCATAGGATGAGATCCTCTTGTATCCACAACATGGGAACGGAAAAACAAGTGGGCACCGAGACTCGTAGCTTATTAATTGGTGACTTTTTGAACAACTTTTGTAAGAAAATTCAAATATTAAATATTAATATTATACAAGATACAAATAAAAGGAGAACAATAATGAATCCATTTCGACTGTTTTATGGGGAACTAACGGCAATTTGGAAAAATAAAAAAGTGCTCGTCCAGATAATAGGAGTGACTTTAATACCAATCTTGTATTCTGGTATGTTTCTTTATGCTTTTTGGAATCCCTACGGTCGAACGGAAAACCTACCAGTTGCTGTAGTTAATCAGGATCATGGTTCTAAAATTTCAGGAGAGACTATTCATGTTGGTGATGACTTAGTCAATATATTAAAGAAAAATAATGATTTTGGTTGGAGGTTTGTTGACGAAAAGAAAGCAACCGATGGATTTAACAAAAATAAATATTTTATGATCGTGCAGATTCCTCATGACTTTTCAGAGAATGCGTTATCATTCCAAAAAAATAGGGTAGAAAAGGCACACATTAATTATAACGTCAATCAGGATTTTAATTATATCGCAGCCAAAATGGGGCAGTCAGGTATGAAAGAAATCAGACTGAAAATCTCCAATACCATCACCAAAATGTATATCAAATCACTCTATGGTCAACTTGGCCAAATGAAAAACGGGCTACTAAATGCACATAACAATGCTTTAACTTTATCTGAAGGCGATAAAAAGGTGTACCACGCTATAACAGATCTAACCAAAAACCTTACTAAAATTGAAGGAGCAACTCTGATGCTCAAGGAAGGCTCCTCTTCTTTAAATCAAGGTGGATCAAACTTATATAAAGGTCTTCTTCAAGAAAAAAAGGGAACAGAGCAGCTACTAAGCCAAGCATCATCTAAAGCAAAAGATATTCGTGATCTTTCGGAAGGTTCTAATCATCTCGCAGCTGAAATGGCGACGTTAAATACACAAGCATCAAACCTTAAAGAGGTTAATGAGCAATTAACAAAAGGTGCTTCCCTTCTCCAAAATTCGATTGAACCATTTCTATTCAAACTAAATAATGGATCACAGGGTCTAAACCAATTCAGCGAAACCGCAGGGCAGCTCGAACCAACGCTACCTCAAGTTTCTAGTCTACTAGATCAGATGACTAAGAGTGATTCAAAAATACTAACCTTTCTTCAAACCTCTAGTCAGAAGGCGTCTGAGAGCAATCAGGCGTTATTTAAGTATATTGAATCAAAGGATCCTACTTTAAAAGAAGATCCTGAGTATCAACAATTAAAAGAAGAAACTCTTAAGGATCAGAGCATAAAAGAGGCGATGAGTGAAATCCAATCACAGCTTGATCAAGCGAATAGCCTAAAACAAGTTGTAGCGCAGTTAAGTCATGAGTTAACTGATTTAACACAAGGATTAAATCAGTTTGATTCATCTAACAATGGGGCTCAGAAGGAGTATCGTCATATTATTAGCAGTATGCAACAGATTCAAGAAAATTTAAATCGTCTGCCTACTATAACGAATCAACTTTCTAAAGGTGCAAATCAAATTGCTGATGGAAATGATCAACTTAATAAAAATTGGGATACGCTTATCTCAAGTTTGCAAAAATTAAAGGATGGACAAAATGAGTTAACCGAAGGCAGCGGGACGATGAATCATCATTTGAACGAACTTAAACAAGGTATAACGCAATTGTCCAGCGGTCTTGAAAAAGTCAATCAATCAACTGCACCTCTCGCAGATGGAACAAAAAGACTTTCGGACGGCAGTCAATCTTTAACTGACCATCTAGGAAAAGCCCATGATCAATTGGCAAGTACACCTACAGATGAACAACATGCCAACTTATTTTCAAAACCTGTTGAATTAACGAATGGAACTCATGCAAAAGTAACTAACTATGGCATTGGATTTGCCCCCTATTTCTTGTCTTTAGGTTTATTTGTTGGAGGATTAATTATAACAGTTGTCTATGACTTAATGAAAAGACCTACGGGGGTTTATTCTGGATTAAGTTTCGGATTGAGTCAATTCATCATGATGGGTCTGTTAGGCATTTTTCAAGCGTGTATAGCAGATGCCATCATCTTATACGGATTAGGTTTACCAGTTGATCATACGTTATATTTTATAGGGTTTAGTATTCTAACAAGTTTAACTTTCGTTACAATTATTCAATTTTTAACCTTTGGTTTAGGTAATTACGGCAGATTCATTGCGATAGTGCTTTTAATTTTACAGTTGACAACAAGTGGCGGAACATATGCAACCGAACTACTGCCGACACCGCTTCAACTATTACCCCATTGGCTACCGATGACCTATACGATTAGCGGTTTTAAAAATATCATTGCAGGACAATATCATTTATTAATCAATAACGTCCTTGTTTTAATCATTATTTTAGCGATCATGTTCGTTTTAACCCAATTAGTCTATATTCTTAAATCTCAACATGTCGTGTCAGATAAAGAAAAGAGCGTTGATTCTCCTTTTGTATGAGAAAGTAGGTACGTTAGTTACGAGATGCAAAAACGTCATAATGTGACTATATTTCTTCAATGAAATGAAATTTCATCGTTTGTGGGTTATACTGGTAAAAGATTCATCATGTGTAGGTAAAATATGAAACTTTTACCTGTTAACAAACGTAAAAAATGATGAAAAGACATGTAAACTAGTTTAGAGGTGAAAAAATGACCGTTGCAGTAGCGAAAATTCGCCAATTGTCCAAGAAAATCGGAAATAAAGAACTCGTTAAATCTTTAGATTTCGATATTAACCAAGGTGAGATTCTAGGTTTTCTGGGGCCAAATGGTGCTGGTAAAACAACAACCATGCGTATGATGGTTGGATTAATGAAAATATCTTCTGGGGATGTTGAAATTAACGGTTTTAGTGTGAAAAAGAATAAGGAACAAGCTTTAAAACACGTTGGCGGGATTATTGAAAATCCAGAAATGTACAAGTTTTTAAGTGGATATGATAACTTAGTGCATTTTCAACGAATGAATGGACCAGTCAATGAAGAACGGATTAAAGAAGTCGTTAAATTAGTCGGTTTAGAAAAGGCCATTAAAAATAAAGTGCGTACATACTCACTAGGGATGAAACAACGTCTTGGGATCGCTCAAGCATTATTAGATCATCCTAAATTACTCATATTAGATGAGCCGACCAATGGTTTAGATCCTGAAGGTATCAGGGAAATTCGTGAGTATTTAAAAAAACTCGCCCGTGAAACGGGTATCGCCGTTTTTGTATCCAGTCATTTACTTTCTGAAATGGAACTTCTTTGCGATCGCATTGTTATCATACAGAAAGGACAAATAACGGATACCGAGGAACTGCACCCAAGTGAGGACGCCATTGAGAAATCAATGACTGTAGCCTTGACTTGTGAACCACAAAATAAAGCAGTCGATATCTTAAACAAACAAGACGTTATAGTACGAAGTGAAGAGGGTCATCTTTTAATTCAAACATCGTATGCTCATCTTCCTGATCTTCACCGATTGTTAGTTAATGAAGGGGTCAAGGTGTATACAATCGAAAAAGTCCGCGTTTCACTAGAAGATCGCTTCTTAGCTAAAACGAAAGGGGGACGTGACTAAGATGCAATTATTACGACTCATTCAAAACGAGAATATGAAATTATATAAACGAAAAATGCTTTGGATTATGTTAGCCCTTATTGTTGCTTCCGTTATTCTCACACTTGTGATTACTCTAAAAACAAGTGATTCGCATCCAGACAATTGGAAGCAAACAACTGAGCAGGAAATTAAGGAAAACCAAAAAATAATGAATCAAAAAGGGATCCCTAAGGCTGCCAAGGATCAAATTGCGGGACAAATGAAAGTTGATCAGTATCGATTAGATCATAATATTGCTCCCCTCTTTGATGATACAGCACTAGGTTTTGTGGATAGTGCCATTGGTTCATCCGGTTTAATTACCCTTTTTATTATCATTATTGCGGCAAGTATTGTTTCACAGGAATATGCATGGGGGACTATGAAATTAGTTTTAATGCGACCCGTGCAACGATGGAAGGTCCTTCTAGCAAAATACCTATCTGTTCTGTTTAATGCCCTTCTACTTCTTGTGTTCTTAGGTATTTTAGCCTTTATTGTTGGTGCCATTGTTTTTGGATTTAAGGATACAAGCTTTCAATATGTTTATGAAAGAAATGGCATTGTTCATCAAACGTCTATTTTTACACACTTTTTCTTATTTGGATTATCTCACTATATTGGAATGATCATGATTGCCGCCTTTGCATTTATGCTCTCCACATTATTCAAAAACAACGCACTTGCTATTGCGTTAAGCATCTTTATTGAATTTGCAGGCTCAATAATCGGTAGTATTCTTGCCATGTTTGGCAAATCCTATGTGAAGTATCTCTTCTTTGTTAATACGGATCTCATGCAATATATTGAGGGCTCACCATCAATAAAAGGGATGACACTTGGCTTCTCAATAACCGTTTTACTTGTTTACTTTATTATTTTCATGGGTATATCATTTTTTACATTTGAAAAACGCGACGTCGCAAATTAAAAATAATGTAGTTAAAAGAGTGTATGTTTGGGGCATAGTCCCGAGCATACACTCTTTATTTACACTTTTAAGAAATGCAACTAGACCTCTGTCATAGGCCCCGGAATCGGTAAGTTTACTTTAGGTGCTTATGTAACGAGCTCAAGATAAGAAAAATAGACTTCGTCATCAAAGCGTTTTATGATAGTAATGGGTCTTTTGAAAAGACGTATGGCTTTCGTTAACCGGAACTCTTCTCTAAGGTGTTCAATGAACGCAAAGTGACCAAATATTTGATCTCAATGGCTAAGTTAAATGTAGATGTTATAGAAGAAAAGTATTTTTACCATTAGAGGTGAAGAACAATGAAATATATTGATAATAAAGACAATCTAGATATCGCTGTGAGTTTTGCAATTGAAGAATTCGCATTAACAGAATTAGATCCCAATGAAACCTATTTTCTCTTCTATCGAATGAAGCCTACGGTTATTGTCGGAAAAAATCAAAATACCGTAGAAGAAATAAATATGAATTATGTGAATGAGAATCATGTCAATGTCATCAGACGTCTTTCAGGAGGCGGAGCCGTTTATAATGATGAAGGTAATTTAAGCTTCAGTTTTATAACAAAGGACGATGGCAATAGTTTTTCCAACTATCGCAAATTCACAGATCCGATCGTTAGAGCACTCCACCAATTTGGTGTCAATGCTTCATTTCAAGGAAGAAATGATTTGGTAGTTGGTGGTAAGAAAATATCAGGAAATGCTCAATTCGCGACAAAAGGACGCATATTTAGCCATGGGACTTTATTATTTGACGTGAATCTAGATAATGTCGCAAAAGCACTTAATCCAGATAATGAAAAGTTTGAATCAAAAGGAATAAAATCCGTTCGAAGCCGAGTCATCAATATTCGTGAACTCATGTCAAAAGATATGGATATTCAGGAGTTTAAGCAACACCTTTTAAACAAAATTTTCGAAGAAGAAGGGGGAATATCGGAATATAAACTATCAAAAAAAGAATGGGAAAAAATATATGAATTAGCTGATAAACGATATCGTAATTGGGATTGGGTTTACGGGAGGTCACCAGAATTCAATGTTAAATATTCAAAACGCTTTTCTGGGGGACGGGTAGATATCAGGCTCAATGTGAAAAATGGGTATATTTCATCAGCTAAAATATTCGGTGATTTTTTTGCTGTAGGAGATATATCAGAGCTTGAAGAGATGTTAATAGGTCTTAAATATACAAATGAAGATATTAAAGCGGTATTTAATAAAATTGATACAAACTATTATTTTGGAAAAGTGACAAAAGAAGAACTCATATCAATGCTCTAATACTTAGAGTTTGAGTTATAACACAACGTCGATTCATCACATTTTTTCTCTATTTCACATCTTCCTAACAAGTTTATCGTTAGGAAGAATATAGTTAATAGAAATAGGATAGGGAGTGTGATTCTATGAATAACTTTTTTGAGCACAAATCAGAAGTTGATGATATGTTATTGCATAAAAGTTCTTGGCATGTCATTGATCAAGATGGCGAGATGGTCTGTATTAACTTTCCTCATATGAAATCAAAAACAAATATAAAGAGCGCATGGCTTATCACTAATAGGGTAAAGAATGTGGATCTAACTGGAGGTTCTCGGTATGATCTCATTCAATGGTATCGCTTTGCTTGTAAAGTTTGGATTAACCAAATCATGAAGTTTCCTCAGCATTCTGTCGCATTAACCTACGCATATGGGCAGCAGGCTGGACAACGATCAGCCTATACACATATGCAGCTCGTAACCTATGAAGGGTCAGATTATCGTCATTATGTGGATCTTAGCCTGATTAATGTTGATTTAATTGATGAAAATGGACAAGTTAAGCTTTACATGAGGTCAACACCTGTTATCACGGGAATAGAGTTTTTGATTGTTATTTCCCCGGTTAATGAAGAATCTACGAATGAGCTAGCGGTTTTGTGGGAAAACTGTGATCCATTATCTTTGGTTGAGTCATTACTTACATTCAATAACATTGATCAACTTGCAAGTTACAGCCAAGCTGTGAGCCATTTTATTCTCCATCATTTAATTGAAAGCTATAGGAGTTACAATTTGTTTTTCTATGAATCAAAGGGCAAGATGATCGTTCGAATCGTACCTAGACCCATTATTGATCCATTAACTTTTGGGTATGGTTATCTTGATGCAAATATAAAACAACAAGTCCATATGCTAGAAAAAATGAAGGGATTATATTTTCGAAAAACTCTATCATGATTTTAAAATGATATTATTTAGGGATATAAATTAGGCAAGAAAGTGGTGGGTTTAATAGTGAAAGTACTGGATGAAGCAAAAGCCATTATTTTTGATTTAGACGGAACATTGTATGAAGGTGATGACCATTTTAAACTCTATATCAAATTAACGTCTGAAAAATTATCTCATGAAAAAGATAAAAAAAAATATGCACAAGAAGTCCAAGACATCTTAAATGGAAAACATCCCATGAGAATAGGAACCGTATTGGATAAAAAAAGAAGGAATATTTTGACGGTTGATCCATTTACTTTTGATATTAAGAAAGTGACGGATTGGTCAGGTATACAGTTGTCAGAGGAAGAAGTATTAGATATATATGGTTCTAAAATAAAGTATAATGTTCACCAATTTACCTTTATAGGCGATGGGTGGTCTCCGCCTGTAGCCGTAGCTGCTCAATATGGACTCTCACCTGAAATTGTCAGAGGAGTTTATCAGCAAGTGAAGGAAACAATGGTGAGTGGCGATTATACATTGCCAATTACAGAGGGTCTTAAAGAAGGATTATGGCGTTTGAAAAGAGCATCTAAAACGCTAATTTTAATGACAAATAGTGATGAAGCGGATGTCAGGCGTTTGTTAGCCGCGCTTGGTTTGACTTCCTGCTTTAGCTATTTGTTAACGTCTGCCAAAAAACCGTTTAAATCAACGACGAACTTTAAACAAATTTTAGAAAAATATCATCTCATTCCAGAAGAAGTGGTCTCAGTTGGTGATAATTTTTTCAATGAAATTGCTCCCGCTCTTCGCCTTGGTATGAAGGGAGTCTATATTACTCAAAAAGATTTCCCTTATAAAAGTGCAAATCTCACCGTTGTCAAAACCCTTTCTAATCAGATTTAATAAGTGAAACTTCCATCAGTGGGGGATTATCCCCACTGATGGTAAGCCAGAACCAATCGGACCTTTACGGGCAGTTGATCCCCACGTATCTTCTTTGAATGCTCAGTAATCTTGAGGTGGGGGTCTTTACTACCCGTTAAGGCGGGATACATTTTTCAATGATTGTGACCACTATGCCAATATAAAATAGACACAAACTCGTAAATGAATAGGAATGAGATGAAACTAATTCGTTAAGAGAAAAGGTCTGTTTTTGTCTACCCGCCCTCAAAGACAATAAGCTCGTTCTAATTTTTCTTTTTGTGGACTAGACTATAGAGAGAAGGGTGAAAAAATAAACGAGTTTGTTGATTGCTTGAATGATCAATGATTAAAGGGCAAGTGCAAGAGGAGGAACATCATTGAAAAAAATAGCAGGATGGTTCATCGGTATTTACTTAGTATATGTTGGTCTAATGGCTGTTTATTTCTTTTTATGGTCGAATCATAACATTCCGGTATCTGTGAAAGGGACAGCTGCGGATCCTTCGATATTTATGACGAAGCATCAATTGCGACAAAGTCAAATTTATAGCCAAATACAAAACTTTATTTATTTTATATCTATACCATTAGATTGGGGTATTTATCTTTTTGTATTGATATTTGGACTTTCAAAGTGGCTGAAAAAACGTTCGGAAAGTGTTTCGCGTTTATACGTCGTTCAAATGCTCATCTACTTTCTAACATTATCCCTTATCGGGTGGATCATGGTTCTTCCTATTGATATAGGGGCACATATGGTATCAATTCATTTTGGTATCTCTGTTCAACCCTTTTCAAACTGGTTTAAAGATCAGTTAACCTCTTTTTGGGTGAATTGGCTAATAGCGTTTGTAGCCATGACGGTCGTTTACTGGTTTATCCGAAAAAATCCGAAGCGTTGGTGGCTCCCTGTATGGCTATTATCTGTACCTTTTGTTATTTTCTTAATGTTTATTCAGCCTGTTGTGATTGACCCGTTGTATAATCATTTCGGAAATCTACAGGACGGTAGATTGAAAAGTGAAATACTTCAGCTAGCTGATCGAGCAGGTATACCAGCCCACAATGTCTATGAAGTGGATATGTCTAAAAAAACAAACGCCATGAATGCTTATGTTAATGGTATCGGTTCAAATTTACGTATTGTTTTATGGGATACAACCGTTCACCGATTAGATCATCGAGAAGTCTTATTTATCATGGCACATGAAATGGGGCACTATGTGATGCATCATCTCTTTTGGGGGATGGTCGGATCGATCATTTTTATCCTTATTGGCTTATATATAGCCGCTAAGGGTCTATTGTGGGTTGTAAGTCGCTTTGGTTATAAAGTTGGAATCAATCATCCAGGAGATATAGCCTCACTTCCTGTCCTTCTTTTATTATTTTCTCTTCTTTCGTTTGTAAGTGGACCGATTGAAAATACGATATCGAGGCATGTCGAGCACTCAGCAGATAGGTACGCTGTTCAGTTAACGAAAGATCCTGAAGCAGGTATCACATCGTTTCAAAAATTAGCAGTATCAGGATTAGATGAAATAAATCCTCCAGCCTTGGTCAAATTTATGCTTTACGACCATCCTACAATGCTCGAAAGAATTGAATATTTAGAACGTATGAAGACGAAAATTAAGTAATTTTAGTTGTAAAAACGTTCATTTCATGAGGCTCATATGCATCCATATGAGCTTCAAACTTGTCGTAAATCTTCCCTTTTAACATAACCTATATTAGCGACCTATTTAGGATGTATGGATAATTATAATAGTTCAATAAGCGGACGTTCGAACCTAAATTCCATCAAAAATTTTTCTCTCCTTTTCGATCTATTGTGATAAACTAAGAGATGTGATTGATCCGAAGTATTATCTAACTTTACGAACAAAACTACCCCGCCTTAAAGGTTAAGGTGAATCGAATACGTATTGGTAGGGATGTAGTCAATCCCGCTGTTGAAAGTTTCACTTTACTTTAATGGATGCGGGTCGTGTCTCTTTTCTAATGAATAATGGATATACTATAAGTAGTTAGAAATTAGCGTTTCATGAATATGACTTGTTTTAGATGGAACCAACTTACTAACCATAAAAAAGAGAAGAAACAAAAGTGTGAAGACTTAATAAGGAGAGACAACAATGAACGCCAAAGCATATGAGAAGATGATGGTGGGAGAGCGAGCGGCAGATTTTATAGAAGATGGTATGATTGTCGGCTTAGGTACAGGAACGACCATTGCTTATATGGTTCAACGTCTTGGAAAGAAAATTCAAGAGGAGAATTTACATATTACCACGGTATCGACTTCCAGTAGAACAACGAAACTGGCCCAATCATTAAATATTCCTGTGTTTGATCTTAATGAAGTCAAGCAAGTGGATCTTACAATTGATGGTGTTGATGAATTTGATAAGAATTTCACTGGTATCAAAGGTGGAGGCGGGGCCTTATTGTATGAAAAGGTTGTTGCTAAAGCATCAAAACGTAATATTTGGATTGCTGATAGTAGCAAGTTTGTTTCAAAATTAGGGACCTTCCCTCTTCCAATTGAAATATTACCATTTGGCCATCAACATACGATGAGACAAATTGAAGAAATCGGGTTGGCTCCAGAATTAAGAATGATAGATGAAACGTTATTCATTACGGATAGCGGCCATTATATTGTTGACTGCTTAACTGGACCGATTGAGGATGCTAAATCATTATCTTTCCGTCTTAATCAAATCCCAGGAGTTGTGGAGAACGGATTGTTCATTGGCATGACAGATGAAGTTCTATTAGCTGAAAATAATGGTGTTAAAATTTTAAAAAAATAAAAGAAAAAAGCTACAACAAGAACGAATATCACGAATAATCTATAGAACATCAATTGACAGGGAGAGACAAATCATGGCAAATAAAAAAACAGTCGCTGTATTGTATGGAGGAAAGTCAGCAGAGTATGAAATTTCGATCCAGACGGCATTCTCAGCGATTAATTCGATTGATTTAAATAAATTTCGTGTTCTTCCCATTCACATAACGAATAACGGTAAGTGGATACAAGGTCATGAAATTACTGAAAAAATAGCTTATAAAGATCAATTATTATTGGATGAACCACAAGTAGATGCCAATCCAGCACTTTGGTTAACTCCAACATCTGATCCATCTTCTTTGCAAGTGCCTGACATCGTGTTCCCTTTGCTTCATGGGACGAATGGGGAAGATGGAACGGTTCAAGGTATGCTTGAGCTATTAAACATCGCATATGTCGGTTCAGGCGTAATGGGTTCAGCTGCTGGTATGGATAAAGTTATCATGAAAGACATTTTTGCAGCTCATGATATTCAAGGGCCACGCTATGTGTCGGTTACGAAATATGAATGGTCTAAGAACCAAGATGAAATGATTAAAATGATCGAAGAGAAGATTGGTTATCCCAATTTTGTGAAGCCAGCTAATTTAGGTTCAAGTGTAGGTATATCTCAGTGTCTAGATGAAAGTACCATAGTTAAAGCTGTCGATGAAGCTTTTAGATATGATACAAAAGTCATTATTGAAGAAAAAATCGTGGGTCGTGAAGTTGAGATTGGCGTCATTGGC
Source organism: Terrilactibacillus laevilacticus (assembly GCF_006517395.1). Taxonomy (GTDB): domain Bacteria; phylum Bacillota; class Bacilli; order Bacillales; family Sporolactobacillaceae; genus Terrilactibacillus; species Terrilactibacillus laevilacticus. The sequence goes on from NZ_VDCY01000001.1 coordinate 60,572, forward strand.
AATGATGAGCTTGAAGTTTCGGTACCTGGTGAAATTCAGACAACGGGGACTTTCTATGATTATCAATCGAAATATCAAGATGGTAAGAGCAGTATGATCATTCCAGCTGATTTACCTGAAGATGTTCTCAATGAGCTGAAGAAAACTGCTAAAAAAGTTTTTAAAGTTTTAAATTGCAAAGGATTAGCTAGAGTCGATGTCTTCATCCAAGAATCCGATCATAAAGTGATGGTGAATGAAGTTAATACGTTACCTGGTTTTACACCTTTTAGTATGTTCCCATTATTATGGAAACACACAGGGTTACCTTATGATCAACTCATTGAGAAGTTAATTCAGTTAGGTATTGACCGATATCAAGAGAAACAAACGCTTCGTTTTCGACTTGAGGATTAAGATTTTTTTTCGATTTCTCCACGCATGTCTTTTACCAAACAGAGCGAAATGAATATAGTATTAATGTGGACAATGAATGAAGATTGTTCACGGGAAGTCTTTTCTTCCTCGCTGTTAGTTCATTTTTGTTACACACCATGTCATGCCTCCTACAATAAAGAGGGTGCTATTAAAAGCTTAGCTTTTGATAGCACCCTCTTTAAATATATTATAGATGTTGTTCAAAAAGTCACCAAATGATACCTTGCGAATCTCGGCGCCAAGGACGGGCAAGTACTGGCGTTTCTTGCAGGATGCCAGCGTACTTAGCCAGTAACCCTTTTCGTTTGTCACCTTTTTGAACACTCACTTATAGGATTGTGACAGTGATTTCTTTGACACCCCAGTGCAGCGCATCAGACTTTTCATTAAAGAAAATGTCGATATGATGCCCATTGATGCCACCACCAGTATCTGCTGCAATCGCTGTTCCATAACCAGGAACGTAGACCTTTGTCCCTAAAGGAATGATGGATGGATCCACAGCAATAACTTTAGAATTGGGATTTTGTTTTAAGTTTAACCCTGTTTTTGTTATCCCAATGCAACCAGGGTCATTAGCTGTATAACCCGTACTTTTTACAGTCAATGTTTGTTTCTTCTGGCTCGGTTTTTTTGAAGATACAGGATGAGTTGATTTATTTTCAACATGTTTTGACTGTTTGGCTTTATGATTAGGTATGGCTTTATGTGAGAACAATGTGATCTCGGTTAGTAAGTCAACTTCTCCATTATCTTGAAGTTGGTTTTTTGCTTGGAAACTTGATATCGCCTTTTTTGTTTCTTCGTCCAAATGACCGCTTGGAAGTTTATTGGAATAACCTAAAGTAGATAGTTTTCTTTGCACTTTGGTAATAATAGATTTGTGGTGTTCATCCAAAATTTCTTCCGCTTTAGGATAGTTTTTCAATGACATATCCATAACTTTTTCCTCTTGAGCGGGAAACAAATGGTGATCTTGTTGAAAGGCTTTGATTGATTTGATGGTATGTGGTCCAGCATATCCGAATGTGTCAGGATAAATTAAATATCCTTCATCTTGAAGAATATTTTGAATCGCATCTATGTTTTGACTAAACTGTTTTTGAATGAATTTGTGTTCGTTGACTTCTGCTTTCGATAGTTGTGGATAAAGAAAACTACCCACCATAACGAAAGCGATCATGATAAATCTAAAAAATCTATTCATATTAGAAAACTCCTTTATGAGCCAGTAGACATTAATTAGTAAGCCACGTGACTCATTTTACCGTTACAAGATAACAAGCATGTATTAGTGAAATAACATCTTAATAACAAACTTTTTCTTAATTGTAATATTGGTAAGTAATAGAAGTTTTAAGTTGTCTTAATGGATTTGTTTTTTAAAAAACTAGTATACTAGGATTAATGAAAATGATTTCAAGGAGTGTAGGCATTGGAAGTTAAGAAAGTAAGTCAATCAAGATCTGTGACATCGTCACATGTCTTGCCAACAGATACAAACAATCATGGCACTTTATTTGGTGGAAAATTAATGATGTATATTGATGATATTGCAGCAGTTGCAGCGACTAGACATGCGAGACAGCTTGTTGTTACAGCATCAACGGACTCTGTGGATTTTATTCATCCAATCAATGCGGGATCAGCGGTATGTTTGGAAGCTTTTGTGACCTATACAAAGAGAACTTCAATGGAAGTATTTGTGAAAGTTACTGGAGAAGATCTCATTTCTGGTGAAAAAAAGCTATGTACAACCTCATTTCTAACTTTTGTTGCAATAGATGAAGAAGGAAAACCATCACCAGTACCTCAAGTCGTTCCAGAGTCGGAAGAGGAGAAGTGGCTTTATGAAACGGCGCCAAAACGATTTGAACATCGGAAACTAAGAAGGCGTGAAAGACGAGAATTTCACGAAGTTTTAACGCTTAAATCACCTTGGGAAGATTAGATTACCATTTTTTTCTTTTCTATTACATAGAAAAAAGATCATTTGAGGATAATTAGGCAACTGTACACAACATTTCATACATAAAACATATGATGTAGTGTGAGATGAGTTATAGGTCTCAACAATCTTGATAAAGGAGCGATTGACGATATGGGTTATTCAGGTGGAGCAAACGGATTTGCGTTAATCGTTGTACTCTTCATTTTGTTAATTATTGTTGGTACGGCGTACGTATATTAAAAACGAATATATTTAAAGACCACTCTATTATGAGTGGTCTTTTTAATGCGCCAAACTGCCTGTAAAAGTCCGATTGGTTCAGGCTAACCAATCATTGGGAAAAAGAACTTCTAAATGTTAAAGTTTCACTTTATCGCATAGGTTTTTAGGTAAGATTTTAATCGAATATATAACGGAATCATAATGATTGTCAGTATAATCCCCTTAATGATATTAAATGGAGCGACACCAAGTATGACTAATGTAAATAAATTATGAATGGTATGGTTCGCAGAATGTGCTATTGCTACTGCACTATCGATACTTAATCCTAGAAATAAAGCATAGCTTGGAAAAATAACGTAATAATTGGCTATAGTCATGATAATAGTCATTAAAATGGTTCCAAATAACATACCCATCGTTAAGGAGCGAGTGGTTCTACTCTTTTTAAATATCAAGTTAAATACAACGATGAGAATGGATCCCGTAACGAAATTCGCTAATTCACCAACGGGAACAACGGTTGGTGTCCCATTTATGATATAGTGAATCAGATTCTTAATTGCTTCGATGACAATTCCACTACCTGGACCAAAAAGAACAGTTCCAATAAGAGCGGGTATATCACTAAAATCTAATGTTAAAAAAACAGGTAGTAAAGGTAACGGAAAAGCGATCGTCATAATTAAATAACCGATGGTAGAGAGTAAGGCTATAAAAATCATTTTTTTCAAAGACGTATTTTTCATCAGATCACCCCATATTATGATAGTTAGGTTCTGATGATGCGAATGAATATTATACAAAAATGCCCAAGATAGCTATCTTGGGCATTTGTTATGGATTTAAGACACGTTTAATAGAATGAATGCGTCAAAATAAAAGGCATTCAAATAAAATAAACATCGCATCATCCTTCTCCCATCCAGACTGTACTGTCGGTTCTGGAATCTAACCAGATCTGCTCGAAAGCTCGCGGACTTAGAGTACGATACTCCTCACCGCCGGTCGGGAATTTCACCCTGCCCTGAAGGAACGTCTATTAAATTACTATTAGTATATTTTATTTTTAAAACAAAGACAATATTATTGCTCAGCAAATCGAACCGTTTAAATAAAATGATCCAAGACAATGCCTAGTGAAAGTAAGAATCCAAAAGCTGTTTGCATTTGTGCCGTGGCTTTCATTGCTGGCATGAGCTGAATGGACTTCGTTTTACCTCGGAAGAGTTTTGTCGCTTTGTACGCTTTTGGCAAACTTGCAAAGACAACTAATGTCCATACAGATTCGACGTGAAGTAGCATCAATCCGATAATCCACAAATAGGAAATAATGAAGAGACCAGCCAATAAAATAATGGCTTTTTTTCTACCAATTAAGATAGGTAGTGTAAATCGTCCTTTCTCCTTATCGCGATCTAAATCACGAATGTTGTTGGCCATATTTATGCCACCAACGAGCAGTCCAATTGGAACAGAAATTAAAATACTATCAATGGTGATGGTATTGGTTTGAATAAAAAAGGAGATAAGGATAATAAAAACACCCATAAATAGACCAGATGCTAGTTCACCAAACGGTGTATAAGCAATTGGGAATGGCCCAGCTGAGTAAAAATAGCCTGTAAGCATACAAATAGTCCCAATAACGGCAATCCACCAGTTACTCGCTATACAAATATAGATACCAATAAAAGCACTAACGAGACAGAAAGCATAGGCTAGATGAAGGATGGTTTTAGGCTTGAATCCATCACGAACGATAGAACCACCAATACCAACAGACTCATGTGAATCAAGACCTCGTTTAAAATCAAAATATTCATTAAATAAGTTCGTTGCAATTTGTATAAACATCGAGGCAACCAACATAGCCAAAAAGAGCAGTAAATGGACTCTCCCTATAGGAAGGGCTAGCGCTGTCCCTAACGTCACCGGTACGAAGGACGCAGTTAGTGTATGAGGACGTAACATGGTCCACCACTTTTTAAAACCTTTATTTTTCTTTAAGTGATCACTCATCTGTTTTCTCTCCCAAAAAATAGTCGTCTATACTTACACATAGCGATTATGAATTATTAGAAAACCTAGGCCATTGTTCTAGTCATTTTCTTCATAACCACTCGAAGGACAAGTTAATCGGGAGATATGACTCTGACTATATCTCCAAACAATTTTGTACCTGTGTAAAGACTTATCGGATATATAAAATCCTTTTACTTTCAGTTTAAAAAAATGAACAGTAAGTGTCAACTTTTTGACAATTATCGATAAATATTATGACATTATTTTTGTCTTTCCCGCCTTAACGGGCAGTAAGACTCCTGTCTCAAGATTCTGAGTATTCAAAGAAGATAGGTGCGGGATCAACTGCCCGTAAAGGTCCGATTGGTTCAGCTAACCATCAGTGGGGGATGACGCAGGCTAAAAACCTGGCGTCCTGTCGCAACGCCTGCACTAGCACATCCTGTGCGTCGAAAAACCCTACAGATGGAAGTTTCACTTTATTATTAATCAGTATCGTTGACACTTGAAAATAAACAGGTGTAATCTAAAGGGTAGTTTCTAAGTGCTTAAGTGCTAGAAAAATTGATTTTATTTTGATAACGTACCTTAAAGAGGTTGTTCAAAAAGTCACCAAATGATAAGCTGCGAATCTCGGCGCCCGCTTGTTTTTCCGGTCCTCATGTAGAAAAAAACTACATTCCAGTCCTCAAAACGGCGCCGCCTTGATCTTCCGACGCCCAGGACGGGCTAGTACTGGCGTTCTGGCAGGATGCCAGCGTACTTAGCCAGTAACCCTTTTCATTTGTCACCTTTTTGAACACGCACTAAAATTGAGTTATCGAAAACACTAACTTACGTCGGTCATGAATAAATAAAGAAGGATTTGAGTTTGTTGACAAAGGATGCGTTATTATTCGACCTTTTGGCTAAAGGATGCTTAAGGCAAGAGCAATTAAAAAAGTCGATTCTTGTTAGCTATACAAGAGAATTTGATTCATTTGATGCCATCGATATCTTTCATATAGGAGAAAAGTGGAATAGAGAGCAGCGCTTATTCTGGTCAGATCCAGATGGCATCGAACGCGTTGGTTTAGGTTATGTCTTGAGATTAACAGCAGCAGGAGAAAATCGTGTTTCTTCTATCGCAGAACAAAAGAAGAAACTATTTAATGATGCAATAATCGAAAAATGGGATCAAGGATTGTCAGGTGGACCATTGCTATTCGGTGGTTTCTCTTTTGATCCGGATAATCAAAAAACATCTCTAAAATGGCATTCGTTTGGGGATGCTACTTTTGTTCTTCCTGAAATTTTACTGACTAGAACAAAAGAAAATAAAAGTCTATTGACGATAAATTGTTTAATGACTAAGGATAAAAAGCCTTATGAAGAATATAAGAGATTATATGAACAAATACAACATTTAAAAAGACCTCAAAGAAAGTTAGCGTCCCTTTTAGAGGAAGATGAATGGACTTCGACTGAGGAACACCTTGATGAGTGGATGATAAGTGTTAAAAAAGCGATCGACATGATTCAATCGGGCACTATGCAGAAAATTGTTTTATCTCGAACAATGCGCGTGGATCGTAAAGTTCCTTATGATATAGAAGCTATATTGAAAGCATTGGTTGAACATCAAGCAAGTCATTATGTCTTTGCTTTTACAATGGGTGAATCCACGTTTCTTGGCGCCTCACCAGAAAGACTTGTAAAAAAACAGGGGACTGACATTCGGTCAATGTGTTTGGCGGGGACAACAACAAGGGGTAAAACAGAAGAAGAAGATAAAGAGAAGGCTGAACTTCTGCTTCGTGATCAAAAAAACTTACAGGAACACCAATGGGTCGTTAATATGATCTCACAGGTTCTAAGCAGTTTTTGTCAGTCACTGGTCGTTCCTCAGAGTCCATCTATTCTTAAAGCAGGACAAGTTCAGCATTTATGTACACCAATTTCAGGAAAATTAAAAGAAGATAAGACCATTCTCGAACTTGTACAGGCATTGCATCCAACTCCTGCTTTAGGCGGTTATCCACAAAAAGAAGCTCTTCAATGGATCAGAGAACTAGAAGTTTCTGATCGAGGGTGGTATGGATCTCCTGTTGGTTGGATGGATGAACATGACGATGGTGAATATATCGTTGCGATACGTTCATGTTTAATCAAAAATTCGACAGCCTTGTTATTTGCTGGATGCGGTCTTGTTTCGGATTCAACGGTCACGGAGGAGTTAAAAGAAACGAGAGCAAAATTTAAACCTATTTTTTCTGCATTAGGAGGATTATATGACTAGGCATCAAGAAAAACTTACAAGATTTTGTGCGGCATTTATTGATGAGTTAGCTCTTTCTGGTCTGAAACACATTGTCATTAGTCCAGGTTCCCGTTCGACCCCTTTAACGATGCTTTTTGATAACTGTCCGGATATTAAGGTCTGGATGAATGTTGATGAAAGATCTGCAGGTTTTTTCGCTCTTGGAATAGCCAAAGCCTGCATGGAACCTGTTGCCATCTTATGTACATCGGGTACGGCAGCTGCGAACTACTATCCAGCCATCGTAGAAGCAAAACTCGCCGGGGTCCCGCTCGTCGTATTAACAGCGGATCGCCCGCATCACCTCCGAGATGTTGGGGCACCTCAGGCTATAGACCAAATCAAACTATATGGCGATCAGGTCAAGTGGTTTAAAGAGATGCCTCCACAGTCAGATGAGAAGCATACATTACAGTTTGTTCGTAAAATGGCTAGACGTGCTTATTCAGTATCGGCTGCTTCGCCAAAAGGGCCGGTTCATTTAAACTTTCCATTTGAAGAGCCTTTGATTCCCTCTCCAGATATGGATAATCTTTGGACTAAGGGTCACTCTGGATCATTTTATTATGAAAATGAATTAGGAAGTATACCAGAGCACCAGTTATTCCCTCTTTTACACGATATTCAATCTATTAACAAGGGTTTGATTGTGGTAGGACCTGTGACGAATGAAGAGGCAATACCATATATCAATGCGTTTGCCAAACAATGTGGGTTTCCAATTATAGCAGATCCTTTATCTGGAATGAGATCAGGTGACCACGATAAAACACAGATCATTGATATGTATGATGCCATCTTTAGAGAACCAAGTATACCTGATTTATTGGCATCGGACGGTGTTATCCGTTTTGGAGCGATGCCTGTATCGAAATCTTTCTCGACCTATTTAACAAAGGTCGAACCCAAAACCTATCTTATCGTTGATGAAAAAGGGAGTTGGCGTGATCCAACTCATTTGTCAACACAGATGATCGGAATGAGTCCAATCTCTTTCTGTCAACTTCTAACATCAACCTTGCAGATGACTAAAAATGATCGCTGGCTATCTCAATGGATTAATATCAATCGGGATATACAAAAAAGAGTAAAAGATTACTCAGAAGAAGAGCTTTGGTTTGAAGGACAAGCCTTTGTTGAGGTCCTAAATGAAGCAAAGCCAGAAGCGACTCTTTTTGTTGGTAATAGCATGCCTGTACGCGATTTAGATACTTTCTTTATATCTCAAGAGAAAAAGATACATCCAATGGCTAATCGCGGGGCAAATGGAATCGATGGCGTCATATCAACAGCTCTTGGAGCGGCAGCTGTAAGACCATCCGTCATTCTAGTGATTGGTGATCTATCTTTTTACCATGATATGAATGGATTACTGATGAGTAAATGTTATGATATTGATATCACCATTGTCGTTGTGAATAATAACGGCGGAGGGATATTTTCATTTTTACCTCAAGCTAAAGAATCTGATCGTTTTGAAGCGTTATTTGCTACGTCCACCGACCTTGAAATTGAGTATGCTGCTCGAATGTACAAAGGAAAGTATTCAAATCCGACCACTTGGCAGGCATTCAGGAAAGAACTTCAATTGGCTAATGATGAACCTGGACTGAAGGTGATTGAGATTCAAACGAATCGACAGGAAAATACGTCTATTCATCGTAAGTTGTGGGATGACATCCAAGATATTGTTAAAGCGAGATTGATCCCATGATTCAATTTATCGAAACCATGGGCGTTCAGCATGCTGTTAATATCCATGGAGAAAAATCTCATCCCCCACTGCTTCTTTTACATGGGTTTACTGGAACGATGGAGACCTGGCAATGTTTTATAAATGAATGGTCAGAGCGATTTTATATCATTCAAGTTGATATTGTTGGTCACGGTAAAACCATAGCACCGAATGATGTGAATTTTTACCATATGGAACACGAGGCAGCGTCTATCATTCAACTTTTGGACAAATTAGGTGTTTCAGTAGCCAATATCGCTGGCTATTCCATGGGTGGAAGACTTGCTTTATATTTGAAAAATGCCTATCCTCATCGAGTTAATCATGTTTTACTCGAAAGTAGTTCTCCAGGTTTAGACAGTGAACATGAACGTGAAGAACGGAAGATAAGAGACCATCAATTAGCCAAGAGATTACAAGAAGAATCGATCGAATCGTTTGTTGATTTTTGGGAAAATATACCTTTGTTTCATACTCAAAGGCGTTTATCAAAAGAAGAACAGCTTAAGATTAGAAAAGAAAGATGTTCTCAAAATGGAGGTAAGCTTGCGCTAAGTTTAATGGGGATGGGCACAGGACAGCAGGACAATCTCTGGCCGTATCTTCCTAACATAAATCATTTGTTTTTAATTACAGGAACATTAGATTCAAAATTTATGAACATTAATCGAAAGATGTATGAGATGCTTCCAAATGCAAAATGGTTTAGTATTAAGAGTGTAGGACATGCTGTTCATATTGAAGCACCAAGTTTGTTTAGTCAACTTGTCTACGATCTTTTCTATAATGAAATTAAGGGTGTAGGACAAGATAATAGGAATAGTAAAAAAATGATTATTGAATGAGAAAGTGAGGATATAAAATGACTTTTGAATGGAAACCAGTCCGTACATATGATGAGATTATTTTTGAAACATATGAAGGCATCGCTAAGATTACGATTAATCGCCCGCACGTACACAATGCCTTTACACCTAAAACGGTCATAGAAATGATTGATGCTTTTTCTAGGGCACGTGATGATTCAAGTATTGGCGTTATCATTTTAACTGGAGCAGGCGATAAAGCATTTTGCTCAGGTGGTGACCAAAAAATTAGAGGAAATGGTGGGTATGTCGGTGATGATAACATTCCGCGTCTGAATGTGTTAGATTTACAACGCCTCATGCGCACGATTCCGAAACCGGTCATTGCTATGGTCGCTGGGTATGCTATTGGGGGAGGACATGTTCTTCATGTCATCAGTGATTTAACGATCGCTGCAGATAACGCTATCTTTGGACAAACTGGACCTAAGGTAGGAAGTTTTGATGCTGGATACGGGGCAGGTTACTTAGCTCGGCTTGTCGGTCATAAAAAAGCCAGAGAAATTTGGTTTTTATGCAGACAATATAATGCGAAGGAAGCGTTAGATATGGGTCTCGTTAATACGGTTGTTCCGTTAGAGCAGCTTGAAGAAGAAACGGTAAAATGGTGTAAAGAAATCTTATCAAAAAGTTCAACAGCGATCCGATTCCTAAAAGCATCATTTAATGCTGATACAGATGGTTTAGCAGGCCTTCAACAATTGGGCGGAGATGCCACCTTATTGTATTATACGACAGATGAGGCAAAAGAAGGTAGAGATGCTTTCAAAGAGAAACGCGATCCGGACTTTGGGAAGTTCCCAAGATTCCCTTGATTTGAACTCTTTTAAATTAGGTATTAAGTAAGCTAATTTAAGATTTCGCAGTTTTTTCAGGGATCTTCAATAACTTTTTCAAATGGATCTCACTTGAATTTGAGAGCTGCTCGGAGGACATGAGCAGCTCATTCTTTATATGAATAGAACCTTAAGAAAGCATAAGGAGACATCAATTGTGGAAGAGAGAATTATGCCTCATTGGCTTAAGCAGCGTGCTAATTTAACACCCAATCGCATTGCATATGTAACAGATGATGAAAAGGTGACTTTTCTTGAACTTGATAGTCAAGCGAGGTCCCTAGCAACGAAGCTGGTTACTTATGGTGTACAGGAGGAACAACGAGTCGCTTTATTATTTAATAATACCCTTGATTTTGTTCGAATGTACCATGCCCTTTCCTATATCGGTGCAGTCGCTGTCCCATTAAATACGAGATTAACGCTGGACGAATGGTCATGGCAATTAAAAGATGCAGAAGTTCATCTTTTGATTGGAGATCAAGCCCATGATGAAATGGGTGAACAAATTCAACGTCTCTTACCGTCAATAACGTATCTTTCACTTGACTTACTGACGAAAGCAAAAGAAAACAAAACAGCAGAGTTAAAGGAATATCTAGACTTTAGTCAAATACATACCATTATTTATACGTCAGGAACAACCGGTCATCCGAAAGGTGTTCTTCTAACGTATGGCAATCATTGGTGGAGCGCTATTGGATCTGTTCTGAACTTAGGGCTTGATACGAATGATAAGTGGTTATGCTGTGTTCCATTATTTCATGTTAGTGGTCTTTCAATTTTAATGAAAAATGTGATCTACGGTATGACGGTTCGATTATTTAGCTCTTTTGATGCAAGTAAAATTAATCTATCGTTGCAAAAAGAAGACATTACAGCCATTTCAGTTGTGACAACGATGTTAATCCGCATGCTTGATCATCTTGGTGAGGAATCATACTCGAAAAGTTTACGGTGTGTTCTCTTGGGAGGCGGCCATGCCCCAAAAGTAATTCTCGAGAAATGCCATGAGAAAGGGATACCTGTTTATCAAACTTATGGATTAACCGAGTCGGCCTCACAAATTATTACTTTATCACCTGAATATATGGTCAGTAAATTAGGTTCAGCAGGAAAATCATTGTTTCCAACTGAGTGTAAAATTGTAAATAACGCCCGCGAGGCATTACCAATGGAGGAAGGAGAAATTGTCGTTAAAGGTCCAAATGTTACGATAGGCTACCTAAAGAATGAAAAAGCAACAAAAGAAGCTTTAAAAGATGGATGGCTATTTACTGGGGATATTGGTTACAAAGATCATGATGGGTTTGTCTATGTCCTAGATCGGCGAAAGGATCTAATCATATCAGGGGGAGAAAATATTTATCCTGCCGAGATAGAAGCTTTATTATTAAGGCACCTTAATGTTGAGGAAGCAGGTGTCATTGGTATAGAAGATAAAAAATGGGGACAAGTCCCAATAGCTTTTGTGAAACTAAAAAATTCTGAGGAAACTTTAGATTCGATAGAAAAATTCTGTAAAGAACATTTAGCCAGCTATAAAATTCCTAAACAATTTCAAGCTATATCCAAACTTCCTCGTAATGCATCAAATAAATTATTGAGACGTAAACTATATGATTTGTTATAAGTGCGTGTTCAAAAAGGTGACAAACGAAAAGGTTACTGGCTAAGTACGCTGGCATCCTGCCAGAACGCCAGTACTAGCCCGTCCTGGGCGTCGGAAGATCAAGGCGGCGCTGTTTTGAGGACCGGAATGTAGGTTTGTACTACATGAGGACCGGAAAAACAAGCGGGCGCCGAGGATTCGCAGCTTATCATTTGGTGACTTTTTGAACAACCTCTATAAGGTGTTATTCCGCTTAAGTGATTATTTTTTTACGAAAGTTTTTAAGATGGTTGATTTGTATTATTCTTTGTCTTATTTGTCTCATTATTTTTGTCTTCCTCTTGGTCATCATCGGGTAAATTGGCGTTGTCTATAAAGACATAGACTGTTGCAAAACATAAAAATATTATACCTAAAGCATAACCCCAAATTAAACCAATAGGTAGAAAATTCTTTAACCAAATTCCGGTCAGCATTGATGCACCACTTAACAAACAAAAAATAGAAGCTAGTTTTCGTTCCTTTGGCATTCTATATCGATCCTCCAAAACGGTTTATTTGTATTATTAAGTATGACCTAAAACGGATTGGTTAATCCTACCACGAAAATCATTTATGAATTAAAGTGAAACATTAGATGAGTAAGAGGAGAAAATTGTCCTTGCTTATTTAGCCATATAGCCATTTAAAAAGGAGAAAGTAGAAGATGTATCGATATACTTTAGCATTTCTAACATACGATCGTAAAATTCTCATGTTAAACCGTCAAAAATCTCCTTGGCAAGGATGTTGGAATGGTGTTGGAGGAAAACTTGAAGAAGGTGAAACACCTATACAATCTGTACAAAGAGAAATAAAAGAGGAAACAGGGATTGATGCAGTCAAACCTATCTTTAAAGGAACCGTATCATGGACGGTTAACGAGAAGGATCATGGTGGTATGTATCTTTTTCTTGTTCATTTAAAGAAAGATCAAGCGATCCCAACACCACTTAAAACGCGTGAAGGGATACTCGATTTTAAATCGCCTGAATGGTTGTTGAATGATGAAAATTTAGGTGTCGTTCCTACCATACGTTTGTTTTTATCCAATATGTTAGATGAGAACGATCTTCTTCATTATCACTGTTATTTTAATGATGATGAATTAAAAGATTATGTATGTACAAGTCTAACGGAATCCGAAATTTCTTCGTTACTTTCTGCTAAGTTAAAATTGAACGCACAATCAAAAGTAAACTCACTAAAATAAAGAAAGAATAAATAACCCAATAGTCAGATCCGATACAAAAGGTCATCAAAGGAGCAATGATGGTAAAGAATCCGACGATGATGATGACAATGCTCATTAAAAAAATAAATGATTTAATTTTTTGAGGTTGATAACGTAAGAGTGAGAGATGAAAATGATTTCGTATTATCAACATGAAAACTCCTGAAGCCAGAAAAATCAGTCCAATGAAATAAATAAGTAAACTTGTATGGTTAAACATATTCGTGACACTCCGTTATCAAGCAAATTTATGTTATTCGAATCTATATTAGAAATCGTATTACTTTATTATAGTACATATATCTCAATTTGAACTTTATAATGTAATTTTTTTATTAATTTTTTCGAATACCATATCTTCGGGATACATCACCAATCGAGATGTCATTATTTGGGGAGAAAGATACAAATAAAAACAAATATAAAGATGTCTTGAAAGCTTTAAACAACCCAAGCTTATTATGAGAGATTTATTGATAAAAAAGGATGGAAAGCCGCCAAGGCCCTCCACCCTCTTGTGTTGAATAATAAAGATTGACGGCTTTCGACTTGAAGATCGTGAAAGCCAAGTTTTCTAAAACAAATGATTACTCTGCAAGTAAAGAGAGCCCTCCATCAACGATAATGGTTTGACCACAAATCATGGAAGCGGATTCTGTACATAGGAAGTATACCGCGTTAGCAAGATCTTCTGGTTGTACAATTCTACCGGCTGGATTACGAGACGCTGCTTTTTCGAGAAGTTCTTCACGATTTGGAAAATGCTTTAACGCATCTGTGTCAACTGCTCCACCTGAAACGGCATTGACAACAATCCCTTTTGGTGCAAGTTCCACAGCTAAATAGCGGGTAATCGCTTCAACAGCGGCTTTAGAGACACCAACAACCACATAATTGGGAAGTGCACGAATGGAACCAAGACTTGAAAGAGCAACAATTTTTCCTCCACCATTGATTTCCATTAATTTTGCAGCCTCCTGGGCGGCAAATAGATAAGCTTTGGCATTAATATTTTGTGTCCAATCCCAATGGCTTTCTTCAATATCCATCACTTTTCGTTGTACGCCTGATGCTGCATTACTGACGAATACATCCAATCGCCCGAAGGTTTCTTTTATGGATTGAAATAGTTCCTTAATTTGAGCTACCTCACCGATATTTGCTTTAACTGTATGTACCTTAATGTTATATTTTTCTTCGAAATAGACTTTAGTTTCTTCAGCAGCCGTTCGTTTTCTCATATAATTAAGAACAAGTTGATAACCATCTTGGGCAAATTTTTCTGCAATGGCTTTTCCAATACCTCGAGTTCCGCCTGTAATTAGAGCAACTTTTTGACTCATAATTTGTTCACCTCACGTATGTTTGCTTGACAAGTATAGCAAATAATATGGATAGCTTACAACATTAAAGATTAACTAAGGGTTTCAGTAATGAATAAACAAGTATTTGGTCAGTCAAAAAGGGAAGAGGTCATACTTCACATAATATCTTATGAGAAAAAAGCATGTAAAATAGATAAAAAGGGTATATTAAGTTAAGCTATACATATACAACTTTTATTCATGGAGGCGATCTAATGATCATAGTCTATTTAAGTCTTGCACTTGTTATCATTGCCATTATTTTATTTGTTTTTTCCGCTATTCGAACAGGTAAGAAGTTAAAGGGGACACTTGCGGATGCATCGAAAATTACTGAAAAGGTAAGAGAGAGAACAGAAGAAATTGCAAAAGAAAAAGGTTTATTAAATAAAAACTTAGATAAAATCCAACAAGACGTTGCTAATAAAAAATATATGGTTCAATCGACTTTAATAGAGGCAAAGAAAACGACGAATGAAGTAAAAGAAAAATTTAATGACATTATCCATATAAAACCTTAATTTAGCGAATGAATTTTAAAAACGTTTGGTTTAACCAAACGTTTTTTGTGGATTTGTTAGTTGATGGTGATGGCAGGATAGATCGACAGTTTAACATTATCTTTTAAAGCTTTTGCAATCATACAGTTTGCTTCAGCCTTATACATAACATGATAAATATGTTTTTTTTGTTCATCTGTTGGTTGGTAGTTAAGGGATAAATTTGGATGTAGTTCAATTTCTTCAAAATGTAATCCATCTTTTTTCTTCACAATTCCTTTAGAAGAGATTTTAATGTCTACATATTGTACAGATTCACTCTCAAGTCGGATACCCAGTGTCATCATGTAACAAGAGCATAAAGCACTCATGAGTAACTCATCTGGATTTGTTCCCGTCCCAAGCCCATTCATTGATTTATCAATCGTAATTTTTTCGTGAAGCCCATTAGTATAAATTTCGCCATGGCCCCTCCAACCCCCATGCCAAGATCCTTTTGCACTAAAAATATATGATGTCATTAGACCGACTCCCTTCAACTTAGTTTTTCATCAAATCAAATCGATACAATTCATTTTAAGATTCATAAAAACTGGCTAATGACCTCTCTATATCATATCATTATATTATTAGCGATTATGTTTAAATAAGCGACAAACTCATACTTTTAATATGAATGTTTTCGCTTAGCAAACAGGGTTGTTTTTTCCTGCCAGCTAAAAACAAAAGCCCAACCTCTTGGAGGAAGAGCGTTTAATATAAATATGATACATAGATTTAAACAGAAAGGATTTTGATGTTGTGAGTCAAAGTAAACAATTATTAAGAATGTCATTTCTTGTTTTTCTTCTTTTGATTGTTTCTATTATCTTGTTTTTTTTGACAAAAACCTCCTGGTTTAACCAATACGATGTGGTTATTCTTAGAAAATTAGTGGTCTTTCGCACCTCTGCAGGCTTGTCTTTTTTTAAGTGGTTATCATATATTGGTTCAGCACATGTTCTTCCCTTTGTTTTAGTAGGTTTTACGATCATTTTATTAATCATAAAGAAACCTAAAGTCATGGTAATTTGGTTAGCCTGTTTTTTATTACAAAAATACATCAATAGTCTAATAAAAAATAGTGTTCAACGGCCAAGGCCAATATTACATCATTATGAACTTGCCACAGGTTATAGTTTTCCGAGCGGTCATGCAATGAATGCCATCACGGTCTACGGATTATTGGCTCTCATTCTTGTATTATTGATTAAATCAAGGTTACTACGGATCCTTGTTTTATTTATTGGCTTTCTGATTGTCATATTAATTGGTTTGAGTAGATTGGTTCTTGATGTTCATTATTTAAGCGATGTTATTGCCGGATATTGTATAGGGGGGATCCTTGTTTCCATTTCAATGTATTTGATTATTAGCAAAGAACTTATTCAAACCAATACAAATAAAGAGTGATTGCCAATATATTCATTAATAGTGCGTGTTCAAAAAGGTGACAAATTAGAAGCAAGAAGATCAAGGCGGCGCTGTTTTGAAGACCGGAATGTAGGTTTTTACTACATGAGGACCGGGAAAACAAGAGGGCGCCGAGATTCGCAGCTTATCATTTGGTGACTTTTTGAACAACCTCTAATAAAGATTGTTAATAAAATACACAAAGGTCATAAATTTCCATTTTTTAAATTAAACCTTACCCATCTTGGATAAAATGATCGATCCCTATCCACACTAGAAATGTTGAATAACATTTGCAGGAGTGGATGAAAATGGAAAACAAAGAAGCAAGACAGTTTCTCAATCAATTATTAGCGAATCTTCATGTCATGTATGTAAAATTACATCGATATCATTGGTTAATTCAAGGGCCGCATTTTTTTGCTTTACATGAAAAATTTGAAGAGTTATATAATGAAGTAGCTGAAGACTTAGATCTTGTAGCAGAAAGAATTTTGTCGATTGAATGTATCCCTATTGCCACGATGTCTAAATTTCTTGATATAGCGACTTTAAAAGAAGCCCAAACAGAAAGTCATGAAGAAGAAATTCTAACCCAATTAAAAAAAGATTATGAACAGCTCATTCAAGAAATAAAAGACGGCATCGGATCGCTAGAAACTACACACGATGAACCTACGCTTGACATGTTAATCACACTTCAAGGAAAGTATGAAAAACATGTTTGGATGCTTAGAGCCATTCTTGCTAAAGAGTAAGTCAATAAATAAAAAAATAATGGTGGAAAGTCAACGACTTCACCATTATTTTTTATTTTAAAAGATGGATCTAACTATTTTATAACTTTACGACTATCTATAAAGATTTGTTTTGCTTTTTCAGTAGAAAACAAATCTGATTCAATAGTATACCTCGGACGTCTTTTGACTTCTTTGAATATTTTACCGATGTATTCCCCAATTAAGCCGATACTCATTAATTGGACACCACCAATGAACCAGATTGAGATCATTAACGAAGTCCACCCTGATTCGGTATGTCCAAATAACTCTTGATAGAGGGCGTAACTTCCGGCAGCAATACTGATTAGAACGGATAAAAAGCCGATAAAGGTAACCAATCGGATGGGCGTGATACTAAATGATGTTATCCCATCAAAGGCAAAAGAAAGCATCTTTTTCAGAGGGTATTTAGATTTACCAGCTAAGCGTTCTTTCCGATCATATAAAACACATGTTGATTTAAAACCGATCATCGGAACAATGCCGCGCAAGAATAAATTGTCTTCTTTATATCGACTTAATGCATAAAGTGCCCTCTGACTCATTAATCGGAAATCAGCGTGATCTGGAATAAGATCGATCCCCATTTTTCTCATGATTTGATAAAACATGTGAGCGGTTGTACGTTTGAAAAAAGTATCGGTATCCCTTTTTTGTCTTACGCCATAGACAATATCATAGCCATCATGAAACTTTTCAACAAACTGTTTGATCACATGAATATCGTCTTGTAAGTCGGCATCTATTGAAATCACGCAGTCAGAATACTCTTTTGCCGTTTCCAATCCAGCTATTAAGGCATTTTGATGACCGCTATTATGAGAAAGTTTTACCCCTGTTACATAATTATTCGTTTTGCTTTCTGTTTCAATCAAATGCCATGTGGAATCACTACTACCATCATCTACAAAAAGTATCTTACTTTGTGGATGAATTAAATTTTCTAACACAAGATTATTCATGATCGTAGAAAGTTTTTGAACTGTGTCAGGAAAAACGTCTTCCTCATTGTAACAAGGCACAACGATTGTTAAATAAGATAGTTTCATTATTAAATCCTCCAAAATTTAAGCTAATTGGCTTCGTAGAGATAAATTTTCCAAACTGACTTTGAATCACTAAAGGATTTCAGAAATTTTAAATGGTCCTGTTTAGCATTCTCAATTGGAACAGCTGAAAAAATATAACGTCCACCGAGTTTCTCAAAGGCTGTTATATTAAGCTGTAAGTGTTTTATCTTTTTATGTGAATGTTTCTCAAAATTATAATGTTTGCCTAATTCATTGACGAAAATGTAACATCTATTCCCCCAATGATCAAAATAGGTTTTCAATTGATAATTTTTGTCAAGTTCCTTTGCGATGATCTTTCGAAACTGATGCTTGTATGATAAAGGATAGAAATTGTTATAGGTATCTAACGTATAAAAGCCATTGTACTGGGCAATGGAAGGATGAATGCCAATGCTCGCCACTCGATAGGAACTCTTGGGTTTACCAATATAGTGATCTATTTTATTAAAAAGATGAGTTGAATAAAATTGGTTAACTGATGGTTCCCCGATCACCCTGTAACGTATTTCTTCGTTATATAAAAATAAAAAAATGATTTGAAACGAGAGAAAAATAATGGCTATTTTTCTCCATTTTCCACGCAGTTTCCACAGCATTTGACACGATAATGCTAATAATAGATAAATGACCAATGGACGTAAAAAATGAAATCTCGCAAAATTAAATGTGTTTAATAAAGAAATTCTTTCCTTTAATGGTTCCCACCCCTTATAAAACCAAAACGCATACCAAACCGATAAAATAAAATTCAGCCCCATTAGAAAAACAAAACGCTTATCTGATACCCATGTTTTTCTTTTAAATACCATCCATAAAGCTATAAACAATAAAGGCAGAAAAGGCGTATGCAACGTCATATCGTGCGTATGGCCTAACAAATAATTCTTAAATATTAATTTTATCGTATGCGGCAAACTTAAAGTTGAACTTACAAATTCATTTCGACTTGTTGGTGCTTCAGGAATAATTAGTGAATAAACAAGTCGATATTCAATAATTAGGTAAATCGTCGTCATATAAGCCGTACTTAATAAAAAACGTATATTCCATTTTCGATTGACAATGACATCTCGAATCCAAACGAATCCCATAGCCGTAAGGAAAAAGAAGAATCCAAGAACAAAGCTGGAATAGAAAGGTAATAAGGTTAACGTCAACCAATCTTTCCAAGTTGATTGGTTTGATCTAATATTTAAAAATGCCCACAAGGCAAGTGGCATTCCGAGTGTACTTAACATGCCAGATGGCCAAAATGGGGTTAATGCAAATGCCAAAGAGACGCCAACACGTATAAACGATAAATCGGGATCTTTTATAAAATGTTTTTTTAATAGCAAATACATTCCAATAAAGGCAAATACCCGAGTTAAGGTTTGACTTAAAGCATAAGCTACCATTGTTGGGAATAAAGCATGCAACCAAACAATTCCGCTAAATTCTGTACCAAACGTATTTCGTGGTATCCCATTAATAACCTGTGGGATGGTGCTATTTATTGAACCAAATAATTCACCACTTTGGGTCAATATCTTGTACCAGGTGATATTTGAGTCGAGATTATCATGTATACGGATATGTGCATTTCCTCCCAAAATATACAAAGGTGAAAGGTACACGATAAGGACAATACAGGCAACGATCATATATTTTGTTTCTTTTTGTAAATGTGACCAGTGTTTCAACATTGAATAAGCCTACTCTCATTAATGAAGGAATAAAAATTCATGTTTGTATCTGACTATAAAGTTGGAAGTCTACTTAAACGTACCCTTTAAAACTAAATAAAAAATGAACATAACATTAAAAATTAATTAAATTAATTAATAAAAATAAAAATCATGATACATTGTAATAAGAGATTCATTTTTAAATACACAATTGGCTTTGCCTACATTTGCTACGGAAAAAATTGAGGTGTATTCTGTTTTGAATAAACGAATTCTAATTATAGAAGATGAAGTACAAATTGCAAAAGTATTAAAGATAGAGCTTCAATATGAAAATTACGATGTAATGATCGAGTATGATGGGCGATCTGGGCTAGAAACCGCGCTAAACCAAGAGTTTGATATCATTTTACTTGATATTATGCTCCCAAGGTTAAATGGATTAGAAGTATTGAAACGATTGCGTAAAGCTGAAAATTATACGCCTGTTATACTTTTAACAGCAAGGGATTCTACCTTTGATATTGTTATGGGTTTGGACCAGGGGGCAAATGACTATGTTACAAAACCATTTGAGATCGAAGAGTTATTTGCAAGAATACGCTCTTTAATCAACTATAATTCCTATTTATCAAAATCGAACAGTCCATCATCTATTTTATCTATTCAAGATCTTGTCATTAATACGGAAACAAGAGAAGTCAAAAGAAATGGGAAAAATATTACACTCACACCCAAGGAATACGATCTGATTGTTTATCTCCTTTCACATAAGAATAAAATAGTAACTCGAGAAGGGATTCTGATGAATGTTTGGGGATATGAATACGGCGGGGAAACAAACGTTATTGATGTATTCATAAGACATTTAAGAGTGAAAATTGATGAGGGATTCAAAACGCCATTAATCCATACTATCCGAGGGGTAGGATATACAGTAAGGGAGAATTAAGGTGAAAATTACTACCAAAATAAATCTATTAACCACCGCTTGGCTAATCCTTATGTTACTTATCATTGATCTCGTTGTATTTTTTTCATTTATGAAGATTACAGTTAATATGGAAGAAAAAGATTTATTTCAGAAAGCCCATGACATTATAAAAGAGTATCAAAGTACACCGACTCAGGCTGAGAATATCTTGAAGTCGTATTTAGTTGACGATTCCTATTTACGTATTATAAAGAAAAATTCAAAGATAGAGGCTCATGTTGCTGACGATATACATGTTTCGCACACGAAAGGATATTTCTCACATAGATCAGAATCACAATTACGTACCATTCATGAAAAGGGTGAAGAGAAACAAGTTTTAATTGTACGAGTTCCCATTATGTATGATCATCACGTTGTTTCAACATTAGAAATTGGTGAAGCATTAACTGGATTGGAATTAAGAAAAGATCTATTGTTAACCATTCTCATTGTTTGTTCTTTGGTAGCGATCATTTTATCTTTACTCGGTGGTCGCTGGCTATCTGCAGTTATCATGCGTCCTATCTCAAATATGATTAAAACAATGGAAGAAATTGAACAAAGTGGTGTTCCGAAGAAAATAATTGGTCAAAGCCATGCCAAAGATGAACTTGAAAAAATCTCAACGACGTTTAACCGTATGATCGAAAGAATCGAAGAGAATATTGATAAACAGAAACAATTTGTTTCGGATGCGTCCCACGAGTTAAAGACACCTTTGACAGTCATATGGAGTTACGCAAACCTATTGCGTAGACGAGGGATCAAAGACACGGAAATGACACAAGATGCTGTGGAAGCTATTTATTCAGAGGCGATTCGGATGCAAAAAATAACCGAAACGCTTCTTGATTTGGCTTCATCCGAAAGACAAAATGATTTAAAAATGAAATCAGTCGATTTAATTGGACTATGCCAGCAGAGTCTAAGGCAACTAAGAGATATTTATAAAAGAGATATTCATTTACACTTTTACGATTCTCCAATATTTGTTATGGCAGATGAATTAAAAATAAAGCAAGTATTTATTATATTATTAGATAATGCGATTAAGTATAGCTCGGAAAAAATAGAGGTTAATATTCGTAAAATATCCAATGATGCAGTTTTAAGTGTAAAAGATTATGGTATCGGTATCTCTAATGAAGATGTTGATCGTATTTTTGAAAGATTTTATCGTATTGACAAAGCACGAAGTCGGTCAACAGGTGGTACGGGGTTAGGGCTTTCTATAGCCAAAAATATAGTTAAACAACATAATGGAAAAATTGAAGTAACAAGTGAAGTAGGAAAAGGTACAAACATAAAAGTTTATATCCCATTGGCTAATTTAAGAGAAGGATAGACTTAACATCCTTTTAGACATTCTAAATCTCACAATATCAGATTCGGTATGCACATCTTGACAGGATGAGGTATACTGAAAACTGTCTTTAGAAAAATGAAGAGGGGTTAATACATTGATTGTTGTGGGTGGAATGATAGGATTAGGAAAGACATCAGTATCGACACTACTTGGAAAAGCTTTAAATAGTCCAGTTTTTTATGAGTCAGTCGATGATAACCCTATTTTGCCATTGTTTTATTCAGAAACGGCCCAGACCGTTCAAACGAATCGTTATCCATTTTTATTGCAATTATGGTTCTTAAATTCAAGGTTTGACAGTATAAAGAAAGCCTGTCACCATCCTTATAGTATTCTGGATCGTTCCATTTATGAGGATTGGTATTTTGCCAAAGTAAACAAAGATCTTGGAAAAATCTCTGATCTTGAATTTCAAATTTATGAAGACCTCTTACATAATATGTTAGAGGAAATTGAGGTGCTGCCTCGAAAAACACCTGATCTAATGATTTATCTGAAGGCTTCTTTTGAAACTGTTATTAGGCGGATTAGTTTAAGAGGCAGGGACTATGAGCAGGATGCTGAACTGATTGATTACTATAAAAAATTATGGGAAGGCTACGACGATTGGTTATTCCATCATTATCAGGCGTCAGATGCCTTAGTTATTGATATGGATAAAATCGATATCATTAATCATTCGGAGGACGCACAGCAATTAATTAGGACCGTGAATGATAAATTAAGGGCACTTAAAAAATAATTGATGATTAATAGCTTGAGAGGGTAGCAATAAATTGGGACATAAGCTCGAATTATGATAAAATAGGACGAGCAAGTTTAGATATGTAGGAGGATACATTTTATGAAAAAAGGTCAAATTACAATGGAAAATGGAGAAGAAATTAAAATTGATTTTTTCCCAGAGGAAGCACCAAATACAGTAGCCAATTTTGAAAAATTAGCCAATAGTGGTTTCTATAATGGATTAACTTTTCACCGAGTGATTCCAGGGTTCGTAAGTCAGGGTGGGGATCCTAATGGTAACGGCACTGGCGGCGCTGGGTATACGATAAAATGTGAAACATTAAACAATCCGCATAAACATCAGCAAGGGGCTCTTTCTATGGCGCACGCTGGTAAAGACACGGGTTCAAGCCAATTTTTTATCGTTCATGAGCCACAACCGCACCTAGACGGTATTCATACTGTTTTTGGTCAAGTGACAAGTGGCATTGACACCGTATTGAAAATGAAAAATGGCGATGTTATGAAAGAAGTAAAAGTTTGGGAAGAATAAGTGAATTACAAAAAAGTCACCTTGGATGAGGTGACTTTTTGTATTTTTAAGTTAGGTCTATATAACATTAGACATACCTGCAAGACATGGGTATGATAAAAATAGATTAGGATAATTCATATTTTTTTCACTACATAAGAAATGGGGAATAGTCATGTCAACAATCAATGTAGGTTTTCAAGTTCTTCCTTTTACCAAAGAAGATAATATGTATGAATTGGTTGATAAGGCCATTGAAGTGGTTCAAGAATCAGGCGTTAAGTATGAAGTTGGTCCTCTTGAAACGGTGATGGAGGGTGAACTCGATCATTTGATTGACATTGTTAAGAAAGCGCAACAAGCTTGTCTTGATGCTGGTGCAGAGAGTGTCATTACAAATGTTAAAATCATCAATGTACCAAAAGGCACAACCATTGAAGATAAAATTGGAAAATATCGTGCGTAATTAAAAAATAATCCACCAAGTGAGGTGTTTCACGATTGAATTCAATTATTAGTATGGATCAGGTTAATCGTCGATTAGGCCATGAAAATTATGTCTTTGTTGACTGTCGTTTTAATCTTCAAAATCCAGATGAAGGGCAAAATCAATATCATGAAGGACACTTGCCTGGAGCGATTTTCTTTGATTTAGAGAAGGATCTATCTGCTGATGTAAGCGAGCATGGAGGTCGACATCCCCTACCGAATGAAGAAGAATTTGTCAAAAAACTTGGCAAGTGCGGCATAGATGGAACGAAAACGGTCATTGCTTATGATGACCAAGACGGTGCAATGGCAGCCCATTTATGGTGGCTCCTTCAATACTATGGACATCCTAACGTTCAAATCATGGATGAGGGATTTACTGCTTGGAAAGAAAAGGGCTATCCTATTGAACAGAAAATGTCACTTGCGAAAGAAACTCATTTTATCCCACATATTCATCCTGATTGGGTCTTAACGATGTCGGATGTTAAAGCTTTAGACGTATCAAAAGGAGATACAATACTTATAGATTCAAGAGCACCTGAACGATTCTCAGGAAAAGTAGAAACCGTGGATAAGAAATCGGGCCACATTCCTGGCGCAGTGAATTGGTTTTGGAAAGATAATCGTTCTGAGCAAGGTAAATGGAAAACAGCGGAAGAACTGAAAAGCCGGTTTGAGCCTTTAAAACAGAAGGATCAAATTGTCGTCTACTGCGGTTCAGGAGTTACGGCGTGTGGGAATATCATCGCTATGAAAGAAGCAGGTCTGAAGAATATCAAACTTTATAGCGGGAGTTGGAGTGATTGGATATCTTACGAAAATAATCCAATTGAAACGGAAGAATAATAAGATACTAACAAGGCTCTAGAGCGAAAATGTCCCTAGAGTTTTTTTCTTTTGTATAAAGGGCAGCTTATGAGAATGTCCATGACTTTAACAATCTATTAATTACCATTCTAGTAAAAAAGGACTGTTTATCTTGATATATAACAGCAAAAGTCAGGTGCGGAATCCGTCCTAACCACGTATACGTACAATGATAAAGACAACAAATACGTGGTAACCGATACGAAAGGCAATAACACGACGTATACGCGGGATAAAACGCATAACAGTTATGCCGTCTTAACAACCATAAATGCAGATGACACGTCATCCTCTGTTACGTACGATGATAAGTATAATGTGCTTAGTGAAACCGATGAAAATGGGAAAACACAGCACCATACGTATGACGGAAATGGAAATGTATTGACGGATACCGATGAAGAAGGAAAAACAACCAATTACCATTATGATACTCAAAACCATGTGATCGAAAAAATGGACCCTGATGGAACCAAAACAACGAATACGTATACAGGGGACAACTTAACTCGCTCACAGATTGGTGAAGAAGTCACGCAATATGAATACGACCCATATGGAAGACAAACCAAAGTCATTTATCCAAATAACACATATAGTACAACGTCTTATGATGATGCAAATTATAAAGTCGCCGAAACGGATGCTAAAGGCAATACGAGTGCAACGGGATACAATACTTATGGTCAAACGATCAGTGAAACCGATGGTGAAAATCGAACAACGAGCTATACGTATAATCTATTGAATCCAGATATCAAAACGTCGGTTACTGATGGCGACGGTCATAAAACAAGTTATGTCTATGATGACAATGGCAATATGACGACACTCACAAATGCCAATGGAAAGCAAAAAATATACTCATATAACGGAAATAGCCAATTACTCACAAGTGAATTTCCGATCACAGGAACGACAAAATTAAAAGTCACGAATGTGTATGATCCCAATGGAAATCTGTCGAAAGTCACACAAAACTCGGGGATCGAAGAAAATTATGCTTATGATGATGTGGATCAATTAACAGGAGTGACAGTTAAACAAGGCGGTCAAAATGTCTTAGGCTGGAATAATACGTATGATGGAGCCGGACAGTTAACAGGAATAGCTTTCAAAAATTTAACGTCTAATATAACACTCGTTGATAAGCACTATGCGTATACAGCGAATAGTTTGTTATCTCAATATACTCAAGGGAAATACGTGAATCAGTATACGTATGACGAAAATGATCGATTGGCGAGTCAAACGCTGAATTACAATGAAGATACGCAGCCATTCAATATTCAACAAGCCTTGACGTATACCGATGAAGGGAAAACCAAAGGTGTCGATGTCAATGCGAGTGGACAGTCTCTCTTTGTTCTGGACTATACGTATGATCTGAAACAGAATAAAGAAGTTATTGATTATAATTATGGTTTATTTAAGAATCTATTGACCTATGATGAAGGTAATCATTTAACATCCATCACGTATACAAAAGGTTCGCAAACGGATCCAACGCTTGCTTTCTCGTATGTTTATGATAAATCTGGTAACATTACAAAAGAAACAAGCAAAAATGGCACTTCTCAGTATACGTATGATGGTAATCATCAACTGACTAAAGAGAACTTGCCAAACGAGAATAGAACGTACATTCTCTATGTGTTATGATAGAGATAGATAATTGTGAAAGAGGACGGAGGAATGAGTTAGTATGTCACTGAGATGTATATTAGGCAGCCCCGGGACAGGAAAAACGACGTATTGCCATGAAGAAATAATTAAAAAGCTAAAGGAAAATCCGATGGGTAAACCTCTTGTTTTACTTGTTCCAGAACAAATGACGTTTAGTACCGAATATTCATTAGCCAAAACACCAGATCTTGGTGGGATGACTCGACTCAATGTCTATAGTTTTCCTCGACTGGCGCTTCGGGTCCTGCAACAATCAGGAGGAGCAGCTCGATATCACTTGACTTCTGTCGGAGTAAGCATGCTTCTTAGAAAAATCGTAGAGCAACATAAAGGCAAACTACGTCTTTATAAAAAGGCGGCTGATCAACATGGCTTTTTCGATCAGCTTCATACAGCCATCACGGAGTTTAAACGGTATTGTATTTCCCCTCAGGAACTGCACGATAAGGCTGTAGGCTTTGTCTCAGAAGACCAAAATGATGTTTTACTTCAAGATAAATTAGCTGATTTGCAGCTTATTTATTCTGAATTAGAAAAAGCGATATTAGATAAATTCATAGATAGTGAAGATTATCTTCAACTTTTAATAGATAAAATAAAAGAAACACCATTTCTAAAAGATACCGAAGTTTGGATTGATGGTTTTGATGTTATGACGCCGCAGGAACGACAAGTCGTTGCGGAACTCATGGTACATACCAAGCGAACCACAGTGACGCTTAATCTTGATCAAGAATATGAGTTGTTGCCACATCCCTTATCTGTATATCAACAACCAGCAAGACTTTATAAACAAATAAAAGAGCATGCTTTAGATCTTAAGGTCGAGATAGAATCCAATGTCTATTTAACAGAGTATCGACGTAGTCAAAAAAGTGGATTGCGTCATCTCGCTCTTCAATATAATGAGCGTCCTTACTTACCAAATACAGATCATGACGGAATAACACTGCTTGAGGCTACGAATCGTCGTGAAGAAATCGAGCTAGCGGCAAGACGAATTTTAACTTTTGTCCGTGACGAGGGAATACGTTATAGAGATATTTCTGTGTTTGTTCGCGATTTATCGAGTTATAGTGAAATGATACGAACGATTTTTGGAGATTACAAAATTCCTATTTTCATTGACCAAAAACGTTCAATGTGTCATCATCCATTGATCGAATTTATCCGATCAGCGCTTGAAGTCATACAGAAAAACTGGCGCTATGACGCCGTATTTAGATGTGTCAAAACCGATATGCTGTTTTCTTATGAGGGAAATAGATTTGAACAGCGTGAAGAGATGGATATCCTTGAAAACTATGTGATTGCACATGGCATATACGGAAAAAAATGGACAAACAGAGATCCGTGGCTATATCAAAGATATCAAGACTTAGATCGTGATATACCAAAGACAAAAGAAGATGTAGAGGCTGAAAAACGTCTGAATCGCATTCGTTTTCAAGTTGCTCGGCCACTTCAATCTCTTCAAGAACAGATGAAAAAAGCCCCGACGATTAAAGATAAATGTGTAGCATTATATGAATTTCTGATGGACCTTTTTGTGCCTGAAAAAATTGAACGTTTGAGAAAAGAGGCTGAGACGGAAGGAAGACTCGAAGATGCTATGGAGCATCGTCAAGTATGGAAAGCGGTCATGGACTTAATGGATCAAATGGTCGAAGCTACAGGAGAAGAGCGGGTTTCTTTATCCTTATTCAACAAAATGATCGAAACGGGCTTGGATACTCTAGAGTTTGCCCTTGTTCCACCTGCCATAGATCAAGTTGTAATAGGCAGCTTGGACCGGTCGCGTCCGATTAATATTAAAGTCGCTTTTATTCTTGGGATAAATGAAGGGATATTACCAGCTAAACCAACAGAAGAAGGCATTTTATCTGATCAAGATCGCGTTTTACTACAGTCTGAAGATGTCATTCTATCCGAAGGTACGGATGAGCAAATGATGAATGAAGAGTATTACTTATTTAGAGGACTGACTTGCCCAAGTGATGAACTGATTCTATCCTATCCACTTGCAAATGAAGAGGGGAAGGGACTCCTTCCATCTCCTTTTATTCATCGATTAAAGCATTTATTTCCTACTTTAACGGAAAAACTCATTCATTCAGAACCACAATCGGTATTGGATGAAGATCATCTACCTTTTGTCACACGCCCAAATAAAACTTTGGCCTATCTTGCCAGTGGATTACGTGAGTGGTTACGAGGTTATCCTCTTCAAAATGTCTGGTGGAATACGTACAATTGGTACATGGAAACACCCGATTGGAAAGATAAATGTAGGCATATGATCGCAAGTTTATTTTATCGAAATCAAGCATCTATTAAACCAGAAACAGCGAAACAGTTATATGGGGAAACCATAAAAGCCAGTGTCTCTAGGATGGAATTATTTAATGCCTGTCCATTTGCACAATTTGCTTCTTACGGGCTAAAACTTAGAGAACGTAGCATGTTTCGATTAGAAGCTCCTGATATTGGTCAGCTTTTCCACTCAGCATTAAGAATGATGACAAACCAGTTAATGCAAAAACATAAATCTTGGGCAGATCTCACGGAGAAAGCTTGTGAACAACTGGCTGAAGATGTCGTCACCACGCTTGCACCTAAATTGCAGCGGCAAATATTAATGAGCTCAAATAGACATCACTATTTACAACATAAATTAAGTCAAGTCGTTGCCCGTGTAGCTAAAGTGATGAGTTCGCATGCTAAGAGGAGTGGTTTCTCACCTATCGGTTTAGAATTACCCTTCGGACCGAACCAACCCTTACCGCCTTTAACATTTGAACTACCAAACGGTTGTAAAATGGAAATTGTTGGACGGATTGATCGAGTGGACCGAGGTACGAATGACCAAGGCGTCTTACTGAGAATCATTGATTATAAATCGAGTAGTAAAGATTTAAGTATGACAGAGGTTTATTATGGATTAGCGCTGCAGATGTTAACGTATTTAGATGTGATCATCACGAATGCAAAAGCTTGGCTTGGGGAAGAAGCCATGCCTGCAGGTGTTCTCTATTTTCATGTACATGACCCACTTTTATCCATAAATGAGCCCTTAACTGATGAAGCTATTGAGAAAACCATTTTAAAAGATTTTAAAATGAAGGGCTTGGTCTTGTCGGAAGAATCGGTGGTAAGAGAAATGGATACAACGTTAACGACCGGTTATTCTGACCTTCTTCCATTAGCTTTGAAAAAAAATGGCGAATTTTACTCTTCCTCTTCGGTTGCAAGTATCGAGGCTTTTGATGCTATGAAGTCACATGTCAGAGAAGTCATTCAGAAGGTGGGGACGGATTTAACAAGTGGTCAAGTCGATATCTCTCCTTATCGACTTAATGATCGTACGCCGTGCGATTTCTGTTCATTCCGATCTGTTTGCCAATTTGATCAATCACAAAAGGACAATAACTACCGTCTTTTGAAAAAACAAAAAGATGAAGAGATGATGAAACAACTATTGAAAGGAGATAGTCATGAATAACACGTCGATCGTCAAACCGACAAATAGTCAATGGACGAATGAACAATGGCAAGCGATCACAGAACATGGACAAGATATCTTAGTTGCAGCTGCGGCAGGATCAGGTAAAACAGCGGTTTTAGTCGAACGAATAATAAAAAAAATGACGGATGCTGAACATCCAGTTAATGTGGATCAATTATTAATTGTGACGTTCACAAATGCCGCTGCAGCTGAAATGCGGTCACGTATTAGTCAGGCGATTGATGAGGCGTTGTTAAAGGATCCAAGTTCGCTCTTTTTAAGACGACAACAAGCATTGTTAGGCAAGGCTTCGATTATGACGTGTCACGCTTTCTGTATGTCTGTGATTAAAAAATATTATTATATGTTGGATCTTGATCCCAATTTTCGGCTGCTGGATCAAACAGAAGCTGCATTAATTAAAGACGATATTTTAAACGACTTATTTGAAGATTATTACGCAAATGGTCAAGATAATGGCTTTTTTGATCTTGTTGATCGTTATTCAGGTGATCGCAATGATGCTTATATTCAAGATCTTATTTTGAAATTATATGATTTCTCACGAAGTCATCCTTGGCCAAATGCTTGGCTTAATGAAATGGCTGCGTCTTATCATGTTCAAGCTGGAACTCAAATCGATTCATTTTCGTTTACATCAGATCTCATAAATATAGTCAAACACAAACTTATTGGAATGATGAGACGACTTAGTCAAGCAGGCGAAATCATACAAAGTCCTGGTGGTCCTACACCTTATGATGAGACGATTCAAGCAGATCGGATGATGATTGATCAATTAATGGCACACACACATGATAGTTGGGAAGACATTTATCAAG
Organism: Terrilactibacillus laevilacticus; assembly: GCF_006517395.1. Taxonomy (GTDB): domain Bacteria; phylum Bacillota; class Bacilli; order Bacillales; family Sporolactobacillaceae; genus Terrilactibacillus; species Terrilactibacillus laevilacticus. The sequence goes on from NZ_VDCY01000001.1 coordinate 91,638, forward strand.
CTTTTCAAAGTGTGTCTTTTACTAAGTTGAAAAGCTGCCGAGATAAAACGATCGATGATGATTTGAAGGATCAGGTCAAAACCATTAGAGAACAAGTGAAAAAAGAACTAACGACACTCAAAAACGAGTGGTTCAGCCGATCACCAGAATCTTTTTTAAATGATCTGAAAGAAATGGCATCTTCAGTCGATTTGCTTGTCAAACTAATACAAGATTTTGATGAGCGTTATCAATCAGTTAAACGCGAGCAAGGTGTTGCAGACTTTTCCGATCTTGAACATCATTGTCTACAGATTTTAAGATCCACTGAATCAAAGCCTGGTAAGGAAATTCCATCTGTTGTAGCAGAACAGTATCGCTCGTTATTTAATGAAGTTCTTGTTGATGAATACCAAGATACAAACCTTGTTCAAGAAACCATTGTCAAGTTAGTATCTGGGGGGATTTCAGAAGAAGGCAATCTTTTTATGGTAGGAGACGTTAAACAGAGCGTTTATCGCTTTCGGTTAGCTGAACCAGGTTTATTTATTGAAAAATATAAACAATTCTCAGATCAAAAAGAAAATCACAACGGGTTAAAAATTGATTTATCAAGAAATTTCAGAAGCCGTCAAAACATACTAACGAGCACCAACTTTATCTTTCGTCAAATCATGAATGAAGAGGTTGGTGACATCGATTACGACGATGCTGCGGAACTTAAATTTGGTGCTAAAGATTATCCTGAGGGGGATGAGCCAACAGAACTGATTCTAATTGATCGTGAACATGGGGAAGAAGAGTTAGAAGATGGTGATCAAATCAATGAAATCAGTGCAACGGAATTAGAAGGCTACCAAATTGCTAAAAGGATTAAGCAAATGGTTGATCAAGGTTATCCAATTTACGATCGGAAAAAGAAGACAAGTAGACCCATACAGTATCGCGATGTGGTCATCTTGATGCGTTCCACTCACAAATCAGCTCCTTTAATGCTTGATATATTAAAGGAAGCCGGCATTCCTGCGTATGCAGAATTATCAACAGGCTATTTTGATGCGACGGAAATCCTTGTTATGTTATCTGTCCTTCAAATCATTGATAACCCATATCAAGATATCCCGCTTGTGAGTGTCCTAAGATCTCCAATCATTGGGTTAAATGGAGATGAATTGACGACATTACGATTATATGAAAAAGATAACCTTCAATTCTATGAAGTTGTAAAAAGATATGCTGAAGAGGAAAATACAGAATTAGCCCAAAAGATGCGGACTTTTTTATATCAACTTGAATCTTGGCGTTCAATGAGTAAAGCGCACGCTGTAAGTGAACTCATTTGGCAGATTTACCGGGATACCGGATACTATGATTTTGTAGCAGGACTTGTCGGGGGGACTGAAAGGCAAGCTAATCTCAGAGCATTATACGATCGTGCGAGACAATACGAAAAGACTTCCTTCAGAGGATTATTTCGTTTTCTTAAATTTATAGAAAGAATGCGTGACCGTGGGGATGATCTGGGTGCAGCTAAAGCGCTAAGTGAACAAGAAGATGTCGTACGAATTATGACGATCCACAAAAGTAAAGGACTTGAATTTCCAGTCGTTTTTGTGGCAGGCTTAACGAAACGCTTTAACATGCAGGATTTAAACCAACGAGCTCTCCTCCATAAACAATTGGGGTTTGGAACGAGATACATTGATCCCGTAAAACGAATCAGTTTACCAACACTTCCTTTTATTGCTATAAAGCAAAAATTAGCAGAAGAAACGCTCGCCGAAGAAATGAGGATATTATATGTTGCCTTGACGCGTGCTAAAGAAAAACTCATTTTAGTTTCAGCTTTAAAGGACGTTGAGAAAACCATTAGTTCTTGGAAAGAGGCGTTGTTTGAAAAAGAATGGATTTTGCCTACTCACATGAGAAACAAAGCCAAAACATACCTCGACTGGATAGGACCTGCTATCATGAGGCACCAAGATGCTTCGGTATTCCACGACATTGCAGGTGAAGATGTCTTAAAGACAACGATTTCGCTTGACTCATCGACATGGGACATTCAGATAGTCTTAGCTTCCACTATGGATACCCATCCGATCCAAGCGATTGACCAAGTAAGGCTAAACAAAGTACGTCAAGGCGAGTCTGTCAGTGTATCAAATGAATGGAAACAAGCGGTGGAAGAAAGGTTGAACTGGGTGTATCCATACCAACATTCAGAAAAAGCAATGGCGAAGCAAACCGTTACAGAAATAAAAGCACAACAAACTTATTTTAGTGAAGGCGCAGCTGATCATTTGTTAGATCCATCGGATAAAGGGATCAGTGTTGATCGACCAAGATTTATGCAGCAAGGGAAGTTGTCGGCAACAGAAAAAGGGACAGCACTCCATGTGATGATGCAACACGTAGATTTAACTGGAGATTTAACACCAGAAGCCATAAAATTGCAAGGTGTGAGGCTTGTAGAAAAAGAAATCTTAACCATCGAACAAGAAGAGAGTTTGGATTATCAGGCTATTGCCAAATTTTTCACCTCGCCAATTGGATTAAAAATGCTTCACGCACAAGAGGTCGTTCGAGAATGTGCATTTAGCTATATTTTAGATGCAAAAGAAGTCTATCCAGGTTGGAATGATGATTGTGAGGAAGGTGTTATCGTACAAGGCGTGGTTGATTGCATCATTATTGACGATGATGGGATGACATTATTAGACTACAAAACAGATAAAATCACCTCACGCTATCAGGCGGAAACCGAAGCAAAAGCCGAATTAATTAAACGTTATAATCTTCAATTAAACTTATATAAAAAAGCAATTGAAAAGATTTGGAAACGAAAGGTTCATCGAATGGGTCTATATGCCTTTGATGGAGGCTATTTTGTAGAAATAGAAGAAGGTGAAAAGCCATGAGGATTTTGCATACGGCTGATTGGCATCTTGGAAAAACATTAGAGGGACGATCAAGACAAAGAGAACAGGAAGCCGTTATGGATGAAATCTGCCAAATTGCGGATGATCAAAAAGTTGATGCCATTATGATGGCGGGGGATGTTTATGATACGGTCAACCCGCCAGCTGTTTCTGAAAGTCTATTTTATGAAACGGCTCATAAGCTATCAAAAGAAGGGTCCAGGCCATTTATCGTGATCTCTGGAAATCATGATAGTCCGGAACGTATTCAAGCAAGTAGCCCATTAGCCTCATATCAAGGGATAACGCTTGTTGGGCATCCGATTGATCATATTTTAAAAATAAAGATTCCGAGTAAACAAATATATCTAAATATAAGTGCCATCCCGTATCCATCTGAATCTCGATTAAATGAAGTTTTGAGTCTATCAAATGACGATGAGCATATTCAAGATGCCTATAATGATCGACTTCACATTCTATTTAAAGAACACGCGAAATCCTTCCAAAAAGAAGCTGTAAATATTATGATGAGTCATTTATTCGTTGCTGGAGGTAAGGAATCGGATTCAGAAAGACCGATTCAAGTTGGGGGAGCTTATACTGTCTCGCCTCAAGCTTTTCCAAAAGAAGCCCAATACGTGGCGCTTGGTCACCTGCATCGTCCACAAACTTTGAAGCATAGCTCCACATTAACACGCTATGCAGGATCGCCGCTTGCCTATAGTTTCTCCGAAGCCAATCAACCGAAATCGGTGACCATACTAAACGTAGAACCTGGTGAAAAAGCAACAATGAATGAAATTTATTTATCCAGCGGGAAACCCCTTGTCAAGTGGAGGGCTAAAAATGGACTTGATGAAATTCACCGCTGGCTTGATGAAGGAAGAGATTCCAATTCGTGGATTGATCTAGAAGTTCAATTATCAGAGGCTTTAAGCATTCACGACATACAGGAAATAAGAAAGCTTCATGATGGCATCGTTAATATTAGACCCATCTATCTGAATGATATCGAACAAGAGGAACGTTTGGAACGTATGAGACTCCCTATTCATGAGTTATTTATTCGTTTTTTTAAACAGCAAACGAACGGCGCTGAACCGAGTCCAGAATTGCTCCAACTCTTTTTAGATTTGATTAACGAGAATCATGACGAAGCCATGTTAGAGGTTGCTGCAGGGAGAGATGAAAAATGAAACCAAAACAGCTGACGCTTCGTGGGTTGAACAGTTTTCGAGAGGAACAGACGATTGATTTTGATGCGCTATGTGCGGATGGGATATTTGGTATTTTTGGCCCAACAGGCAGTGGAAAATCATCTTTGCTAGATGCCATCACGCTTGCTTTATATGGAAAAGTTGAGAGAGCAGCTAAGAACACACAAGGAATATTGAATCATGCAGAAGACAAGCTGCAAGTCGGATTTACCTTTGAGATGGGAGGGGTTAACCCTACCATTTATTGTGTTGAAAGAATGTACAAAAGAACGAAAGATAATGGATTGAAGATTGGTAGCTGTCGATTATTAAAATACGGGGAATCAACGGAAGTCATAGCGGATAAAGAGCGAGATGTCACACAAGGCATTCAAGATATTTTAGGCTTGACTCATGATGATTTTACTCGTGCGGTGGTCCTCCCACAAGGTAAATTTGCTGAATTTTTATCTTTAAAAGGTGCAGAGAGACGAAAAATGCTACAGCGTTTATTTCATCTTGAACGTTATGGCGATGAAATGATCGAGAAGTTAAAAAAAAGATTAACCGCATTTGACCAAAGATTAAGTGAAATAATAGCTGAAGAGCAAGGACTTGGTGATGCATCAAAGGAAACCCTTCAAAAATTACAACAAGACTATGTTCTTCTAACCAAACAAGTCAATGAATCGAGCCAAAAAGTTAAGGACATAGAAATAAAACTTGAGGAATTGAAAAATTTATGGCAACTGCAAAAAGAATGGAATCAAAAATATCGTGAATTAGAAGAAATGATTCGACAAGAAAAAGCCATGCAAGCTTTAAATCAGCAGATCAAACAGGCTGAACAAGCGATTCAAATGATGCCCATATATGAAGCATGGCGCGAATCCGAAGCTTTAGTTGAAAAAGAAAAAGAAACAGTAGAAGAACAAAAGAGATTGTTTCAACACATTCTGGAAGAAGAAAATAAAGTGGTGAAACAGCTAGAAACAGCAAGAGAGAGGCAAGTTGATCAAGAGCCAATCCTTCAGAAAAAGAAAATGATCGCTGAAGAGGGTTTGAAGATTTTAGAAAAACTTCATGAAACAAAACCAGAAATAACTATAAAGCAAACGGCTGTTCATGAATTAATGACAAATATAAAACAAAAGAAACGTGTTCTTGAAGAAGAGCTGAGCCATCGCGAGGAGTTGATATCTAAGCGAAAAGCGCTACAACATGTTTTAAATCAAAACAAAATAGATCACACTTATCGGAATATGATCCAACGGGCTTTAGGTGAGAAGAAAGATATTCAATTTTTAAATGAAAAGCTGGAGGGTTTACGTCAAGAATGGGTTCAACAACATCGGCAATCTGTTAAACGTGAAAAAATACTAAAAGACTGTCATTCTAAATCTCATCAATTAAAGGAAAAAGCAAGAAGGGTATTTAGTCTTCAAGAGGTCCTTTATCATAAAGTGGTGAATTCAGAACAGCAAGCTGTAAGACTACAAGATTTCTTATCAAAACGGTTAAATGAAGAACGATTGCATTTAATGGAAGCGTATAAACAAAAAGCTTCGCTTGATCTTGTGCATGATCTTCAGGAGGGGTCTGCTTGTCCAGTATGTGGTTCCACTCATCATCCGAATCCAGCGAAGAAAACAAAAATTGAGAGTGAAGACACGATTGTTTCAAAAATAAATAGGTATGAAAAATTCTTAGACAACTTGACGAAATCATCGAATCGTCTTGAAAATTATAAAACACAATGTGAATCTCATGCGGCTAATTTAATGATGATTTTAGAAGAAAATGAAGTCCCAATAATGTCAATGAACGATAAGGAAGAAAATGACCCTCAGGAATTAATGGATTCTAACTCGATAGGAAAACGAATGGATCAACACGTATTAGACGTCAAAGCGTATTATCAAGACTTGATTGAACTCAAAGAACAAATAGAGGAATTAATCGAAAATAAAAAGAAGAATGACGTGGAGCAATCTCGAGGTCACTCTGAATTTGAATTTTATCTTGGCAAACAAAAGGAATTAGAAGAAAAAGCAGCTCAAATAAAAGAAGAAATAGAAGAAAAAAAGAAGTCTTGGTCTCCTTCTTATCCCCCTATCGAAGAAGTCGAGGTAAAAGAGGAATCTATTAAGCAAGCAGATCAGGAAGCTGAGAAATATGAAGAAGAACTTAATCATGTCTTTACTAAGCAAGATCAAATTGAAGAAAAAGTAAAGAAACTTTCCGAAGAAGTCCATCAGGATGAACAAAGAGCCGCTTCAAATAAAGCTCAACTAGATTCATTAATGAAAATTCAGCAGGATTTAATTCAAAGTCTATCAAAATTGAATTTTAATGAGAACACAGATCTCCATGCCTATCTCCAAAACATACAGCAAAAAATGGAGACGCTTCTATCTGACCGGAATAAATATGAGGAATTACTTAAGAAAACACAAGAAGACCGATTTGAAAAAGAAAAAGCGAAAGAGAAAGGTCTAACTCGATTAGCTCAAATCGAATTACAAGAACAAAAGACAAAGAAAAGATGGGACGAAGTCTATCAAATATCCATCTTTAATACTCAGGATGCCTTTCTGAATGCCTACGCTGAAGAGTCAAAAGTCAAGTCATGGGTTCAGAAACTAGAGGTGTATGAGCGAAGAAAAGAAAAGTTAACAAGTGACTTGCAAGATATTGAGAAGAAGTTATCAGGACGTCAAGTGACTGAAGAAGCGTTAGTTAAATTGGAGAGCCAAGCTGATGCACTAAAAGAGACGTATCATACTCTTCTAGAAGAGCGTGCGGCATGTGGCAAGGAAAAGAACATACTAGAAAATAATCATCAGCGTTTTGTCATTCTTGAAGAAGAGAAACACTCATGTGAAAAAGAAATCACTAAACTGAAGACGCTGCAACAAATTTTTAGAGGGAATGGATTTGTAGAATTTGTCGCTGAAGAACAGCTGCACCAAGTCTGTATTGCCGCATCAAGAAGACTCGGTGATTTAACACATGGCCGTTACGCACTTGAAGTCGATACGGCTGGAGGTTTTATTATTAGAGATGATGCAAATGGGGGCATAAGAAGACCTGTTTCAACTCTATCTGGTGGAGAAACATTTTTGACCTCATTAGCCTTAGCCTTATCATTATCCGAGCAAATTCAGCTAACAGGTGACGTGCCATTACAATTTTTCTTTTTAGATGAAGGGTTTGGCACACTCGATCCTGAATTGTTAGATACGGTTGTCACCTCTCTTGAAAAACTTCATATGAACCGTTTATCAATCGGCGTGATCAGCCATGTTCCGGAATTAAGGGCCAGATTACCAAGAAAACTCATCGTTGAACCTGCAAAACCTTCTGGTGAAGGAAGTACTGTTCATCTTGAACTCTTATAATCATATATTCTAAAAAGGGCATCTTGTCAGATGCCTTTAGGCTGTAGACAAACTCGAAGAATTTCGAGTTTGTCTACAGCCTTTTTTTTATTTTAGAATAAGGAGTAAAAGAATCAGTCTGGTAAGATTTCCACTACAGAGGCTTGCTTTCCGCGGGCGGGGCTCCGCTTTGGCGTACGTTCCACGCGTCAAAACGATAAAAGAGATCGAAACTAACATGGCATATCGTTGGTTATTAGGATTCAATTTCTTTGTGTCTTTGCAGATGCGAAGGAAAAGCATGGAATACGATGGACAACTCTATGCTTACTTTTGCTGCCATAAATAGTAACTAGCGACTTGAACATGGCAAGTTGAGTACTAGTTGATTGGAGCGGAAGGCGCTTGACTCCTGGGGGATTAGCGTTACAGACGAGACCCCGCAGGAGCTTGCGACGAGGAGGATCGGCAAACGCCCCCCGGAAAGCAGGTGCCTGGAGCGGAAATCAACCTGCACTTTTTTCTACAATTGTTGGTTGAGTCAGATGTGCATTTTTGCTAAAAAAGTAAACTTAACACGCTTTTTAATAGGATTGTTGATGGTTGTCTTGGTTTAGCCACGAGACAGCAAAATCAACGGCTTTTTTTTGTGGGAAAAAAATGGTTGGAGCTGACCCGACTTTTCCGTGTTTAACCACACTCGGGAAACTTTTCTCAAAAGCATATCCAATTTTAGAAAAACTATCGTGTGGATCAAGTTCAATATCGTGATAAACAACCCACTGGCGCTCCCCATCTATTAGAATAGGGGAGCCCTTTTTTAATTTTTTTCGGCCACCATATCGATATTCAGATAAATGAAAGGACGTGTTATTATCATAACCAACGCCCAATAACAACACCTGGGTATCACTCTGATAAAGCTTAGCTAGAGGGGAATGGTCACCAAGTCCATTGTCTAAACTGTGATTTTCTATTATGTATTTAGCTTTTTTCCCCCATGCAGCAAATGAATAGAGTGGGTGGTAGCTCCTCAGAACGTTAGGGAAGGTTCTAAATGTTTCTACGATTTTTCCCATGAAATAGGTAGGCGTGATGTTGGGGTCAAAACCAGGCATGGTATCGCGTATGATCTGAATCCAATTTTCTGGAACAGGTGGGTTAGTCCACGTTTCAGGATCACAATAATCAGCGCTATGGGTTGGCATAACAAGCGTCCCTTCAGGAGTAATGACATCCATTAGAGCCTGAACAACCGTAACAGGTCCGCCAGATACCCATCCAATCGATCGAAGTGACGAATGCACAATTATTGTCATACCAGGGTGAATACCTAATTTTTTCAAATCTTGAGTTAATGATTCCCTCGTTCGAGGGGTATGACAAGAAAATTGTTGATCTAATGATTTGCTCATGATCATCCTCCATCAGAAGTGAAGCTTTTTATTCACCATAAAAATGTTCTTTATTTCATCCATCTGTAATTTTACCCTAAACATTTGAACCTCTCAACGTGAATGAGCTCTTTTAAATAATACCATTTAAATTATTAATGGTTTCTATATAACAAAATTATTGAATTTTTTGTTCTATTTTGTCATTTATAACTGGTTTAATTTTTTAGAGTAGATTATAGTTGTACATAGAAGTAGCGCTAGACACGCTGATCTCATTATGACGAAGGTTGAAAGGGAGGATTTTAATGACAAATTATTCTTTACTAAACTATATAAATGGGGAATGGACAGGCGAAGACCTAAAAAAAATAGAGGTGGTTAATCCGGCCACGGGTGAGGTGATTGGCTCTGTTCCCTCTGCAGGAAAAGAAGAAGCCTTAGTAGCGATCAAAGCGGCAAATGATGCTTTTCGTACTTGGTCTGCCCTTCCTGCAATTAAAAGAGCGGAATATTTATTTAAATTGCAAGAGATTATGCTTGATAGACAAGAGGAATTAGCTAAAATTATGACCCTGGAAAATGGAAAACCACTAAAAGAAGCAAGAGGCGAAGTTCTATATGCCACATCATTTTTACAATGGTTTGGTGAAGAAGCGAGACGAATCTATGGTAGGACCATACCGGGAAAAACAGAAAATCATCGAATGTCAGTTATTAAACAACCCGTTGGCGTCGTTGCAGCGATTACGCCTTGGAATTTTCCAGCTGCCATGATTACACGTAAGATGGCTCCTGCATTAGCAGCGGGATGTACATTTATTGTGAAACCATCCGAACTGACACCTTTATCTGCCTTGAAAATTGCTGAGTGTTGTGAGGAAGCGGGAATTCCAAAAGGCGTATTTAATGTTGTATGCGGAGAACCAAAGGGGATTGGTGAAGCGTTTATGACTGAAGATGTTGTTAGAAAAATTACGTTTACAGGATCTACGGCGGTTGGTAAATTACTACTAAGACAAAGTGCTGAAGGTGTTAAAAAAGCATCAATGGAACTCGGCGGTCATGCTCCATTCATAGTTTGTGATGATGCAGATATCGACCTCGCAGTTGAAAATATTGTAGCAGCAAAGTTCCGAAATAGTGGACAAGTGTGTGTATCACCAAACCGATTATATGTTCAATCTAGCATTTATGAATCTTTCATATCAAAATTTGCTGAGAAAGCAAAATCATTAAAAGTAGGGAATGGTTTAGACGAAGATGTGAATGTTGGCCCGCTTATTGAGAAAAAAGGCTATGAAAAGGTGGTTCACCAAGTTTATGATGCGATTGAAAAAGGGGCGACATGTGTTCTAGGTGGAAAAGGAACAGCAGAAAATGGGGCTTATTTTTATCAACCTACCATTCTTAAAGATGTCACAAGCGATATGGAAATTATGAATATTGAAACCTTTGGTCCCGTAGCACCTATTCAAAAGTTTGAGACCATTGATGAAGCCCTTAGGCTAGCTAATGACACACCATTTGGCCTTGCAGCTTATTTCTTTACTACGAATGTTTCGACCGGAACGAAGCTATCTGAGGGACTCGATTATGGAATCGTCGGATGGAATGATGCTCTTCCTTCAACTGCTGAAGCGCCTTTTGGGGGGATTAAACATAGCGGTCTAGGTTCTGAAGGAGGAACTGAAGGGATCGAAGAATATCTTGAAACAAAATACATTTCGATGAAAATTTAATATCAGAAGTAACCTGACTTAGGTGGCTATTTTCCCACCTAAGTTTTTTTGATATAGTCTTTAGAAAAACTATATTTACGAAGTAATATCAATAAAATACATAAAATAGAATGATTTCACTCCTTATCACATGTTATATTAAATGAATAAATACATAGTTAGGAGTTATTTGAATTGGACTTATTTATAAAGAAAATTCCCAAGTCTTTTAGTTTGAACCCAGCCCAATTTCTTATCCTGCTTTTTTTCAGTTTAATTATTATAGGGGCCTGTCTTCTAAAATTGCCTGTTGCCACTCATGGATCTCTGTCTTGGATAAATTCATTTTTCTTTGCAACCTCCGCGGCGACAGTGACTGGACTAGCTCCTCTAAATCCTGGAACAACTTTTACTTTATTTGGTAAACTTGTTATCATGTTTTTGGTTCAGCTAGGTGGTTTGGGCATTATGACTTTTGCAATCTTAATCATCATGATAATGGGAAAGAAAATCGGCATTAAACAACGTCGAATTATAAAAGAAGAACTAAATCAACCTACGATTGGAGGCGTTATCCGTTTAGTTAAAAATCTGGTCATATTCTCGATAACCATTGAATTGATCGGTAGTATTATTCTATGTTTCCGATTTATCCCTGAAGTTGGGTGGGATAGAGGGATTTTTTATAGTTTTTTTCATTCGGTTAGTGCCTATAATAATGCTGGATTTTCTTTATGGTCGAATGGATTGGGAAACTTTGTAGGCGATCCACTTACAAACATTGTCATCTCTTTATTAATTATTTCAGGAGGGATAGGATTTACCGTTCTGGTCGATCTTTGGGATAAAAAAAGATTTAAAACATTAACCCTTCATTCAAAGGTGATGCTTGTTGGTACATTCATTGTTAATGTGACGTCAATTATCGTAATATATGTGTTAGAAACTCATAATGTTCGTACATTAGGAGCATTGTCATCAATAGATAAGGTTTGGGCTGCCTATTTTCAAGGTATATCGCCAAGAACGGCAGGTTTTAACACTATTGATATTTCAAAACTTGAACCCTCAACCATTTTATTTATGATTTTGCTTATGTTTATTGGAGCTGGTAGCACTTCTACTGGTGGAGGGATCAAACTTACGACGTTTTTTGTTATCCTTTTTGCTGTAGTTTCCTTAATAAGAGGCGATGAACATGTCGTGATTGGAAAACGGACAGTGAAACATGACGTGATCATCCGATCATTAGGAATCGCTTCTTTATCCATTATTTGTATCTTTATTGCTTTATTCATTTTAACGGTAACTGAAAAAGCGTCGTTTTTATCCATTCTATTTGAAATTGTCTCGGCGTTTGGGACAGTAGGGCTATCCATGGGATTAACAGGTGATTTGTCTTTTATTGGTAAAATTGTCATTATGGGGGTTATGATTTTTGGCAAAATAGGTCCCATATCGCTCGTTTTCTTAATAACAAAATCAACTCAAAAACATTTTCGCTATCCAGACGCAAAATTTTTTATCGGTTAAAAATCTATCAAAAGGGTGTTTGAATTGAAAGATTTAAACTATGAAATCGATCATTCAATGATTGATCTAGAAGAAAGACAAAACGACGATGATATCGAATTCCTTATTCATTTAAAAACAGAGGAATCGTTAAAGAGAATCCGCCACATACGTGAATTTTACGAGAGTGATAAAGTATACACGGATATTTACTTTTATCCGCGTGCAAATCATCGGTATCAAGTTATCGTGAAATATGAAGGATATGTTTCATTTTTACTGAAATTATTTCAATTTAAATTATTGAAATCCATTTCGTGGAAATAGATAAAGTTGAATATCATCATTTATTATTTTTGTGACTATGCTATACTATAACAAAGAATCGAATAGTGTGGATTAAAGGAGGAGTCTGTCACAACAGGGCGACCTCTCTTTTTTTACAATTGACTATAACAGAAAGGAAATGAAAGTTTTGGGAAATGAAGCATTCGTTGCATTAATTTTGTTTTTACTTACATATGTCTTTATTATTTCAGAAAAAATCCACCGAACGATAGTTGCCATGCTAGGTGCAGCTTTTATGATTGTTTTTGGTATTGTTAATCAAGAAATGGCCATTCATCATATTGACTTTAACACGTTAGGCTTGCTCATTGGGATGATGATCATCGTTTCAATTACGGCTGAAACAGGTGTCTTTAGGTTTATCGCTATTTGGGCAGCTAAAAAAGTTCGTGGCAGGCCGATTGCATTACTCGTCGTATTTTCGTTAATTACTGCTGTAGGTTCATCATTTTTAGATAATGTCACAACGGTGTTACTTATAGTACCCGTTACATTCAGTATTGCGCGTGAATTAAAAGTATCTCCCATTCCCTACTTAATGAGCGAAATATTTATGTCCAATATTGGGGGAACAGCGACCATGATCGGTGATCCACCAAACATAATGATCGGAAGCGCTGTAAAATCGCTTAGTTTCATGGATTTTATAACAAATTTGGCACCAGTCATTCTAGTGGTTATGGTATTCGTACTTCTATATTTAGTCTTTATCTTTCGTAAAAAATTACATGCAGGAGAAGACGTTAGGCAGAGAATACAGGAATTAAACGAAAAAGAAGAAATAACGGATAAAAAATTGTTAATCAAATCTTTATCGGTCCTATTATTAACCATTGTGGGATTTTTTCTCCATCAATCGTTATCACTTGAAACGGCAACAATCGCTTTATTTGGTGCGTTTGTTCTATTGCTTATAACCGGAGAGAGTTATTTAGAATTTGTGTTTAATCGAATTGAATGGACAACCATTTTCTTCTTTGTTGGGTTATTTGTTTTAGTTTCAGGTTTGGTTGAAACAGGGATTATATCTAATGTAGCTTCGTTCTCGATAAAAATGACAGGTGGCGAGTTAACGACGACATCCTTTCTCATTCTTTGGTTGAGTGCTTTTGCTTCGGCTTTTATTGATAATATTCCATTTGTTGCAACGATGATCCCGTTAATTAAAGATATGGGTGAAATGGGAATGACAAATTTAGAACCTTTATGGTGGAGTCTTTCCCTTGGTGCTTGCTTAGGTGGAAATGGTTTGTTAATTGGAGCGAGTGCCAATCTCATTGTAGCCGGTCTTTCTGGAAAAGAAGGTTACCCGATTTCATTTGTCCGATTTATGAAAATTGGGATACCTGTTATGATCATTTCTGTCCTTATTTCAATGATTTATATTTATTTAAGATATTTAATCTAATGTTTAGTCAAAGGGAGAGTGGGTAAATGGTATACGTACATGTTGCTTCTTGGACGATTCTTTTAATTTTTTTCTTTTTCGGTTTCGTGTTAAATACATTAGACGTAGTACAAGGAAATAAAATCATTCATCTTATCGCAAGAGTTTTTTATATTGTCGTTTTTTTAACTGGACTGCATCTAGTCACAAATTATGGAATGAATGAACATGAATGGGTCTGGCCGATAATAAAAATGTGTTTTGGTTTATTTGTCATATTATCGATAGAAGGTATACTAGTAAGACTTAAGAAGCAAAAGAAAACAGGTGTTTACTGGGTTTTATTTGCTGTCGGCTTAATAGGAACTTTTGGAATTGGGTATGGAATTTTAACTTAAGGATTTTTTTATGAGATTTTGTAAACGAAACTAAACGAGAAACATCTCGGTCAATATTTGGATTGATTATCGAGGGATAATATGTTATAATGAGATCAAATGAATATGGGAAAACACATGGAGGAGCCTGCCACTGCAGGCTCCTCTTTGTCTTTTTTAGAGATAAGGTATAGGGAACCTTATCTCTTTTTTAATGGATAAATGTTTCCATTTTCATGGCCGGTTGAATAGTTATGATCGGTGTAATGGAAAATAAAATTTAGAAAAGAGGAGATAGCATGCACATTATTTTAGAATTAGCCATTATTATTATAGCAACCAAATTGGCAGGGGATCTGACCGTCCGTTTAGGTCAACCTTCTGTTCTAGGTAAACTTATTGTCGGAATCCTGATTGGGCCTGCATTACTTGGTTGGATCCATGAATCCCATGTCATTGAAGTGTTTAGTGAGATAGGGGTTATCTTACTCATGTTTATCGCAGGTTTAGAGACAGATCTAGAGGGATTAAAGAAAAATATGAAATCTTCGACCGCAGTTGCGGTTGGAGGCATTATTCTTCCTCTTGTATTTGGTTATTTAGCTGGCGTATCGCTTGGAATGGATCAGAATAAGGCGATCTTTTTAGGACTCATCTTATCAGCTACTTCGGTCAGCATTTCCGTTCAGACTTTAAAAGAATTGGGACAGTTGCAAACTAAGGCAAGCACAACATTACTTGGCGCAGCTGTTCTTGACGATATTATTGTTGTTGTACTACTGGCCTTTTCAATGAGTCTTTTTGGCGGGTCAGATGTTCATTTAGGTCTTGTTATCGGAGAAAAAATCCTATTCTTTGGATCCATTATTCTTATTTCTTGGAAAGGGATTCCTTTGTTGATGCGTTTGCTGAGCGTATTAAAAATCACCGAACCCGTTATAAGTGCAGGACTCGTTGTTTGTCTATTCTTTGCCTATTATGCTGAACTTCTTGGTGTAGCGGGGATTATTGGAAGTTTCATTGGGGGGATTGCGATTAGCCAAACGCCTTTTAAAGAAGAAGTTGAACAGAAAATAGAACCGATTGCTTATACTCTCTTCGTTCCTGTGTTTTTTGTAAGCATCGGGCTTAAGGTTTCTTTTTCAGGTATAGGTGAACAATTATGGTTTATCATCGGCATGACGTTATTAGCGATCATGACGAAGTTTATAGGATCTGGTTTGGGAGCTCGAATGACGGGTTATGACAGACGTTCATCCATCGGTATTGGTGCAGGAATGATCTCCCGAGGAGAAGTAGCCCTTATCATCGCTTCTTTAGGACTAGATTCAAAATTATTAAGTCAAGCTTACTATACACCACTTATTATTGTTGTTATTTTAACAACACTTATTACTCCTCCTTTACTTAAGTCAATTATCGGTGAAAACAAACAGCGGGCGGCATAGGCTCCAAGGAAATCGAAGCAGATTAGGTTTAACTAACTATCAGATCGGCTAAGACGAGAAACTCACGGATTAATTTTGTTTTTATATTCGATATAGCACATGTATAATGACTTCAATTTAGTGATTCACTGACATGTGTTTTTATGAACAAGATGAGAACACTCTCGACTTCAGTCGTCAGAGATTCATTATAGATGTTTAATCTGATAATTTAGCACGTAAACAGGCTCTCCTTCATATGTTAGAAAAGTAGGCAGATAACATAAGAGAATCGATAGGTAAACTAACTTTCTGACCTTTAAACATTTAAGGACATTTAGATTAAGGTGAGTGAAGTGTAGACTTTTGACATCAAGAGAGGATGACCATGATGTGCGGAATTACAGGTTGGATTGATTGGCACAAAGATTTGACAGATGAACATGACACCATCCATCGTATGGCGAAATCGATTGAGCACCGAGGTCCCGATGATTTAAATACGTGGCTGTCACCACATGCCGCTCTTGGGCATGCAAGACTTGTTGTAGTTGATCCAGCAGGTGGACTTCAACCTATGCATAGAAAAGAACATGGAAGTACTTATTCTTTAGTTTATAATGGTGAACTTTATAACACGGAAGATATTCGAGGAGTATTAAGCGAAAAAGGATACACTTTTAAAGGACATTCTGATACAGAGGTGTTATTAACTTCGTATATTGAATGGGGCGAATCTTGTTTAGAGAAATTTAATGGAATTTATGCATTTGCCATTTGGGACGAAAAAAAGCAAAAACTATTTGCTGCTCGTGACCGTTTAGGCGTGAAACCTTTTTTCTATTATGAATCGAATGGAACGTTTCTTTTTGGTTCTGAAATAAAAGCCATTTTTGCTCACGATAGCATTCAACCAGCGGTATCTAGAGAAGGGTTATTAGAGATTTTTGGATTAGGACCTTCCAAGACACCAGGGCATGGCATATTTGAAGGTATTCATGACTTAAAACCAGCACATGCATTGACATATACAAAAGACGGTCTAAAAACATGGCGTTATTGGAATGTAAAAAGTGATATTCATACAGACAGTGTCGAAGAAACAGTAGAAAAAATACATGAATTATTTCTTGATGGTGTAAATAGACAGATGTATGCAGATGTACCAGTTGCGACATTTCTATCAGGTGGCGTTGATTCCAGTGCGATTTCTTCTATAGCTTCTTTATATAATAAAAGGAATCATAAAGGCGTATTAGATACGTATTCCATTGATTATCAAGATAATGAAAAATACTTCCATGCAAGTAAATTCTTACCAAAATCAGATGCGCCATATATTCAAAAGGTCGTCAATTATCTCGGAACCAACCATCATGACTTAATTATTTCAACAGAGGAACTGGTTGAACACTTAAAAGAAGCGATTAAATTTAGGGATACACCAGGCTATGCAGACATTGATTCATCTCTTTTGTGGCTTTGCAAAGAAATTAAGAAAGATGCGACGGTTGCTTTATCCGGTGAATGCGCTGACGAAATATTTGGTGGATATCCTTGGTTCCATAGCCCTGAAACATCTTCAAAAGAAGGATTTCCATGGATGAGATCAACGGAAGAAAGACAAACCTTGTTAAATGATAAATGGAACAATCGGTTAAATTT
The DNA here is from genome assembly GCF_006517395.1 of Terrilactibacillus laevilacticus. Classification (GTDB taxonomy): domain Bacteria; phylum Bacillota; class Bacilli; order Bacillales; family Sporolactobacillaceae; genus Terrilactibacillus; species Terrilactibacillus laevilacticus. The sequence continues at coordinate 108,945 of NZ_VDCY01000001.1, forward strand.
AAAAGGCTATATGCAAGAGAGGTATAATGAAACTATTAAAGAAACACCCAAATTAGCAGGAGAATCGGGTGTCGATGCCAAACGTCGTGAACTTTTTTATTTAAACATGAATTGGTTTATGACCGCTTTACTTGATCGAAAAGATCGTATGAGCATGGGATGTGGCCTTGAAGTTCGAGTTCCATTTGCCGATCATCGTTTAGTAGAATATCTTTGGAATGTTCCTTGGGATATGAAAATGTTAGATGGACGTGAAAAAGGTATTTTAAGAAAAGCTTTAGAAGGATTATTACCTGATGAAGTGCTCTATCGTAAAAAAAGTCCATACCCTAAAACATTTAATCCATCTTATACAAAAGCCGTATCTACTTGGCTTCAATCAATCATCGATCATTCCTCTTCACCAATATTAGAATTAATTGATAAAAGAAGAGTGCAAGATATTATCGATACACAAGGATCAGCTTTCAAAGTACCTTGGTTTGGTCAATTGATGACAGGGCCACAACTAATTGCTCATCTCGCACAAATTAACTATTGGTTAGAAACATATGATGTTCAAATTATTGAAAGCTAAAAAAGCGCCCATTATGGCGCTTTAAATGCGTGTTCAAAAAGGGAGCAAATTAGAAGCAAGAAGATCAAGGCGGCGCCGTTTTGAGGACCGGAATGTAGGTTTTTGCTACATGAGGACCGGAAAAACAAGCCAACGCCGAGATTCGCCGCTTATCATTTGTTGACTTTTTGAACAACCTCTTTTAATTATGTGAAATTATGCTAAATATAAACGATAGAAAAAGGATACCCACCGATAAAACAGTAAAAAATCCCTGTTTTTTGAACTAGATAAGATTTCAGTCGTAAGAGGTTCAAAGGGATTTGTTTAAATCGGTGCGGCCTTGTTCTTATTTAATTGCTCAAGAACGGACCTAAATGCTTGCTCATTTTCAACATTGAAGTAGGATTGAAACGGATCGCCATTGGTATGAAGACGTTGAATAACAACTTCATGCGTAAAAGTTTCGAGTCTTAACGATGAATTGACTTCCTTCCAATCCAAAGGGGCAGCTACAAGTCCTTGTTCATTTGCCCGCATCGAGTAAGGTGCAATGATGGTTTTGTTTTTTCCATGTTGAACAATGTCTAGATACAATTTATTGTTTCTCTTGTGTTTTAATCGTTCAGTCGTGAATTGATTTGGATGCATTTCTAACAATAATTTCGCTACAAATGTGGTAAATAAACGCGTATCATGGTAGGTAAATGTCCTTTTTATTAATGGAATATGAATTTGAATGCCTCTGCTTCCTGACGTTTTGACAAAACCAGTGAGATGAAGACGGTCAAGTATTTCTTTAATGGTTTTTGCAGCTAATACGGCGACTGAAAAATCTTCTTTTGAAGGTGGATCGAGATCAAAGACAATTTCACAAGGATTTGCTTCCCCTATATATTGAAAGGGGATATGAAATTCAATCGTCGATTGATTACCTAGCCAAATAAGGGACGCCAATTGATCACAGTGGATATGGCCCTTAAATCGAACTATCTCTGGGGCATAATCGGGGATACTTTTCTGGAAAAAAGATTCTCCCGGGACACCATGAGGATACCGAATAAGTGTTAACGCTCTATTTTTAAAAAAAGGAAGAACATAAGGTGCAATAGAGGTCAGATATTGTAAGTAATGGGCTTTCGAAATTTTTTTCTCTTTCCAAAGGATTTTCGAGAGATGTGTGAGTGTGATTGAATGTCCTTCGATTATGACTTGTTGTTTCTCATGATCTTGTCCCATTTACAATCCTCCCAGTTTTTATCCATTTGAAACGACTCAAATCTTGGTTCACGAAAACCCTCTTTTGTCCATTCCAAAAAACTAAGTTCAATGCAAAGGCCAGGATTGATATATAAGTACGTTTTATCTTCTTTTATAGTATGATTTTTAACTGTTGTTTTTAAAGCCTTTCGTTCCATTTCATTTAATCCATGAGTAAATGACCCAACTGAAACAACATTTTTATTTTTGACTAAACCTACTTGAAAATAGTCATTTTCTTTGTTGTAAGCTGTTAAAATAAAGATGCCATACTGTTTGTTTTTTACCTTAATCCAAGATCTCGTTCTTTTTCCTTGGAGCCACTTACTATTCTTTTTCTTTGAGACTAATCCTTCGCCATGATGTTTTAATATAAGATCCCATAATTTATCTGAATCTGAAAAAAATTTGATTTTATATATTCCTTGTAAAGGTGATGTTGTTTCATTTAAAGTAGTAATAGATAAATGGTTTATTATCTCATGCCTCTTTAAAAGAGAAAAAGGTCGCAAATCTTTTCCATTTTGATATAAAACGTCAAATATTACATATGAAGCAGGTTTTTTTTTACAAAGTGAATCAATCGTTACTTTACTTTTTGCTTGTCCTCTCGATTGGATTGATGAAAAATCTGCTTTAAAGGCACTCTTTAATATACAACATTCCCCATCTAAAACGAGCGGCAGGAAGGGGAGAAAATGATCGGAAACATATTTAAAATGCATCATAAGATCAGGGAATTGACTGGTTATGTCCCTTAATCTCCGACTAAAGAAACGAATATCGTTTTCACTTTGCCATAGGACCTGCATTCGGTATCCATCATATTTAGGTTCATAGAGCCAATCTGAATCGTTTGGAATGCTATGACTTAATGTCGGCATCATAGGTGAAAATGGTTTAAGAGAACACATTATGAACTCGCTTTCTTAACGGTTTTAGTTTTTCGTTTGGTTTTTGTTGTCTTTGCTTTAGGCTTTGTTTCAGCTATACTAGCTTCAAGTGCGGATAAAAGATCAACCATATTTGTTTTTTCTTTAGTTTTTGGCTTTGTAACCCCTTGTTTCCCGGCGGACTTCTCTTCAATTAGGCCCATAACTTTATCACGATAATCATCTTGATAAGCTGCGGGATCAAATGGAACGGTAAGTTGATCAATAAATTGAATGGCGGTTTTTAATTCTTTAGAATTAATCTCACCTAGAGAATGAATATTTGGCACATCTGCCACGGATCGGACTTCATCTGGGTAATAAATAGTTTCAAGAAGTAAACCTTGTTCATATGGTCTTACGATGGCTAGATGTTGTTTTGAATGAAGTGTAATCATCGCCATACCAATTTTTTCTGTATCTTGCAGCGCTTGTTTTAGCAATGCATAAGCTTTTTCACCATTATCATTTGGTCCAATAAAATAAGACTTATTAAAGTAAATGGGATCTATGTCGTGCAGATTGACGAAATCTAATATTTCAACAGCACGAACAACGTCGCCTTTTAATGAATCTAATTCGGATTGTTCTAAAGTAATAAATTGTCCGGGTTCATACTCATAGCCTTTAACAATATCGTCATTAGATACTTCAACATCGCAATGAGGACAAACTCTTGAGTACTTGATCGGCGTCGAGCATTTTTGATGAAGGAGTCTAAATTTAACCCCCTTTTCTTCTGTTGCAGCATATAGTTTAATGGGTATATGAACTAAACCGAAACGAATGGATCCTTTCCACATCGTATGCATGTTTGCATCTCCTTAGCATTTTTTCTTTATCATTAGATGATGCTTTATATAGTGTAAAAAAGTGAATTATAATAGCAATACACTGTCAAGCTCACTTTGATTTGAATTTAATCTAAAAAATTTATATAGAAAAGTTTTTATATTTCATGTTTAGGTTGGCTAAATCGATTAAATTATATGATAGAACCTTTTTCCATCATATTTTTGCGGAGGAGATATCGTGAGATCTTATCTATCCATTAGAGAAAAAGAGAAAGTTATACAATTTTTGTCCCAGGAGGAATACATCCTTATAAAAGACTGTTTAAGAAAAATGAAAATCAGTCACAACGATAAAAACAGGCATTATGTTGAAGGAAATATAGAAAAAAGTTTTCGTGTCCTTAAATTATTTTTAAGAAGACGAAGCGATTCATTACTGAAACGAATAACAAAGAAAATCGTGACTCAACGTATTGAAGCTAACGTTGATTTAAGTGATTTTTTAATGAATATTCAAATAGGAAAAGAAATTGTATTAGAAAGATTATTACTATCATCTTTAGATAAAGACATTATTTTACGATCCAATATTTTTATTAATCAATTTAGTGATCAGTATATTTACCACGTTGTTCATCAATACACAAAGATGAAAGATCGCATTATTCTTGAAAAGTCGCAATTTATTCAAGAAATGAATAGCGATCGTTTGTCGATTCTTGGTAAAATATCATCAAGTTTTGCACATGAATTTCGGAATCCCTTAACTACAGTAAAGGGTTTTATTCAATTAATCGAGAGGAAATATAAATCCGATGAACAAACTCGTCCATATTTCAACATGATTAATACAGAAATTGAAAGTCTAGAAAGTAATATCAATCGATTTCTTTTCTTATCTAAGATGCCCAATGTAAGTGATAAAATGGTTTACTTTGATCTTGGCGAACTTGTTCGATATTCCTCTCAATTTATGAATCCAAGGTGTGTTATCGAAAAAATTAGCGTTAAAATGCAAATACCAAATAAAAATATAATCATGTACGGAGTCCCTGAACAAATTAACCAAGTGTTATTGAATATCATGAATAATGCGATTGAAGCTTTAACAGAAATCGATGACCATCGGAAAATAGATATAACGCTAGAAAGTTCGAATAACTTGGCAACCATCACAATTTCAAATAATGGTAAACGAATTCCACAGCACCTTGTCGAAAATATTTTTCAACCCTTTGTAAGTACTAAGGAATTAGGAACTGGTTTGGGACTATCTGTATGTAAACAAATCATTGAAAAACATCAAGGGGAGATATACATAACGACAAATGATAAGGAAACATCGTTTTCCTTAAAAATGCGGACTTAAATTATGAACATGTATTTGATTTCATAAAGGATACGGTATAATCATTGTGATCATGATCCACAATATAAAATGAATAAGAAGAGGAGGATGGCATTGACTATTTTAACTCACCTGAACATAAAAATGGTTTTCATCATTATTGTGGGAGCTTTTCTAAATGCACTTTCACTTAATTTATTTTTGATACCAGCAAAAGTATTATCAAGTGGCTTTACAGGAATCTCCCAACTTCTTTCTATTCTTTTTCAACATACTCCTTTTCCCATTAGTACGGGTACCATTCTTTTTATACTCAATATTCCAGTTGCATGGATAGGTTGGCGTCAAGTTGGAAAACGATTTACATTATATAGCATCATGAGTGTTGTTTTAACTACTGTTTTCTTAAACTTTATACCAGTAAAAAGTATCACGCCAGACATTATGCTAAATAGTGTTTTTGGTGGGGTTATCCTTGCAATAGGAGTAGGAATAACTTTAAAATACGGGGCATCAACAGGTGGTTTAGATATAATTGCGATGATTTTATCTCGTAAAAAGGATAAACCTATGGGCATTTATTTTTTTGGATTAAATGCATTAATTGTCCTGTCAGCTGGCTTTTTTTTTAGTTGGACGAAAGCCTTGTATACCTTGATTTCTCTCTATGCTACATCAAAAATCATAGATGTTATACATACCAGGCATGTTAAATTAACGGCCATGATTATTACAAATCATGGTAAAGAAATTCAACAAGCCATCCAGCAAAAAATGGTCAGGGGGATTACTAAAGTACCAGCTAAAGGCGCTTATTCTAACCAAGATAAAGACATCCTTTTAATAGTCTTAACACGGTACGAACTTTTTACTCTTGAGCAGATTGTTAAAAAAGTTGATCCCGAAGCATTTACGAATATCATTGAAACGGTAAGCGTGTTCGGACAATTTAGAAAAACTTAATAGATAAACAAAGACCACCCCAGATTCTTTGTAGGGTGGTCTTCGATTCGAGAAGGCTTAACCTTGATAATTTTTGAAGATGGCTTCTACTTTTGGTAGTAAATCTTCCCAAGATACATCGGATACTTTATTTACTGTAAGAAAATCGCCGAACCCAAATACATTATCGACGCCTTCTAACTTTATAATTTGTGAAGCAAGAGGATGATCAATACTCTCACCTTTTTTGGCAGAAATTCGATTTTCGAAAAGGGCATTTACTGAAGTAAATTTAATGGCATTCGGATTTGGTGTTGATTCAGCACGGATTTCCATAATGAAACATTTCTCTCCTTTTTATAACTCATTATCAATAGAAATATCAAGTCAAGAACAGTAATTCTATTAATTATTGTGATCTCTTCTCATTCTAATATAGAAATCAGAGTTGTTTGATTGATTTTTTAAAAGATCTCATATGATCTTTGTATAGGTATTCATTCTGTCCATAACGGATCGATAAATTTCTCATCCATTATATCTGTTTTTTAACCTAAGTCAAGGGATTAGGCGAGTGTTTGATTAAGAAAATGGTCTTTGCGGGCTCGTCTGATTAATCCCGCATTAACGGCTAGTCTAGACCCCACCTCAAGGTAATAAATGTAAACGAGCATTCCTAGGTAGGGGATAACTGCCCGTAAAAGCCCGATTGGTTCTTGCTTACAATAGTGGGGGATGAAGCAGGCTAAAAACCAGGCGGACTGTCACAACGCCTGCACTAGCACTCCTGTGCGTCGAAAAGCCGCCACTGATTGAAGTTTCACTTTATACTAAGATCCGTTCAAGATAGGCGGCAATGCCATCGTCTTCGTTTGATAAAGTAACGTCATCCGCGATCGACTTAATTTTAACATTTGCATTCCCCATGGCAACCCCTCTTCCCGCATACTTAAGCATTTCAATGTCATTTTCTTCGTCACCAAAGGCAATAATGTCTTCCGGGGCGGCACCGACATCTTGTGCAATCATTTGGAGGCCATAAGCTTTATTTACAATAGGATTATAAACTTCAATAATATTCCATGGTTCTCCCCAGGTACAATGATGAATTTGATCAGAATGCGTATTAAACAAATCTTGAGTCAAAGAAACAATATCTTTCGGTCTTGGTTGAATTAAAAGGCACGTTGGATTAATGGTCAATTCTTCTTTTAAATTTTCATTTTTATAAATTTTGGGATCTCCAACATTAAAAAAAGAGACCGTGTCAGGTTCGTCGTTTCTGATATACACATCATCAAGATGTTCGGCAATAATATTTTGTAGATCATAAGCTGAACATGTTTGAAAAATGGTTTTAATTGTCTCGTTGTCAAGAGGAGTATGTTTCGCATCCCAATGAGGATTTAAAGGGTGATGTATAAAAGCACCATTATAATTTACTATTGGTGTATTTAAACCTAATTCATGATAATACATTTTACTAGCACGATAAGGTCTGCCAGTTGAAATAACAACAATGTGACCATCATTCAAGGCTTGTTGCAACACCGTCTTTGTTCTTTTTGAAATGGTTTTTTCTTCGGTCAAGAGTGTTCCATCTAAATCTACAGCTATCAAATATTTTCGCAACTAACATTCACTCCCCTTTAGGATGCAATGGGTAAGACTATATAGATTCTTTCTTATTGGATATAATAACATTATAACAAAACATCCCTATCTTAATATACTAGAGATAGGATCTATTATACTTGGACCTATATAGAACGGATTTCCGAAAGAAATCTCTCATCCATAAGGGATGTGAAGGCGCAGCCCAAGAAGTAAGTGGGAGATGAATCTCGAGTGACTGAAGGTCACAAATATATGAGGATAGGATACACGAGACTGTCACATTCATTGCATACATAGGTGGAAAAGTTGTACTATACTATTAGCAAAGGATAGAAAGGAGATGCTATATGTCTCAGAATTTAGAAGATAAAGTAATGGAAGCTTTGGAAGAAGTCATAGATCCAGAGTTAGGTATTGATATTGTTAATCTAGGTCTCGTTTATGGGGTTGATATACAAGACAACGGAGATACCGTTGTAACAATGACACTTACGGCCATGGGTTGCCCGCTTGCCGCAACGATTCAATATGAAGTGAAGCGAGCCCTTTCAGTCATTGAGGAAGTAAATGATGTAGAGGTCAATATTGTATGGAATCCGCCATGGACCAAGGATAGAATGTCACGTTATGCAAAAATTGCTTTAGGTATTTCATAATAGTGCGTGTTCAAAAAGGTGACAAATTAGAAGCAAGAAGATCAAGGCGGCGCAGTTTTGAGGACCGGCATTCCACAGGATGTGGTAGCTTCAGGCGCCCGCCACAGGACGTGAGCGGTTTTAGCCAGCGATCCTCTCGTATCCACTACATGAGGACCGGAAAAACAAGAGGGCGCCGAGATTCGCAGCTTATCATTTGGTGGCTTTTTGAACAACCTCTAATATTAAAAAAACGGTAAGCTGCCTTTAAATAGGGCAGCTTTTTCTATTACTTTTTATTCATTTAATCATAAGTAATTGCATACACTTCAAGATGAGTGTTTCTAGAAAGTAGGTGCAGGCGAGTGCTAAATGAAGAATACGAGGAATTAATCGCTTTATTAGAACAAGAATTGAGTAATTTGACTTCTTTAGGTTTAGAACGCCTATCTGAACTTCAAGACAAATATCAAAACTTTGACGAAAAATTGAATCATTAAAGATCGCTGGAGAAGGAACCTATTCATTTTGATCAGTATGAAAAGGGAGGGATGACGCATGACAAAAAATTGTTCAATTGTTTATGGTGGTTTAACTCCCTTAGGATTGAACCTATGTGAATCATTGTTAGAAGATGATATGTATATTCTTTCAGTTTCATCAGCCTCTACCGAAGAGGAACGCGAGCAAGAAGAAGAAAATGAATTGTTTATAGGAAGGCATGCTTTATTTAAACATGTTGATAAACTAGAAAAGGTTGATCAATCGATATCAACTGTTTTTTTATTAACACATCAAAATCTAAATAAAAAACAACACATCTATATAGATTCCATTTACAATAAAATTATCGAACAATCACAGCCTATTTTATTTATTGTAGTGTCCCTGTCTAATTCATCTGAGTTAGATGAGAACAATAGTCATCGTCCTGTTCAACTCAAAAATAAAGTAGAAAAACAGATGGTAACCAAGTTAAACCAAAATGATTTAATCAGACATCATGATAAAATGGCCATTATCAGATCAAATAACATAACAGAATCAATATTTGATGAACTTGTCCAAATCATAAAGACAACGGTTCATGCATCGATTCATCGTTTAGAAATTATCCAAACATCGTTGGACGACAGGGATTGTTCAAAAGTTAAAACATTGTTCTCATGCGATGATATGAAAGAAGTTCAACAAATAATAACAGTCGATATATCAGACTAGTAGATGCAGTTAAACGATATAAAAATAAGTAACAAGAAAAAGAGTCAATTAAATGGCTCTTTTCTTGTGGCTTGTTTTAAAATTCATTTCATAAGTGTTAGAACTTATTTATTTTTATTGAACATACTCAAAAATGGTGTAATTTGTTTAATCATTGGACCTGTTTTATCAATTACGTTAAATATTGTATCTGTTCCATGTTTGATTTTTTTAAAGTCGAATTGGCCTTCATCATTAAAGAAAATCTTCATAAATTGAGCCAGTTCTTTTGGTTGTTGTTGAACGTTATTTGGTGATTCTTGATTTGAATATGGACCATGATATGGTTGGCCAAACATCATTTGCGTGAAGGGATCAACTGGTCTATTTTGTGGATGGTGGTCTTGGTGTGGCATGGCTTATCTCCTCCTTTACGATGTGGTGTTCATGCATGCGTTATTCATCATGATAAACACCTTTTTGAATACAACATCTATAATACAAAATATGATTATAGGTTTAGTTGTGTTATAGGTATGCTTACCTTATTTATAGATCCAAAAAATGAATCCAAATAAAGAAAGGTAGCTTTGATAAAATCTAGAATCTATGTAGCTTAAAGAAATAATTATGTAATTCTTAAAGGGTGATAATTCTAAAAAAATAGTGTATGATTATTCTGAGTGAGTATTGGACAAATTTATAAATTCATATTAATATTAGTACCAAGTCATAATGTTTACTGTTAAGTTTGAGAGGAGCAAGATTAATGGGTGCTGGAATACTAGGAATTGGCAAATATATTCCTGAACGCGTATTAACTAATTTTGATTTAGAAAAAATGATGGATACATCTGACGAATGGATCAAAACTAGAACTGGTATAGAAGAACGGCGAATTGCTGATGATAACACAGATACATCAGATATGGCCTATTATGCGGCTAAAGAAGCCATTAAAAATGCCGGGATAACAGCAAAAGATATAGATTTAATTTTGGTTGCCACTGTGACACCGGATCAGCCATTTCCGTCTGTTTCATGTATGTTACAAGATAGACTAGGTGCAAACCACGTGCCAGCAATGGATATTAGTGCAGCTTGTTCTGGATTTATGTATGGTATGATTACTGCAAAACAGTTTATTGATACAAAAACATATACAAATATTCTCATTGTTGGTGTGGAGAAATTATCTAAAATTACGGACTGGAAAGATAGGAGTACTGCGGTTCTCTTTGGTGATGCAGCAGCAGCAGCTGTAATGGGGCCCGTCGGTGATGATAAAGGAATCCTTTCTTTTGAACTTGGTTCAGACGGAAGTGGAGGGAAGTATCTCTATCAAGAAGGATCGAAGCTTGTCATGAACGGAAGAGAAGTATTCAAATTCGCTGTAAGACAAATGGGAGAATCAGCGGTTCGAGTTGTTGAAAAAGCTGGATTAGAGAAGGAGGATATTGATTACTTAATTCCTCACCAAGCCAATATCCGAATTATGGAAGCCTCCAGACAACGATTGGATATTCCAGAAGAAAAATTAGTAAAAACAGTCCATAAATATGGAAACACATCTGCCTCATCAATTCCTTTAGCGTTAGCCGATAACGTAGAAAATGGAAAAATAAAAGATGGCGATGTACTTGTTTTAGTTGGCTTCGGCGGTGGACTCACCTGGGGAGCCGTAGCACTTCGATGGGGAAAATAAAAAAGGAGAGTTGAAACGCATGAATAGACGAGTCGTCGTGACAGGATTGGGTGCCGTTACGCCCCTCGGGAATGACGTGACGGAAACGTGGAAAAATGCCATTGAGGGTAAGAATGGTATTGGACTTGTAACAAGAATGAACATGGACGAATTCCAAACAAAAGTAGCAGGTGAAGTGAAAGAATTTGATCCACTTCTATATATGGATAAAAAAGATTCGAAACGCATGGATCGCTTTACACAATATGCTGTAGCTGCTTCAAAAATGGCGGTTAGAGATGCCAACCTAACCATTGATTCAGATAATACGGAACGTGTGGGTGTATGGATTGGTTCAGGTATTGGCGGTATGGAAACATATGAAAATGAATTAAAAAAAGGTCTTGAAAAAGGTTTTCGCCGTGTAAGCCCATTTTTTGTTCCTATGATGATTCCAGATATGGCGTCTGGACAAGTATCAATCCAACTTGGAACAAAAGGGATTAACTCTTGCACTGTAACAGCCTGTGCAACAGGCACAAATTCGATTGGTGATGCTTTTAAAGCTATCCAGCGTGGTGTCAACGACATTATTATCACTGGTGGAGCAGAAGCGCCATTAACGAATATGGCATTTGCAGGATTTGGATCAGCTAAAGCCTTATCAACAAATCCGGACCCAGAAAAAGCATGTCGTCCGTTTGATAAGAATAGAGATGGTTTTGTTATGGGTGAAGGAGCAGGTGTCGTTGTACTTGAATCTCTTGATTCAGCGCTTGCTCGTGGAGCCAAGATCTATGCTGAAATCGTGGGATACGGGTCAACAAGTGATGCCTACCATGTAACAGCCGTTGCACCAGGCGGGGCAGGTGCTGTTCGGTCCATGAAACAGGCTCTTGAAGACGCCAATTTAAGTACGGAAGCTGTTGATTACATTAATGCCCATGGAACAAGTACCGCTTTAAATGATTCTAACGAAACGGCTGCGGTTAAAACTCTTTTTGGAGATTATGCTTATAAACTAGCAATAAGCTCAACAAAATCTATGACAGGTCATCTTCTTGGGGCTTCTGGTGGGGTCGAAGCGATTCTATCCATCAAAGCAATCGAAAATGGTATAATTCCACCAACCATTAACTATGAAACTCCAGATGAGGAGTGCGACTTAGATTATGTACCAAATCAATCACGAAAGGCAGACGTTAATGTTGCAATGTCTAACTCTTTTGGGTTTGGTGGGCACAATGCTACACTTATCTTCAAAAAATACGAGGCATAATACAAAAATAAATAATTTAAGGAATGAGCGCTGACATGAAACTCAGCGCTTTTTTTGTGCTCTATGTGGATATGTTCGACCCCGCCTATATGTCAATGCCAACGCACGACTGACGAGCATGCGTTAAGTAGTTTCTTTAGACAAATGAACCTAAAACCAACAAAGTTATTTAAATATAAAGGATATTGGACGATCAAAACTCAAACTTTAACCGTTGTTTTGGTTCGATGTTTAAGTGCGTGTTCAAAAAGGTGACAAATTAGAAGCAAGAAGATCAAGGCGGCGCTGTTTTGAGGACCGGAATGTAGTTTTTTGCTACATGAGGACCGGAAAAACAAGCGGGCGCCGAGATTCGTAGCTTATCATTTGTTGATTTTTGAACAACCTCTTTAAGTCATTAAGAGATTTAACAAGGCATATGTTAATAGAGACAAGCTGCAATCAAGATATGAAAATGGTGATTGACATGTTAATACGACTTTTCTTTCTCATGATTGGATTTGGTCTCGCCGTTTCTGGTGGAGTGACCATCATTATTTTTATGAATATGCTGGAAACTGGGCATAATATCGTTCACTATACACAATATATTTTCACTGAAGGATCCTTTTACCTTTTCATCATAGGTATAACATCCATTTGGTTAAGTATTTATTTTCCTACTCATAAAAGAAAATAAGAGCGTCGGCACGATTAATTGGAATAATTTTTCTATAGACTGTCCATACTGTTTTCAAATAGTTAAAAGTGAGGGACGATAATCATGGAGCTAATCGGAGATGTTTGGGTTAATTGGTTTGAAGGTGAAGAGAATGGATATAACGTATGCGAATTCCATGAATGGCGTAGACATGATTTTATCGAACTTTTAGATCAAGTACCTTTAGTTAAAGTAGACACGACTTTTTTTCATTACATTGAAAATGATTTACGAGATCTTCCACATGAATTGTTAGATACTATCCGGAACAAAAGCTACATAAGAAAAAACAATCAAAGAGAAGTGATCGAGTATTGCTTTCTAGTCACCGATGGAGAACAGCATCTCGTTGTTGACACTTTAGGTTACACGATTCCTATTCGGAAAAGTCGGCTAGTGCCTAGACAGGAACAAATGGTAATTGATAAAGCTAAAAAATGTGAAACCATGCGTTACCCTCTTCCAAAAAATTATAGAGGGAGAGAATATCATATTTTGTCTCCAAATCCTGAGGTGATGTTTGGTTTAACACGAAAAGAACGCCAACTTAAACAATTATTATTTATGTCACTTGACCAACTACATACCACAGGTCATATCGAAGAGATTCGATATTGGTACACGGAATGGTTTCCTAAACAGTACCAAGAAAGCCGTCATTTAACCAAAGATGAGGCATGGAGCCACCTTTATGATGCCATCAAAGTTGGTTGGTCAGAAAAACATCTCAATATTTGTGAACGGCTGATCAAAGGTCAAACGTATTTTGAAAAAATATGGGAACTTGAACACGGAACAACCGTTAATTAATTCTTATAGTGAGTGTTCAAACTTTTTGAACAACCTTTTAAAGGGCATCCCTCAAGAGATGCCCGTTTGTATCCACTCATTAATATAAGTAAGTATAATAATAAGCATAAGGCAGATCGTGATCCCTGCCTTATGCTCTTTTTTTAGGGCTATGATTCGTTATATAAGATATTAAGAATGTCTTCCTAATCCGATTGCTTTTTCAACCCGTGCTAAGGTTTTCACTGCGACGGATTGAGCTTTACTTGCGCCATCATCTAGAATTTCATCTAATTGATTTGTTTCAATAAGATTGTAATATTTTTCTTGAATGGGTTTTAGTGTATTTACAACAGCCTCTGCGACATCTGTTTTGAAGGATCCATATCCCTGATCACGGTACTCATTTTCAAGATCTTTAATAGATTTTCCAGAGCATAATGAATAAATATCCAGTAAATTCGAGATGCCAGGTTTTTGTTCTTTATCATAATAGATGGATTGATCAGAATCAGTGGTTGCACTTTTGATTTTCTTTGTTATATCTTTTTCGGAATCTAAAATAAAAATTGTTGCTTTTTGATTATCATCAGATTTACTCATTTTCTTAGTAGGTTCAACAAGAGACATAATACGGGCACCTACAGGTGGAATAAAAACTTCAGGAACCGTAAAAAGTTCACCATATTTATTATTTAGACGCTCAGCAACGTTGCGTGTTAATTCTAGGTGTTGTTTTTGATCTGCACCTACAGGAACAAGATTCGTATTATAAAGGAGAATATCGGCTGCCATAAGAGGCGGATATGTCAATAATCCGGTGGATACCGCGTCTTTTCCCTTTGATTTATCCTTAAACTGTGTCATCCGTTCAAGTTCTCCAATATAACAATAACATTGCAAAATCCACCCAAGCTGAGCATGTGCAGGAACTTCAGATTGAATAAATAGCGTGGATTGATTCGGGTCAATACCAACCGCAAGATAGATGGCAGCAAGTTTTCTGATTCGTTCGTGAAGCAGTTGACTGTCTTGTGGAACTGTAATGGCATGCTGATCGACGATACAGTAATAACATTCGTTTCCTTCTTGAAGTTCTGGAAAGTTACGAATCGCACCAAGATAATTTCCCAGCGTTGGAGTAGATGTAGGCTGAACTCCAGAAAAAATAATAGACATATTAAGTCACCAACCTTAATTTTTATTTATTAAATTAAAAAAGGTCTAACCACCCAAAAAGGGACGATTAGACCGCGGTACCACCCTAATAATTCTTATAGTAAGAATCACTTAAGTCTAGTTATTAAATAACTAGAGCCAATATAACGTATGGCTTACGTCTTTCCCTAATAATGTAAAACATGTTCAGGGAGATGCTCGAAAGCCCATTCAACAACGATCCACTACCCAATTCACACCATCCACGGGTTCTCTTCAAGTTTCTCATTTGTTTACTCTTCTTTCTCATTGCATTGTCACTATATGATTGTGGTATAGTATAGCGAATTAAATTCCAATTTGCAACCTTTTTAGCAGAAATCAATAGGGTAAAAGGAAAAAATATCATTAAAATTCCACAACATTGAAATAATGGTATATAAAACTGGAAAATTATTCTGAACATTTATATAATGGGGAATAGTTATTAAATAATATAATTACATCAGGGGGAAATATTATGAAAAAAGTTTACAGTCTGTTTATTTTTGGACTAGTATTGATTCTAATCCTTTCAGGTTGCTCTTCAGGAAAGAAGAACAGTAGTCAAACGGATTCCAATTCACTTGCATCTAAACAAATTTTAAATCAATCCCAAACTGCTGATATTCCTACTCTTGATTCTACTCAAGCTACAGACACACTTTCCAATAATGTATTAGAAATGGTGAATGCAGGTTTAACACGAATGCATAAAGGTAAAGTGGAGTGGGATCTAGCAGCTGGTGCTCCCCAGATTAGTAGTGATAAGAAAACCTATACATTTACACTCCGGAAAGGAATAAAGTGGTCTGACGGTAAGCCAATTACTGCTCAAAATTTTGTATATGGATGGCAACATGAAAATGATCCTGCAGCAAAACCGCAATATAATTTCCTATATACTTCTGCTTATATCAAAAATGCCTCTAAAATTCAGAATCCGAAAGATCCCATGTTTGGTAAATATCAGAATCTTGGAATAAAGGCGATTGGCGATGATAAGGTTCAAATCTTTTTTGACAAAGCTGCTCCACCATTTTTTTATAGCCTAATTTCTCAACCTTTGTTTTTCCCTCAAAGAGAGGATATTATTAAAAAAGCAGGTAAAAATTATGGACAGGAGGCATCTACTATTCTAAGCAATGGTCCATTTAAATTAAAGAGTTGGGATCATGGCAAAGGATGGATCTATGTTAAAAATACGGGATATTGGAATGCTAAAAATATACACCTGAAAACAATAAATGTGAAAGTCGTTAAAGAAGAGGGCACCCGAATTAATCTATATAAAACGAATAAAACCGATACAGTTGGTTTAACGGGTGACTATATAGATCAAATGAAGCAAAGTAATCCAAAAGAAATTCATAAAGGGTTAACTTCGACAACGCGTTTTCTCTTTTTAAATGAAAAGAATAAATACTTAAAAAATATAAATCTAAGAAAAGCTATTAACTATTCATTTGATCGTAATGATTTTGTGAATATTCTTATGAAAGATGGGTCCCTGGGTTCTCATTTTGTCGTACCAAAAGATTTTGTTATGGGACCTGATGGGAAAGACTTCCGATCAGTAGCACCAGATGGTTACCTCATCGGAGGAAAAGCTGAGGCACAAAAATACTGGAACAAAGCAAAAAAAGAATTAGGTGTCACATCACTTAATTTAACCTTATTGACTCAAGACGGGGATCAGTTAAAAAAATGGGATGAATACCTTGCAAATCAAATAGAAACAAATTTAAAAGGGATTAAAATTACGATAAATCAGCAACCATTTGGAAACTTCTTAAAGCTTCAAACTGATTTTAAATTTGATATTTCGTATGGCGGCTGGGCTCCAGATTATCGCGATCCAATGACATACCTTGATATGTTTACGACAGGCCATCCACAAAATTCTTCGGCATGGAGCAATAAAACATTTGATCAGTTAATCATGTCTGCCCAAAATGAAGTGGATCAAACCAAACGCTGGAACGATTTACAACAAGCTGAAAAGATATTAATGAATGATGCTGCCATTGCACCTTTGGATCAAGATGGACAAACTTGGGCAAGTAAACAGTATGTAAAAGGTTTAGACTATCCCTTATATGGACCTGAAATAGACTATACAGGGGCGTATATCACTAAACATTAACTATTAATAAAGGGAACAACATGATTGGATTATACCCACTAATCACAGTAGAAAAAGCAGAGACAAAAAAGCAGAGACAATTAAAAATTGTCCTGCTTTTTTGATATATAGGGAACATATTTTCCTTGGTTTTATTGAGATTAAAAAAATACTACTGATAGTATGAGAGAGATTAGAAAGAGGAGAAGACTAATAAGGATTAAAGGTAGAGTTATACCTTTTGATCCTTTTTTTTGAAGACGAGGAGTAAAATTATCAGGACCATCATCTTCATAATCAATTAATTGTTTTTTTCTATTTGCTCTAAAGAAACGTTTAAAACTATAGACAATAGCATCAAAAAAACCAGATTGTACAATAAAAATGATTAGACCTAAGGCTAAAAAAGTAAGACCTGTCATCGATAATGCATTTAGTAGATAAAGAAATGTGTAATGGTGATATACATACTTAAGTCCAACTAGGCAGGCTATACTCTCAATTAAAAAAATGACACCAAATGTTATAAGTATCTTCATATGATTTGACATAAACAAATTTATCCTCCAAACTTTATCATAGCGAAAATATAACCTATATTCAATGTCTAGGAAAAGTAGTTAAGACTATTTTACATAATTCCTTATAAAATTGCTTTTTTCGTCAAATGATGTTAAATAAATCAAATAAATGTAAAAAAAAAGATGCAAATGTTATTTATTAATTGTATAATAGTTTTTGTGGATGGCTTCTATTTAAATAATCAGAAAATACAAAACATCCATTCAAAGTCTATTTTTTAAAATTAAAGGGAGGTCATTACTTCATGAGAAGTAAAGCAAAGTGGTCACTATTGCTCTCAATCGTGTTAGTGCTGAGTTTAGTTCTTTCTGCTTGTTCAGGAAGCAAAAATAGTGACAGTAAAAAAAGTGGAGATAGTAACGCATTAGCTAAAGATCAAGTACTTAACGCAGCAATTGGACAAGACATACCTACATTAGACCCAACACAACAAACGGATACAACATCTGGTAACGTTTTGCAAATGGTTAATGCAGGATTAACTCGCATGCATAATGACAAATATGAATTTGACATGGCTGCAGGCGAACCAAAAGCTAACGCGGACAAAACAGAATTTACTTTTACTCTTCGTGATGGTATCAAATGGTCTGACGGTAAACCTGTTACTGCACAGGATTTTGTTTACGGTTGGCAACATGAAAATGATCCAGCTTCAAAACCGGCATATAACTTCCTTTATGCTTCTGTAGGAATTAAAAATGCATCAAAAATTCAAAATCCTAAAGATCCAATGTACGGAAAAGTTCAAAATCTTGGTATTAAAGCAACTGATGACAAAACTGTAGTTGTCACTTTAGATAAACCAGCTCCACCATTTTTCTTGAGTATTCTTTCTCAACCGCAATTCTATCCATTAAGAGAAGACTTTATTAAAGCTCAAGGTAAAAACTATGCCCAGGATGCTGATAAAGTACTTTACAATGGCCCATTTGTATTACAATCTTGGGATCATGGTAAAGGTTGGACTTATGCAAAAAACAAAAATTACTGGAATGCTAAAAACATTAAATTATCGAAAATCAACGTCAAAGTTGTAAAAGAACTTGCCACTCGCGTAAACCTTTATAAAACAGGTAAAATCGATACAGTTTTCTTAAGTGGTGATTTCATTGATTCGATGAAAGCAAGTAATCCTAAAGAGTTCCATACTGGTATGACTTCAGGAACGTTCTTCTTGTATATCAACCAAAAAACGAACAAAAATTTCAAAAACTTGAACTTGCGTAAAGCTGTGAACTTAGCAATCAATAAAAAAGACTTTGTTGATGTTCTTATGAAAGACGGTTCAAATGCTTCAAATTATGTGGTTCCTAAAGGCTTTGTGAAAGGTCCAGACGGACAAGATTTCCGTGCTACAGCTGACAATGACGAACTTAAAGGTTCAGCTACCGATGCTAAAGCTTATTGGGAAAAAGCTAAAAAAGAACTTGGCATTAAAACACTTAACATTAATTTCCTAACGCCTGATGGAGATAGCTACAAAAAATGGGATGAGTACATTGCCGATCAACTTCAAACTAATCTTAAAGGCGTTAAAGTTACAATTAACCAACAACCTTGGGGTAACTACCTCAAACTAAATCAAGATTTTAAATTCGATCTTGCCTTTAGCGGATGGTTCCCAGATTATCAAGATCCTATGACATATCTTGATATGTGGACAACTGATCAACCACAAAATACTACAGGCTGGTCTAACAAGAAATTTGATTCACTTATCAAATCTGCATATAACGAAAAAGACCCAGCAAAACGTTGGAAATATTTACAAGATGCTGAATCAGTTATGTTGAAAGATGCACCAATCGTTCCAATGATTCAAGGTGGAGAAGCTTGGGTTCAAAAAACATATGTTAAAGGTATTGACTATCCATTATATGGACCTCAAGTTGACTACACTGGCGTAACTATTACAAAACATTAATTGTACAATAAAATGTTTGTAAAAGGCTTAAAGAACAGGGGAGTATATGTTGTCCTGGCATATACTCTCTTTTTCAATGTAAAGAATTGGCATCAAATGACTTGACTTAAATCACTCAACGTATGAAAATAAAATAGTATGTTGAAATTTGTAGAAATATAGGAGGTGCTGGACAATGGTTCGATATGTTTTGAAACGTATAGGATACATGATCATTACTTTTTTTGTTATTGTCACTCTTACCTTCATTGCGATGAAGTTATTGCCTGGTACACCATTTAAGACACAAAGTAGACTATCACCTGAACAATTGGCACAATTAAGACATTATTATGGTTTGGATCAGCCAATACCCGTTCAGTATGTTCAATATTTATGGCACGCTTTGCATGGTGACTTAGGCGGATCATTTCAATATGGTATGCGCCCAATCACGACTATGCTTGCTGAAAAATTCCCTGTATCACTTGACTTAGGTTTAGAAGCAATCATATTAGGAGCCATTATAGGTATTCTATTAGGTATTGTTGCTGGGATAAAACGAGGAACATTTATTGATTATGGTTCGATGATTATTTCAGTATTAGGAATTTCAATTCCATCATTTATATTTGCAGTATTCTTGCAGTATTATTTTGCTGTTAAAAATCAATGGTTACCAGTAGCTGAATGGAATGGCGGTATTAGTTATCACATACTACCTGTTGTTGCCTTATCAGTTGCAGTAATTGCCAATGTTGCTCGTTTTATGCGGACCGAAATGGTAGAAGTTTTGGGTCAAGATTATATAATTACGGCTAAGGCTAAAGGAATTAGTTCAACTGCTGTTGTATTTAAACATGCTGTTAGAAACGCCATGATTCCTGTTATTACCATTCTTGGACCTCTAACAGCAGCTATTATCACTGGGTCACTCGTAATAGAAAATATTTTTGCAATACCTGGAATTGGTAACCAGTTTGTAGAATCTATACTTACAAATGATTACCCGATGATTATGGGTACAACGGAATTGTACGCAGCTCTATTTATCATAACCGTATTTATTGTAGATATCTTGTACGTTATTATTGATCCGAGAATTCGTTTGACTGGAGGAGATGCATGATGAAAATGCCGAATAATGACATTACAAACGATATGTTTCTTCCTGCAGACATTGACACAACTCAATCAGAGAAGATATCAAGACAAAGTTTGAGTTTCTGGAAAGATGCACGAAAACGATTGGCTAAAAATAAAGGTGCGATGATATCTCTTGTCATCATTATCTTTATTGTTATTATCTCTTTGATTGGTCCACATATGAATAATTATGGAGCATATAAACAGAATCTTCATCTCGTAAATTTGCCAGCTAAAATCCCAGTTCTAGAAAAAATCTCATTCCTACCTTTTAATGGCACTGAACATGGCGTGGATATTTATGAACAGAGGCATATTAAACAAAATTTTTGGTTTGGTACTGATGATTTAGGTAGAGATTTATGGACAAGAACGTGGAAAGGTACTCAAATCTCTCTTCTTATTGCGGTCATAGCCGCACTAGCAGACCTTGTCATTGGTGTTGCATACGGCGGGATTTCTGCTTACTACGGAAAACATGTCGATAATGTTATGCAAAGAATAGTTGAAGTATTATCTGGTATTCCTAACTTAGTTCTAATTATTCTATTGATATTAGTTCTACAGCCGGGACTATTGACCATTACTATAGCGATCGTGTCAACTGGTTGGATATCCATGTCTCGAATTGTTCGTGGACAAATGCTTAGATTAAAATCAGAAGAATATGTATACGCCTCACAAACACTAGGAGCAAGTAATAGTAGAATTATATTTAAACACTTAGTACCGAATACATCAGGTCAAATCATTATTAATACGATGTTCTCTGTACCTTCTGCTATTTTCTTTGAAGCGTTCTTGAGTTTCATCGGATTAGGAATTAGAGATCCACAAGCATCTCTTGGATCATTAATTAACCGAGCTTACGGTGTTTTTCAAATTCACCCATCACAAGTATTATTCCCATCAATAGTCATTTGTTTACTATTAATTTGCTTTAATATTTTGGGAGATGGATTACGTGATGCATTTGATCCCAAATTAAGAAAATAGGAGGTGCCCAAGTTGGATAACATTTTAGAATTAAAAGATCTTCATGTATCATTTGATACATTTAGTGGCGAAGTTCAAGCTGTTCGTGGAGTAAATTTAGAATTAAAAAAAGGTGAAACGCTTGCGATCGTCGGTGAATCGGGTTCAGGAAAATCTGTTACTTCGAAAACCATTATGGGTCTTATTCCAAAACCTCCAGGTAAAATTAAAAATGGAGAAATTTTATTTGAAGGCAAAGATCTATTAAAGTTTTCAAATAAAGAAATGCAACGTGTGAGAGGTAAAGAAATATCCATGATTTTTCAAGATCCGATGACGGCTTTGAACCCAACAATGAAAGTTGGGAAGCAAATCATGGAAGGGCTCATCAAACATCAAAATATGAGCAAATCGGATGCAAAGAAAAGAGCCATTGAATTACTCGAATTGGTAGGTATTCCTAACCCCGATGCGCGAGTGGATCAATATCCTCATGAATTTTCAGGTGGGATGAGACAGAGGGTAGTCATTGCTATCGCTTTAGCCTGTAATCCAAAAGTATTAATTGCTGATGAGCCGACTACAGCCCTTGATGTCACGATCCAAGCACAAATTCTTGACTTAATGAAAGATTTACAAGATAAGACAGGTACTGCGATTGTTTTGATTACTCATGATCTTGGTGTTGTTGCCAACTTAGCCCAAAAAGTTGCAGTTATGTATGGCGGGAAAGTTGTTGAAACTGGAACAGTAGATGAGATTTTCTATAATCCGAAACATCCATATACATGGGGATTACTCTCTTCGATGCCTAAATTACATGATCATTCAAATAAATTACTTGCGATTCCTGGATCGCCTCCGGATCTTTCGGATCCACCAAAAGGCTGTCCATTTGCAGCTAGGTGTCCACATGCTATGAAAGTATGTGTCGATCATATGCCAGGTTATTTTGAATTATCTGAAACACAGAAATCGGCATGTTGGTTAGTTGATGAACGTGCACCAAAAGTGAATCCACCCGAAACAATAGGGGTAAGGGGGGAATAAGATGTCAAATAAAGAAAAATTATTAGAGGTAAAAAATCTTAAAAAACATTTTCCGGTTGGTCGTAATCTTTCATTAAAAGCCGTTGATGGAGTTGACTTTGACATTTATAAAGGGGAAATTCTAGGACTCGTTGGTGAATCAGGCTGTGGAAAATCAACGACTGGGCGTACCATTATTCGTTTGTATAATGCTACTGATGGTTCGGTTAAATTCGCCAATAAAGAAATTACAGGTAAAAAATCCAAAAAAGAGTTAAAAGAGCTTAATCGCCGCATGCAAATGATTTTTCAAGACCCTTATGCTTCCTTAAATCCACGTATGACGGTTAAAGATATTATTGCTGAAGGTATAGACATTCACGGTTTAGCCAAAAGCTCCAAGGAACGAAATGAACGTGTCTATGAGTTGCTTGAAACAGTTGGATTAAACCGGGAACATGCAAACCGTTATCCACATGAGTTTAGCGGAGGTCAGCGTCAGAGGATTGGTATCGCTAGGGCTCTAGCAGTAGAACCTGATTTTATTATAGCGGATGAGCCAATCTCAGCACTTGACGTATCTATTCAGGCTCAAGTGGTGAATTTGCTTCAAGAACTTCAACAAGAACATGGCTTAACCTATTTATTTATCGCCCATGACTTGTCCATGGTCAAACACATTAGTGACCGTGTTGGCGTAATGTATTTAGGTAATATGGCAGAACTTGCACCAAGTGATGAATTATATGATAATCCACTTCATCCATATACTCAAGCCTTATTATCCGCGATACCTGTTCCTGATCCTGAGATTGAACGTACTCGTGAACGAATTATTCTAGAAGGCGACGTGCCAAGTCCAATTGATCCACCTTCAGGCTGTCGTTTTCGTACACGTTGTCCCATGGCGATGGAAATATGCGCAATAGTACGACCAAAGTGGCATGAAGCAAGAGAAGGTCACTGGGTGGCTTGTCACCTTCATAATGAAGAAGCTAATGAAACAAAAGAAGATTAATTTTTTTAAAAAAAGATGTCGAATTTTATTTCGACATCTTTTTTAAATATGTATTTTTTGAGGATTTAATTGGTTAGTTCCTTTGTTTGTTTTTCTTTTGTATAAGATAAACAATATAAAGAATAATGGTGATGATTAATGAACTTTTTAAGAAAATTGGAAATTCCAAATTAAAAAAGTATTGAAGAAAGATCAATAGAATCAATAATACGACAGAAAATATGAGAAATAATCTAATCAATAATGCACATCCTTTCTGTTCTATAAGCATAGACATTTTTTTAGCATAAATCAACAATAAATACATAAAATAAAACAGGAAACCAATATAAGGAGCTCATAGGGAGCAAAGGAATGAAGATCAAAAAAATAGCCATTAGATCAATTATATTTTTGTTTGTCATGATTATTGGTTTCTATACCATCTCTGAATCAAAAAGTGAACTAAATGGACAAGTTGTGGACGCGACATCGATTGTTCATCATTCATTTAAAGATGCAAAACCATTTTCATTGAAAGATCGGTATGGGAATACGGTCCGTTTAAGTGATTTTAGAGGAAGAACAGTGTTGATGACAGTATGGACAACGTGGTGTGGGGAGTGTAGAGAGGAATTAGAAACCCTCCATCATATTCAACATCATTATCCAGAAAATAAGTTAAAGGTACTGGCTGTTAATTTAACAACCGAAGAGACATCTTTAGAGGATGTGAAACATTTTTTAGGAAGTGAGCCCTTGAAAGCCACTGTTCTCTTTGATACAAAAGGGATCGTAAAAAAAAGATATGGAATTTATGGTATACCCATATCTTTTCTAATTGACCCATATGGAAAAATTATTCGCACATTTCCTGGTGTTATCAACCAGAAAGATCTTGACCAATGGTTACCAAATTAAGTGCCCTCATTTAGCACATCAAATGTTTAACTGCGTAATTTATTATGGAGAGGCTTAATAAAAAATTTAAGCTTATTGAGAATAGGTTTATCTTTTTGAAAGTGATGAGGATATGGGGTTGACAGGCTCCGTTAAAAGGGTTGACAATAGAATTAAAGAGAAAAGGCTATTTCGTCCGAAAAGGAGGCGAATCCAAATGAAACATAAAACAGCTATTCGTAAAAGAAAAAACGCATTAAAAAAATGGCTTAGAGAGCAATTAGGGCATTGGCAACCAAAAACTAAAGAAACACCTGCATCTAGCAGTAAATTACCCGCTTAAGAGACTGATAAGGTCTTTTTTTTTATCTTTAATATTTTTTTTGCTTAAAATTTCCGATTTTATATTTAAAATTCCTTACTAAAGAGCTTTTATAATAGCCATATTTATATTTATTTAAACATTTAACGATTTATTCAGAAAAAAAGTATATTAAGAGTTTATTCTTAAGGAAGAAGGGGTATTAGTTAATCAATTATAACAAGGTCACATAAAAAATAAATTTTTAAGAAAAATATAGACTAGCCAAATTAGAAATATTATAATATAATAATATTAAAAGGTAGTCTAGAGAGTAAGTGATAAATCCTTTAAGGAGGGTGAACAATGGTCACTTTATATACGTCACCAAGTTGCACGTCTTGTAGAAAGGCTAAAGCATGGCTCAAGGAACACAACATCTCTTTTCAAGAAAGAAATATCTTTTCGGAACCTTTATCAATCGAAGAAATAAAAGAAATCCTTCGTATGACAGAAGATGGAACAGATGAAATTATTTCAACACGTTCGAAAGCATTTCAAGAATTAAATATACAATTAGATGCCATGTCAATTCAAGATTTATATGAATTGATAAGCGAAAATCCTGGTTTGCTTAGAAGACCGATCATGCTTGATGATAAACGACTTCAAGTGGGCTATAATGATGATGAGATTCGTCGTTTCTTACCAAGAAAAGTTCGTACATTCCAGTTAATGGAAGCACAACGTCTTGTCAATTAATTAAAAAATAGCAGGCATTCTCAAATGAATGTCCTGCTATTTTAGTATATATATGAGTAACTGAACTATTATGTGTGCCCTTCTTGTCCTCTATTTTTTATAGTATTTACAGTCCAACCGAAGATCAAAATGCTAACAATAATGCTAATCATGATTATATGTTGTAAGTGCGGATTATTTTCAAAAATAAACTGGATTTTTGGTTCTTCAGTAATCATCTCAGAAGCTGTATATCCAAGAACACCTCCTCCTATATAGATTAATCCCGGAACTTTTTCCATGGAGAGAAGAATTAATTTACTTCCCCATACAATGATAGGAACAGAGAAGACTAGACCGATCGCAACCAAACCGATGTGGCCTTTGGAAGCTCCAGCAATAGCCAAAATATTATCAAGTCCCATGACAAGATCTGCAAATACAATAGTTCGCACTGCACTAAATAGAGATTGACCTGCGCGTACATTTACACCTTCGTCATGATTAATTAATAACTTTATTGCAATAATAATTAACAAGATGCCTCCAATAAACAAAAGAAACGGGACATTTAGCAATGAAACTAACACAGCTGTAAGGAGGATTCTTAAAATAACAGCAAGACCTGTGCCTAAAATGATGGCTTTATTTCGTTTAGTTTCAGGTAATCGTCGACAAGCTAAAGCAATGACGACTGCATTGTCACCGCCAAGGATAATATCTATAAATATTATATTTAAAATGGAGAGGAGATCGACAGACATATCATAAAGCTCCTTTCTTATGTATGTTTTAGCATATGCTGACTTGTCCTTATTCATGTCAATGATTATTAGGATTACCTTCGCATTATTATAAATAAGATATTTTTAATTATTCAGGATGATACATGCATAATCCCAGTATTGGATAAGTACTATGAAGAAAGGTGCTTTATCCCTATATATTACAAGTGGTGTAAACGAAAAAAAAGGCGGTGAAAATAGCGTAGGTGATAGAAACACAACTTTTCATTTGGCCTCCACTACGTAATAAGGGGCAAACGCGGATTATCAGAAATTACAATCTTTTTTATTTCATTTGGGGAAGATTTATCATACAATAGAAGTACAAGATGACGATGTTGTCCCTTTATGGAATCGTTGCTCCCCACAATACATTGAAGAAGGGAGAGTTATTATGAAAATTGAAAGAATTAATGAGAATACATTGAAATTTTATATTAGTTATCTAGATATAGAGACAAGAGGGTTTGACAGAGAAGAAATCTGGTACAACCGAGAAAGAAGCGAAGAATTATTTTGGCAAATGATGGATGAAGCGCATAATCAAGAATCGTTTCCTCTTGAGGGTCCATTATGGATTCAAGTTCAAGCCTTAGAGAAGGGTATGGAGATCATTGTTACAAGAGCCAAGGTATCCCAAGATGGTACTAACCTTGAATTGCCTATCTCTCCTGAAAAACATCTGGATATACCTGTTAAAGATGGGCTTGAACAATTGATTAATGAACAATTAACAATAGATAGCAAAGATGAACAAGAAGATTCTGCAAATGAAGCTGAATCATTATCGTTCATGATCTGTTTTAAAAATTTCGAAGACCTGATTTCTTTAAGTCAAATTTTCGTAGAGAATAACTTATTTAACACGTCACTCTATGCATTTGACAATCAATACTTCTTAAACGTTGAATTTAATGACTTCTTAGAAGAAATCGATCAAGATAATTGTTTAAGTATTATTTTAGAATATGGTTTTGAATCAAATCGTACATTAGCATATTTGCAAGAATACGGGAAACCCGTCTTTGAAAAAGAAGTTTTATCAAACATCAGAAAAAAGTTTACAAAATGATCATAACAGAATTTGTATTTAATCATGGTGGCCTAAACTTTATCGTTAAGGTCGCCTATTTTTTATAGCAAAAGTTCTGATGTTAACGCCTACATCTTTGATAATGCAATCAGATTTCCTTCTAAGATTTATTAGGGTACAATATGTTATGTATGCAGAGTCTTGTTATTGAGTAGAAGGAGATCCACCATGAAGCGTAAATTACAATTATTAGCTTTAGTTATCGTTATTTTTATTTTTTTACTTTTCGTCCAAGATTGGCAAAGATGGTTATTAGAATCTTTAAATATTGGGATTACATTAACTGTTTATTTCATTGCTATTGTGATCTTCTTAGAAAATAGACAGCCCTCACGAACGATTACTTGGCTTCTTGTCTTAGTTGTTTTCCCTGTTATTGGCTTTATTTTTTATATAGTCTTTGGGCAGAGTGCAAGGAAGAAACGTTTGTTTCAAAAGCACGCTTTTATAGAGGATATTGAACAATTCCACGAAGAGCCCTCGATGACTGTTGAGAGAAGTAAACTTGATAATTTTGACTATCATCATCGGGCATTAATGAATCTTGCTCAAAAACTTGGAGCGTATCCGGTTTCATTTGCGACAGATACCAAAATATTAACGAATGGAGAGCAAACTTTTTCAGCCATATTGAAAGCCATAAGGAATGCTAAACATCATATTCATATTGAATATTACATCGTGAGAAACGACCATATTGGTAATAGGATTAAAAATGCATTGATCGATAAGGCACAGGAAGGCGTCATGGTTCGCTTTATGTTTGATGCTGTTGGCAGCTGGCGTTTATCTAAAAGTTTTATTCGTGAGTTAACCGATGCTGGCGTTGACATTATTCCTTTTTTTCCTGTAAAACTTCCTGTATTAAATAATAAAATTAATTTTAGAAATCATAGGAAAATCATAGTCATTGATAATGAGATTGGTTTTATTGGGGGATTGAACATAGGGGATGAGTACCTAGGAAGAAATAAAGCGTATGGTTTTTGGCGAGATACCCACTTGAAAGTAAAAGGAGAAGGGGTACAAAGTCTTCAATTGGTTTTCTTGCAAGATTGGTATTACATGACTGGTCATGCCATCGTTGATGATGTTTATCTAAAACCCAAACGGACAGGTTCAATTCACCGAGGGGCTGTCCAGATGATCGCTTCATCACCATATGCTCGTTGGGAAGAAATCAAAAATATCTTCTTCTCAATGATTACCTCGGCTAAACAATCCATTTGGATAGCTTCTCCCTATTTAATTCCAGATGAAGATATCCTAAGTGCATTAAAGGTGGCAGCTCTTTCAGATATTGATGTACGTATTCTCGTACCAGGGCATCCAGATAAGAAAATCGTTTATTATGCCAGTAGATCCTATTTTCCTGATTTATTAGAAGCGGGTGTTCGAATTTTTGCTTATAAAGAAGGTTTTATGCATAGTAAATTAATCGTTGTAGATCATGAATTAGCTTCCATTGGAACAGCAAATATGGACATGAGAAGTTTTCATTTGAATTTTGAAGTGAATGCCTTTCTTTATAAAACAGAGAGCATTTTAGACATTGTGACTGATTTCATTGATGACTTCGAGAATTCAAATGAAATAGTTCAAGAAGATTTTAATAAGCGCTCCATACTTTTCAGAGTGATAGAATCGACTTCTAGATTACTCTCTCCATTGCTTTAAGTGCGTGTTCAAAAAGGCGATAAATTAGAAGCAAGAAGATCAAGGCGGCGCTGTTTTGAGGACCGGAATGTAGGTTTTTACTACATGAGGACCGGAAAAACGAGCGGGCGCCAAGATTCGTAGCTTATCATTTGGTGACTTTTTGAACAACCTCTTTAAGTCTTTTTTGACAAAAACCCTAATTTTAAAACTAGGGTTTTTTTAGATTTAGCTATGTCCGTTATCGCACCTTTATCGAAATATAGATTTAATTTCTTACTCCATAGCCATTAACTAAAATATTCATCAATATGTCAAGTAATTAATAAAAAAATCGATCATATTTAGCAGGGGTTCAGCTTTTTTTGAAGAATATAAGAATATAATGTAGGTAAGATATTTAATCTTTTCCTCGAATAACTACATTATACCTCTGTTAGGATGTGATCAGATGCTCGTTGCCCTAACGAGTAAGGGTCAAGTTATTTCATTAGTCATGCCGTTATATACTCCTGAATTTCTCCACTCCCTAAGAAAATTGACCGAGTTCTATTGTCCAGTCTGTAAACAAAAAGTCATTCTCAAATTAGGACAAAAAAAGATTTGGCATTTTGCCCATCATTATCATTTTCCATGTACTTTGACTCAATATGAGGCAGAATCAGAGAGGCATCTCAAAGGAAAAAAAGAACTTTTTACTTGGTTTGAGACTTATCATCAAGCTCCCATTTTGGAGCATTATTTACCTGAGTTACATCAAAGGCCAGATCTTTATTTACCTCAGAAACGTGTAGCGATTGAATATCAATGTAGTAATATGCCTTTGGAGGTCATAAAGAGAAGAATAAGAGGTTATCATCAAGAAAAACTAGCCAATGTTTGGATACTTGGGGAGAACCGACTAAAGCGGAAAGGATTAAAAACGAAGTTATCACAGATGGATCTGATGATGATGCATGACCAATCAATTTTTCGAAACTTGAATCAATCTCCATTTGTTTCACCTTATAAGCTCCTATTTTTCAATCCTTCGTCAAAAATCTTCACCTATATCCATCATATTATCCCTTTGACGCCAACACAATTTATTTCAGAACGTAAAGACATTAAGATGAGTCATATTAATCCAAACCATCTTTTTACAATGCCTTTGAGCCATTCACCAAAACCGCTAGCGAACGAATGGAACAAACACAAACAGCGTGAACGTCTCATTCCCCATAAATATACAAGCCAGACTGAACATTATCTCCGTACCCTCTGTTATAAGAAGAACAGGGTATATTACCAATTTCCAAGTTTCATCGGCTTACCGCATTATTCGTATATTCGTTTAGAAACATCCCCCGTACATTGGCAATATTGGATATTTCTCCGTTATATCAACAATGCGAAACCCTACGCACGCCTATCAATAAAAAGAATGATTAAAGAAATAAAATACTATATTCAAAAAGGGATCCTTCGGGAACGTAAAAATATCTTTGCCCCGAGTCTCGAGTTCGCCATAAAGATATATTTAAATCAACTCTGTTATTTGAGAGTTTTATACAAAATCGACAAGGATTTTTTTATTCATCCGGATTGGCTCAATTATGACGGGTCATCAATTGAAACTCTCATACAAAAAGATCATGAAATCCTTCATAAACTTCATACTATTTATAAACACAAATAACATTAATTCTTTGTGTATATAATAAAAATGAAGTAGTATAAAAATAAGGAATATTTTAGTTCATTTTTATGTATGTGGTACAAGTCCATGTATATTCCTAATTGTTGTGGAGGTGCTTTTATGAGCGAGGAATCTAAAAAATCATTACCAACAAGAGATCAAATACCTGAAAATGAAAAATGGGATTTGGAAGCGATCTATCCATCAGTCGATGAATGGGAAAGTGATTTTGAGAAAGTGAAGTCACTTATTCCGGAGCTTGAATCTTTCAAAGGAAAACTTGGAGAAAGCTCGAATACACTTTTTAGCATGTTAAAAAAACAAGATGAACTTGATCTTATTCTTAACAAGCTATTTGCGTATTCGCACATGAAAGCAGATGGTGACACTGCAAATTCAACCTATCAAGCATTGAATGATCGCGTCAGAAATTTGGCGACGATGGTGGGAAGTAAATTAGCCTACGTTGTTCCTGAAATCCTTGATATTGATGAAAAAAAATTAGCTGGATTTTTAGATGAAAATAAAGATTTGCAATTATATCGACATGGATTAGATGATATCACAAGGATGCGACCTCATGTATTAGACGAAGAAAAAGAGGCCCTACTTGCTCAAGTAAGTGAAGTGACAAGTAATCCGTCAAATACTTTTGGTATGCTGAACAATGCGGATCTAAAATTTCCTGAAATTAAAGATGAAAACGGTGAAGAAATAGAAGTTACTCATGGCCGGTATTCAAAATTCATGGAAAGTGAAGATCGTAGAGTCCGAAAAGATGCGTTCGACGCAGTATATTCCACTTATGGTTCTTTTAAAAACACGTTTGCAAGCACGCTAAGTGGTCAAGTTAAACGCAATAACTTTTATGCTAATGTACGAAATCATCCATCAGCTCGTGCCGCAGCTCTTTCAGGAAATAATATCCCTGAATCTGTTTATGAAAATCTTGTAAAAACAGTCAACGATAATTTACATTTGCTACATCGCTATGTTAGTTTGCGTAAAAGAGCATTAGAGCTGGATGAACTTCACATCTATGACTTATATGCGCCATTAGTTAAAAATGTAAAAATGGAAATACCTTATAAAGAAGCAAAAGAAATGGTATTAAAAGGTCTCGCCCCTCTAGGTGAGGATTACACGAATATCATTAAAAAGGGTTATGAAAGTCGTTGGATTGATGTAAGAGAAACAAAAAATAAGCGAAGTGGTGCATATTCTTCTGGTACATATGGTACAATGCCATATATCTTGTTGAATTGGCAAGATAACGTCAACAATGTATTTACACTAGCCCATGAGCTTGGACATTCCATGCATAGTTACTATACAAGAGAAAATCAACCATATCCGTATGCAAATTACTCGATTTTTGTAGCTGAAGTGGCATCAACGTGTAATGAAGCCCTACTTAATCATTACTTATTAAATGAAACAGATGACAAAAAGAAAAAATTATATTTACTTAATAATCAGCTTGAAGGTTTTAAAGGTACGGTCTTCCGTCAAACGATGTTCGCCGAGTTTGAACAGTCAATTCATGAAAAAGCGGCTGCTGGAGAAGCTTTAACGCCAGAACTATTAACATCCGTTTATTATGAACTTAATGAACGTTATTTTGGAAAAGATATTGTTGTGGATAAAGAAATTGGACTTGAGTGGTCAAGAATTCCGCATTTCTACTACAATTTTTATGTTTATCAATATGCTACAGGTTACAGTGCCGCTGCAGCGCTATCAAAACAAATCTTAGAAGAAGGTGCACCTGCTGTTGAACGCTATAAAAACTATCTGAAAGCCGGTAGTTCAGATTATCCAATTGAAGTGTTAAAAGGGGCAGGAGTGGATATGACAACTTCTAAACCAATCGAAGAAGCTATGCAAGTCTTCGAATCAGTCCTAGATGAAACGGAAAAATTATTATTTGGTTAAAAATAAAGTTAAAGGACACCCATGCTTGAATAATGGGTGTCCTTTTTTATAACCTCGTAAATAAATATAAGAATTTTAATGAACTTTTCTCTTTATCAATCTAATATTGACTCAAATATGAAGACGATCAATCACGATTGTTTTTCATGCCATGTTACTTTTTGTTAAATTTTATGACCGATTAGTATGTTTTATCGGAAGGTTTAATGAGTTTGTCATTAGTGTATTTAGGGTGATGTGTCCAAAGATAAATAGTGATTAATAATGAAGTGAAAAAGAGAAGCCCAACAAAGAAAAGAGGTTTTAAATGCATTAAGCCTAAAAAATAGAACCCAAATGTTAATAATGTTAAAAAAGTAAAGAGAAGTTGAAGCAGTCGTCTCACGTTATATCACATCACTTTTCCTCTATGTTTTTTAGAATCAGAAACAAGCAAGGCGAATAGCCTAACAATATTTCTATATTTCTGTATGCCCAAATTTATGCAAAGAGATTAGTTAATATAACGCCAAAAACTTCCGAATTTTAAAGGGACCTCTTCAACAATCTGTTTTAACTTTAGTTTTTTCATTTTACAGCGAATACTTTGCTCACTCAGATTATAAATAGTAGCCAATTCTTTTGTAGCAACAAATGGATGTTTTTTCAAATATTTTTCAAGAGAAGGAGGAGATTGTGGTATAGGAGTTTCACCTAGCATCTCCGTTAACACTTGTACATAAATATCGTAATTATATCGGCCAGGTATTTTGATTCCTTCTTCATCTGTGTCTGTATTAAAAAATACTAAAGTAGGAAAATCATCAATTTCCATTTCATATGAAAAACGTTTATCGCAAAGAAGGGCTTTTTCAGGTCGTTTTGAAATCATATCACTAACAAATTCTTCAATATTTAACTTAGCCATCTTGGCAACATCAATAAATTCGTCATAACGATGGAAACTTTTCTTGCATACAAAGATTTGTTCACGTATCCGTCTTAGAAAGCGAAATCCAGCAGCTCGGCCTTGAAATTCTGCTGCTTTAATAGCTAAAGCAATATTTGAAGCACATGGAGGACTTTCGAACCATATATTACTATCTGAAAACATCCCCGTTAATTGAGCAATCTTATTCCAATGCTCGGCCATTTTATATAATTGCTTTGGGTTGTCTAAATCACGTTTCTTTAAAGTTATTAAATATCTAAAGGTAAAATATTGTCCATATTCTATCTGCAGTCTTTTTATGATGGGTTCAAGACCCCAACAATCAGCACAAAGAGGATCAATAAAGGCATATATTTCAACACGTTTATGTTGACTCGATTTCATTGTTGTTGAACAGGTGAAATTTCCAGGAGTGCCCTCACATACCGAACCTATATAAGTATTATTCATGTGAACTCACCTCTTAGATGTCGTCTTTCAATGCAGGTTGATTTATCATGTGATGTGCAGTTAGCGTAAAACGTTCAAGTAATCTTTCGCGCCATTCAGAGTCAATAATAACATCATCCAATGCTTTTGACATGCAATCTAACCAAGCATTCGCCTGAATTTGACTTATCGGAAATCTTAAATGTCTAGCTCGAAGTCTAGGATGACCATGTTCATGAGAGTAAAGAGAAGGTCCTCCGAGAAATTGTGTCAAAAACTGAGTCTGTTTTCTCATTGTTTCAGTCAAATCATCTGGAAAAAGTGGTGCAAGATCTGGATGAACACGAACACGCGAATAAAACGTCTTAACCAAACGCTCCACAACCTTCCCCCCACCAATCGCCTCAAAAGGAGATTGCATTTCTCTATTCATTATATATCTATCCCCAATATCATATCTTTTAACTACATTTTATCAAGCTAACCCCACAAGAGCAAACAATCTACTCGAAACCCCATCTCCTTTCCATCTTAGATACAAACCCTAAAAAGACCGAGCCATGCTTGCATGGCGAATCGTTTAGGGTTTGTATCTAGAACTTGCGAAGCAAGTGCGAACAAAGTGAGCAGATGGAAAGGAGATGCCGCCCCGCATCGAAGAGCCGTTTGCGCCCCCCCACCAACCTTGCCTCGAAACCGAAGGTGCAGAGGCAAGCGTAAGTTGAAAGCGAATCGTTTAGATTTTTTACCTGGTACACCGTGAATCGTTCATTGTTTAACCTATATACAGACTATTGGCTTTATTGAGTTTTCTAATTAAGTAAAGTCTGAAAGACTCCTCATCTCAACATTTCTAAGACTTATGTACAAGACTTTATTACAATTAAAACAAG
Source organism: Terrilactibacillus laevilacticus (assembly GCF_006517395.1). Taxonomy (GTDB): domain Bacteria; phylum Bacillota; class Bacilli; order Bacillales; family Sporolactobacillaceae; genus Terrilactibacillus; species Terrilactibacillus laevilacticus. Next base: position 143,980 of record NZ_VDCY01000001.1, read on the forward strand.
TTAAGCGAGAAATAAATGAGAGCAGCAAGGATGCCTTTATTGAATCACTGAAACGGAAGAATAAGAAATTAGAAGATGATAACAAACAACTTAGAGAGCATTTGAAATTCTCTTATAGAGGTTGTTCAAAAAGTCACCAAATGATAAGCTACGAATCCTCGACGCCCGCTTGTTTTTCCGGTCCTCATGTAGCAAAAACCTACATTTCGGTCCTCAAAACAGCGCCGCCTTGATCTTCTTGCTTCTAATTTGTCACCTTTTTGAAAACGCACTTATACAGAAGTATATAAAATAGGTTAAGATTATTATTATGTGAACGGTGCTCACCGTCCCTGCCTGTTTAACAAGCGAGGCTAGATTGGTAGGAATCTTGTATAATAAACTCAAGCTTTTTTAACTTAAGATAAGAGGGTATAAAAATGGATAATGAAACAGCCAAAAATATTAGAGAAAGCTTAATAGCTGATTGTACGCAGTGCTTTGGACTCTGCTGTACAGCGCTTAATATTGTAGCATCAAGTGACTTTGCAATAAATAAAACTGCTGGAACACCTTGTCCTAATTTACAAAGGGATTTCCGGTGTAAAATTCATAATAATCTAAGAGAAAAAGGATTTAAGGGATGTACAGTGTTTGATTGTCTTGGTGCAGGCCAAAAAGTTTCTCAAGTCACTTTCAATGGACAAAGTTGGCAAGAACATCCTGAGATTGCCGAAAAGATGTTTAGAGTATTTCCTGTCATGGAACAATTATACGAAATGATTGCGTTTATAGCTGAAGCATTAACTTATGAGATTTCAGATTCATTGCAAATTAAGTTAAATAAACAATTAGAAAAGTTACAAATCTTGACGGAAAGAGATGCTGATAGCTTATTGTCATTAGATATCATGGAGTGTCGACAACCTGTAAACGAATTACTGCTAGAAACAAGTGAATATATTCGAAGCGAGCTAAGCTCGAAAGTTTTTGCTATTAAAAAAGGAAAAAATCACAGGGGGGTTGATTGGGTTGGTAAGAAATTAACAGGTAAAGATTTAAGAACGACTGATTTACGAGGGGCTTATTTAATTGCTGCGGATTTACGAAATACAGATTTAAGAGGCGTTGATTTTATTGGAGCTGATTTACGTGATGCAAATTTAAATGGGGCAGATCTTTCTACAAGTATGTTTTTAACTCAAATGCAAATTAATTCAGCTAAAGGTAACCATAAAACTATATTACCTTCTCACATACAACCACCATATCATTGGACTAGCTGATTTTCTTTTTTGAGTACTGAAGTTGATTTTTTAAGACTGGGTTTACTATCAGTCTTATTCAAGAACTCCGATTGTTAAACAAAAAGTAAAAGGGCGATACATATTATACATGACTAATTTGTATTACCCTTTATTTTTTATGACTTTTTATGATTTAGGTCTTGATAATTTCAAAAAGCTTGATCAAAATAGATTGATCAAACTTTACCTCTGATAATGTTCAAAAATAAAAGAACGAAAAGCTTTTACTGCAGGTGACATGTAATGATTTTCTCCCCAGGCGAGACCAATTTGCCTCTCACAGATAGGCCAGCGAACGCGCAATTTGGCTAGTGGAATACTATCAATTTCCCTAGAATCAGGAATAAGGGTCACGCCAAGACCAGCAGCAACAAGTCCCGCTATGGTTGTGATCTCTTCCCCTTCAAAGGTCATGTTTGGAACAAAACCAGCTTCATCACAAAGTTTATTTGTGATAGAGCGAAGGGCGATACCTTCTTTTAAAGAGATAAAAGGTTCATCCTTAATTTCTTCAAATGTTATTGTATCGTATTTGGCTAAACGATGATTTTTAGGAACCATAACAAACAGCTCTTCATTCCATAAATTTTCCCAATGAACATCCAATTTCTCATCCACAGGGTTAACGAGGCATAGATCAATTTCACCTAATACTACATCATGTAATAAAGATGAACTATCATTTTGATGTAATTTAATTTTGGTCTTAGGATAATATTCACGAAACGTTCTAACCATGTCAGGAATAATGTTGATCCCTAATGTATGTAAAAACCCAAGAGAAATTTCTCCGAATTCAGGGTCTAAAAGATCTTGAATTTCTTGTTTTCCTTCTTCAAATTCTCGCAATATTCTTTCGGCGCGATTTAAGAAGATCTTTCCATAACGATTTAAAATAATATTTCTACCTTGTCTTTGAAACAATGGAACACCAAGTTCATCTTCCAACCGCGAGATAGACCTGCTTAATGCCGGTTGAGAAATGGATAGCTCTTCTGCGGCATGGGTCATATGCTGGCTTTTTGCTACTGTATAAAAATATTCAATCTGCTGCCACTCCATAAATTTGTTCACTCCATTCAATTTAAGTTTAATACATCTTATATAAAACGACCAAATTCGTTTGCAAATTTATTGTGACTCCCTGAATAATAAAATGGGAAAAAATACATATGTATAAAATGCATCAATCACATGCAAAGAACATATTAGACATTATCAATTAAAAAACATACCATAGGTAGTAAGAATTCACAAGAACGAAAGGGATTGAAAAAAAATGGACTACATAAAACCAGTGGACAAAGCCTACAAAAAAACAATTATAGCTTTGTTTCTGGGGAGTTTTGTAACCTTTGCAGATTTATATAGTACTCAACCTGTTATTCCTCTAATTGCAGAGCAATTTCAGGTAACGCCGACAATAGCAAGTTTATCGCTATCCTTTTGTACTGGAGCACTAGCCTTATTTTTACTTGTTCTTTCGTTTATTTCTAATTCATTTGATCGAAAAAAATTAATGACCGTTTCGCTTGTTCTTTCAGCTATTTTATCGATATGTGTAGGGTTAACAGGCAATTTATATTTACTTATTGCCATTCGTTTTCTACAAGGGGCCGTGCTGGCAGGTTTTCCATCTATTGCTATGGCTTATATCAATGAAGAATTTGACAAAAAAACGATGGGGCTTGTGATTGGAATATATGTCAGTGGTAATAGTGTAGGTGGACTTTCGGGCCGATTAATCGTAGGTATCTTAACTGATCTGGCTAATTGGAAAATGGCCATCTTAATACTCGGTATCATTAGTCTCATAATTGGGATATTCTTTAAAATGATGTTACCTGAATCACACCATTTTACACATAAGAAATGTACATTTAAAACCAATCTTAGAACTTTTGTTCAAACATTAAAACAACCAAGTTTATTACTCTTGTTTGGTATAGGTTTTATTCTTATGGGAGGGTTTGTAACGCTCTTTAACTACATTGGAATTCTGCTTACATCAGAGCCATATAACTTGAGTCAAACTCTGGTCGGTTTTATCTTTATTATATATTTAGTAGGAACCTTTAGTTCGACTTATATGGGTAGAATGGCCGACCACCATGAGAGACCAAATGTCATCATCTTCAGTATTATGTTGATGGTCTTAGGTGCTATTTTGACATTATCTAGCCCACTTGTCTTAAAAATTATTGGTCTTGGCTTCTTTACCTTTGGTTTCTTCGGCGGACACTCGGTTGCTAGTAGTTGGGTTGGAATAATAGCCGGAAAAAGCCAAAAAGCTCAGGCATCTTCTCTATATCTCTTATTCTATTATGCTGGTTCAAGTTTTGTTGGAGCAACGGGAGGAGTTTTTCTTGGCCAATTTGGTTGGATTGGCGTCATCGCTTTAATTGTGGTCCTTCTCGTCATTGCTATACTATTTTCTGTCTCAACGTCTTATATTCAGCGTCATAAGTCGGTCTTACAAGTGAAAAAGGGAATCGTTCGAAATTAAGGAATGGAATTTTACTCACCAAGATCCTCGAGGTTTATTTTGGACTCCGGGGATCTTTTAAAATGGAAAAAATGAATTAAATTCAAATAGCGGCCTCATTGATCAACTCTAACATCTACAATCCTTAATGACTTGGTTAGTTTATGTGATAATTAATAAATTGGTGCTTGGCTGATCGTTTACTTATTCCCAAAAGTAGGGTAATACATAAAAAGATCGTTCGAAAAAAATTCAAACGATCTTTTTACTTTGTTTTTGGATATAAAGTTTAACTATAATATGTATCTAGAACGCTTCGTACATATCTTTGTGTTTCCGAGAACGGAGGGACACCATGATATTTGGCAACATTTCCAGAACCAGCATTATAGGCTGCGAGTGCAAGTTCCTTATTTCCATTATATTTCTTTAGAAACTCTGCTATGTACTTTGTGCCCCCTTCAATATTTTGCTTAGGATCGAAGACATTCGTTATGCCAAGAGATGCAGCTGTAGCAGGCATCAGCTGCATCAAGCCTTTTGCACCTGCTGGACTTATTGCGTTGGGGTTCCCACCTGATTCATGTTGAATGATCGATTGAATGAGTTTTGGATCAACTTGATTTTTTATTGCACTTTGATGAATGAGAGTGTCTATGGTATTAGTATTAGATTGGTTAGTAGATGCAGCCGATTTATTTGTTTCAGGTAAAAGATAATTCCCATAATAATTTGAATTAATTTGATTAGTGAGAAAATCTGAACTTGATGAGTCTAAGGATGAAAGCTCTTTTTGTTCCAAAGCATCTAAGATCAAACTGAAAAGCGATGAAAAAGATGATGAATGACTCATACCTTCAAGAGGAGACGAATCGATTTTGTTATTGTTCACCGGAGTTAACGCATTGTTCAAGCTTTGATACAAGTTGGTTTGCATAATTTGAGGAAACAATGAACTAGACATTTAAGATAAGTCTCCCTTTTTATAGTTGTAAAACCTTAATATTTTATTCAATGTCGGTCTTTCTGAAATGTCAAATTGATTCAATAACTGCGTAAAGGTCTTTTTTCCTTCTAGACGTTCTTTTGCTTCATATTCAAGTTCAAAATCTTCAATTCCAAGGTAACGGCTATGGTCAAGGAACAGTTCACCATTTAAATAGGGAAATTGAGCTCTAAATGTCAAAAGGGCTCCAAGTGATTTTAGCGGCTGAGTTATAAGATTGTTTTTAGTTAACAAAAAAGAAATGTCACCTGCTGGAAGTTGTCCACTTTCAAGCATATGTTTAGCCTCTTTCTCCGTCAGAGTTTGATGGGTCTCTAATATTCCATTGTGATGAGGCTGTTTTAATGTCAGCACAAAGTGTCCGTTTTTTTCTCTAATTCTAAGGGCTGTCTGTTTATTCCGTAGCTCAAATGATTCAGTATCAAAATAATAATTAGTCTGTTTTTTAAAATCTGCAGTTGTGATATGAAATGCCTCACAAAGATGATGGAATTCACTTTTGTGAAGCATATTTTTAAATTCAATTTCGATCTCTTGCTTCATGTCAAACGCCCCTTATAATCTCGTATCAATAAGGAATTATTTTTTCTTCACTTTTTTATGAATAATAATTTGGAATGATTACTGTAATTATGCCATAATGAAGGGGTAGAAACAATGTCAAAGGAGATTTTATATAGATGTTTTATAATCTCATTTTAATTAAATAAGCCCATCTAATTATACTTTCTCCTGAAATTGATCAAGAAAAGTTTGAGGTGATGTACGTATGAAATGGGATGAGTTTCTTGCCCCTTATACACAAGCTGTGAATGAATTAAAAATAAAATTACGCGGTTATCGTGATTTGTATGAAGTAGCATCCCAGCATTCACCCATTGAATTTGTCACAGGACGAGTTAAGCCAGTTGCAAGTATTCAACATAAAGCCAGGGAAAAGGGGATACCTATTCATAAAATTCAAAGTGGGATCCAAGACATTGCCGGAGTACGGGTCATGTGTCAATTTGTTGATGATATTAACACCGTTATTAAAATGATTCGAAGTCGTACAGATTTTAAAGTTGTAGAGGAAAAAAATTACATAGATGAGCAGAAGAAAAGTGGTTACCGTTCTTTTCATTTTATTATTGAATACCCTGTTCAAACGATTAATGGAGAGCACAAAATTTTAGCGGAAATACAAATTAGGACACTTGCCATGAACTTTTGGGCTACAATAGAACATTCCTTAAATTATAAATATGAGGGACGAATACCTGAAGAAATTCAAGCACGACTTTTACGTGCAGCAGAAGCAGCCTTCAGATTAGATGAGGAAATGTCAAATATTCGAGAAGAAATCCAGATAGCACAACAGCATTTTAAAGCAAAAGAACGAGAAGAAGACACTAAAATAAAGAGACCGTATGAAATTTAGTCGATAAAGAGTAGGGGTGAAATGAATGAAATATGCAATCCAATCAAAGGGTGATGATCGATCCAATGAAACAAGAGATAAAATTATTCGTTGTTTCGAAGAATACCAAATCGAATATGATGATGAGAATCCAGACATTGTCATTACAGTTGGAGGAGATGGAACGTTATTACACGCTTTTCATCAATATGTAAATACACTCGATAAAATTGCTTTTGTCGGTGTTCACACAGGTCATCTTGGCTTTTACGCTGATTGGAGAACAACTGAAATAGAAGAATTGGTTCATAAAATCGTTCATGATCCATTAAGAATTGTAAAATATCCATTGCTGGAAGTGATCATTAAGTACAATAATGGGAAACCTGATGAACGATATCTAGCCTTGAATGAATGCACAGTGAAGAGTGAAGTTGGTTCGGTTGTTATGGATATAAGAATAAAAGATGATTTGTTTGAAACTTTTCGTGGAGATGGATTATGTATTTCAACACCTTCTGGGTCAACAGCTTATAATAAGTCCTTATCAGGAGCTATTATCCATCCATCAATTGAAGCCATACAATTAGCTGAAATGGCGTCTATTAATAATCGCGTTTATCGTACTATTGGTTCACCACTTGTCATGCCGAAAGAACATGTCTGTAAATTGTACCCATTGAAGAATTCAAAATATCATATATCAATTGATCATATTTTTCTTATACATAATGACGTCAAATCCATCCATTGCCGGGTTGCACCTGAAAAAATTCAGTTTGCTCGTATTCGTTCTTTCCCTTTTTGGAACAGGGTGAGAGACTCATTTATAGGTAGAAAAAGAGACATTTAAAGGTTTTGAAAGGATCTCAAAAATGAAACAACCTTATCGAATTGAAACCATCGTTAGTCCTAAATATAATGGTTTGCTTCTAAAAAGTTATCTGTTGCAAGAGCAAAAAATATCGAAAGCAGCCCTTAAATCAATTAAATTTAATGGGGGGGATCTTTTAGTCAATGGCATGCATCAGACAGTTAGATACGTTCTCTCAGAAGGAGACAAGGTAACCATTCTGTTCCCTCCTGAAGAGAAGAGTACCTCATTAGTCGCTACACCTTTTCCACTAGATATCGTGTTTGAAGATGATCATCTTCTTGTAATTAACAAACCAAGTCAAATGCCTGTCATTCCATCCTATCGATATCCTACTCATAGTCTTGCTAATGGTGTATTAGCTCATTTGGAAAAACAAAATTTAGCTTATACCGTACATACGGTTACACGGCTGGATCGAGATACATCTGGACTTATTCTTATTGCAAAGCATCGGCATGCTCATGATGCTTTCTTTAAGATGCAGCTTGACCATCTGGTGCATCGGCGTTATATCGCTGTTGTAGAAGGATCGCTGGATGAAAAACAGGGAGTGATTGACGCACCGATTGGCCGAAAAGAAGGAAGTATTATCGAACGATCAGTTGTCGAAAAAGGCGGAAAAACGGCTATTACTCATTATAAGGTTATTAAAGAAGACCAAAATCATAGTACAGCTGTTGTACAGTTAAAAACAGGCCGGACACACCAGATCAGAGTTCATTTTTCCTATTTGGGTCATCCACTTGCTGGTGATGATCTCTATGGTGGTACATTAACTTATATTGATCGACAAGCTCTTCATAGTTTTGAGCTAAGCTTCGTGCATCCCTTTACTCATAAATCAATGTCATTTCGAGCTCAATATCCCGAAGACATGCGTTTCTTAATTAGAGAAGACATCAATCTGGAAATGATCTGAATTTTTCTATTAAGAGTGGTTGCTCAGATTGGACAAAGACAGTTTCACGTTCAGGATAGCGTAAAGCGGTTAATTTTCCGCCAAAAACACACCCTGTATCAATATTTACTGTATTATTTTTCCACCTAGGTTCAAAAATGGGTGTATGACCATACACAATTAATGATTTCCCTGTATAGGACTTAGCCCAATCACGCCGTTCAGGTAATCCGTTGATATCCTTTTGTCCTGTTGTATCGCCATAAAGAACAAAGGATTCAACTTTTTTATTTGTTTTACCAATCATATCTTGTCTAATTCCTGCATGGCAAACGACCAGATTTTGTTCATCTAGTACGGTGTAGAGTGGGGCATTTTCATATAGCATGCGAAAAGAATGAGAGACTTTTTTTCTTTCACGTGGGTGAAGATTTTCAAGTTCAGCCACGGTCGTTTCTAGACCATGTTTTATTTGGACATTTCGTCCAATTAAATAACGATACAATTTATTGCAATGATTACCGGGTACATAAAGAGCCTTTTCAGCTTGGACTAATTCGTAGACAAGATGAATACATTTAAGTGAAGCTGGCCCTCGATCTGTTATATCTCCAACAAAGACCACTTTTCGATGATCTGGGTGCACAAATAATTTACCCTCTCTTAAATAACCTAATTTTTTTAGCAAATAGATTAATTCATTATAGCATCCATGAATATCTCCTATAATATCGAATTTCAAAGGCATTCGCTCCTTCAAAAATATTTCTTTCAATGCGTGTTTAAAAAGGTGACAAATGAAAAAGGCTTACTGGCTAAGTACGCTGGCATCCTGCCATAACGACAGTACTAGCCCGTCCTGGGCGCGTCGGAGGCTAAGAGCGGCGCAAGAACCTCTTATACCTAACTATATCATGAATCAAAATATAGACATTTATAATAAAAGAATAAATTGGATTAAAAAAAGAACATCGCTATCGATGTTCTTTTTAAAAAGTTTTGTTAATGTATCAATTTATTGCTAATGGGTGGAAGTTTCACTTTATTAACAGTTTATGAAAACATATAGGTCCTTTTTCTAGCTTGAATACTAAGGATAAGTCCAATTGACATCAGACTGGTTAATAATGAACTACCTCCATAACTTAGAAAAGGAAGCGTGATCCCGGTAATCGGCATGACTTGTATGGTCATACCGATATTTTCAAATACTTGAAAGGTAAACATGCCGATGAATCCAGTAATCATATAGCTGCCAAGTGGATCATGAGTTAAAGAAGCGGCTCTAACCATGCGATAAATGAGGATAAAATATAAGCCGATGACTATGGATGCGCCAATGAATCCAAAACTCCCCGCGATCACAGAAAAGATAAAGTCAGTATGAGCCTCTGGAAAGAATACCGTTGGATCAAGCCCTTTATTAAACAACTGTCCTGTCCCTACGGCATTAAGTGAAGTAATGAGTTGGTAACCTTGGTCATTCGTATATTTATAAGGATCAAGCCAACCATAAAATCGTGCACTTTGGTGTTGTTTTAAAATTAAACCAATCAACGAAGGGAACTTAAACCAAGCAATAAAAAAAGCCGTTACTCCGACAACTAATGCGAGGATCATCGATAAAATGAACTGCCATCTAATCCCTGAGATAATAAAAATACAAAAGATAATGGAAAACATAACCAGTGCTGTTCCCAAATCTGGCTGAGTGAGAACAAGTAAAAATGGGGGTCCAGCAACAAGCGCTAATTTCCCAAGTAATAAAAAATCTTCATGAACCGTTTTTACGGCGTACGTCTCGTTATGATTAAAAATAACAGCACTCATCGAAATAATCATAAATAGTTTCATAAATTCAGACGGTTGGATTTGACCAATTCCCGGGAATTGGTACCAACTCCATGCCCCTTTGATTGGGTGAACAAAGGGCACGGGTACATGTAGAAATTGAGCGACTGAAATCCCAAATAGAAGAAAAAGGCCAAACCCATAAAAAAACCAGTGTAATTGCCTGAGACGGTCATAATCGAATAAAATAATAAGAAAAGCCATAATTCCACTGATGACATACCACTGAATCTGTTTATTAACAAAGTTGATATGACGAAGATTATAGTCTAAAGGGGCCTGATGAATAGCAATAAGACTTGTACAAAAAAGTAAGAAAACGGTAAAAATGAGTGTGTAATCTAGTTTTGAGAAAATATTATCCTTATTCATAAGCGAACTTCCTTTTTCTAAGTTGTAAAATTTTCTTTATTTTGATTGATATTTACAAATCACCACCACTTTAAAAGTAGCAATATAAAACATTCGTTTGCTGCGTTCGTTTTTTTGACCTTACTCGTTAAAATTCACTTATTTTAAATTGTTTTCGGAAATATGGTTGGTATCAATTTATCTTGATGTAAAAAAATCTCTAAAGTTGTTTACCACCGGAGAAAGTCTAACATTTACTCATTCATTTAGTCGTTATCTCCCACTTAAATGTTATAAGATGAGATTTTAAATGGGTATCTCTATTTTTTAAGATAAAAAACTTCCATAGGTATAAAATGGGAGTTTTCTGAACCTCTCATGATTAAAGTCAAAAGTGTTCTCGGCTATTACATAAAGTACAGCTAAATTATACTAGATACTTGAGTTCACGTGAAATAAAAAATTAAACGAGCCACGAGAAGACCATTACTTGAGTCGTTCTTAATCAAACATGTATGTTCTTTTTCGAGATTGAATGCTGAGGATAATCCCAATTGCCATCATACTGGTGATAATTGAACTCCCTCCATAACTTAAAAACGGGAGGGTGATCCCAGTAATTGGCATTACCTGTATGGTCATTCCAATGTTCTCGAAAACTTGGAACATGAACATGCCGATAAATCCAGTAATGATATAACTTCCAAAAGGATCATGACTCGTCATTGCTGCATGGACCATGCGATAAATTAAAATAAAATAAAGTCCAATAACAATGGAGGCACCGATAAATCCAAAACTACCTGCAATAACAGCAAAGATAAAGTCAGTATGACCCTCAGACATATTAACAGCTGATTTATCTAGACCGAAGTTTAACATTTCTCCTGGCCCAATGGTGTGTAAGGATTGAATTAATTGAAACCCTTGCTCATTTGAGTATTTAACAGGATCTAACCAGCCATAAAAACGGGCTTTTTGGTGAGATTCTAAAACAAGATCAATTAGTGAAGGGAATTTAAACCATGATACAAAAAATAAAATGACTCCTGCCACGATAGTTGATACCATCGCTAAGATGATTTGCCAACGTACGCCAGAAACTAAAACAATGCAAAAAATAATTGAAAACATAACAAGAGCTGTTCCAAGGTCAGGTTGTGCGAGAACTAGGAAAAAAGGCGGTCCTGAAACAAGAGCCAGTTTTCCGAGCAGGATAAGATCATCATGAACAGTTTTAATAGCATCATTTTCATTGTGTTTAGAAATAATAGTACTCATCGAAACAGTCATAAAGATTTTCATAAATTCAGATGGCTGCAAAGAGCCAATACCAGGTATTGCATACCAACTCAGAGCACCCATGGTATCTTCCGGGTCTGCAACAAAAGGCACGGGTATATTAAGAAATTGTTTCAATGATAAACCAAGAAGTAATAGCATACAAAAACCATATAAGATCCAATGAATTTGTTTGAGATAGTCATAATCGATTAACAAAAAAATCACAAAAACGATTAATCCAAAAAAATACCATCTGATTTGAGGGATAATAAAATTTTTTCCGCCGTCTGGTGCATAATATAGAGCCACTAGACTAATACAAAAAAACAGAAAAATAATAAAGATAATTGTATAATCAAGTTTTGAAAAAATGGATTGATTTTTGTTCATAAGACTGTTCCTTTTTACAAATAATAACTGGGTTCCATTTCATCATACCTTATGTTGAGTCAGTATGAAACGGAAATGTTTTAAAATAAGGGTCTTTTTAAATTTTGTTGCTTGTTATTAGATTGCCAAAACCAAATTATTATAGTCGCGGAATTACATAACAATAGAATATAATCGTCTTGTGGAACGTATACCTTAAATTTCTGTATCTAACTAAGTCGGATGAGTGGACATTTTGTATTGGTTGAAAGATAATAAGAATTTCATTAGAATAGTAAAAAACATTTAGGAGGAAGGTATGCATTCAACAGTTACTTCATTAGTCGTTGTATTACTCGCAGCGTTAGTTACCCCAATTTTATTAACAAAATTCAAGCTAAATATTATTCCAGTTGTTGTGGCAGAAATTATGGCAGGTTTAATTATAGGTGAAAGTGGATTTAATCTGGTTGACCATGGGGCTTGGATAGATACGCTATCCACTTTAGGATTTATATTCCTCATGTTTTTAAGTGGAGTGGAAATTGACTTTTCAGTCTTCACCTCTAGTGGGAATAAAAAGAAAGGGAAAGATGGAAAATCTACACCTAATGGATTAGTTATATCTAGTCTTGTTTTCCTAGCTATTCTGATCATTTCATTTATTATTTCTGTTATATTAACGCTATGTAATTTAACAAGCAATTATTTCTTCATGACACTTGTTATATCGACCATCTCATTAGGCGTTGTTATGCCTACTCTAAAAGAAGCCAAATTGATGAAAACGTCAATTGGGCAAATCATCCTTTTAATTACGGTCATTGCAGATCTCGTAACGATGGTTCTCTTATCCGTCTTTGTCTCATTCTATGATAAAAGCTCTGGCGGAATGGGTCTCCTATTGATACTCTTTGTCGTCGGTGTCGTTATTTACTTCATCGCTAAGACGCTACGCCATAGAACTTTTTTTGAATCTTTATCAAAAGGAACTGTGCAAATAGGAATGCGTGCCATATTTGCTCTCATTATATTGCTTGTCGGTCTTTCCGAGACTGTCGGTGCTGAAAATATATTAGGCGCATTTCTAGCGGGAGTACTTGTATCTCTATTGTCCCCAAACAGAGAAATGGTTCAACAACTTGACTCATTTGGCTATGGATTTCTTATTCCGATTTTCTTCGTCATGATCGGAGTCGATTTAGATATTTGGAAATTATTTAGCGATTTCACGGTTCTCCTTATAATTCCTATTTTATTTGTAGGTCTATTAGTGTCTAAATTGATTCCTACTTTAATTCTAAAGAAATGGTATGATTGGCGTACCGTCATTGGATCAGGATTTTTACTGACATCCACCTTGTCTCTTGTCGTTGCTGCAGCTAAAGTCGGGGAACGTATTCACGTGATCGATAATAAGATGTCATCGGCATTAATTCTACTTGCTGTTATTTCATGTATTATTACGCCTGTCGTATTTCGTAAGGTCTTTCCAAAAACAGCTGCAGATGAAAAACAACGGATTGTCTTTATTGGTGCTAACCGAATAACGTTGCCGTTGTCTTTAGAAATGAATGAAGGTTCATTCGAAACAAAAATATACCATACTAAATTACAAAAGTTAGAATCAAATGAGGCTGATACCTCATTTGATGTCATCGAATTAGATAATTACGATGAAACAACATTAGAAAAAGCAGGCTGTTTCACAGCTGATATTCTTGTCGCTTCGACAGGGGTAGATGATACCAATGCCAAAATATGCAAAATGGCGAAGGATCGTGGCATTAATCGCATTGTTTCACGAATTGAAAGTCCTGAACTTATGAAAGAATTGCAAGACGAAGGCATTGATACTTTTTCGACTTATTTCTCTATAAAATCTGTTTTAAAAGCGATTATTCATTCTCCTGATTTAGTCAAACTTCTAAACGAAAAAGACAATGGTCTCTATTCCATTAATGTAAATAATAGAGAAATCGTGGGGCCGACGTTACGTCGTCTACCATTCTTAGGAGATATTATTGTTGTAAGAATCTATAGAGGCAGAGATTCTATTCTTCCTCAGGGTGATACTCAAATAAGAGTCGGTGACCGATTAGTTGTTACTGGAAGTAAAGAACATGTCGATAAGCTTAGAGAACGGTTAGAATAAAACTCGGATAGGTAAATCACGTATCAGAAAACGATATCGTGATTTACCTTTTTTCTTTGAGAGACGAAAAAACTACATGGATAGCTAACATAGCCTATTAAATGCATATATGACGTTGGCAAATATCCAGACATTCATGATATAATTGATTTCAGATGATAGATTTTATGAAAGATTTCGGGAGGTAAACAAATGAATTTGTCTTTAGAAGGACGTACCATCGTCGTTATGGGGGTTGCCAATAAAAGAAGTATTGCATGGGGCATTGCACAAGCTCTTGACAAAGCTGGCGCAAGGCTCATTTTTACATACGCAACTGAACGATTTAAGGCAGGAATTGAAAAATTAGCAGAAACGCTAGAAAATAAAGATAGCTTATTCTATCCTTGTGATGTTACAAACGATGAAGAAATCAAATCCACTTTTACAGCCATTAAAGAAGATGTAGGAACGATCCATGGTTTAGCCCATTGTATCGCTTTTGCGAATAAAGAAGAGTTAGAAGGCGATTATTTAAATACGACACGCGATGGTTTCCTTTTAGCTCAAAATATTAGTTCTTATTCATTAACAGCTGTGGCCAAAGAAGCAAAAGAGTTGATGACTGAGGGCGGTAGTATTGTGACTATGACGTACCTTGGTGGAGAACGTGTTGTTCAAAACTACAACGTGATGGGAGTGGCTAAAGCCAGTTTGGATGCAAGTGTTCGCTACCTTGCTAGTGATCTTGGCAAACAAAATATTCGTGTGAATGCGATATCTGCAGGTCCAATCCGTACATTATCAGCAAAAGGAATCTCTGACTTCAATAGTGTTGTTAAGGTTATTGAAGAACGTTCACCACTTCGTCGTACGATTACAACTGAAGATGTTGGAAACACTGCTCTATTTTTAATGAGTCAACTTGCAAGTGGCATTACTGGAGAAATTATTCACGTGGATAGTGGGTATCACGTTATAGGTATCTAATATAAAAATAATGAGCTGGCCAAATTGAAGGCCGGCTCTTTTTTATGCTTTGTACACCTATATTCAACATTGTTGGACCAAAGGCCTGAAATGACCGAAACTAGGATCAACTTAAACCCCTTGCAAGTTTTCTTTACACTTTAAGAAAGTGCAAAAATTTAAGGTATCGAGGCCTCTGTCTGCGCATTATAGGCCCTGCATTCGGTAAGTTTTCTTTATTTTGGTCTCCAAGTGACTTTACCACAGGACCGACAACCTGAAATTTCTGGTTTATCAAAGAGAGACTTTTTCGTGGATTCCATTTTTTCCTTATAATTTTTGCGTTTGGCTTTCCGATATAGTTTTTTAACCTCTTGTTTGTTCACTTTAAAATAAACCTCACTTTTTAAGATGTTTTATTCATATTTAGTATATTCATAGTAGATGCTCTTCGTTTTAATCATCGTTCTTTTTTTGTGAGAAAGGATTAATTTGTACTTTTTTTGGATGTTCTTTTTTGAAAGGATTAAACGTGTTAGTTGTGATGGGTTCATGGTTCAAAGCTTGAAAAGAGTCAGAATTTAAATGATTGAAACGTTTTTTCTTAGGTTTCAGGGTTTGTTTAGCAGGAAAAATTGGCCACGAAAATTCAGGTTGTGTTTTATTGGGCTTTTGGTAGGCAGCCAATGAAGGATTTATTTTATTTAGTACGTGATCAACAAGAAAGGCATAGGAGTCTTGTTTGATATAGCGAAGGAAAGGTAAATGTTTCGATTGATGAAGTAAAATTAAATAGGATAACCACTCGCTAGCCAAATAAATAGACGGACAATGGAATGTAATATAAGGCATTTTACTTTGTTTAGGTATCCAAATTCCTTTATAAATAAAGCGGGATTGATTCACGTTAAGTTCATTAGAGGGTATGAGACAATATTTTCGATTAGAATCCTTAATGGTCATGAACGGCTCTGATGAGTCATGCTCATAGGATACAATAAAATCTATTTGGTGGTCTTTCGCATGATAAAGATCAATAGAGGTATGTTTTAAGAGGTGGCTCGCCTGTTGGATTAATTCTTGCTGATGAGTTTGAATGAAGAGACGTTTCCCCTTTAAAGCTCCTATTATTTTATTGTTATCGGTTAATTGAAGACCCCAATAGGGAAGAAGTTTAACTAATTGATCAAAGGCGGTCCTATGTAAAACTAACGGTTGGTCATGAATATAAATCGTAGGCATTTTTTCACCACTTTCATATTTTAATCTAGACATCATTTATTTTATATAAAAGGATTAAGGTATTACCGGGTAAATAAAGGTAAAACAAAACCTCTTATAATGGGCACTAGGGCAAATGATTAAAAATTGGGCTATCAGAAGTGTGCCAATATCTTGGTTATACCCATAGTATGTAAGGAACCAACCAACAATGATAGTTGTTGATTAGAAAGGAAGGTATGAAATGGGTAACAAACATAAACCAAGGCACCCTAAGGCTTCTGGCCTTCAAGATGAATGTATTCGTGTACCCAAAGTTTATGACTGGGTAACGGATAGTTTAACAGTGAAAAAGGAACTTAGATTTACAGATGAGCAATTAGAAGACATTAAATGTGCATTAGATGACCCTTCTCGCCGTCCGTTGCGTATCGTTGTTACAACTCCAACGGTACCTCCTTTATTTCCTATAAGTGGTAGTGATTCATCATCTTTAAAAGATAAACATTTTTTCTGCGAACAAGTCGGAGATAAACGAGATGTAACGGTACCGATTAGTGGTGAATTTGTTGATGCTGAACTGGTTGACTTACTATTCACGGCAAATGTGATCATTAAAGTTGTAGACCGCCATGGCGAGGTAGTCACTAAGATTAAAACTGATGTGACCGCTCTTGAGTCTTTTGTTCTTTGCTATCCTGATGGTACTGATTTATTCTGCCGTGTATCAAAAATCTTTTCAAAACTTTCCAGTGGATCACTCATATTGAATGCTCCTGGACCAAGTCGTGTGAAATTTGAAGTTACTTTCTGCGTAGATGTACAGGTCGAAGCTGAAGTGAAGTTAGAAGTTCTTGCGAAATTCTGTGCACCTCGTGGAAATGATATTGAGCCAATTGAAAATCCAGATGGAAATTGCCCACCAATTGAATTTCCAAAACAATGTCCAGATATTTTTCCTGGTAAACATTGTGAGGCAAAGGCGAAAGGTGAGGCAAGTGGTGAAACAGAATCAGATGCAACTGAAGAAGGCGTAGCAGGTATTCTCTTCGATATTTGTCCAGGAGGAAATCTCTCCAACAGTAAATTTGAATTTACATTTGATGATCGATCCCGCGAGGATGGACTAAAAAGTTTTAACTTCGTAGCGACCGAATTTGATCCCGATACTTTAGAATTGGTTGAAGTAAAAGGTGGGGTTAAACTTCTTGTTAGCGGTGAAGGAAAAACGGATCATGGCGATGAACTAGATTTCAATCTTGCTCTTCTTCAAAGTAAATACGGAGATAAATTCCAAGTACAACTTATAAAAGAAAATTCTGGACGCAAAGTGTTTGATACAGGAGTTGTTGACGTAACAGAGGGAGCTATTGTCATTGATGATAGTGAAACTGCAGATTTGTCTTTCTAATATTATTTACCGAGTGAGCCAATTATGAAGGCTCACTCTTCAGGTTAAATCTTAAGTTTCGGTGCTGACTTTATACCTTTTAACTTTAAGAGGTTTTAGTCAGCATCTTTCATTTTTTCCCGCATCAACAGATATTCCGCTTGTAACTAGAGGAAAAATCAAGATACTTAAACGATCACTTTTAATGACGCTTTCCCATGAGTGATTGTTCTCTATTTATTTGACTCTTTATCTAAAAATCTAAATGATTCATTATGATATGATCGTCGGTCATCTTGAAAGGGAATTAAGCATGTTTGGAGTAAATAGATCATATACTGTTCAAAGACCATGTTTGAGGGGGAAACGTCTTGGATGAAAAAGAGGTCCTTAGCTATGCACGATTGGTTAATCGGCATAAATATTACATGGAAAAGTCATTAAAATTAGAAAAGGAATTTATATTTGTTAATGAAAAGCTCCATCAATTAGAAGAAAAACTAAAGGAATCTCAAATTGAATCAGAGAAAGTTTCATCATTAAATCAAGAGCTCCAGAATAAATATCAAACTCTATTAAACTCTTATCATACATTAAAAGAACAATATGCAAAAGAACGTGAAGAACAATTGAAGCAAATTGATGAACTTCAAAAAAATCAAAAAACCGAAGATGACCGACTGCAAGATGATTTATATCATCGAATTGAGGGATATGAAGCTTTATTAGTCGAGGTACAAGAGGAAATGAATGCAAAAGAGAAAGAGATAGATAGATACAAAAGACGGATAGCGATTATGGAAAAAAGATTAAAAGCGAATGGAGACAGTGTAGTAAAAGAAAGACCACCAGAAATAATCGAAACATCAAAACACTCAAAAGTTAGAGCCATGGTTTACACGGACTATGCCATTATTTTTAGTGAGAAAAAAACAATTATCCGAGGAGACCTTATTATTGAAAATATAGGACTAGAATCACTTAATAACCCGATTACTTGTTTTCGATTTTATCCTGGTGATGCAGCCGTATTGAAAGGCCATATTAATCATGCTAGCGACATGGATGTCAATGATTTGGACCAGGATCAAGTACAGTGGGTTTTTCTTGAAAATGAATGGTCAGACGAAGCAAGAGAAAGAGGTGAAATATGGATTCACCCGTTAAAACCTCTTCCACTCGCTCCAGGAGAAACATTAAAAGTCTCTGATTTTCAAATCCCAATAGAAAATGAGTACAACGATCATGTATCGATCGAGTGTTTTGTTTTTTTTCAAGATAATAATTATAAAGTGAAAAGTGCAAATCAAATTCTTATAAATGTCTAACTAGATGTATGACGTATGCCTATATCAAATCAGATTGAGTTGCATATAGTGAAAGTGACCCAGTGAAAGGAGGCACCTGACATGTCAGAAGAAAAGAATAAACCTAAAACGATCCATGTTGATACTCTTCGCGTTATTGCTGATAAAGTGATCATTGAGCCTAAATCTGATCACCCTCATCATGAACCCCGGATAGATGACACAGAGCCTATTATGAGGGATTTTTGGGGATTCCCGATTCCACGCCATGAAATACCTCATGAATCTGATACAACAAGTGAATCGTCATCTGAAAAGAAATAGGTATTTTTGTTAACAGAGCAATCGATCGTGATTGCTCTGTTATTTCTCACTCGATCTATAGGCGACCGCTTTTATCCGTTTATAGATACCGTTTAGGAAGTAAATCAAATTAAAATTCATTATCAAATAGATTTGGGACTAGAAGTTTGTATAAAAAGGCCATCTTCAAGTCGCCATTCAGCAAAAAAAACATTCTGAGTATCTTGAATGCCTCGATGACGAAGTTCATCTCTTAACCAAGAACTTGTTTTTCCTATTTTTTCGATGTTGTTGTGTAGAACTTTTCCATCGCTTATTAATGTGACGGGTAATGAAACAGAGTTAATTGATGAAGTCATTTCTAGTTTTGTTGGTGGTTCATATATAGGCTTTTTAATGACTGATATTTTTCCGTTTGGCTCGAGAATGGCAAAAGCAACTTCGCGTATTGAGAAGACATCTTTGTCCCGAAGCATCATTTGAAGCTTAATTTATGTCTAGTTTATTCCTTTTCATTTCTTTTTTATCAAGAACACCATTATCGATAATAAGAGACGGAGTGCTTTCGAAAATGTTACGGGTTTTACTGAATTTTAATGTAATAAAATCTATCAAGATAATGAGTAGTCCCCACAGAAAAATGGCATACAGAATAAAAAAAACTTTAACTTCTTTATTATATATCGCTTCACCGACAAAATCCCCAACGATAAGAACAGAAACAAAATCAAAAGGTGTTGCTTCTGAAATCGATGCTCTACCCATTAATCTGGTGAGTATAAGCAAACCAAACAGTCCAATAATGAGTTCTACAGTTAATGATATATATGCATGCATAAAATTCCCCCTATCAACATTAACTTGAAAAGGTATCTTTACACTAAGATTGACCGTATATGAGATTTTTATGTATAAATCCACTAATGACTCGATTATAGAAAAAAACGTATGAATAGGGTAAGTCAAGAAAGAGATAGAAAAAGGAGTTTTTATCAATGAAAGAGAAATTTGTTCCGAGTCGGGTTATCTATGAAAAAACAAAACAATTGCTGCTTGAACGAGGAGTCCAAATTATTGATATAGCTAAGATTGTTTATTTAATGCAAGCTCCGTATCAAAAAAATTTAACGATAGATTCATGTATAGAAAGTGTTGAAGCAGTTTTAGAAAAAAGAGAATTGCAACACGCTATTTTAGTTGGCGTTGAGTTGGATAAGTTAGCGGAAGAAGGTAAATTATCTGAGCCACTGCAAACGATAATAAGACAGGATGAAGGATTGTTTGGCGTAGATGAGACGATTGCTATCGGCGCTGTCTTAAGTTATGGCAGCATAGCAGCAACAACTTTTGGTCACTTGGATAAAGCTAAGATAGGGATAATCAAACATTTGGATAATGGTGAAGGCGGCCATGTTAATACATTCTTAGATGATCTTGTCGCCAGTATTGCAGCAAATGCATCTAGTCGTTTAGCACACCGAATTCGTGATCTAGAAGAATTAAATGATAATTAAATTATTTTTTTGAACTGTATCGGCCAATTCGTGCCAAAGGTGCTTATAACCGTGTAAAAAGGTGACAAATGAAAGGGTACTAGCTAAGTACGCTGGCATCCTGCAAGAAACGCCAGTACTAGCCTGTCCTGAGCGTCGGAGGCAAAGAGCGGCGAGTTTTCATTGGACCGGCATTCCTCGCGTTGTGGTAGCTTCAGGCGCCAGCGTGAACGTTTTAACCAGAGATCCTCCTATATCCACTACATGAGGACCGGAAAAACGAGCGAGCGCCGAGGATTCGCAAATTATCATTTGGTGACTTTTTGAACAACCTCAAAAATGAAATAAACGCGACCCCTCGATCTGAATCGAGAAACCGCGTTGTTAATAAGTATATGTATGGTGACCCGTACTGGGTTCGAACCAGTGACCTCTACCCTGTCAAGGTAGCGCTCTCCCAACTGAGCTAACGGATCATTTTTGGAACATTTATAAATATAAATGAAAATTAATAGATTGTCAACGACAAATTTAGACATTTTTTTGATTAAATATGATCATAAAAAAGAGCCAATAAAAAATTGACTCTTTTCTTTATGAATTTTTACTGATTACTTTGTAGTACTCTTGTTCAAGTTGCTGAAGTGATAGTTCATATAACTGTCTATTTTCCGTTTTATACACACCTAAATTTAACAGTCCTTCTATATATCTATTTTTCTTATTTTCGTTATCCTTGTGGAGGTACGACTTCATTTTGAAAATCCCCCTTTAATCTTTTTCTTATGTTATCTAAAAAAATACTCGTTAGCCTGGCGATATTTAACCAACAAAATCTTCCACTACCTATACATATACCCAATTATTTAAACAAAAAAACATTTGAAAAGAAACATCATTTAAAATGTAAGGAATGCTTACAACAATGAGAGTGAGATTTTATTAATGTTAGAATTCCTTACAAATAAGTTTGATTATTTTAAGATTTATCGTATAATTAAGAAAAAGACCTAGGAGGATGCCCAATGTCTTCAAAGGCGGAATCATATATTTATAAAAAAGTAATCTCCATAGGTACTGTATGTGAACTAACAGGATTAAGTGAACGGCAAATTCGCTATTATGAAAAAAGAAAACTTATTTTCCCGGAAAGATCTGAACGTGGTAATCGAAAGTATTCTTTTTCAGATGTAGAAGCACTGATGGAAATTGCAAATAAAATAGAAGAAGGTATGCAAACATCTGAATTAAGAAAAGAACTTAATATGAAGCAATCTACTAGTTATGAACATGCCGTTAAGGAAACCATGATAAGAGGTCAATTAAATGCATATTTCAACAAGAGACAATAAAAGAAACTTTCTGGTTCTATAGATTGGATGGATAACGGGTGTCTTAAGATGATGAGATGATCATCGTTATCAAGTTTAAAGTATTAGACCAGTTTCTAATCTAATATGCGATCTCAGTCAACTTCATAACCACGTCACTATTAAAAAATTCACCTAAATGGGTGGATTTTTTTTTGTCAAAAACCCATGAATCGAAGATAATATGGATTGAACGATATCATGAATGGTGTCGTAAATGAATCAAAGTGAAATATGTCGATCAACCGGGATCATATTAATTTCAATGATCAATATCACAATTCAGATAGGGTTTTTAAAATTCAATCTATCTATAAGGATCGTCTTATAAAAGGATATTATATAAGACAATGGATTAATGTCTTAAAAGTTTAAATTCGTTAACGTTTACATATCAAAAATACACAAATCAAGGGTTTGGAATTGGTATATAAGTGGGTTTCAGTATAAGAAGTCACAGTAGAAAGAAATGTCACAAGTTATTCGAAAAGCTTACGTATAAAATACAAGTTACCAATATCGAAACATTTTTGTGACTCTAAAAGGTTTAAAAAAGGGATTGTTGGACCAACTTTTTCTAATTTTAACTTGTGTTCAAAGAAAAGACAAAGTTTAGTCACAAAAATGACACGATAATAGCTCTTAAGAGGTATGTTGAGGACAGGTATTCAGTAGTACCCTAATGTTGAGGCCGATCGATGTTAACAAGCAATATTTATTCTTTCATTTTCATTCTTAATGGATGAAAAGTGAGTTAAATTATTAATTATTATAGACCCTTAACTTATATGAAGGCCTTAATAAAAACTAAAGAGGGGAAGTCAATGGATACTTTATTATTATCGAGGATTCAATTTGCCTCGACCACACTCTTTCATTTTATTTTCGTTCCACTTTCCATTGGACTAGTTTTTTTAATTGCAATTATGGAAACGATGTATGTTGTAAAAAAGAAAGATGTATACAAAGAGATGGCAAAGTTTTGGGGACACTTATTCTTAATAAACTTTGCAGTTGGAGTTGTAACTGGGATTCTACAAGAATTCCAATTTGGCATGAACTGGTCAAATTATTCTCGTTTTGTAGGGGACGTGTTTGGCGCACCACTTGCCATTGAGGCTTTACTTGCGTTTTTCATGGAGTCTACTTTTATTGGTCTTTGGATATTTGGCTGGGATCGTCTGTCAAAACCCATTCATTTATTAAGTATTTGGTTAGTTTCGATAGGTACGATGATTTCTGCTTTTTGGATTTTAGCTGCTAACTCTTTCATGCAACATCCAGTTGGTATGGTTATTCGTAATGGTAGAGCAGAAATGAACGATTTTTTTGCTTTAATAAAAAATGGTCAACTTTGGGTAGAATTTCCACACACTATTTTAGGATCCTTCGCAACGGGTGCTTTTTTCATTGCTGGCGTTAGTGCGTTTAACTTATTAAAGAAAAGAAATCTCGATTTCTTTAAGAGATCTTTTAATATCGCCATTACGATTGGTGTGATTACCGGTATAGGTCTTGCTCTAGTTGGACATGAACAGGCCCAATATTTAGTTAAAACACAACCTATGAAAATGGCTGCTAGTGAAGGACTATGGCAAGACGCCGGAGAACGCGGGGATTGGACAGTTACGGCATCTATCGATGAAAAAAATCATAAAAATACCGGGGAAATCAAAATTCCTTATCTATTAAATTTTCTTTCATATGGGAAATTTACTGGAAACGTTAAAGGAATGGAAAATATTCAAAAACAATACGTTGAAAAATACGGAGAGGGCAACTATATTCCACCAGTAAAAACAACCTTCTGGAGCTTTAGAATTATGACGATTGCTGGAGGCATAATGTGTCTATTAGGCCTTTATGGTGCTTATTTAGTCTGGCGCAAAAAAGTATTGGTGAAAACATGGTTCTTGCGTCTCATGATTCCAGCTATATTCTTACCATTTATCGGAAGTTCAACTGGTTGGATTATGACAGAAATTGGTCGTCAACCATGGACTGTTTTTGGGTATATGCAAACGGCTGATGGGGTTTCACCTAACGTCTCTGCTGGTTCAATGTTATTTGCACTACTTTCATTCTCGTTTATGTATGCCATTCTTGCAGGAGTCATGGTCTACTTATTCGTTAGAGTGATAAAAAAAGGTCCTGCAAAACCTACCGTTGAAGAATTAAATTCTAATGATCCATTTGATGGGGAGGATTTTCATGCTTTCGCTGAATGAGTTATGGTTTATACTAGTCGCTATTTTGTTTATTGGTTTTTTCTTCCTAGAAGGATTTGATTTTGGAGTAGGAATGGCACTTCGCCTTTTAGGTCATAATGATCTTGAAAGAAGACTTTTAATTAATACGATAGGACCTTTTTGGGATGCGAATGAGGTCTGGTTATTAACTGCAGGAGGAGCAACTTTTGCCGCATTTCCAAACTGGTATGCTACGATGTTTAGCGGGTTCTTTATTCCACTTGCTGTCATGCTTCTTGCATTAATTGGACGCGGGGTTGCTTTTGAATTTAGAGGAAAAGTAAGTCATTCAAACTGGAAAAATCTTTGGGATTGGGTCATTTTCTTTGGTAGTTTGCTACCACCTTTACTTTGGGGCGTAGCTTTTTCAGCAATTCTAAGAGGAATGCCTATTGATAAATCCATGAATATTCATGGTTCATTTACAGATTATATTAACGTCTATACATTAATTGGTGGTATAGCAGTTACGGTACTCTGTTTATTGCATGGACTCATTTTTATCACTCTCAGAACCACTGGAGATGTTCAAACTAGAGCACGGAATTTTGCTAGAAAACTAATCTATTTTGTTGGATTATTTCTCGTTGCTTTTGTTGTTGGTACGTATTTATCAACCGATATTTTTGCAAGAAGAGGCCTTCTTTTAACAGTCATCTATGCAGCCGTTGTTATTGCCCTTGTTTTAGCAGGACTATTTATGAATAAAAAGAGAGATGGTCTTGCATTTACTATGACAGGTATTGTTATTGCTCTTGCTGTTGGATCCTTGTTCATCGGACTATTTCCAAGGGTTATGATAAGCAGTATAAGCGGGGCTAACGATTTAACGATTCATAATGCTGCGTCTGGACCTTATTCTTTAAAAGTCATGACGATCGTTTCACTTACATTATTACCCTTTGTTTTAGGATACCAAATTTGGAGTTATTATATTTTCCGTAAAAGGGTGACTGAGGAGCATTTAGAGTACTAATGAATCGCGAATTAATGTCATATAAAGGTATAAAATTAATTCTAGCTTTGATTAGTGTGATGACCATTATTCAGAGCGTCTGTATCATATACCAAGCAAAATGGTTGGCTGATATTATATCCAGTTTATTTGCAGGTCATCGGCTTTCCAGCGTTTCAAACCAGATCATATATTTTGCATTTGCGTTTACTGGGCGGTATGCTCTGTCCCTTCTTATTAAAAGAGGGGCCTATCTTTTTGCTCAAAAAACGGGAACGAGACTTAGAGAACAAGTGTTGGCCAAGCTGTTTCAGCTTGGCCCTGCATTTGTTAGAAGAGAAGGAACAGGAAACCTTGTGACCCTAGTATTGGAAGGCATAAGTCAAGTAAGAACATTCATTGGACTTATTTTGCCAAGAATGTCAAGTATGGGAATAACTCCAGTGATGATCCTTATGATCGTTTTTATTGAAAATAAAACATCTGGGGTTATATTGCTTGTTACGATGCCTGTATTAATTGTTTTTATGATTTTATTAGGATTGGCTGCGCAAAAGAAAATGGATATGCAGTGGTCAGCTTATCGAACATTATCAAATCATTTTGTTGATTCCTTAAGAGGAATTGAAACACTAAAATTCTTAGGATTAAGTAAGAAACATGGAACGTCGATCAAACGTGTCAGTGATAAGTATCGAACGATGACGATGAGGACATTGCGTCTTGCTTTTCTTTCGTCTTTTGCTCTTGACTTCTTTACGATGTTATCCGTTGCTACCGTTGCTGTGATGCTAGGTTTACAGCTAATTAAAGGGGAAATCCTTTTAAATTCAGCTCTTATGATATTAATTCTAGCACCAGAATATTTTCTTCCTGTTCGCGAACTAGGTGCTGATTACCATGCGACATTAAATGGAAAAGAAGCGGCTAGTGCGATTCAATCCATTATGGATGTTCCGAATGAACAAAAAATAGAGGATCATTTAGATTTGAGTCCATGGAATGAAAACAGTGAAATGACATTAAATAAAGTATCCATGTATCGAAATGAAGAAGGAAAAATGTCATTAAACTGTATCAATTTGAACGTCAAAGGATTTAAAAAAATCGGTATAATAGGCGAGAGTGGAGCTGGCAAATCAACATTAATTGATATCTTAAGTGGATTCATAACACCAACTGAGGGCGAGATTCACTTATCAGGAAATGAACATCCTCTTAGTTCTTTAACACATGAGGAGTGGCGGCAGCAGATCACATATATTCCTCAGACACCTTATATCTTTAGTCAAAGTGTTTTAGATAATGTGCGTTTCTATAAACCCAGCGCTAGTGATGCGGAGGTCAAACAAGCGCTCGAACAAGCGGGCTTAGCCGATTTAGTGAGTCAATTTCCAGATGGGATAAATGAGCAAATTGGCAATGGCGGAAGAATGATGAGTGGGGGACAAGAACAACGAATAGCTCTCGCACGCGCTTTTCTTTGTGAGCGACCAATTATTTTATTAGATGAACCAACAGCTCATCTAGATATTGAAACGGAATATGCATTAAAGGAAACCATGTTGCCCTTGTTTAAGCAAAAACTTGTTTTCTTTGCGACACACCGTTTACATTGGATGAAGCAAATGGATTATATTATTGTTTTAAATCAGGGAAAGATAATTGAAGAAGGAACATTAGATGAATTACTTAATAAAAAAGGTGAATTTCATAAGTTGATTCAATCCCAACTGGAGGGATTAGAATGAAGGAATGGTTTATAGACTATATCAAACGTTATTGGAGAAGATTTATCGTCATCGTTATCGTGAGTATCCTTGCCGTTTTATGTGGAGCAGCTCTAATGTTTACATCTGGTTATTTAATTTCAAAAGCGGCACTAAGACCTGAAAATGTTCTGATGATTTATGTTCCTATTGTTGCTGTTCGAACATTTGGGATTGGACGCGCCGCGATTCAATACATTGCGAGATTAACTAGTCATGACGCTACCCTCCGAATTTTGTCTGAAATGAGGATTCAACTTTACAAAATACTTGAACCTAGGGCATTATTTATTCGTTCCAAAGTTCGCACAGGGAACATACTAGGATTATTATCGGATGATATAGAACATTTACAGGATATTTACCTTCGAACTATTTTTCCAAGTATCGTTGCATTAAGTGTTTACTTTATCGTGATTTTTTCCCTTGGTTGGTTCAGCATTCCATTTGCCCTCATCATGGCAATCTATTTATTTATATTGATTGTTTTCTTTCCTCTGGTTTCTCTGTGGATAACAAAAAGGAAGAGTCAGGAAATAAATCATCAAAGAAATCATTTGTATCAAAGTTTGACCGATGCAGTTCTTGGTGTTAGTGATTTGATGATCTCAGGAAGATCGAAAGCATTCATTCGAAATCATGAAATGGATGAAACTGAAATTACAAAAATAGAATCATCACTACATTCCATGAGTCAGGTCCGTGAATTTATAAGTCAAGGAATCATAGGTTTAATCGTCATTTCAATGATTGTTTGGTCCAGTGGGATGGCCAATACACACCAGATTCCTGGAACTTTAATTGCTGCCTTTGTTTTAGTTGTTTTTACATTGGGTGAAATTTTCATTCCGATTTCTGAGTCCACCGAAAAGATATCTCAATATCAAACATCACTTGACCGACTCCAAGAAACGAGTCATTTTGAAACAGAAGATAGTAAAAATGAAATAGAAAATGTTTCTCTTCATCAAAAGGTGACAATATGTTTGGATCATGTGCATTTTCGTCACGATAATGAGAGTGACTGGGCGATAAATGATTTAAGTTTAACGATAAAACAAGGGGAGAAAATAGCCATCATTGGTAGAAGTGGTGCCGGAAAGTCAAGTTTAATTAAGTTAATTTATGGTGCCCTGCAACCTGAAAGAGGAACAATCACGTTAAATGGTATCCCCGCCAATCATTTTGGTGACAAAATGAGTAAGATGATTTCAGTTTTAAATCAAACGCCGTACTTATTTGATACAACCATACGGAATAATATTCGATTGGGTCATCAACAAGCTTCAGACGAGGATATTAAACGAGCAGCCAAACAAGCCAAGTTAGATGAGTATATTGAATCATTACCTTTAGGTTATCAATCTGCGGTGGACGAAATGGGCGAAAATTTTTCTGGTGGACAACGTCAACGACTGGCTTTAGCACGTGTCTTGTTACAGAATACGCCGATTGTCTTAATGGATGAACCAACTGTTGGTTTAGATCCATCAACGGAAAAAGAACTACTTGAAACAATTTTTGAAGCTATGAAGGGAAAAACATTAATTTGGGTCACTCACCATCTCGTTGGTGCTGACAAAATGGATAAAGTCATTTTTATGGAACAAGGAAAAATTGAAATGCAAGGACATCACAGGGAGTTAATGAACCAATTTGAACGTTACCGTCGATTATATCAATTAGATGTTCCCTATCAATTGTGATGATTCTTATTTATCCCGCATTAACGGGTATATTAAGACCCCCACCTCAAAGTAAACAGTGTAAATGAGCATCTCTAGGTGGGGATAATTGCCCGTAAAAGCCCGATTGGTTGAGGCTAACAATCAGTGGGGATGGAGAAAACCCCTACTGATTGAGGTTTTATTTTAGGGCTCTTTCTTCAAAATTGTCATTTTTATGAAATAGCCGAGAACACTCGTGACTTTAGTCATGAGAGGTTCAGATTCACATCATTTTGGTTCGCAACTTAGAAGGAGTTGATAAAAATGCCTTCACAAATTCAAGTTGTATTGTTTGGAAATGAAGATGGAAGTAGAAGAGGTATAAGACAGATTATCTCACAAGATCCGGATTTTACGTTTATCGTGGATGGAACAAGAGAAAAAGGAGATTTCTTATTTTCTGAAGAGTTACTACCTGACTTAGTTTTATTAGAACAAGATCAGCCATCAAAGGAAAAACTGAAGGATATTGGAAGTCTTAAAGCTGTCTTTCCACAAAGTAAGTTTGTCCTTATCACCAACACATTTGAGATGTGGCCTTTATTTGAAGCCATGCGTTGGGGAATTCAGGGTTATCTCATTAAAAATTCCAACATGGAATTATGGGCAAGTTATTTAAAGGCTTTGGTAAGAGAAGAAGGTCAATTACCAACAGAACTTATAAACCAAACGATAAAGACATTCGCTGAGAATTATCATGTAGAAATATCCAAAGATTTAACCTATCGTGAAAAGGAAATTATTCGTTGGGTGGCTCAAGGAGTCTCAAATAAGGAGATCGCAGAGAAACTTCAAATATCAGAATACACGGTGAAAAATCATTTGAAGAACATTTTTAATAAGTTGAATTTAAAAAACCGTGTCCAATTAGTGCGATATGCGTATGAGCTATATCATTCCTAAGCAAAAAGGAGGAGAGAGTCATTTTTGATTCTCCTCCTTTTTGGCTTTAGTCATGATTTTACTGAGCTTTTAAGGCTTGTTTTGGCCGGATCGTTATTTTCTTTATGTGATGATGATCAACCTCTTGAACGACAAAAGCATAATCTCCAAGATAAATGATATTTCCTACTTTTGCATCATTGTTTTTTGAGAGCAGCCACCCACCAATGGTATCTAAATCGTCGTTATTGATATCGAGATCTAGAATGTGATTAATTTCAGAGATTAATACTTTCCCATCAACAATAAGATGGTTAGGTGTGGCATACTGAACCATCGGCTCCTCATGTTCATCAAACTCATCACGTATATCTCCAACAATTTCTTCTATAATATCTTCAACAGTGACAAGACCAGCTGTTCCGCCATATTCATCAGTAAGCATCGCCATGTGTATGCCTAACCTTTGCATTTTTGTTAATAATTCACGAATCGGGGTTGTTTCAATAACTGATATGATAGGGCGAATGTATTGGTCAAGTGGTTGAATATTTCCAATAAGATAATCATCGAAAAGATCTTTAATATTAATCATACCTAAGATTGTATCTTTATCACCATCAACCACTGGAAAACGAGTGAATTTTTCCTGTCTTAAGATCTCTAGATTCTCTTCTAGTGAGTGGTCTTTGTAAAGACAAACAATTTCAGTTCGTGGGACCATGATTTCTCGAGACGTTCGTTCGTCAAAATCAAATATCCGATTTAAGTATTGAAGTTCAAGTTGATTAATTTCACCGCCCTTGTAGCTGTTTGATAATATCAACTTTAATTCTTCTTCACTTAATGCAGCTTCTTTGTTTGCATCAGGACTAATTCCAAATAGACGTGTAATGCTGTTAGAGGTCTTATTTAATAGCCAAATAAATGGGAACATCAACCGATTAAACCAAATTAATGGATACGCAATAAGTAGAGTGATTTTTTCAGCTTGTTGAATGGCAATGCTTTTAGGTGCTAACTCTCCGAAAACGACGTTAATATATGTGATAATGATAAAACTGATGACAGCTGATATTGACTCATTGATTGAACGATCAATACCGATCATACCCAGTGCAGGATCAAATAACTTTGAAAAGGCAGGTTCACCAACCCAGCCAATGATAAGGGCAGTAATCGTAATGCCCAGCTGTGTTGTAGACAGGTAGGCGTCGAGATGCTCCGTTATTTTTTTCGCAGCTTTTGCTCGTTTGTTTCCTTCACTAGCCATTTCTTCAAGCCTGGTTAATCGCACTTTAACAATGGCAAATTCTGCTGCGACAAAAAATGCTGTAAGCAAAATTAATAACAAAATGATTAATATCCCAACGATATCGTCCAAATGATTCCTCAACACCTAAAATGGTGCGAGGTGTCACCTCCATGAATAAGTTTTGTTATAGTGTATGTTATAGATATGACAATTATTTTAATAATAGTTTACCATATTCATTGTTTATATGAATAGTCATCGGAATTTTTAAGACGAAAAATTTTGAAAATACACATTTAGATCATATAATGGCAAACATTCCTGTTATTTCCTACTAGCAAAAAAATAACTAACCACTTTCTCCTAGAGATCAATATGTATAAAGCAGGGGAATCCCCCTGCTTAGATGTTTTCATTTAACAGACAAATGCTGCGCCTACAATGATAAGAAGGATGAATAATACAACGATTAATGCAAAACCGCTGCCATATCCACAACCATAGTATGGAGAGGTATATCCTTTATGACAACCACAACCTCCACCATAACCTGGATTGCCTCCATATGCTCCACCTGTATAAGGTGCGTTACCATATCCACCAAACATAATTTGTCAGCTCCTTATTGTCAAGATACAATATCTTATGATAGATAACTCAAGTTGGCTATGCTTTTGCCCTAATTTTTATGATTGTGCTATAGCCCATAAAACAGAAAGATTTAATATGATGTTGTTAAACTTTTTATGGTTGAAAAAAAATAACGAATATTATATATTCAAATCAACAGCTATCTTGTAAAACAATATACTGTTTTTTCTTTTAAATCACTATCTTGCACACGTGATTCGAAGGAGATTATTTATTTTTAACTGCTAACTTGTAATGCAATATAGAGGGTGTGAAAGTTATATGCCAAAATCATCGAAAGCGAAAAGTCAGCTCCTGAAAGGAATACTTGAAGGCTGTATTCTTGCGGTGATTTATCAAAAAGAGGTTTATGGATATGAATTAAGTCTACGTCTACAGGAAGAAGGATTCCAATTTGTAAGTGAAGGAAGTATCTATCCTATTTTACTCAGACTGCAAAAAGATAACGTGATCGAAGGTGCCATGAGAATCTCACCGAGTGGTCCTAATCGGAAATATTACCATCTAACTGCAAAAGGATATGATGCACTTAATCAATTTAAACAAAATTGGCTAGATATGAAAGTTCCTGTTGAGAATTTGTTAGATAAGGTTAAATAAATCAGTAGAGGAGTTGAAGTTTCTTGACTTTAAAAAAGCGATAACATATCGCAAGTAAATACTTCTGAAATTTAAAAAAGAATATCCTGTGTATTTTGGTATTTTACTTAGGGTTAAGTCAAGTCGAAATGAATTATTAGATGAGATTCGAGATCACTTACTAACAGCACGAAAAGACGGAAAAACGGTGCAAAACATATTTGACGATGAGGTTGGATCTCTAGAATAATTTGCATTGGTCAACTATATAAGAACAAAAGTTTAAGAAATCAAGGAGATGATCGTGTAAGTAGGGCTTCACGTTTTTTTGATTATGAGTTATCCATTTGGGGGGAGTACAATGTTCCAGCTTTCTTCACAAGATATGGTTGAAAAAAATAATTTCCTTAGAAAACAGTTAACAGATGAAAATGAAAAGTATTATGGGGATATGATGGTTTATATTCGTTTAAGTAATATTAATGATCGAGCAGGCGAAGAACTGCTACTCGAGCTTCTGGATCATTTAATAACAGCACAAGAAAATGGGCAAACAGCTCAAGAAATTTTTGGAGATGATCCTGAATCCTACTGTAGGGAAATTATTGATGGATTGCCTAAACGTAACAAAGCGACAATAATCCAGTATTTTTGGATTATTGGATTAGGGATTGTTTCATGGGGGCTGATTGCGAACGGAGCTTTTGATCTACTGGGATATATTTGGCCAATCTTGAAAAGTAAAATGTCTATCATCAACACAGGATTGAATTTTTTAACAGGGTATATCGTTGTATTTGGAATCCTCTATTTAATGAAAAAAGAAGTGTATAAATCAAAAGTATGGTTCCTTTTAGCCATTATATTATGGGGAGCTGCGATATTTGTTCCTTTATTTATTTCAATCAAATTAGCGGCTTATGATATTAAAATATCCATTCCATTCTGGTTAAGTTTTATTTTAGGTATTGCTGGCATCTTAACATCAAATCGTCTCATAAAAAAGGATTTTAATTGAAGGCATAAAGATATGTTAAAGTTGACCAATAGATTGTTCTTAAGTCTTCAAGTATTCTTTATGTTGATGGCCACTATAGTTTGATTTAAAGGGTATCTTTACATTTTTAATACCTTACAGGGGTTATTTTTTTGGATAATATTGGTTGATGCTTAATATATACCCAGAAAAAGAAAAAATGCAATGATGTTTATATTTAACTTTATTTAAACATCTTGACTGTTGAATCTCAATCATGCAAAGTTAGAATAACAAATAAGTTAATGGTAAGGATGATTATGTCGTGGGTAAGATGGATGAACAAATAATCGTTGTCAAACGAAGTCAATTATTTGGTGATGACAAGTCACCTGAATCATACGCATTTCAAGGTACAATGATGGATGAAAGTCATATTTCTCAATTAGAACATCGGATTGAATCACATTATGACGTGATGCGCCGAGGTGACGCAGAAGACAATCCAACCTATAAGCAGCCAATACCTTATGCTGTCATTAGGCGTGGAGATAAACTTTTCGCTTACAAGCGTTTAGGTGGTGGAGGAGAAGAACGACTGCACGGTAAAATTTCCCTAGGTGTAGGCGGCCATATGAACGCTCTAGCTGGCAAGAGTACCTTTCATGAATTGTTAAGTGAAAATTTAAACCGTGAACTTCATGAAGAACTTCAGTTTAGTAAGAAGTGTGAGATGGATATCCAAACGGTGGGATTTATTAATGATGATTCCGAGCCTGTCAGTCAAGTACATATTGGGATTCTTTTGACAATTAACTTACCTTTAGATGTCGAGGTAAGGGTTAAAGAGACTGAAGCTTTGGAAGGCAAGTGGATGACTCTTGAGGAATTATATTCGAAGAATGTCTATTCTAGATTAGAAGGATGGTCATCACACGCTCTCCGTGCAATAGGCAAAACAAATAATTAATCATCAAATATTAAGAAACTGACTTACTTTTTTAACGGTAAGTCTTTTTTTGCATTTTAAGTGCGTGTTCAAAAAGGGAGCAAATTAGAAGCAAGAAGATCAAGGCGGCGTTGTTTTGAGGACCGGAATGTAGGTTTTTGCTACATGAGGACCGGAAAAACAAGAGGGCGCCGAGATTCGCCGCTTATCATTTGTTGACTTTTTGAACAACCTCTTTAAGGGTATAAAAATTCAAAGTATAAATGCGGGCTTAGGCTTCTATCTCGCCTTATAGGCTCCGCAATTGCAAGTTTTCTTTATTATTTTAGAACCTCTATTATCTCTTCGAATGAATTTCTTATTACTGGTTACAATAACCCTGAATATTAAAGCAAAGGAGTTTAAAATAAATTGAATAAAAAAGATCCCATGATAGTAGAAAAAGATACTCAAGCTCCTGAAGCAGGTTATCGAGAGCCTGATATTCAGAGTGATATGAATCCCCAGCCAGAAGCCGTTAAACCAAATTATAAAGCAAGTGGAAAGTTGCACGGAAAGGTTGCTCTTATCACCGGAGGAGACAGCGGCATAGGGCAAGCTATTGCAGTATTATACGCCAAAGAAGGGGCAAGATTGGCGGTTGTTTATCTCGAAGCAGACACCGATGCAGAAGAGACAAAGCAAATGGTTGAAAAAGAAGGTTCTGAGTGTTTATTGATTAAGGGAGATGTAGGAAATCCAACATTTGCAACGCAAGCCGTTGAGCAAACCGTTACTAAATACGGTCAACTTGATATTCTTGTTAATAATGCAGCAGAACAACATTATTGTGAAAAATTAGAAGATATAACAAATGAACAATTTGAAAGAACGTTTGCGACAAATATATTTGGTACTTTTTATTTTTCTAGAGAAGCCATCAAACATTTTAAAAAAGGATCAACAATCATCAACACAACTTCAATAACGGCTTATAAAGGGAATCCAGAGTTGATGGATTACTCAGCAACAAAAGGAGCTATTCTTGCTTTTACACGTTCACTATCCCAAAATAAAGACGTTCTTAGTAAACAGATCAGGGTTAATGCCGTTGCTCCTGGTCCGATCTGGACACCTCTCATTCCTTCTTCTATGCCTAAAAGTAAAGTAAAAACTTTTGGATTAAAAACCCCAATGAAAAGGCCAGGACAACCGAGTGAAGTAGCACCAGCTTACGTATATTTAGCTTCTGACGATGCTTCCTATATGTCAGGACAAACTATTCATATTAATGGGGCAACTATTGTAAATGGATAATATATTATAAGGGGTTGTTCAAAAAGTCACCAAATGATAGTGCGAATCTCGGCGCCCGCTTGTTTTTCCGGTCCTCATGTAGTAAAAACAAAAGGATCGCTGGCTAAAAACGTTCACGTCCTGTGGCTGGCGCCTGAAGCTACCACAACGCGAGGAATGCCGGTCTTAAGGAACAGCGCGCGCCGCTCTTAGCCTCCGACGCTTGCAGGATACTCGCTTGCTTAGTCAGTAACCCTTTTCATTTGTCGCCTTTTTGAACACGCACTATAAGGTAAGTGCTGAATAAATATTCTTTCAGTTTTCTTACCTTTTTATTTTCAGGTTACCTCACATAAAAAAATTTCGATCAAATATATTGCATCGTTTTAATTTAGGTGATAAAATCTTAAACGTTGCAATTACTTAATAAGGTTAAGTAATTGACTTCATACTACTAAAACGGAGGTCAAAATAAATGGTTTAATGAATAAATTGACCTTATTTTTGTTCGTTAAACGGAGATTTAGCCATAGTTATAGCGATTAATTAATGTTGTTAACTATTAATAATCTTAACTAATCGGCTATCTATTTAAAATTTTTATAGGTTTTAAGGAGGATAAAGGAATTATGGGTAATTTTGCTCGATTATTAGTCATTAATATTATTGTTGTTATTATTCTTGTCGGTGGAGGTGCAACAGCTTTTTATTTTTATAATGAATCAACAAATTACGTTAAAACAGATAACGCATCTATCGGTGGTCAATCCATTTCAATTGCGGCACCAGCAAGTGGTAAATTGAATACATGGAATGCGAAAACAGGAGATACGTATTCAAGTGATGAAACATTAGGTAACATAGCTAGTCAAGGTGTAGATGGTAAACCAGTGACAACTTCAGTAAAAATGCCACATAGTGCAACAGTAGTTCAAAACACAGGAGTAAAAAATACGTTCGTGGCCGCGGGTACACAACTTGCTGTTGCTTATGATCTAGATGCTTTATATGTAACGGCTAATGTTGATGAGACAGATATTGATGATATTAAAACCGGTCAAAAAGTTGATATCTATGTTGACGCCTATCCTAACACGACGTTTACAGGAAGAATTAATCAAATTGGTTCAACAACGTCAAGCACTTTTTCTCTCTTACCAAGTACTAACACCAATAGTAATTATACTAAAGTGACTCAAGTTATCCCTGTTAAAGTATCCATTGACAACTATAAAGGTGTAAAACTCATGCCAGGTATGAATGTCACAGTTAGAATTCATATTTAATTTTAAAGGAAAGGAGTGATATTATGACACCGTTCCTTTTAGGATATATTGTCTTTGCTATCGTTGTTCTTGTATTATTCAACCTTGTGCTAAGACGTCGTCGCTTAAAGAAACTTCAGACTCCTAAAGATATACATGTGCCATCAAAAGCCGTAAATACAATAGATGAAAGACAATTGATTCATGAAGAGAAAGTAGAGACTAACATCGAAGAGTTTGTTACGAATGGACAACCTGAAGAAATAGAGACAGTTAGAGAAGAACTTCATACTGTAAAAAAAGTTTCAAATGAGAAACAAAAATTATCGCGAAAAAATAAAAATCAGCATGAAGATCATCATTCCACTGATATTAAACCGCTTCCGATCATTATAGTACTCATTATGGGAGCGTTTGTAGCCATTCTGAACCAAACCTTAATGAACGTCGCTTTGCCGCGGATTATGACTGATTTAAATATCACAACGAATACCGCCCAGTGGCTTACAACGGGTTACATGCTCGTAAATGGTGTGTTAATACCTATTACGGCCTATTTAATGGAAACCTTCACAACTAGAAAATTATTTATCTCTGCAATTGGGCTGTTTGCCTTGGGTACGTTGATTTGTGGACTTTCGCCGACTTTTTCAATTCTAATGGTGGGTCGAGTCGTGCAAGCAGCAGGTGCAGGCATTATTATGCCATTAATGACCAATGTCTTCTTAACCATATTCCCACCTGAAAAACGAGGGGCGGCAATGGGGTTAATGGGTGTTGCCATGATATTTGCTCCTGCAATTGGACCAACACTTTCTGGTTATTTAGTGGAACATTATACGTGGCGTATCTTGTTCTGGGTTATCTTCCCATTCACGGTTATCGACATTATTTTCGCATTGATATTTCTTAAAAATGTGGGTAAACGTGCCTTTCCAAAACTTGATTTGTTGGGTGCGATATTGTCGACGATCGGTTTTGGTGGAATCCTATATGCCTGTAGTGAAGCGGGAAATAAGGGATGGACAAATCCTGTTATTGTATCTTGGTTAGTTATTGGAATTGCAGCGCTTGCGATTTTTGTATGGCGTCAGTTAGTCGTCGATTCACCTTTACTAGAATTACGAGTTTTTGAACATAAAATCTTTACAATTACAACGATTGTTAATATTGTCCTAACCATGGCCATGTTTGCAGGAATGGTTATAACTCCAGTATATCTACAAAACATTCGTGGATTTACCCCGTTGCAATCAGGTTTATTACTATTACCAGGGGCCATTCTTATGGGGATTATGTCTCCAATAACGGGGATCTTATTTGATAAAATAGGAGCAAGACCACTCGCCATTGTTGGATTAATTATTACGGCAGTTACAACATGGGATTTTGGGCATTTGACAGATAGCACGCTTTATAGTTCAATTATGTTGTTATACTCTGCACGGATGTTTGGTATGTCTCTTTTGAT
The DNA here is from genome assembly GCF_006517395.1 of Terrilactibacillus laevilacticus. GTDB lineage: Bacteria > Bacillota > Bacilli > Bacillales > Sporolactobacillaceae > Terrilactibacillus > Terrilactibacillus laevilacticus. The sequence goes on from NZ_VDCY01000001.1 coordinate 181,976, forward strand.
GATGCCAATTATGACAGAAGGGCTAAATAACTTACCTCGAAGATTGAATAGTCATGGAACGGCTATGACCAACACGATGCGTCAAGTAGCTGGTTCTTTAGGGACTGCTTTTCTTGTTACAGTGATGTCTAATCGAACGACCTATCATCAAGGTCAATTTGCGAATGCCATAACAACGAGTAATCCAAATTTGACACATGATATCGCATCTGTTAGCCAAGGTTTTGCTGTTAGTCATCATTTACCTCTAGGTCTAGGAAATAGTGTTGTGGTTCAATCGCTAATTGGTAAGGTATCTATGGAAGCTGCTATTCAAGGTGTAAACGATGCATTTATCGTTGCGACGATCCTTTCAGTTATCGCTTTATTCTTATCATTCTTTATTCAACGATCTACGCCAGCTAAGAAAAAAAGAAAAACAAAGAAAGAAAAAAGGGTTAGTGAAGCAGTAACCGAATAACAACTTAGAAAACAAAGAGAGAAGGTAACAAGCTTCTCTCTTTACTTTTTAATCGCGTTTGAAATGGCAAAAAAGTAGGGGTAGGAAATGTATGGATAGACGACAAAAATTAATTAGAGATTTGGAATTAAATATTTCCATAATTATTCGTCGATTTAAGAAGGAAATGTCGGATTTATTTGGCAGTGACATTACAAATCATGAATTTCTGTTTTTACATGCTCTCTCAAAACATCAGCCTCAAATGATTTCAGCTTTGGCAAAAGAATTGAATGTTGCAACAAGTTTTGTGACCGTAGTAACGGATAAACTGATTCATAAAGGCTATATTAACAGAGAAAGATCTGAGAAAGATCGACGGATTGTAGAGTTAACGTTAACCAAAGAAGGCAATACGTTATGTAAACAAATGGAGAAAATAAAAAATGAGTTTATGTTAAAAAACTTTGAAGAATTTACAATCGAAGAACTCGAAATACTCCTTTTATTGATATCAAAGTGGCGTGGAGAAGACTAAATACTTGGATTGTAAAAGAAAAATTGAATACCCATCGAAATGACCTCATCTATACAGGATGAGGTTTTTAAATACTTGTAGATACGTAAAAAAGTCATCTGACTTACGTGATTTTGAAAAACAAAAGTACTAGAGGCGTGAGATGTGTGTTTTCATTTTTGTCGACGTAATAAAGGCCTTCAATGACTTATATTTATGATGAATACAGGGGAAAATGAATAGACACAGGGATGTAAAGGTCATCCCTGTAGAATAAAAACTTGTCTTTAGTAGGAGAGGTTCTTATAACCCTCACATGTTAAATTGTAGGATACAAGTTAAACCGTTCAAAGGATGGAGACTTTATGCGTAAAATCGATGTTACATCAATTCAAATGAATGAGGAAAAGATCATCATAACTGTTGAAAATATGGAAAAACAAAAACTATCAAGTGTAAAATTTGGTTTTCACCAAAACAATAAATTTCTGTACGAATGTGATGTTCCTTTTCGGGTTGAAGGACATACAATGATCTTTGAATTTGAACTTGTCTATTTGAATGATTTTTATCAAGGGTTGCCTTATGACATCAATGATTTTGGATGTTGTATTATTTTGAATGGCCGTATTTATGATTTAATGGTCTTTAGAAAAGATATCGTAAACCAAGTCAATTATATGAAGGAAGATTATACATACACATATATTCAATCAATGTATGTGTTTTATATTAAAGAAAACAGATTGACCTTAGTCGCAGGCGACCCACTCGAAATAATTAAAACTTTGGGTAACCATATGACAAATAAAATTATTCCAAATCGTATTAGATTCAATCATGGACATATTATTTTTCAATTTAATCAGTTGTCTCTAGCAAAATATCAAGTTAATTTTAGACTTACTGATAAGAAAGAAGGTAATACACAGAGACTCGCTGCCGAAATTATGGATCAAAATGAAATATCTTTGTCTATCGATCGTATTCGTTGGCGACAACATGCTGAGTATGACTTATACATTGAAATTTCATATGGCTTCTCATTAACTTCTTTGCACATTATTAGCCCGATGTTTTATGGGTTTACTCCAAATGGTCTAATAAAAACATCTAAAACCAATCTTGAAATGACCGAATATGTTCTACTACAACCTAAGAAATTTCAACAGAGAGTAAGGAATCTAGGAGTAGATATAGAATATCTAACTATGAAAGAAGGAAAACTTCTTCTTCATTTACAGAAAAGGATCATAAGCGATGGTCTTATTAGGTTATTTCTTATAAAAGGAGATAAACATCTTTTAATGCCTGATGATTGTTATGTAATTCAAAATAAGCAAATTCAACTAAATCTTAAAGAACTAGCGCTTTTTTTTAAGAATTATCATTGTGAAGACCAACGATGGAAATTATATATTAATTATAAAAAAGGCACGTCAAATAAATTTCGGCCAATCATCTTTTCATTTATGATAGACACATTCAAATCCAATGAAAGTCATTCTATCTCAATAGAAAATTATACTTTTACTTGTAAAAAAGATCATGCCAATCATATTTATATTCTGTTAGAAGATCAAAAGAAGCGGAGAGATCAAGGAAATCATCTTTATAAGATTAAGTCACATTGCGTGATTAAAGATATTAATTATGATGAGACAACGCAGATGTTGTCTTTCACATTACCAAGAAAATACTTTGAAGTAAATACTCAATTAAAATTAAGAATTAAACAACGTCAATCAAATAAGCGTTTGACATATGATTTTTACAAAGAACCATTCAGTCCTACATTAGACAAAATTGTGATTGATTTATCCTTATTTATTCAAGAAAAAGCCGTAGCTGCTTCAAAATGGGATCTATATCTTGAACGAATAAATAGCGATTTGAATATCATAGAGGTTAGTCGATTAGGTGCTTACGATCAGATTATAAAACCAAAGCACAAGAGATATTTTCCTCCTATTAAGACATCTACAAATTATGTTTTTGCACCGTATTTAACGATGAATAATGGTTTATCCTTTGTCATTAAAGAACCTCTTCATCTAAGTAATGAAAAGTTAAAAACAGAAATGAAAGTCAATCGATTTACCGTTCATAATGGCATTTTATATGGAAAAGTGACCGTTGATTTTCCAGAAGTTAATCAATTTGAACTTAAAGAGGTGCTGCTTACCCACCGAATGTTAGGAGATAGAAACCAAATTCTAATCCCTGCCCAACTGAAAAAAAAGAAAAAGAACTATGTGTTAACTTTTTCTATGGATCTAAAGGATCTAGAATTAGAAAAATATTATTGGGATATTTATTGCCTAGTAGTGATTGATGGAGATAAATATTATGTTAGGTTGAAAAACCCATCTCGAAAGGTCACAAGAAAGCTAAATAGATCATCTCTCAAACGAGCTTATGTCTATCCGAGTAATTGCTTTGTTTATCCTTATGTTACTCAAATTAATACCGTCGCATTGGTATTTAAAACAAAAGAGTTTTATGAAACGTCTCTGATGTTTTTTAAAGAGAATTTAGCTTATTATCTTTATATGTTGTTTAAGTGGTACTTTGATAAAAAGGATGTTTGGCTCGCTTTTGAAAAATTCTCAGAAGGTGCACAAGATAATGGTTATTACTTTTTCCGTTATTGCTTTCAAAATAAAAGACATAAACATTTTTACTACATTATAAAGAAAGATTCTCCTGATTATCCTAATTTAAAAGACATGAAGCAAAAAGTGATTCATTTCATGAGTTTTAAATATATGATTTATCTTTATGCAGCTAAATTATTAATCTCATCGGAATCAAAAGGACATGTCTATGATATTCGAATTCAAAAAGGACGCTTAAAAAAAGCCATAACGAATAAACGTCATGTTTTCTTGCAACATGGGGTCATTTCTCTTAAAAAAGTAGATAAAGTATTTAATAAAAAAGGAAATAACGCCTCGGATTTGTTTGTTGTTTCTTCAGACCTAGAAAAGGAAATTATCAAAGATCATTTCGGTTATGATGAGAATGAGATTATTGTGACGGGTTTGAGCCGGTGGGATGTTATGCAAGACAAATCAAAAGATGAAAAAGCCATTCTGTTAATGCCAACGTGGCGTTCTTGGATGGATGACATGCCTGAAGATAAATTTATTGAAACAGACTATTATCAGCACTATGTCACGCTTCTAAATGGATCGAACTTAGAACAAATCTTAGAGAAATATCATTTGCATTTGAACTTTTATATCCACCCAAAGTTCAAATCTTATCTTCATCAATTCACAACGAAAAGTCAAAGAATCAATATCATTCAATACGGTGAAGTAAAAGTAAATGAATTACTAATGAGATCAGCTTTACTAATCACGGATTATTCCAGCGTGGCATGGGACATGTATTATCAAAAAAAACCCATTGTTTTTTTTCAATTTGACCTGAAAGACTATAATAAGTACCAAGGAAGTTACATGGATATGGAAAAAGACCTGTTTGGAGATCGTGTCTTTAATACAAATGAGTTGGTCCATGTCATACAAGAATATGCTGAACGTCATTTCATTGAGAAGGAACAATTCTCTCATCTTAGAGAAAAATACTTTAAGTATACTGATAAAAATAATGCAAAGCGAATATTTGAAAGTATCGTGGAACATCGAGAAAAAATGATTAAAAAGAACCATAAGAAATCGTTTCAATATCGAGTTCTTCATTCGGCAAAATTGAAGAAACTATGGAGATTGTCTCGTACCAATCCAGAGGTTATTCAAATATCCAATAAATTAAAGGAAAAATTGAAGAGAAATAGAGGGTAAAATGTAATAAGCCAAAGGGCACTTTCGTGCTGCTTTGGCTTTTTTTAGTTCTACAGCCACGTTTCTAAAACATAGAATTAATGCAGTACATGCTTTTCTGATTACATTTAGTCATAATTCAAGTTTTTTAATACTTTAGAAGAAAAATATTTATGTGTGCATATGAAAAAAGACCTATGTGCATTATTAACATAAAATGAGATATATGATAGAATAAATTAGTCCATAATTTTCTTGTGAAATTATAATAAATCTTTATCATTGAACTAAGGGATAGGTGAACGTATGCAAATTACCAATTTATATAAAAAATACAAAATAATAAAAGAAAAACAGAAACATATTCTTGCTTTTAGAAAGGGACAAAAAGCAAAGGTCAGGGAGAATACTATCCTATTTGAATCTCTTCATGGAAAATCAGTTGATGGTCATATATTTCATATGATTAAATATATTTACGAGTCTGATAGGAAAGTAAAGATTTACGTTGCAGTAAGAGATATTGATTCTAGTAAAAAAAAGTTTGAAAAGTATGGAATAACAAATATTAATTATGTTAAACACATGTCTCGTGAGTATGGCTACCTATTAGCTGTTTGTAAATATTTAATTAATGATAATACGTTCTATCCTTTTTTTAGTAAAAGAAAAGAGCAAAAATATTATAATATTTGGCATGGGACACCTCTGAAAACATTAGGAAAAGATATGGAGAATATTGTTGGATTTTCAAATGTTCAAAGGAATTTCTTAATTTCTGATGGCTTGATAGTAGGTAATGATTACACAAAAGATATTTTGGTTAGATCACATAATATAGATAAAATATATAATGGGAAAGTAATTATAGGACCATCTCCTAGAAATAGCGCTCTGTTTGATAAAAATAGGGCTGCTAAATTAAGAAATAGTTTTGGCTGGGAAAAAAAGAAAATTGTGATGTATATGCCTACTTGGAGAGGTATTGACGGTAATGTGAGATCTGATGACACTAAAATAGTTAGTGATCTATCATATTTATCTAATAATGTAGATAACGACACAGTTATTATATTTAAAGGTCACACTATGCAGAGTCAAATAAAAATAGATAATTTTAAAAATGTTTATAGTTTTCCAGTGGATATTGAACTGTATGACTTTTTAAGTTGTGTAGATATCTTAATAACGGATTATTCTTCTATTATGTACGATTTTCTAAATAAAAAAAGAAAAATAATTCTATATACTTACGATAAGCAAGAGTATTTCAGTTCAAGAGGCGTATATGAGGACATTGATAACTATCCTTTTGTTCAAGTAGAGACAATAGAAGAATTGGCTGCTGAAATCAATGCAGTTGATTGCTTTAGAGATTATACAGATTTTGAAGAACGCTTCTGCAAGTATGATTGTGAAAATGGTGCTGACATAATTGTCGATTATATATTTGCTAATAAAATGAATGAAAAAATATTAGAGAGTTCAGTTAGAAATGAAAAAGAAAATGTTTTTATTTTTTGTGGAGGACTATGGGATAATGGAATTACAACTGCATTGTTGAATACACTTTCCTCAATTGATACATCTAAACGAAATTATGTATTATTTTTTGGTAAAAGTAAATTATCTCAAAAACATCAGTTTAGATTGCAAAGTCTCCCACCAGATGTACAATATTACCCAATATCAGGTATATCTATCAGTAATTTATTTGAGAGAATAATTCATAAAAGATTTTTAAATTCGAAAAAGACTAATTCTAAATTTATTAATAATGTTGTTAAAAATATATATAATTTAGAGATTCGTAGAATGTTTGGAGACACAGATGTAGATTGGTTTATTCATTATACTGGATTTGATAGAAAATACGCTGAAATAGTTAGTCATATAAATACTAAAACCATGATGTTTGTTCATACAGATATGTTTGAGGATTATAAAAATAAAAAAAATTACAATCAAAAAGTTATATACAATGCATATAAATCAACAAGTAAAATTGTTTTGGTAAATGACGGTTTAGTTGATGGATTCAAACAAAACTTACCAACCGTAATCAAAAAACTCGAAGTTGCAAATAATTTCCTAGGAGAACAAAGAATTAGAGATCTAAGTAAAGAAAATATTTTTATAACATTAAAAAATGTTTTTTTTGATTCAGTTGATAGTTCTCATATCGTTATTGATCCCTTAAAAAGGTATGAAAAATTAGGTGATTATGAGATAGACTTATCAAGAAAGGACTCTCTTAAAAGGCTTACTGAAAAAGGATATCCTTTAGCAATAATCGAACATAATCACCAATCTCGATTAAAGAGCATTCTTAATGAATACGTTAAAGACAATTATGTTGAAAATAAAATTCTTAAAACAAAACAAATAAAAGAATATATTGCTGAACTTGTAAAAGTAGAGTATTTAGAATATGAATTTCCTTATAGAACTCATTTAATCAATTACCTCAAAGATGAAACTCATTTAGAGGCTCAACAGCTAGCATCAATAATTGATAATATATTAATAAATAAAGCTAAGATCAGAGAAGTTAAAAAATTATTTCCGTACACATTAAATTTAATAAAAGAATACGAAGATGTCATAGCAGAGGAGTTTGTAAATGAAAGTACTAAATAATGATGTTCTAAGAGAACTTTCTTTTGATAATCACACAGCAAATGAAAAAATAGAGGATAACACAAATGACAATTTAGTTGAAACAATGATTAGTAAATTTGGGATATCCAAAATCCGATTAATAAATGATCTATTGGACCCTAACGTTTTAACTTATTTAAATATTGGCAGATACGATAAACAAAAAGGGCACGATAGGTTAATAAACGCATTCGAGAAGTACAATATTGAATTTCCTAATTCTAGATTAATTATTATAGCCCCTTATGGACCTATTAAAAAGCAAACAATCCAGTTGGTGAAAAATTCACCTTCTAAAAAAAATATTTATTTATTTGGAAGGATGAATAATCCATACGCTTTGTTAAAAATGGTTGACGCGTTTGTACTTTCATCATATTATGAAGGTCTTGGATTAGTTGTCTACGAAGCTTTAGCCTTGGATAAGCAAGTGATAACTGTTGACATTGACACCACAATGAAATATTTAAAAGATAATGAAGTGATTTCAGTTGAGAACACTGAAATAGGACTTTATAACGGATTAATAGCCTTCCATAAAGGACTAAGAACAATGAATAAATTTAATTTTGATAAATATAAAGAAAGAACAACAAGAGAATTCGAAAGTCTATTTGATTAATTATATCAATTGTGCCCCCCCTATGTCGATAAACAAATAATAATCGACAATTAGGGGGGGCTTATGAGAGTAAAAATGAATAAAATCACTAAATATGGTTCTATACTAAATTGGATGGTATCTTAGATAGAACAGATTTTAAGGGCATATTTATTTTATTTATAGATGTATTTATATATTTAAAAGCATTTGGAATTTTTATTTCATTATAAACAATAGAAGGTAGTGTCAATATTTTTATGTAAATGACTGTTCACCTGTTCAGATAGAATGTCATCTTTGGTATAAAAATAATTGTGTTTGAAGGGTTGGTTCTTGTTAATTGGTAAGGCTAGCCCTGCCAATATACAATATTTAAGATTCGATTGCTTCAAACGTCGTTGTTAATTCTGCACGTGCTTTGTCGAAGCCAATGTGACAATGGTTTGAGCCGAGTAATGATGACCGTACATTTTCTCAATTAATTGTAAGATTTCTGTCATGGTAATCCCTTTTTGGAAGTGATGAATGATTCTCCTCGCTTCTAGCGTATCATTTGAGCGCCGGTAAGGCGCTGTCTGTTGTTTAAATTCACCGTTACGATCACGTTGGGATTTGTATGTTTAAATCACCAAACTCCGTGTGTAGCGTACGTGAATAAGAACCATTAGGTGAATTACCGGAGTTAAAACCAATGAGGTTATACTTTTTATAGTCTAAAAACGCTGTTAGTTCTGTCGCTAGAAATGTATTCACTGCTTTTTCTAGTTGCTTGCGAAAAACCATTGTAATATCTTGTTTTTGAACTAAAGCTTGAACGATTTCTTATATAAACTCATTCATAGGAAGACCTCTTCTCTGTTAATTTAGTGTGGTAACTCAATTCTATTAAGAAAAGGTCTTCCTTTTTGCATTTTGATTCATTTACACAAAATATTTTATATCCTCACATTGACATTTCTGAATGAATTTATTTTGAGTTTTTGTATTTATTGATATGTGTACAATTGTACTATTTGTGATAAATTATTCTATAGGAGGTTGTTTAAAAATGAAAAAAGTTCGAAAAGCAATAATACCTGCAGCAGGTTTGGGAACACGCTTTTTGCCTGCAACTAAAGCAATGCCCAAAGAAATGTTGCCAATTGTTGACAAACCAACTATTCAATATATAGTTGAAGAAGCCGTGGATTCAGGTATAGAGGATATCATTATTGTTACAGGTAAAGGGAAACGTGCAATAGAGGACCATTTTGATAATGCCTTTGAATTGGAAGATAACTTGATTAGAAAAAATAAATTAGATTTATTGGAAAAGGTTAAAAAGCCTTCTCAAGTAGATATTCATTATATTCGTCAAAAAGAACCCAAAGGACTAGGGCACGCTATTTGGTGTGCTAGAAAATTTATTGGAAATGAACCGTTTGCAGTTCTTCTAGGTGATGATATAGTGCAAGCTGAAACACCTTGTCTAAAACAAATGATGAAAGTTTTTGACGAAAAACAATCTAGTGTGATTGCGGTTATGGAAGTTCCTAAAGACGAGACTGATAGATACGGTATTATTGATCCAGAATCTCAAGATGGTCCACTTTACGATGTTAAGGGATTTGTTGAAAAACCTAAGGTTGAAGAAGCACCATCTAACGTGGCTATCATGGGCAGATACATCTTAACACCTGAAATATTCGAGTATCTAGATTTACAACAAATTGGTTCTGGTGGAGAAATTCAATTGACTGATGCAATAGGCAAATTGAATGAAATTCAAAAAGTATATGGGTTTGCATATGATGGAAAACGCTATGATGTCGGTGAAAAGTTCGGTTTTATTAAATCAACGATTGAGATGGCTCTTATGCGTGATGATTTGAGAGAGGATATGTTAAATTATTTAAGTGAATTAAATTTAAAAATTCAAAATCATGTTATAAAATAAAATTAACGAGATTTTCTTTTTCACATGAAAGTAAAGAAAATAAATTTATTGTTAAATAAATCCCTTGACTGTATTTAGTCAAGGGATTTGAAATATGCATCAATATAACAATAAATAATCATCATATTAATAATTCACAATAAAAGTTATTTTAATGAGCAGATCTTGTCATAGAACATATTAATAGCCTGTTTACTATATTCTTTGTAATCAAAAGTTTTCTCATTCATTTGTTGGCCACTAATAAATTTAGTCATTCCATCAACAAGACCTTGAATAGAGTTATCAACAATGGTACCATATCCACCTTCAACTACACTTCTAGAACCAGGGATATTAGTTACGATAATAGGTTTATCAAGTATTAGAGCTTCTAATAACACCATTGGTTGACCTTCATGATTCGAAGACAGTACGAAACAATCACAATAATCTAATAATGCATAAGGGTTGCTTATTTGACCTGTAAAGATAACGTGATCTTCAAGATCTAAAGATTTGACTAATTTTTCCAAATAGCCTTTTAAAGCACCTTGACCAACGATATATAATTTCGTATTTTGTTTTATCTTAACTATTTCAGAAAAAGCATATAACAATTTTTCTTGGTCTTTTTCAGGTTCCAAACGACCTATGTTAATGAAATTAATATTATCATCTTTGGGAATTTCAAATCCAGAAAGATTAATATTGGATTTTGAGTATTCATTTTTAGACAGCAGATAAATATGATTTTCTATTTTTAGCGTTTTCTTTATTTCTTTAAGTTCTAGCGTTTTATTATAATTTATATTATTGATAACAAAGTCCATTTTTGTTTGATAGTTATCAATAATGTCACTAAAATTTTTAATGTTTTGTTCATTTGTAAGTTTAGAAACTGAGACAACTTTGTCAAATAATCGATATAATGAGAAAACAACTTTCAAGTTATTTCGATGTGGATATTTATTATTCACCTTCTTATTTGCTTGCTCAACCATGTCATTGTGAAGGTAGATACTTCGTTTTTTAAAATCACCGAAAGCGAAAAGAGTTGTCCAAAAAGGGCTATAACCACTAAAATCAATTCCTATATCAAATGCAGATTGACCTATAAGACGTTTCATTTCACGTTCATACATCTCAGAAGGCATGACTTTTTTCATAAAATCCGTATAGGCTCCACGTCTTAACAGTAAGCGATGTCTACACCATTCAAATAGTTTTGCATTCCATGTTCCTACCCGATATAGAACACTAACATTCTTGTTAATTTTAGCTAAATTTTCCCACTTTTCTTTTCTGTTATCATTTCCATAATCTACTGCAGTTACATCATATTTATTATAATCAATGTTATTTAATAAATTAGTTACAGAAGTTGTTATTCCATTATTGAAAAATCCTCCACAGTAGATGAGAATTTTTATCTTATTAGTGCATGTCTTGAAACAATTATTTAATGATTTTCCCTCGAAAATTGTTTCAACTAAGCGTTTTGTTGCATTACCATCGTCATTATAATTAAACTTATTTATAAAATACTCATAACGTTCTTTATATTTCAATGTTACATTATCAATATTATTTATATTAGAAACTACGCTGTTAAAATCTTTACAGAAAGGTCCGGGAAGATCTTCCATATCTATATACATACCACGATTAAATTCGTATTCCTCTGCATCATATGCATAGAAGATCACTGGTTTTCTTTTAGGTAGATAATCAAAGAAAATGCTTGAGTAATCTGTTATTAATATATCAACAATTGAAAGTAATTCATTAGTATCCATTGAATTTGGAACACAAAGATGACTTAATCCATTTTTCTTAAAGAATTCATAAGCATAATAATGTGTTTTAAGCAGTATAATATATTCATCATTCACATCATTTTTGAGCTTATCCATTTCATGCATGAGCGTCTCACTCATATCATTTTTGCTATTTAATTTCCCTCTCCATGTAGGAGCATACAATATTACCTTCTTCCCTTCGGGAATAGAAAGTTTTTTTCTAATGGCATCTTTATCAGCATTAAACATTAAGTCTATTCTTGGATAACCCGTGTCCATAACATAACCACTATAAATATTATATACATCATGTGATTTAAGTAACGTCTCATAAGTGAACTTATTAGGGTTGACCATAAAATCTGTATATAAAAAATTATGTTGAATATTACGATGATCAGTAAGTCCACGGTTTTTTATATCTAATCCCATATGTTTCAAAGGAGTTCCATGCCAAATATTTGTGTATATTTGCTCTTTTCTTTTTTGAAAATAATATGGGAATGTTGTATCATTAATTAAATATTTTGCTGTTGCAAGGTAATTATTGTATTTTCTAGATCTAGGTTTAACAATAATAACATTTCTTTTATTTTTATATTCTTCATGCACAGTGTTTTCATCTTTCAGTGCCCATACGTGTGTATAATTTTTATAAACTGGATGGTTCATTAAGTATTTAAATACTGCATAGGAATTACCTGTCATGCTTTGGCCATGATAAGCTTCATAGAGAATGGTTTTTTCTTTTATAGGCTTTCTTTCTAAGAATTTAGTGTAAGTTGCACGCATTCTGAATTCCTGATCTTGTATATATTTTTTTAGTGGATCAAGAACAAATTTAATTTTTCTCTTAATAATTTTTCTTGTTTTTTCTGCCATGATATTCCTCCGAATAAATTACTGCATAAATTAATTCATATTCTCTAAAAACAATACTTTCAAAATACACTAGACATACTATACCATGTTCAGAGAAATAATTAAATCCATTTTGCATGAGCTTGGAAAAGTAACAATATTTAAAAGAAAGGAGAATTAATAAATTAAAGATGAATTGAAATTAATTAATTTAACAATTATAATAACAAGTAGTATTTTATTGAATTATAGTTGGTAATTTAAAAAATATTTAAATAAATTCTTTTATTTTATGAGGGGCGAAAGTAATGGTAAAAGTATTGACTTATGGTACATTTGATTTGCTGCATTATGGACATATTAACCTTTTAAAACGTGCAAAAGAATTAGGTGATTATCTTGTAGTTGGACTTTCAACAGATGAGTTTAATGCTATTAAGCATAAAGAAGCATATCATTCCTTTGAAAACAGAAAATTAATTCTTGAAGCTATTCGATATGTGGATGAGGTTATTCCTGAGAATGATTGGGATCAAAAAGTTAAAGACGTTAAAGACAATGGAATAGATATTTTTGTTATGGGTGATGACTGGGAAGGAAAATTTGATTTCCTTAAAGAATATTGTGAAGTAATTTATTTACCTAGAACAATAGGTGTTTCAACTACAAAAATAAAAGAGGACCTATTTTCATTAAAAAAATAAATTCAAAGTGAATAACTCTAACAATTAATTAATTTGAACCTTTAGTTATAAGGGTTCAAATTATTTGCATTGCCTCAGTATAAAACTCTCCTTTATATTTTTCTCGCAATATTACCCAGCATAGATTTGATTTTGGTTCGTTATATGTCAATGTTTGTTTTTGTGATTATTATATTAATTTATTAGGAACTGTTATTTTTGGTATTGAGAGGAAATGATATTTTGGTTGGTAATAAAAAAAAACTATCGTCGCAAATCTTCCAGCGATTTCGTAGAATTATAATTAACTCTATAGTTACAAAAATATACAAATTTTTTTTCTATGTACTTGGTCACTTACATGTGAATAAAAAACTCATTATATTCGAAAGCTTTTTAGGTAAACAATTTAGTTGTAATCCGAGAGCACTTTATGAATATATTAAGAAAAATTATCCCGACTATACATTGATTTGGAGTGTGGATAAAAAACATATAAATAACTTTTTGAACCATGACTTGAATTATGTTAAACGTTTTTCAATTTCATGGATTATAGCCATGACCAAATCAAGGTATTGGATTTCGAATAGTCGTTTACCCTATTGGATTCCCAAACCTAAACATACAATATATATCCAGACATGGCATGGTACACCTTTGAAAAAATTAGTTATGGATATGAATGAAGTTCATATGCCAGGCATTGATATTGAGAAATATAAAAAAGACTTTTGTCAAGAAGCCAATAAATGGGATTATCTGATCTCACCGAATACTTATTCAAGTGAAATTTTTAGTCGGGCATTTCAATTTAATAAAACAATTATTGAATCAGGGTACCCTAGAAACGATATTCTACATCAAAGTATTAATGAAAAATCTATAACTAATGTAAAACTTCAATTTGGATTACCTGAAAATAAAAAAGTTATATTATATGCTCCAACATGGCGTGATAATCAGTTTTATGATCAGGGACGCTATAAGTTTGATTTAAATCTTGATTTAGATTTATTACAAAGAGAATTAAGTGAGGACTACATTATACTCTTAAGATTGCATTATTTAGTTGCTGAAAATCTGGATTTGAAAAAATATAAGAACTTTATATTTGATTTTTCTAATCATGAGGATATAAGAGATTTATATTTAATATCTGATATGTTAATGACTGATTATTCGTCTGTTTTCTTTGATTTTGCAAATTTATTCAGACCTATTATTTTCTATGTTTACGATTTAGAAGAATATCGAGATAAGCTTCGTGGATTTTATTTTGATTTGGAGAAAAATGCACCAGGTCCGTTAGTTACCACAACTACAGGGATTATTAAATCAATCCGGGCTTTTGAAGCCAATGGTAATAAGATGCTTGAAAATTTTTCTTCTTTTTATAATAAATTTTGTTATTTAGAGGATGGAAATGCATCTAGACGTGTAGTTGAAGCCATATTTAGTGAAAATTTAGCTGAAATAAACAATAAAAATGAAGATTATTAGATAAATTTTTAAATAAGGTGAATGAAATATTTTATTATTCTTGCTATCAGTGAGGTACTTTAGAATATGTCAGTATATAAAAAAAGTCTTGTTTTTATCATAAAGGAATACACAGATACAGATCAATTTGTACTAAATAAAAATAGAATTATAAGAGAGAAAAAATGATTAGAGAATATATTGTTACTTTATATCTATTTGTTTTTAAAATACTGTTTACTTTATGTAAAATAATTAATCTAAGAAATAAAGTGACCTTTGTAATATCTTATAGTGAAAATAATCTATATGTTTACGAGGAGATCATGCGTCAAAACCTTAATTGTAAAGTGGTATTTCAATGCAAGGGAAAATGTATAAACGATTTTAAACAAACAAATGAAAAGGTTATTCAATTTGAAACAATAAATCCTATCCATTTATTCCAATCTGCATACCATTTAGCGACTTCAAAAGTTATATTTGTCGATAACTATTTTGGCTTTCTAGCAAGTATTCATTTCAAAAAGCAAGTTGAATGTATTCAACTTTGGCATGCCGCTGGAGCCATTAAAACTTTTGGTTTAAAAGATCAATCTATTTGGCAAAGATCAAAAAAAGCTAGGAAACGTTTTACTCAGGTTTATCAAAAATTTGATAAAGTTGTTGTCGGTTCTAATGAGATGGCAGAAATATTCAAGAAAGCGTTTGGGGTATCTGAAAGAAATATTCTACGCACGGGAATTCCCCGTACGGACTTTTTTTATGAAGAAACTAAAAAAAGAAGAGTAGTTAACTATTTCAAAAATATATTTGGGTCAAAAAAAGTTATTCTTTATGCTCCTACATTTCGTGATGGAAGACATGAAAATATTTATCAAGATATAGATCTTAAGTTAATGCGTGAAAAACTTGAGGCAGAATATGTTCTTTTATTAAGATTGCACCCATCTATTCAATCAAAGATGATGTATGATTTGAAGTATGATGGTTTCGTATATGATTACTCTTCTTGGCCTAATATAAATGAACTTCTTCTTATTACTAATATATTAATTACGGATTATTCATCAATTCCCTATGAATTTTCTCAATTATTGCGTCCAATAATTTTTTTTCCATATGATTTAGAAGAATATCAATTAAGAAGAGGTTTGTGGGATGATTATGACAAACTTGTTCCTGGCCCAGTAGTAAAAACTACAGAAGGAATAATAGAATGTATTCAAAATGAAAATTATAATTTAGATCATATAAAAAACTTCTCAAAACAATGGAATATGTATTCTACAGGAATATCCAGTCAAAATATTGTTAATTATATTAAAAATAGGCTTGGATAAAAATTATAAATAAATAGAGAATACATCAAAATAAATGATTGATTTTCTGTTTTGAGGAGCGAAAACATATGAAGATTGTAAGTTTTTTAGGAATATATCATAAACAAACACATTCAGTAAAAAAACACTGCCAACCTAAAAAATTCAAGAAAAATAAATCAATCTTCTATTTACGTTCATATAAGTCGAAAATTAGAAATCACAGGTTAATAAAAAAAGCATATAAATGGTGTTTTCGTTTATTAGGCCATCTACCTGCAAACAAGAAATTAATTGTATTTGAAAGCTTTCTCGGCAAGCAATTTAGCTGTAATCCTAGAGCAATTTATGAATATATGAAAGAAAAACATCCGGATTTTAAAATGATTTGGAGTGTAGATAAACGTTATCTTGATAATTTCAAAAATAAAGATATACACTATGTGAAAAGATTTTCAGTAAGATGGCTATTCCTTATGACGCGATCGCGATATTGGGTAACGAATAGCCGGTTCCCACTTTGGATCCCTAAACCTAACCATACAGTCTATGTGCAAACGTGGCATGGGACACCATTAAAAAAATTAGCGACTGATATTGAAGAGGTACACATGCCGGGAACTAATACAAAAAAATACAAAAAAAATTTCTGTAAAGAAGCGAGTAAATGGGATTATCTAGTATCTCCTAATGATTATTCCAAGAATATTTTTAAGCGTGCTTTTCAATTTAATAAAGAAATGATTAATTCAGGTTATCCACGAAATGATGTCTTGTTTCATCAAAATAAAGAAGGGTATATTTTAAAATTAAAAAAGAAATTAGATTTACCCCTTAATAAAAAAATAATCTTATATGCACCAACATGGCGGGATAATGAATACTATTCAAAAGGAAAATACAAATTTAATATGCATTTAGATTTAGATCTTTTAAAAAGTGAACTTGGAGATAAATATATTGTCCTATTCCGTTTACATTATCTCGTTTCTGAGAATTTAGATTTATCATCCTATCATGGTTTTGCATACGATTGTTCAAATTATGAAGATATAAGAGATCTATATTTACTGGCAGACTTATTAATAACAGATTACTCCTCTGTTTTTTTTGATTATGCCAATTTAAAAAGACCGATGCTTTTTTATGTTTATGATATTGACACCTATCGTGATCAATTAAGAGGTTTTTACTTCAATTTTGAAGAAAATGCACCCGGACCTCTTTTGAAAACAACAGAGGAAGTTATACAGTCAATTCGTCAAATGGAATTAAATAATTTTGCTCTCCCAAGTTCATTTAATATTTTTCACAATAAATTTTGTCATCTAGAAGATGGACATGCAACGGAAAAAGTAGTGAACCGAGTGTTTTTTAACATGTCACATTAGGTTCCTATGTCATGTGAAGTTGTCATAAACAAACAAATTGCTTATAATATCACTGGGGAAGAACGAATTAACTTTTATTTTTGTGTTTTTGAAGACAGTGGGAAGGAAAAATTACATGAAATCAGCAATGATAGTAATAAAAGAACAAATTAAAAGCTTTTACTTAATACGTAGACTTTCAATGTACGAAATGAAAAGTAGTAATACGAATAACTACCTTGGGATGCTTTGGGAAATCATTAATCCAATGATTCAGATTGGAGTCTATTGGTTTGTCTTCGGATTCGGAATAAGAAGGAATCAAGGAGTAAGTATAGATTCCACAACAGTACCTTTTCTTTTTTGGATGTTGTCAGGTATTATTCTCTGGTTCTTTGTTAACTCGGCTATCCAGCAGGGATCAAGGTCTATATATACTCGGATTCGCTTTGTGGCAAAGATGAGTTTTCCTATGAGTGCAATCCCTAGTTATGTCATTATGGCAAAATTCTACCAACATTTGATGTTAACGGCTATTATCATTATTATTTTTCAATTTACAGATTACCATATATCAATCTATATGCTTCAGTTGCCTTATTTTATGTTTGCCACTCTAGTTTTCTTATTAGCTGTGTCTCTAGTGACGTCAACGTTATCTACGATTGTTCGGGATGTGCATCAGATCGTCCAAGCCATTATGAGAATGATGATCTATCTAGTACCCTTTCTCTGGGTTATAAAGCCAACTTCAGAGAGCAGCCGTTTAATATTGAGTATCATGAAGTTTAATCCTTTGTATTATCTTGTTGAAGGTTATCGATCTTCAATACTGGGAACATCATGGTATCCGATCATTCACTTTAAGTATACGATTTATTTTTGGGTCGTAGTTGGAATTATATTTATGTTTGGATCAATGATACATTTAAAATTTAGAGATCGGTTTGTGGATTACTTATAATGGATGTGTATTTATGACAAAATCAGTTGTTTTACGTAATATCACCAAAAAATATAAAATGTATTCAAAAACGTCAGAAAAACTATTAGATCTAATTTCACCAAAAGGATATGGGGAAGATTTCTATGCCTTGCAAGGTATAAGTTTTGAAGCTGAACAAGGTGACGTTATCGGAATTATTGGGGTTAACGGATCAGGTAAATCAACTTTATCGAATATCTTATCTGGAATCATACCTCCGACTTCTGGAGAAATGGAGATTAATGGACAAGCTTCTTTGATCGCTATTGCTTCTGGCTTAAATAACGAATTAACTGGTCGAGAAAATATTGAATTAAAATGTTTAATGCTCGGTTTTAGCAAAAAAGAAATAAGAGATTTAGAACCTGAAATTATTGAATTTGCGGATATCGGAAAATTTATTGATCAACCAGTGAAAAGTTACTCGAGTGGAATGAAATCTCGGTTAGGTTTTGCTATTTCAGTTCACATTGATCCAGATATTCTCATTATTGACGAAGCACTATCCGTAGGAGACCAAACGTTTACAGACAAATGCTTGGCTAAGATGAATGAATTTAAAGAAAAAGGGAAAACCATTTTCTTCATCAGTCATTCCATCGGTCAAATGAAAAAGTTCTGCGAAAAAGCCTTATGGATTCAATATGGAAGAGTGAAAGATTATGGTATGATGGAAGACGTTATGCCAAAGTATGAACAATTCTTAAAGGACTATAAGAAAATGTCCAAAGCGGAACAAAAGGCTTTACAAGAAAAGGCTCGCGAACACAATGAACAAGAACTTGCTCAAGGCGATTTGCGACGGTCAAGACCGAAAAAAAAGGGTCATTTACTACGGAATATCTTGTTAACTGTACTTTTATTTATCGTTATTTTAGCGGGAATATGGTTTATGTATCCTAATGTCATTAATCGCTTTGTGGATAGTAAAACATCAAATTATAGCGCTATAAATAAAGTTGATAATCAAAGTAAGACCATTGCAAAAGAAAAAGAAATAGAATCACCAAAAAAATATGATATTGCTATTGTAAAAAAGGAAAATGTTAACATTCGCACAAACAACGACATTAATAGTCGTGTTATCGATGTCTCAAATATTGGCATGTCTTATAATATTATTGAAAAAAAAGTTGATATAAATGACCCAGGATTAAATTGGGTGAAAATAAAATTGATAGATAATGAATATGGTTGGATTAGTCAATCAATGATACAAACGATTGATGATTATCAAGTAATAAACAAGCCTAAAACGGAACTATCCTTATTATCTGAAATAATGAGTAAACGCCGAATACCAACGGATTATAAAGAACTAAATAAGTGGTTTGAAACAGAAGATTTTTCCAATATAAAAAAGCAATACAGTGATCTTTTGATTAATGCAACTTCAGAGGGTAATAGAGAACAATTTGATTCTAGTCTTGTTAATATGAATGGGTTTAAAAATCGATTATCCTATATTACTTTAAAGAATGTAGATGCCAATGATACTAACGAGATAGAAAGTGAACTAGGAAAGGTCCAATATACAAGTTCAACAGGTCTTAATTCAGTTTATCTTATAAATGGCTTTAACGTTCAAACAATAAAAGATATAAATAAAAATATTGTGAATATTATTATCTCAAAAGCGTTTTATTAAACTATAGAGTCATTCCTTTAATGGAAATGACTCTATAGTTGTTTACCTGTATAATATAATAAGTAGTAATTGATAAAAATTGCTAACAATTTGTCACGTTTGCCTAGTTAGAATCATTCATAATCGTGGTATAATAAAAGATGGAAAAGGCTTTCAAATCATAAAATAGGACGATAAGGATGGTGGATTCAATGTATAACATTCTTGTACCTGTTGATGGCTCGGAACCATCAAAACGTGCGATTAATGAAGCTTTAAAGTTAACAAAAGGTCGAGAAGATCAATATCAGATTACTTTGCTTTATGTAAGCACTTCTCCTGCTTACTTCCCAATTTATGCGGAGGATACGGAACAATTAGTTATTAATGTACATGAACTGGAAAGGGCACAAGGGAATAAATTGCTAAAAACATTAAAAGATCAACTTCATGCTGAAAGTGATGTATTGGTCAACACAAAACATTTATTTGGATCCCCCGCTAAAGAAATCTGTCAATTTGCAGATAAAGAAAAAGTTGATATGGTAATTATGGGGAATAGAGGGATGGGGACATTTGGAAAAATGATTCTCGGAAGTGTCAGTAATCGAGTAATTCAAGAAGTGAATGCTCCTGTATTGATAGTGAAATAAAATAAAATATATTTAAGCACTTCGACCTTAGACAACTGTCTAAGGTTTTTTGGTGAAAAATTTTATAAAAATGATTCTAAACACTTGAAAGTCAAAGAAGGTCAGACTATAATATAGACATAAGGTCAAAGATAGTCAAAGTCAAACTTGACCGGATTTTATGATAAATAATTAAGGAGGCATTGCGATGAAATGCAATAACTGTAATGTAAATCCTGCTGTAATCGAAATGAATATTCAAGTGAATGGAAAACTAACACATTTAAATCTTTGTGAAGATTGTTATAAAAAGTTAAGAAATGAAATGAAAATACCAACACCATTTGGTGGTGGATTTGAAGATATGATCAATCAATTTATGCAACCATCAATGGCGTTCAATATGATGGGTCATAATGGTTTAAATCAAGAACAACCAAAAACCGGATACTCATCAAACCATCGTGGTGGTTTGCTCGATGAATTAGGAAATAATATCACTGATGCTGCTAGAAAAGGTCTAATTGATCCTGTTGTTGGCCGTGAAAAGGAAGTTGAACAAGTTATTGAAACACTAAACCGTCGTACCAAAAATAATCCTGTCCTCATTGGTGAGCCAGGGGTTGGTAAAACGGCAATAGCTGAAGGACTAGCTCTTAAAATTGTAGAAGGGCGTGTACCCGCCAAACTTTCAGGAAAAGAAGTTTACTTGCTAGATGTATCCTCTCTCGTTGCAAATACAGGTATTCGCGGTCAATTTGAAGAAAGAATGAAACAACTAATAAATGAATTAAGACAAAGAAAAAATGTCATTGTGTTCATTGATGAGGTGCATCAACTAGTCGGTGCCGGATCCGCTGAAGGTTCCATGGATGCAGGAAATATTTTAAAACCAGCCCTAGCTCGTGGAGAACTTCAAATTATTGGCGCAACGACATTAAATGAATATCGTCAAATTGAAAAAGATTCTGCTCTTGAACGTCGTTTCCAACCTATTATGGTTAATGAACCTTCTAAAGAACAAGCCATAAAAATTTTACAAGGAATTCAATCCAAATATGAAAGATATCACGATGTAAAATACACAGATGAAGCCATCAGAGCCTGTGTGACATTGTCCGACCGTTATATCCAAGATCGTTTCTTACCTGATAAAGCGATAGATCTAATGGATGAAGCGGGATCTAAAGTGAACTTAATGGCTACTTCACAGGATGAAAGTAGTATAAAAGAAAAACTAGAAAAAATTAAGAATGAAAAAACTGAAGCGACTAAAAATGAAGAATATGAACGAGCAGCTAAACTTCGTGATGAAGAAAATGCTTTGATGAAACAATTGGAAGAGGCAGAAGGCGAACAACATCACTCTTCTGTTGTCGATGTGGATATGATTGAACAAATTATAGAAAATCGAACAGGTATCCCAGTAAGAAAACTTCAACAAGATGAGCAAAATAAAATGGTTCATTTAGCTGATGAAATGAATAAAAAAGTCATCGGACAAAAAGAAGCGGTTGAAAAAGTCGCTCGTGCCATCAGACGTAATCGTACTGGATTTAGACGAGGTTCAAGACCGATTGGCTCTTTCCTATTCGTTGGTCCTACGGGTGTAGGTAAAACTGAACTTGCGAAAACGTTAGCTGAGGAGATGTTTGGTGATCAAGAGGCTATGATTCGTTTAGATATGAGCGAATATATGGAAAAACACGCCGTTTCCAAATTAATTGGTTCTCCTCCTGGATACATTGGTCATGATGAAGCTGGCCAACTAACAGAAAGAATACGCAGAAAACCATATAGCATCCTCTTGCTTGATGAAATTGAAAAAGCGCATCCAGATATCTTACATTTATTCTTACAAATACTAGATGATGGACGTTTAACAGATAGCCAAGGACGTACGGTTAGCTTTAAAGATACTGTTATTATCATGACAAGTAATGCTGGAGTATTGGATAAAACGATTAAAGTAGGATTTGGTGGACAAGAAGAAACAAAACCAAATATCCTTGACAATCTTTCATCTTACTTTAAACCAGAGTTTCTTAACCGTTTAGACGGTATTATTTCATTCAATCAATTAACAAAACAAGATCTGGAAAAAATTGTAGATTTATTGTTAGAAGAGACAAAATCGATTGCAGCAGAACGAGGATTAGATTTAGTGATTACAGATCAAGCTAAACAGAAACTTGCTGAATTAGGTTATAATCCAATCTTCGGTGCACGTCCACTTAGACGTGTCATTGAAGAAAAAGTTGAAGCGGGTATTTCAGATGTCTTACTCGAAAATAATCAAGTCAAGACTTTAATTGTTGATGTTCTAGATAATGATATTCACATTAAAACCGAGTAAAGCTAATTATTAAGATCTCAAGGATTTTTATTCTTTGAGATCTTTTTTATTATGATACAGATAGAAGTTATGGAATGAAAAAATTAGATATTCAGTTGACAAAAACGATTTCTTTGTGTAAAACTATGTATAAGTTATATGCTAATGACGATGATAGGAATAAGTAGTGGTTATCTCCATGCCTTAAGAGAACTGATGGTTGGTGCGAATCAGTGTATAGATAATTGCGAATTACCTCCTTGAGTTTTTCCTGGGAAATAGTAGTAGCAGGAAACGGTGAACAGCCGTTATGTAATTAAGTGATCAGAAATGATGTTTTTTGATCATGAAGGATGGTACCGTGCGAACAGCGCTCCTTTTTGGAGGGCTTTTTTATTTTGCTTTTTTTGCTAAAACGGTCACTTATTAAACTATCTGCTGTCAATTGGCAACTGATTTGGAATTTGAGGAGGATTCAATATGGATTTATTAGATGATTTAAAATACCGAGGTCTAATTAATCAAGTAACAGACGAAGAAGGATTACGAGAAGCTTTAAAAAAACCATTGAAGTTTTACTGTGGTTTCGATTCAACTGGTGACAGTCTCCATATTGGTCATCTTATGATTATCGTAACCATGATTCGCTTTCAAGAGGCAGGTCACCTGCCTATTGCATTAGTTGGAGGAGGAACAGGATTAATTGGTGATCCAAGTGGTCGATCTACTGAACGCCAACTTAATGAGCATAACGTTGTGGAAGGTTTTTCTGAACGTATAAGAGAGCAACTAAGCCGTTTCTTGGATTTCAATGGAAAAGCGACTATTGTCAATAACTATGATTGGCTAGGGAATTTATCTCTCATTGCCTTCTTACGAGATATAGGAAAACATTTTCCGTTAAACTATATGTTAGCAAAAGATTCTGTTGCCTCACGTCTTGAAGGAGGAATCTCATTTACAGAATTTTCATACATGATGTTACAATCGTTTGATTACTTAAATCTATATGAAAAAGAAAATTGCCGTTTGCAGTTAGGTGGCAGTGATCAATGGGGAAACATTACGGCAGGGCTTGAATTAATTCGACGCGAGGGACATGAAGAACCTGCTTTTGGTTTGACCTTCCCTTTAATCACTAAAAGTGATGGAACGAAATTTGGAAAATCGATGGGTGGAGCGATTTGGTTAGATCCTGAAAAAACAACCCCATATGAATGGTACCAATTTTGGATAAATACAAGCGATGATGATGTGATTAATTTCTTTAAATACTTTACCTTCTTAACGAAAGATGAAATTGAAGAATATGAAAGAAAAGTAAAAGAAGAACCAGAAAAACGAGAAGCTCAAAAACGCTTAGCCGAAGAAATGACAAAACTCGCACATGGTGAAGAGGCGTTCAATCAAGCTGTCCACATTTCTGAAGCCCTGTTTAATGGTGATTTAAAGTCATTGTCGGCAAAAGATATCCAAGTAGGATTTAAAGACGTTCCATCCCATAAACGTGAGAACAAGGACACTGTTGGATTAATTGATCTCCTTGTTGAAGCGAAAGTTTCTCCATCAAAACGTCAAGCAAGAGAAGACATTTCGAATGGAGCCATTTATATTAATGGGGAAAGACAAACGGACTTGGCCTATACTCTAGATGAAAAAGATCGAATTGACGGCAAGTATACCTTAATTCGGAGAGGCAAAAAGAAATATACTTTAATTGAATTTTAAATTTTAAATAATTCTAGTTCTATTTCAATGTTGATTATTAGATTGTAATGGCAAGCTTTGGTACACTATAGATAGACATATATTCTTCATTTGGTTAGGTTTAAATTACTGAACCTAAGGGAAAATATAAGTTAGTACATTAAAAAGCGAAGATATGTAAAACATGACGAAGGAGGATTTAGACGATGGGTTGCAAAAACAAAGAAAATCAAAGTGGTGTTAGTACCAAAGAATTAATTATTGGTGGCATTGTAGGTGGAACAGTTGGTGCATTTGCCGCTTTAATGTTTGCTCCAAAATCTGGTCAAGAATTTCGTAAAGATTTACAATCAAAAGAGGTCATTAATAAATCAGTGGGCATGGCAAAAACAGTTGGTAATCAATTAAGTAGTCAATCTTCATCTTTAGTATCAAAAGCAAAAGAAGTCGCTCAAAGCATAAAAAAAGAAGATGAGCCGTTTAGTTAAGAAAAATTTTTATCCTTTATTTATATGTAAGGATAGTGCTATTAGGCCAAAGTAATAAATGTGAGTATGAAAAAACATCCCCCAAAGTAGTAAAAACTACCTGTGGGATGTTTTTGTTTAGATTGGGTGTAAAAAATCGATATAGGCAGATAGATCATTATAAAGGTTCGTAAAAACAAATTTTAAAAGAATGATTGTTAACATTTTAAGAGCCAATTGGCTATTTCAATCTTTTTTGATAAGCTATTATTAGTTCACTATTTAATAGGTAAAAGGGGTCGAGTTTGTGGGACAATTTCGAATTGAGAAAGATACTTTAGGAGAAATAAAGGTACCAACAGATGCTCAGTGGGGAGCTCAAACCCAGCGTAGTTTACAAAATTTTGCTATTGGCAAAGAGAAGATGCCAATAGAAATTATTCAAGCGTTTGCCTTGCTAAAGAAAGCAGCTGCCAGCGTTAATCAAAGATTAGGCAAATTAGATAAGAATAAGGCTGAGGCTATTGAACAGGCAGCAGATGAGGTTTTAGAAGGCAAATGGAATGATCAGTTTCCATTAGTTGTATGGCAAACTGGCAGTGGAACACAGTCTAATATGAATATGAATGAAGTTCTTGCTCACCTTGGGAATCGGATATTAGACACCCAAAAGACGCAACTAAGAATTCACCCAAATGACGATGTGAACCAATCCCAAAGTTCAAATGATACATTTCCTACAGCGATGCATATTGCTGCGGTTATGGCTATTAAAGAAAGACTGGTTCCAGCATTACATCAATTGCAAAAAACACTAGAGATTAAATCAAAAGAATTTAATGATATTATTAAGATTGGACGAACTCACCTACAGGATGCCACACCATTAACTCTTGGACAAGAAATTAGTGGTTGGGCTTATATGATGAAAAACATTGAGAGTATGTTAAATCAAACAATTCCTTACATATCATCCTTAGCGATTGGCGGAACAGCTGTTGGAACTGGAATTAATGCACATCCAGATTTTGGACGAATGGTTGCAGAAGAACTAAGTCATCTAACTGGAAATGATTTTGTCTCATCTGAAAATAAATTTCATGCCCTTACTAGTCATGATGAACTTGTCACTGTTCATGGCGTTTTAAAAGCATTAGCATCAAACCTTATGAAGATAGCTAATGATGTACGTTGGTTAGCTAGTGGGCCTCGATGTGGAATAGGGGAAATTACGATACCAGCAAATGAACCTGGAAGTTCTATTATGCCAGGAAAAGTTAATCCAACACAAGCAGAAGCTGTGACAATGGTTGCCGTTCAAGTGATGGGAAATGATAGTGCAATAGGCTTTGCTGCAAGCCAAGGTAATTTTGAATTAAATGTCTTTAAACCGCTCATAGCCTATAATTTCATCCAATCTGTTCAATTATTATCAGATGTCATGGTATCATTTAATAAGAACTGCCTTGAAGGGCTTGAACCTAATATAGATCAAATTAATAAGTATCTCCATGGGTCGCTTATGTTAGTCACAGCTCTTAACCCACATATTGGTTATGAAAAATCCGCTCAAATTGCAAAACTTGCTCATCAAAAAGGAATTTCATTGAAAGAAGCGGCTTTAGAAACAGGAATCTTAACAGAACAACAATTCGATGCTTATGTTGATCCAAAGAAAATGGTTCACCCAAGTTAAGTTAAGGAATAGAGGCATAAAGAAGACTTGACGATTGCGGGGCCGATAAGACGCAGATAGAGGCCTAGTTGCACCAATACTTTATATTTTAAAAAGCATAAAAAAAATCTCCCGGTTTATTGGGAGATTTTTTAGTTATTATTTTGATAAAAATCGTTTTGGTATTTTTTCCTGATCTATAGCGTAATTAATAGCTTCTCTATTTACATTTTTAAAACCCTTAGGTTTATAGAAACGGAGTAGATCACCATATACCACTTTATCAGAAAGCTCAAGTTGTTTTTTCACTATCGCATCGGCATCTTTACCAAGTGATTTATCGACTTTTGTACCTGTTGCATTATCATAAAGCGTTCCGCCGACACTTGTGTACTTATCAGTTACAAAATCACCGTTACGGAAAGGAACAATTTGATGATGTTCTTTAGAAAATAAATCACTGCCGAATTGAACATAATCTTTTGAGTTAATTCCTAATAAATGCATCACGGTAGGTCTAACATCAACATCTCCACCGTAAGTTTTGTTTTCTCCACCTTTTATATTAGGAACGTGAATGAATAACGGAACACGTTGTAATTGAGCATTTTCAAAAGGTGTAATTTTCTTGCCAAGAACTTTTTCCATTGCTGGATTATGATTTTCGGAGATACCATAGTGGTCGCCATATAAGACGATGACGGTTTTATCAAATAGGCCATCTTTTTTCAAATCATTGAAGAATTGTTCAATGGCTTGGTCCATATAATTTGCAGATTGGAAATATTTATTAACGACACTATCACCAAAATCACCTTCAGGGAAATCTGTATCTTCTTTATCCATTCCAAATGGGAAATGGTTAGATAATAAAATATATTTAGAGTAGAAAGGTTGGTGAAGATTTTTGATATAAGAAATCGACTCTTTTAAAAATGGTTTGTCTTTCATACCGTAATTCTTTGTATTTTCAGGTGACATGTTATAATATTTGGAATCAAAGAAACGATCATATCCAAGTGACTTATACATTTCATCACGATTCCAAAAGGATTTTGTATTACCATGGAAAGCCGCAGATTCATATCCTTTTTGTTTCAGTATTTGTGGCATTGCTTCATACGTGTTACGAGCTTTTGTTGTAAATACTGAGCCTTGAGGTAGTGGATATAATGAATTTTCCATCATAAATTCAGCGTCAGATGTTTTACCTTGACCGGTTTGGTGGAAGAAATTACTGAAATATACTGTACTATCATTTCCTCGAGCTAATGAATTTAAGAATGGTGTGACTTCTTGGCCATTTGGCATTTTGTAGTTAATAGCAAAGGATTGAAAGGATTCAAGAGAAATATACATCACATTCATTCCTTTAGCTTTACCAAAATAAACCTTGTTCGGTTCTGCAAAATTAGCTTTTGTGTAATTTACGACATCATTTACATCACTACTATCAGCAAACGCTCTTTGTGCTGATGATCGTGTATTTTGAATAATATCATAAATGGTAAAGTTGTATGCTCCTAGGTATTTTACTAAGTAGTTTCTATCAAAAGTCCTAGATAATAACTGTGGTCGGTCTGCTTCAGCTAAACTTAGATTAACGATAAATGTCATAATAGCACATGCAAAGATGGTTAATACTGCACGAGAACCGACACGCTTTGATTTAACTTTTACGACTTTAAATACTATGAGTAAAATCAGGATGATAGTATCCACAAAAAACAAAACATCGTAAGGTTTCATTAAGGCTTTAGTGCTTCCACCGAGTTCACCAAAGTTTTTTGTTTGTAATAAGTTGGGTGCAGTTATAAAGTCAGTAAAAAATCGATAATAGACGACATTTGCATATAATAAAGCCGATAAAATGAAATTAATAATAATCATTAAGATAAATTGCAGGCGTCCTTTAAAGATCATGGCTATACCAAAGAAGAGTAGTGCCGAACTGATTGGGTTAATAAACAATAGGAATTTTTGCATATTATTGTTTATCCCTAAATTAAACTGGGTAACATATGTGAAATACGTTTTTAGCCAAAATAGGACAGTAACAAGTAGAAAAAGTGAATACTTCTTATTTAATAGAGTCCTTAATTTTAGAATTGAAAGTTTCATATTCTTTCCTCCCAATGACTATTTTATCAGTGTACTGTCGATTTCCGGATTTTGTGTAAAATATCCCATAAACGGGAGTTAAGACAGTAACCTTCATATTACATGAAAAATGCAGGCATAATCTGATGATTATACTTGCAAAAAGAGAATAAAATGATTTTGTTTTTGCAAAATCATTTTAATTAGATCAATCCTGTTATTAATAATATATGGCATGATACTCAAGAGTTAACAATTTCTTAATAATTATAGCTCTTTAACTGTAAAAGTCAAGAATTACAGCGAACCAGAAAATGGAAATGATAACGTTTTATACATGAATAATATCGATATGATACTCATCATGTTTAAAATGAAGTGAGCAGTCCAGACAGATATTTTTTCAATGAAATTAAATAGTTATTCGATTGAACGACTTGTACCAAAATTCACACCATTAAGTGTATATATATGTAATAGAGAGACAATTGATACCTTGTTTGTAAATATTAATTAATAACGATGTTAAAGAGGTTGCTTTAAAAAGCTACCAAATGATAAGCACGAATCCTCGGCGACCGCTTGTTTTTTCCTGTCCTCATGTAGCGGATGCAAGAGAATCTCTGGCTAAAATCGCTCACGTCCTGGGGCTGGCGCCTTGAGTGAGCAAACACAACGCGAGGGATGCCCCGATCCTAAGGAACTGTGCCGCTCTTAGCCTCCGTCGCCCAGGACGGGCTAGTACTGGCGTTCTTGCAGGATGCCAGCGTACTTAGCCAGTAACCCTTTTCATTTGTCATCTTTTCGAACATACACTTAAAGTGAGCATGACTGATTATTTAGACCTGCTTTTTAAAGCAAAAGAAAGGAGTCGGAATGACGACTCCTTTTAAAACTATTAATAACAGTATGCTGTTCCGATAATGACAAGTAAAATAAACAATACAATAATTAATGCGAATCCTGATCCAAATCCGTATGCGCCTTTTCCTTCTGTTTCACAGCCCATCATATCAACTCCTTTGATATTCTAAATTATTGTATGATGGGTTAGGCTGTATTGTGAAAAAGAAAATGGAGCTATGGCCTATGTCATTTCGTCTGCTTAGATTCAAACTTTATGATTATAATGAAAGTTGAAACAAGTCTTATAAAATGAAACTTCAATCAGTGGGGGTTTTCTTCTTCCCCTGCTTATTGTTAGTTTAACCAATCGGGCTTTACGGGCAGTTATCCCCACTTAGGAACGCTTTTTACACTGATTACCTAGAGGGGAGGGGTCTTATCTTAATGCCTGTTAATGCGAGATAAAAAATTCATTTCAATTAAATAAAATCACCATTAATATCTACATTGTTTTAAAATATGAACGCTTCTATAACATTACCTAATCTATTGAATCTATCTAACCCCACGGATTTTTTTGAGCTTTTGTTCATTTTGCGCCACATTTTTAACAAGTGAAGGATGTCTGAGCCAGAGCATGGTGTACCGTCCTAAAAGTATGCCTGCAATCGAAAAGAGATAAATGACGTAACTAGAAGGACCATTTAGATGAAGGGTTAAGTGAAACAGCGAAATAAAAATATACTTTAATAAATAACGGATAGGGACAGAGATAAACCAAACACCTAATGAAATAACAGATCCAGCAATGTACCATGCACCTTCATGATTGATAAGCGGAGTATAGCGACCTTGTAACATTCCAAAACCAAATGATAGAAATAAACTTAAACTTAAAATACTTAGGTCACCGAATTTAATAAAAGGCATTTGTGTTATTGAGTAACAAGCTGTAAAAAGTAGTAATAAAGGAAGCCTATATAATTTAGCTGTTAATGGTCGTTCTTTTAATTGATTGATAATAAGACTCACTAAAATAATACTTCCAATAATAATATACATGATGAACCTCTTTTCTTTAGATGCTTTTAATATTTCAAAAAGTGCTTCTTGAAGGCGTGCTTAACCATTCAAACTAAACTGTGTATACCTTATTTTATGTAAGGGCAAATTGTCCTAAAACATGAGATTCAAATAATTGTTTTTATTTGTTTGAACATTTTTTATTTTTTACAAACATGTAACAAGCAATAATCGACAAAATAAATAAGATTATCTCAAAATGTTACAAATATATTTCATACCGAAATATAAGCTTAATATATTTAGAGGGGTTCATGATGGTATAATAGTTTCAGTAATAGAAGTTGTTCAAAAAGTCACCATTTAAATATTAAACTTACATAGATATAGAGATTACTAGAAAAGAAACGTGATTTTTGGGAGGAGAACTATGAAGAAGAAGCTAACTGTAACTTTAGCCCTGAGTTTAAGTGTGACCTGTGGAAGTTTAGTACCATCCTTTACATATGCAAAAGAATCATTATCTACAATTAACGATAAAACGCAAGCACAACTTTCATTGAAAGATCAGTTATCATCTCAAAAAGCAAAACTTCAAGCGGATATTGATGGTATGAATAAGAAAGTTCTAGACCTTACTGGTCAAGTGTCAAATACGCAAGTCAAAATTAGTAAAATAGAAGACGAAGTATCGACTCTCCAATCACAAATTGAAGATATTCAAGATCGAATCGAAAAAAGAAAAGGACTTCTAAAAGACCGTTTGGAATCAATTTATGTTAATGGTGGTTCCGTTGGTTTTCTAGATGTCATCTTAGGTTCAAAAAGTATTGGTGATTTTCTTGAACGCACCTTCGCCGTAAATGAAATAACTCAGCAGGATCAAAATATCATCGATGATCAAAAGAAAGATGAGAAAGATCTAAGTACTAAGAAAGAACAAGTGCAAACAAAACTTGCTTTGTCTGAAAAGAAAGTAGAACAATTACGCGGAATGCTTCAGGAAGTTCAAGCATTACAAACTCAAAAACAAGTAGCTATGAAAGCACTCAATAGTAAACAAGAAAACGTTGAAAAGAATATTGCACAGCTTAAACAAGTAGCTTTAGACATTAAATCAGCCCAAACAGCTGAAGAAAAAACAAATAATAGCCAACCGACTCTAACAAAATTAAGTGCACCGGTTGAAAAACATACAGCCGTTTCAACTGATTTGACAAATTCTACAGATTCGACGGATTCAACAAATTCAACAGATTCGACAGATAAGACACCTTCAGCTAAACCTAAAAAAATGAAAGCAGCAGCACCATCTCATAAATCTAACAATTTAACAATGTCCGCATCAGTTTCTTCTGGTGGAATTTCAGGTATCTTATCATGGGGACGACAATACTTTGGGCGTTCTACTTATGTATTTGGTGCAGGACGTTCGGCATCAGACATTGCTAATGGACGATTCGATTGTTCAGGATTTGTTTCCGCTGCTTTTAGAGCAAATGGAATTTCTATCCCATCATCGACTTCGGCTTTAAGTGGCGTTGGACAAAGAGTTAGTCCAAGTGACATGAAACCAGGGGATCTCGTATTCTTTGATACATATAAAAAAGATGGTCACGTTGGTATTTATCTTGGTGGAGGAAGTTTTATTGGATCACAAAGTAGTACAGGCGTTGCTGTTGTAAGTATGAATAATTCTTACTGGAAATCACATTTTAGCGGACATGTTCAACGAGTACTTCATTAATCCCAATTTATAATTTTGAACTGTAAATATAGTTAGTGACTATATTTACAGTTTTTTTATGTACATAACAGGTTACGGTGGATTATTTTGATGTATCGTGAGATCTCTTGAATTTGTTTCTTACTTCGTAATACCCCATTTTGATGGTAAAAAAACTCCCAAAAATGAAATGCTTTATGTGGCTTACAATGGCTTTTATGCATGCAAAGTATTGATTCATCTCATAATAATATATCTTATATATGTATATATATTATTACCTTAACCATATATACCCCCAATTTATTGAAGATTATTCGAAAAAAAGGGATATGAAGGCTATAAATCGAATATTTAAGCAATGGGGAATTATGTGGAAGGGGAAGGATGATGAAAAAGCTATATTTAGCCCAACATGCTGAATCTGAGTGGGACGTTGAAGGTAGGTTTCAAGGACGAACAAATTCATTATTAACACATAGAGGAAGATGCCAGGCAGCACTTATGTGTGAGAGTTTACGACATTCATCATTAAGCCTTATCATTTCAAGCCCAAGCCCAAGAGCATTGGAATCTGCTCAAATGATTAGGGGAACAAGAAACGTACCCATTATTCAAGATGAACATTTTTTAGAAATGAATTTTGGTGATTGGGAAGGTCAATTGATGACAGATATAGAAAAATCTAATCCTGTACAATCTGAACTGTTTTGGAATTATCCCCATCTTTTTAAGAATGATAAAGGGGAAGATTTCTACCAAGTACGTGAAAGGGTTTTGCCAAGATTGAAATATATTCTAAATGAATATCGAGGTCATCATTTGCTTGTTATGACGCATCCAATTGTCTATCGCATGATCAATGGTTATTACAATCATATCCCAATTGAAAAAATATGGGATAAAGACCTTGCAACCCCTCCAGGACTAAAGACCATTAATATCGAGGAACCACGGATATATAAAGGGGATATAGTCACGACGGATATCAATACCCCTCTAAATTAATAACCTTCCCAGAAATTGATGGGAAGGTTTTCCGTCAGATGTTTACTTCTTAAAGTTGTCAATGAAAAGTCTACAAAAACTTATTTTTGACTATTGAACAGGCGTTAAAGGTTCATTTCCGTTTAATACCGATAATATATTATTAGCTACAATTTCAGCCATAGCATCTCGAGTTTCTATCGTGGCATTTCCGATATGAGGCGTGATGACAACATTGTCTAATGACTTTAATTCTTCAGTGATCGAAGGTTCAAATTCGAAAACATCAAGAGCTGCACCAGCGATGGTATGTTCTTTCAATGCTACAGCTAAAGCTTTTTCATCAACAATTGGTCCTCTTGCAGCATTAATCAAGTAGGCTGTTTTTTTCATCATTTTTAAGGTGTCTTGATTAATTAAATGATGTATAGAGGGTGAAAAAGGAGCATGAATAGATAAGACATCTGATTCTTTTATGCAATCTTCAAGCGATACATAGTTTGCGTTTGTCATCTCTTCAACGTCTTTTGATTTCCGATGAGGACCATAATAGATGATATTCATATCAAAAGCTTTTGCACGCTTTGCTACAGCTTGTCCGATACTTCCAAGACCTATGATTCCTAGAGTTTTTCCTTTGAGTTCAGAGCCCAAAAAGAATAACGGAGCCCATCCATTGAATCCTTTCTCACGGCACAAACGGTCTCCTTCTGGCATCCGCCTCATAATAGATAAAATAAGCCCCATCGTTAGTTCCGCCGTTGCATCCGTTGAAACACCCGGTGTATTTGATACATATATTTGATGTGCTTTTGCTGATTGAATGTCGATATTATCATAACCTGCCCCAAAGTTTGCTATAATTTTAAGTTTTGAACCTTGCGATATCACTTTATCTGAAACTTTGGTTGATAATGGACAAAGTAAGGCATCAGCTTCTTTTACTCCTGAAATCAACTCTTCTTCTGAAATTAGTGACGCGTGATCATCAAACATGGTGACCTCATGAGTATGTAACAGATCCAGAGCAAGCTGTGGTACTCGACCAGCAATAAAAATCTTAGCCATATTTATCTCTCCTTCGGTAAATTCATATCTTTATTGTATCAACCGATTTTCTATTAGCAAATGAAAAAGAATAGAGATTTGATTTTATCTCGAAAAATCGTGACATTTTTATGAAATTAACGCACAAAAAATGGAATAATTATATTTTTACTATAGAACATACGTGTATAACATAAATAGGACATGATATAACATTTTGATCAATAGAAGGAGAGGAAACAAGTGTTGTGTTGCATTTACCTAAAATAGTTGATGATACATCTATCGGAAGGCAAGTAGATTTATAAAGAAATCAGCTTGTTATTTTTTATGTGACAAAATTGTAAGATTGATGATCAAGATTGTAAGGTTAAAAGCGGGAAAGACAGTCTATTATTCCATTACAATAATGAAGAAGAAAAAGAAGTGGGAGGTTAATCAATGAACAAGTGTTACATGTTGACGGACAGATGAAAGTTTATGGTTAAAAAGGAACAAGTTAGACAGGCTTTGTTGGTATAGATTTGATGATTTATGAAATAGCCGAGAACACTCGTGACTTTAGTCATGAAAGGTTCAGGAGGGACAGTTTGTTGAGGCTATTGGGTGCGTAAAAGATACTCTTTTAAATGCATTATCCACGATTGACAAACCGATTGATGGAAAAAGCGTCATTGATGGATCTGATATTGTAAAAATATATGAAAATGGCTATCCAATTTTAGAAGAGAAAAACAAAACATTAGCCACCAACATAATGAATCAAGGAGGGGTGTAAGCTGGATATTATTAATGGGATCATTATGGGAGCTGTCGAAGGATTAACTGAGTTTGCTCCCGTTTCATCGACTGGACATATGATTTTAGTTGGACATTTATTAGGAATTGAAGGTAACCAAAAAGTGGCTACATTTGAAGTTGTCGTACAACTAGGTTCGATCTTGGCGGTTGTTGTTGTTTTTTGGGAACGTATCCTAAATATTATGGGATTTAATACACGACTACGAGAAGAACATGATCTAGGGAAATTAAGGTATACTCATATCCTAATTGGGATCTTGCCTTTTTTTCTTGTAGGGACTTTATTTTATGACTTTATTAAAAGTCTCTTTAAACCAGAAACCGTCGTTCTTTCATTGATCCTAGGCGGGATCCTTATGATCGTTGCTGAACTCATCAGACCATCACAACCCATGACACAAACACTTGATCAAATCACGTATGGACAAGCTGTAGGAATAGGACTCTTTCAATGTTTAGCCATTATTCCTGGTTTTTCAAGAATGGGAGCAACTCTTTCGGGAGGCCTATTATTAAACATAAACCATAAAACAGCATCAGAATTCAGTTTTATTATGGCTATTCCAATTATGTTTGCAGCTTCAGGTAAAGACTTATTGGAAAATTGGAGTGAACTTCAGATCAATGATTTACCCCTATTTATCGCTGGTTTTATTACGGCTTTTATTGTTGCCCTAATTGCCATTCGATTTTTCCTTAGTTTAATTAATAAAATAAAATTAATCCCTTTTGCGCTATATCGATTTATACTCGCAATTCTTTTTTGGCTATTTATTCTTAATTAAAGATCAAATCCCAATACGACTAAAAGTGTTTGGGATTTTATTATTCTACTTAAAAGGAAAAAAGGACAAATGCCAAAACACAATGAGGAGGTTACTCATATGATGTAGTAAAGCGTAAAGGAGGCTATTTATGTTTGTATTGATTGTTGTGATGTTTCTTCTCCTTATCATTATTGGTGGCGTTTTTAGATGGTAGATATTTTACAATAAGCTTTGTTTTACTTCAATATGAATAACAGAACGTAATGCGATCTATAAAACCAGTCTTTTTAGTATTTAGATATGATATTCATATTTATATACACCTGGAACCCCTAAATGGTTTTAAGGTCATACAGGTGTATATATAAGAAAATAAATTAAGCTGCAACGTCACGTTTGGTAAAGGATAACCAACCGAGAATGACAAAGATGACATAATAAACAGCATGAACAGAAAGAGAGAAGCCCACCGTCATTCCTTTTTGAAATGGGGTTCCATTTATATATTGATGAAGGTCCATATTAACAAAGAGGATATATTTAACCCAATCAAAACGACTCAAGAATTGAACAATAATGGAACCACCCATTGTCAGAAAAATAGAGATACCAATGGCCATGGCACTATTTCTGAAGATGGAGGCGATCGCCCGCCAGCGTCACCATCATAACAAGGGTAATACAAGTAAACCATATTGTTTTAGTTCGTAAACAACCCAATTTGTTTCGAAAACATGGCCATCTACATACTGAAGATTGGCTGCACTTAACCCACCAAATCCAAAAAGAATACCGCCAATGAACCAAGAAACAACGAACATAAATAGAATCATGACAAGTGCATAGATTAATGCTGAAATATATTTTGAAAGCAGAACGGAAGTCCGTGACACAGGTCTTATTAATCATAGTTTAATCGTACCCCAACTAAATTCACTTGAGATACTTGTTGAGACGACGATAATCGTGAATATAATGACAACTGACATCAAATTATTTGTTGCATCATCTGTAAAACTCCAAATGTTTTCCCCGTTGTTGGTTTAAGGTTATGATCAATACGATATTCATTTTTTGCAATACGCTCCTGATAATAATTTTTAACATCACCACTCATTTGAGCCACCATTTTTTGATTTTGTTTATTCTGGGCAATTAACTCTTGTTTCCAATTATCAGAAATGACTTTTTCATGAGTTCCAAATTTGATAATTAATCCTGCTGTTAATATGAGTGCAAGCAAAAAGAATGATAAACATCATTTTCGTTGCACTTTAGCGATAAATTTTCATGTTTTCATTTTGAATAAGATTAAAAAAGTTAACCAACTGAAACGCCCCCTGTCACTTCTAAGAACTTTTCTTCGAGTGTTTTTTCTAATGTTTTGATGTCGTAAAGTTTTATATCATCTTTGATTAAAGCTTCACATACTAATGGAATTTGTTCTTTGGTTATTGAAAGTTCGATATGTATCCCCTTGTATCACATTTGAAAGGGATAGTGATTCGATAATCACTTGAGAGCTTTTTTTCGGTTTGTCAACATAAAATTGAACTTGCTGATTTGTATCTGAGTGAACAAATTCATTTACGGTTTGCACACCAATAAGTTTTCCTTTTTGAATAATGCCAATACGGTCACACATGAGTTCCATTTCTGAAAGTAGATGACTTGAAACAATAACTGCGATGCTTCTTCCCGCTGGTATTCGAGAAATGAGACAATATATATTGGTGCTATTGTTGAAAACCCTGAAATGTATAAGTACTTATCCGGTTATCACAACCTAGTTCATTATGCTCGACTGATTAATGACGTTTCAAAAGAAAGAATTGATGAAGTCGTTAAACTTGTCGGTTTATCTGATCGTATTCATGATAAAGTCAAACGATATTCTCTGGGAATGCGCCAACGACTTGGCCTAGCACAAGCGGTCATGAACACTTAATGACTCATTTAAGATAATGAGGATTAAATAATTATTCTCAGAGGATTTATCCCAAAGCCATTTGTCAAGGGATGAAATCAAAAAAAGGCGATACGATGTTTTTCATCTAAAATAGTGGCACATCGACAAAAAAACCCCGTTCAGTGATTTCATTAAATGTGCGAGAATGAGTATAAGAAAGTGATCTATTAATTCTTAAACCATCAGTAAACTTACCGTGGATACATTTTGAATCGTGAATAGTTTATTACATCGTATGAAAAGGAGAGATTAACAGCTATGAATACCATTGTTTCTTTTAAAATATCCTATGAAAATTGCATACTCTCAAAGCTTATTGATTTTTATACTTATTGTGACAAACAAGGATTTGAGTTATATATAAGTCATTTTAATAAAAGTAAAAAAATTACGAGTCTAACTGAAATGTTAACGACTTTACTTACGAACTATAAGCAGGATTTTCTTATTATCGTTGAGGGAAAGAATTCTGAAAGCGCTTTAAAATATCTTGTTTCCTCTGAAACGGCTGGGAAAAAGTTTAAAATCTTATTTCCTACTCAAATTTATATTTAAATAAGATTTATAACACGATATTCCTTATAATCATGATAATATGAAAGAAGAGATCTGTAGTTGTTTTTTCAGAGACGATACACATTAAATTTTTCTAGAGATCTGTTTAATTATTAATGAAAGTAAGGAGTAATGAGGATGCCAACGAATCAGTTAGAACAGATGGATCCAAAGAATGATCCTTGGGAAGCCTATCAAGATATTGACTTATATGGTGAAATGACATTAACAAACATTGAAATAACGACAACCACGCTATGTAATATGCGTTGTGAACACTGCGCTGTAGGATACACCTTGCAAACGAGGGAGCCTGATCCTTTAGCAATTGATATGTTAATAAGACGACTTGATGAAATATCAACATTAAGATGTTTAAGTATTACGGGCGGAGAACCCATGTTATCTATGAAATCCGTAAAAAACGTCGTTGTTCCTTTGTTAAAATACGCTCATGAACGCGGTTGTAGAACACAAATTAATTCGAATCTAACACTCGATCGCAAACGATATGATCTCATTATTCCTTATTTAGATGTGTTGCATATCTCATATAATTATGGGAGTATTGAAGATTTTTGTGATATTGGTTTCGCTGTGATGGATAAGAAACCAGCCAAAGCTCAACGTGAAAAATTTTTTAATCAAATGATTGAAAATGCAAAGTTATTATCTGGAGCAGGTGTCATGGTATCTGCTGAAACGATGATTAATAAACGCACACTTCCATACTTAGAAGATATTCATCGGCAAGTGGTGGAAATGGGGTGTGCACGCCATGAAATTCACCCAATGTATCCAAGTGATTTTGCCTCTGATCTCCAGGTGGCTTCATTGGAAGAAATTCGAGATGGAATACATCGTCTCTTGGATACACGGGATGAAAGGATTTGGATGTTGTTTGGTACACTACCTTTTTATCCTTGCAGCCCAAACCCTGAAGACTTACAACTTATTGAACGACTGTATAAAGCGAAGAATGTGTCACTAAGAAATGACCCGGACGGCAGATCAAGACTAAATATTAATGTTTTTGATGGCGATATTATTGTGACCGACTTTGGTGATACACCACCACTTGGCAACATTAAAACAACAAAGTTAACGGATGCTTTTGAAAAATGGAAGCAGTCAACTCTAGCCAAATCGCTGCATTGCCACTGTCCAGCTGTGAAATGTTTAGGACCCAATGTACTCGTAAAGGACACGTATTATAAAGATATTGATTTTAGTCAAAAGCAGGCGCTCATTTCAAGATGACAAGGTGGATCATATAAACGAAAAAAATGGTAAATAAAAAAGCGGTCAAGGAAAAATGTCTGAATCTCTAGTGACTCCAGTTCAGACTATTGCCTTGACCGTTTTTCGTACTTTTATATAGCTTAAGTTGATGATTTAGTATCATCAATTGATTCATGAACGCTTTCTTTTGTATGCTTACTAAACCAGTTGGCTACAAGAGCGCCTGAAATATTATGCCAAATACTAAAGATAGCACTTGGCACCGCTGCAAGTGGAGAGAAATGAGCCGTGGCAATAGATGCACCTAGTGCAGAGTTTTGCAGCCCAACTTCAATAGCGATTGCTTTTTGTTTTGGTTCAGGCATTCTAAGAAGTCGTGCTCCAAAAAAGCCTAGTGCCAGTCCACAGCAGTTATGAAGAATAACCATGGCGAAAATAATTAATCCACTTTTAGCAATTAAAGCTTGGTTTATAGAAACAACAGCACTTAAGATAGCAATAATAGCGATAACTGATACAATTGGCAATGCTTTAATTCCCGCTTCAATTTTTTTACCAAGAAGTAATTTAACAATAACACCGAGTATAATCGGAACAAAGATAATTTCAACGATTGAAAAGAAAAGATCACTGAAAGATACATCAACCCATTTACTAGCAAGAACCCAAATAAGGAACGGAGTAACGATTGGGGCTAGTAGTGTCGATACAGTTGTCACAGCAACGGATAAAGCGGTATCCCCTTTTGCAAGATAGGTCATAACGTTGGAAGATGTACCACTTGGGCAACACCCTACAAGAATAACACCTACAGCCACTTCTGGTCTTACATGGAAAACCAAAGTTAATAAGAAAGCAATACCCGGCATGATAATGAAATGAAAAAGAACACCAATTAGAACATCTTTTGGCCGAGTAAAAACTTCTTTAAAGTCCTTTAAAGATAACGTGAGACCCATTCCAAACATAACTATACCAAGTAGTGGTGTTATGTATGCTGCGAGCCATGTAAAACCCGCGGGAACGAGG
This sequence comes from Terrilactibacillus laevilacticus, assembly GCF_006517395.1. GTDB lineage: Bacteria > Bacillota > Bacilli > Bacillales > Sporolactobacillaceae > Terrilactibacillus > Terrilactibacillus laevilacticus. The sequence continues at coordinate 222,943 of NZ_VDCY01000001.1, forward strand.
AATGCAACAATAGCAAATAATAATACCCAATAGGCAAATGTACTTCCGATAAATCGGCTTATTCTGTCTAATACCTGCATGAAACTTCACACCTTTTTCTCTGTTTTATGAGATTATACTCTATTTTTCAAAAAAATAAAAATACATAAATAATGGCATTGGTTCGAAATTTAAGCGAATTAGGCTTGTAATATGACATTTGTCATTCAATGAAGTGTTAACTTTCACTATTTTAAGGTCACAAACCTTGATAAACTACAAATAGAAATTTGGTAAGATGAAAAAAGTAGTAAATTAAAAGGAGATACTAAAATGATTATTGATGTTTCCAATCTTGTTAAAAGATACAATGATTTTTTAGCCATTGATCATATGTCACTACAAATTAAAGACGGAGAAATTTTTGGATTACTCGGACCCAATGGTGCAGGAAAAACAACGTTAACGAAGACATTATTAGGTCTTTGCAAATATGATAGTGGATCAATTAAATTATTTGGAAGTGAATTAATCGAAAGTGAAAAGAAAATTAAAGAAAGAATAGGGCTTGTACCACAAGATATTGCTATATACGATGAATTGACGGCGATTGAGAATGTACAATTATTTGGTAAACTATATGGCTTATCAGGAAGTCAATTAAAGGCTGGAGTCAAGGAAGCACTGGAGTTTACAGGCTTATATAAATTAAAAGACAAGAGCCCAAGTCAATTCTCTGGAGGAATGAAACGACGTCTCAATATTGCTTGTGCTATTGTTCATAAACCAGATTTGTTAATTATGGATGAACCTACAGTCGGCATTGATCCTCAATCAAGAAATTATATTTTAGAGTCTGTTAATAAGTTAAATAAGCAAGGATGTACGATTATTTATATCTCGCATTATATGGAAGAGGTCGCAGCTATCTGTTCACAAATAGCCATAGTAGATAAAGGGAGAATCATTGCACAGGGAACTAAAGAAGAACTGGCGAAATTGATTGAAGGAGATCAAGTTCTTCTCATCACTGTTCAATCAGTGGACTTTTCAACCATTGAAAAGTTGGAGAAGGTTCCAATGGTAAAAGACATCACGCTTAATCATAACCAAATTCGAATCATTTCATCAGATAGCGTCATAAATCAGGTGATGAATCTTCTAATTTCAAATGATGTTCAAATCAATAAAATTGTAACAAATTCACCAAGTCTAGAAGATGTATTTTTAACACTGACAGGAAGAGCATTAAGGGAGGAATCAAATTGAGTATTTTTATATCCATTGTTCTAACCTCGATTAAACGCAATATCAGAGATCGAAAGAATGTCATTTTCCTGTTGCTTTTTCCTATTCTTTTAACCTTCATACTTGGAAATGCGTTAAGTTCTGTTGATGTAGGAAATGAAGCTGCTGCTTCGTTGCATACAAAATTAGCTCTTGTCAATCAAGATGATAATGGAATGGTCAGTAAGCAATATGAACAATTTTTGAAAAGTAAAGAAATTAAGGATATTGTTACGACACGTCCTATCTCGACGATTAACAATGCTAGGATTCAATTAAAGCAAGAAAATGTGGATGCTATTGTTTATATTCCAAAAGGATTCTCTTATGCCATTGAGAATGGTAAGTCTAAACAAATGCAGGTCATTGTTAGTGGTAATACAGAAGGGGATATTATTAAAGATCTAACAGAAAGTTTCTTAAGTCGCGTAAAAAGTCATGTAGTTTTAGCAGAAATGGGTAAGCATGTAATCGATACACAAATGCCGCCAATCATTTACGATCATCCTTTAAAAGTATCTGGAAAACTACCAAAAGCCATTGATTACTATGCTGTTACAATGTTGATTATGATTATTATGTACAGCGCTAATTTAGGAAAAGGACTGGTTGCGAACTTTCATTATTCATCACTTGGATCGAGAATTAGGACCTTACCCATTCATCCTATGAAATTTTTCCTAGGTCAAGCTGTAGGTGAATTATTAACTGTTGCTGCACAAATTGTAATTTTAATTTTTTTCTTCAAATTTGCTTTTCATGCGAACTTAGGTGATCATATGACTCACCTAATCTTGACGTGTTTTCTGCTTGGATTAATCACAATACTAATCGGTATAGCCTTTTCATTATGGTTTAACCCACATGCTGCAGATCGAATTTTAAACATTCAAATTCCAATTTTAACATTTCTTGCTGGAGGGTATGTTAAACTACCTGATTCTAACACTTTATTAAATTTTTTGCAGAATATTATGCCAAATGCATTAGCTCAAAGTATCATCTTTCAAGATATATATGGTCGTCATAACGCACAAGGTATTCACGAGTTAATCAATTTATTCATTTGTTTAGTCGTGATCTTTATTATTGTCATTGTAGGATTAAGGAGGAAGAAGTATGGCAGTTTTTGCAAATAATTTGAAACGATTTTTAAAACATAAGTTTTCGTTAATATTTATGATTGCTTTTCCAATCATTTTTATCGCTATTCAATTTTCAAGTTCTTCTAATCCTATTAAACCCGATGCGGCTTTCATTGATTATGATCAAACACCGTTTACTCATTCGTTAAAAAAAGCATTACAAAATAAAGTGAATTTTATTGATGTAAACAAAAAGTCTATCCAAAATAAATTGATCTCAGGAGATATAATCTATGCCATCGTTATAAATAAAGGGATGACGGAGTCATTAATCAAAAATCAGGATGGTCATATTTTAACGTACCATACTCAAGAAAGTAATCTTTCAAGTGGTATAAAAACATTCTTAAAAAGTTACATGGATAATGCACAAGTTATAGCTAAGAGTACTGAAGGAGATAAGTCAGCTTTTTATCAAGGTATAGAGAAATATCAGCAAAGTCACTCATTATTATCATTAGAAAAAATATCAACAAAAGGTCTCAATAATTCGGTAAATTCAATTGGCTTTGTTATCTATGGTTTGTTTCTAATTATGAATATAACCTCGAAATTGATTATAGAGGATAAAGAAAAAGGTCTATTTACTCGATTTTTAACAACACCTATGACTTTAAAAAACTATAATTTTCAGAATATCTTAAGCTACTTTTTATTAGGTAACATTCAGGTTATCCTTTTAATTATTATTCTGAGATATAGTTTTCATGCAGATCTCGGTCCGTCACTTTTAAATATCTATTTAGTACTCATTGTTTTTTCTGTTGTTTCGATTTCTATTGGGACGCTAATTAGCTCATTTTGCAAAAGTTCAAAGCAAGCCAATTCATTAAGTTTACTTATCTCTACACCTGTTGCTATGCTAGGTGGCTGTTTTTGGCCAATTGAAATCATGCCTCGTTTTCTTCAAAAAATAGGCGACTTTTTACCTACTACTTGGGGTATTAGCGCTGTTCGAAAGCTTATATATGGAAATGATTTTAATCATGTTATACTAGACGTTAGTATTCTACTTGCTTTTGCTATTGTTTTCTTTCTACTTAGTTCTTGGAGAAGACAAGATATTGCTCAATAAGTTGGTGTATGGATGTTAGTCACTCATATCTATCGTTCTATTATTTTTATATGCATTTTGTTTTTATTAATTTTGCAAAGTAGCATGCCGACCTCCCTAGAGGTAGCCTGCTACTTCACCATTTTAATTGTCAATATTGTTAGAGAGCGTTTTTTGATTAATCGGAAATGGCTTTATATCATTGAATGGGCGTTCATTTTCGTAATAAGTTTCTATTTTACGTCTTTTGTACCAGCCTTTGCGTTATGTATATTAACGTTAATAAAGCAAGATAAAAAATGGTTTCAAATTTTTCTATTCACTTTTCTTCCAGCCATAGTTCTTCTTAATAAAAAAGAATGGTTAATCTATTTGTTTTTTCTTTGTATTTGTTGTTACATTGCCTATTTAATTGATCGTTTAGAAGAAAAGGAAAAATTATTCCGGCGCATAACAGATAATGAAAGACAACACATATATGAATTAGAAAAAACAAAACAACAACTGATTCATTCATCCAAAAAACTTGTACAACTCACTGAGTTAAAGGAGAGGAACAGGATTGCAAGTCAGTTGCATGATTCTATTGGCCATGCCATTGCTGGAATATATATGCAACTACAAGCTGCACAAAAAATTAAATCAAAGGACATAAATCAGTCTGATAAGTTATTGGATAAAAGTATTAAAGAATTATCAGAAACGTTGATGTTAGTTCGTCAAACAGTACATAATTTGGTACCTCAGAATAAATTGGGTTTTCATACTTTAAAACAAATTATTGATTCTTACTCCTTTTGTGAAATTGATTTTCAGTATAGTGATTCTTTTTCTCAAATAACGGATGTATACTGGGAAATACTTATTAGCAACGTTAAAGAAGCTTTAACAAACACATTTAAACATTCAAAGGCGACCCATGTGATGATTCAATTAACGACCAATCGTCATTTTGTTCGTTTATATATTAAGGACAATGGGATTGGCTCCTTGTTAATTGAAGATAACCTTGGTTTGAGAGGAATGAGAACTAGAATAAACGAAGTGGGGGGGACTTTGTCAATCCATGGAGTTGGTGGTTTCACTATTGTTTGTCATTTGCCATTAAATGAGGAGGGGGAGATACGGGATGCTGAATATTTTGATAGTAGATGATGATGCACTTATTCGTGATAGTTTAAAATTGATGATCAATCTTGAAGATGATTTAAATGTGGTTGACACATGTGAGAATGGACAAATAGCCATTGAATCTTACCATAAACATCATCCTGATGTGATCTTAATGGATATTCGTATGCCAGTGATGGATGGAGTTCAGTGCACAAAAAAGATTCGGGATCTTGATCCTAATATTAAAATTATCATTCTTACAACATTCAAAGAGGATGAATATATAAAAGAAGCACTTAAAAATGGAGCTGCGGGTTATATTTTAAAAAATGAATCAGTGGAAGGTATTATCGAGAATATTCGTACCGTTTATCGCGGGAATGTGGTCATACACGCTGATATTGCAAGCAAACTACCTAATCTAATAAGGGAAACACCGACAAAGAAAAGAAAAGATGATCTTTTAACGGAAAGAGAAATCACTATTCTCAAATTAGTTGCCGAAGGATTATCTAATAAAGAAATTGCAAAAGAACTTTTTTTAAGTGAAGGAACGGTAAGAAATTACATTACAAAATTATTGGAAAAATTAGACCTAAAGAGACGTACTCAACTTGCTATTTATTATTTAAAAAGAGAAGGATGAGGGAATCATACTGCCATCCTACTCTTTTTGCATACGTTTATCATTAATCTGCAAAACCGTTCGTAAGTAAAATCGGAGAGCGTCGTATTGATCTTCTTTCTCTTGATCATTTAAATTAACTAGTGATTGTTCTAAAAGAAGACCGTCTAATACGTTCATCATAAATTTTGCAATGACGGATACAGGTTGTAAAGGTTTGAATTGGCCACGATCTACACCTGTTTGTATGAACTGTATAAAATAATTTATACCAAAAGAATAACGATGTTGTAGGTAATTTCGTCTTTCATGATTTCTCCAACACGTCACAAAGTATTCATAAGTAACAATGCCAAAATGATCAGAAGGTGCATTCTTATGAAGATCGATATACTCGTTTATTGCATGCCATACCTGTTCATGCCGAGAAAGCAAATTGGATAAATGATGATTAAATTCAATCATCCCATCTTCTAATATCGCTCTCATCATTTCTTCTGTATTTGGAAAATATTGATATACACCACCACGGCTCATCCCTGATGCATCCACAACATCTTTCATCGTTGTCGGTTCAAACCCCTTTTTACAAAAAACTTGCTTAGCGGCTTCTAGGATGTCAGCCCTTCGCTGATTGATGTGTTCCTTCGACACTTTTGGTGCCAATTTTATCCCTTCTTTCAATGACTCTATAGAAAATCGTAACAAGAAGTCCAATTATGATAAGTAACGTGCCAGATGCGAGAAATGTACGGATTCCTCCCATCCATTCTGATAACAACCCACCTGTTAGCATGCCTAATATCGTAAATAATGTCGATACACTATTGATTGTACCAAAGATACGACCCGTATATGAAGAGGGGGTCAACTTTTGAGTAAGAACTTGAAAAGGGATGATAGCCATACCCATAGCGAGACCAACAAAAATAAAGATGATTGGGTAAAGTATATTAATGATTGATAGTGGTAGATGAACAAACCAACCAGCAGAGAAAAGGCCACCGCCAACAATAATAGGACTTATTGCAAGCGTGATGAGACGACTTCCAAGGTTAATTTTACTTAATATTAATGAAGAAATTAACATACCGGCGCCGCTTGCGGCCATACAAGTTCCTATTAAATGAACTGGAAGATGTGGGATTTCTCTAAATAAAACAATTGATTGAGAATCAGAAATTTGCAAGGCAAAGAAAACAAAAGATAGTATCAATAAACCCAAAAATAATATGGGTGATTGTTTAATGAAGGAAAGGCCATCTATTAAATCTTTGAAAAAGCTCTTTTTTTGTTGATGGTTTTGTGTTTTCCTTTCTTCTAAAATCACTTTAGGAGTTTTAGGCAAACCAATTAAAAGAAGAGCAGAAAGGATAAAAGACAAGGCATCAAGATAAAAAGCTCCTTTAATTCCCATCAGCGAAACAACGATTCCACTGATCATTGGTCCAATAATTTTGGCTCCATTGTTAATGACTCCGCTATAAGCAACAGCTTGTTGAAGATGTTCTTCGGATACAATTTCCTTGATTTTGGCGCTTTCGGCTGGATTAAACAGATCAGAAAATAGAGCAAGGAGGCATAATAGGACATAGACCTGCCATAAGTGGCTTGAAAATGCGATACCTAAAACAATAAAGGCTCTACAAATATCAGAAACAATCATCATATGTTTTCGATCAATTCGGTCAACAACGACACCTGCTATTGGGCCAAAAAGAACGGCAGGGACAGTAAGACAAAGCATTGTTCCGGTCATGGCAAGAGGAGAAGCGTGCCATTTTAGGCCGACTAAGGTTAACAAGGCAAGGATGTGAAGCCAATCACCAATATTAGAAATAACTTGTGCACTAATGAGAAAGACATACGATTTATTCTTAAATAAAGATGAAGATGATGATTGATTCATAATAAAAAACCTCCATTTATTAAAATGACACCTATGTCGTTATTATAAATGACACAGGTGTCAATTTCAATAAAAAAAGTTTTATAACGAAAATGTGTTGACGAACTTTTAAATTATACATAGGTTAGATTTATACAAGTAAAAATTCGTTTTTGGGGTATTATAAGAATTAACTAAAAGTGCGTGTTCAAAAAGGTGACAATGGTGACTTTTTAACAACTTCTATAATGAAAAAGGTAGTGAAAATAATGTTGTTATTTGTAAAGATATTGTTAAGCTTTTGAAAATCCATTGTAAATTAAGCGCTGGTTTAATAAAATGAAAAGGCTGGTTGTTTTCTTTTATTGGATTAAGGGTTTGGTTATTCTATAATTAGAATGGTTTGGAAAGTATTATTAATATTATAAGGTGGTATGAAGTATGTTATTTCCGGCAAAAAACGATAAGTTCTTAAATATGCTTTCAACGATTGCATTGAATCTTGAAGAGTCAGCCAAATATTTTGTCGATTTCAAAATTAAAAATCTCGATGATTTGCAAGAATTTTCGAAAACAATGAAAACGTATGAAAAAAAAGGCGATGCTTACATGCATGAGTTAATTGTTGCATTGAACAAAACCTTTATAACGCCACTTGAAAGAGAAGATATTTTGGAATTAGCGATGAAAATGGATGATGTATTAGATGGATTTGAACAATGGTCAACTAGAATGGAAATATACGGATTAACACAATCAGATGACTATATGATTAAATTCGTCGATATGTTATTTGAAGCAACAAAAGAAGTTGCCCAAGCGACAACCTTACTTAATAAAAAGAAATTACCAAGTATTCGTAGCCATGTCATTAAAATAAATGACGTAGAATCTGAATGTGATGAGTTGCTTGGTCAAAGTATTCGCAATCTATTTAAAACAGAAAAAGATCCGATTAAAATTATCCAATATAAAGAACTCTATGAAATGTTAGAAGAAATTGCTGATAGCTGTGAAGACGTGGCAAACACACTTGAAACAATTATTATGAGAAACGCTTAAAGGGAGTTTTACCTATGGATAGCTTGTTAGTCTTAACTTTACTTATTGTGATTTTTGCTTTAGCTTTTGATTTTATTAATGGTTTCCATGACACGGCGAATACCATTGCTACGTCCGTTTCAACGCGTGCCCTGCGTCCACGTGTGGCTATTCTTCTTGCAGCATCAATGAACTTTTTAGGGGCTCTGACGTTTACAGGTGTGGCAGAGACGATCGGAAAAGGAATCGTCAATCCCTTTACATTAAATGATGGTGCAGTTGGTTCGGTCATTGTTTTAGCAGCTTTAATTTCAGCAATTGTTTGGAACTTATTAACATGGCTTCTCGGAATCCCGAGTAGTTCGTCGCATGCTATCGTTGGGTCACTAGCGGGTGCAGGAATAGCTGCTTTAGGTTTTAATGCCTTAAATTACGCAGGTTTTATAGGTATAATTGAAGCACTCATTATTTCTCCGATTACGGCACTAGCTATTGGTTTTTGTATTATGAAACTTTTCATGGTGATTTTCAAAAATTCAGGTTTATCTAAAACCAATCGTGGGTTTCGGATTTTTCAAATTTTCACGGCAGCTCTGCAATCGTTTACGCATGGAACAAACGATGCTCAGAAAGCGATGGGCATTATTACATTAGCTTTAGTTGCAGCACACTATCATGCATCGATGGAAATCCCTATATGGGTTCGATTTGCATCAGCTGTAGCAATGGCTACTGGAACATCTATCGGAGGATGGAAAATCGTTAAAACGGTTGGAACCAAAATTATGAAGATCAAACCAATTAATGGTGCAGCGGCAGACTTAGCTTCTTCAGGTATTATTTTTGGTTTTACCTTCCTTCATTTACCTGTTAGCTCAACGCATGTTATTTCATCATCTATTATGGGTGTAGGATCAGCTGAACGAGTAAAAAATGTTAATTGGGGTATGGCGATCAATATCGTCATTACTTGGATCATCACGTTGCCGATAACCGCTTTACTAGCAGCAATTATTTATAAAATTTTAGCCATATTCATATAAGCTGTTTCATCAGTAGGAGGATTCTTTTATGGCCAAACGGCTCTAAAGAACCAAGAAAAATAGGACAAGTTAATCCCTTTTAATGAAAAGTCAATTATATCAAGAATAGAGATAATAAATAGACCAGAAGAAAATCGTGACGATTATTCTTCTGGTTTTTTCAATTATGAGTATCTATCTAACAAGTGACGTTAAATGAGAACAGCCTAATTCTTGAAATGAACGATGAATCACATCGTATTTTGGTTTCCATGGTGCTAAGGAAGAATCAATTGGTAAAGGAACATGACAAAAAATGGTTGCAAGCTTCCTAGATAAATGTAACATGTCAAGATCATTTTTAATTTTTGTCTGTACGCCACGAGGTAAATCCGCCAAGTTTTCAATAATTTGTTCGATTGAAGTGTAATCCTTTAATAAGCGCTCGGCTGTTTTTTTCCCAATTCCTTTTACTCCAGGGTAGTTATCTGCTGAATCTCCCATTAATGCCTTTAGATCAATCACTTGCTTCGGTGTAATACCCCATTCAAGTTCCAGTAATTCTTGATTAAAGACTTGATAATTTCCATAACCCTTTTTTAATAAGGTCACATGCGTGTTTTGATTAATTAGTTGCAGCAAGTCTTGGTCCCCGGTTAGAATATTAACCTTATGATCTTTACTTAATCGAGTACTTAATGTCCCTATACAATCATCCGCTTCGTATCCTGGATAGCTAATATTTTCTATTCCCAAAGCTTGAACAATATGTTTAACTAGTTGGAATTGGGGAATTAGTTCTAATGGAGGTTCGTCACGGTTCGCTTTATATTGTGGGAAAAGTTTGTGTCTAAATGTCTTTCCACCTAAATCCCAGCAACAAAGGATAGTGTCTGGGCAAAATTGTTTATTTGCAAGTGTAAGATGTTTCAAAAACCCGTAAATGGCGTTTGTCGGAACCCCCGCTTGATTGCGCATAAATTGTCCGGTAAAGGATGTTGCAAAGAAACTTCGAAATAATAAAGCCATTCCGTCTAAAATTAAAATGTGTTTTCTATTCATAATAACCTCTTAACTTTTTTAATACGAATAAGTATAACACATGATGGGCGATATGTTCACTTTACAAATAACTTAAAATACATGGGTTGAAAATGGTTTTATTTTTAATAAATTAAGAGTAAAATAAAAATGTGAAGCGCTTACATTTGAGGAGTTGGTTTTATGTTACAATCTTCATTTCACTCAATTTTAAAAGGAAATATCATAAAATGTCTCATTCCAGTTGATGAAGTGGCAAATGTTCAAACAGATAATCCTCTCGAACATGCCTTATTGGTATTGGTGAAAACCGGATATTCAGCTATCCCTGTACTTGACCAAATGTATAGATTAAAGGGAATCATTAGTAAGACGATTATTTTGGACAATATATTAGGACTTGAGAGATTTGAATTTGAACATTTACGAAGTTATAAAGTTGCTGATGTCATGAATGCAAATCCACCTATTTTACGAATCGACCATACATTTCAAGATGCGCTAAAAATGTGCATTCATCACACCTTTTTATGCATTGAAAACCATGACGGCGAATTTATGGGCATATTAACTAGAAGTTCTATATTAAGATATGTCAATCATTTGTTTGCGATACAAAAACGCCCCTTATTTCTACCAAGAGACACCGAGCCTTTAGCCGAATAGTTTATGATTAAAAACAAATACTAAAACGACAAGATTAAATCTACTCAAAATGATTAGGGTAGATTTTTTTCTTATGATGAAAAAAGGATTTCCATAGACATTTACATTAAAATTCGTTACGATAACAAAGAAGTCTAGTTTTAGTAGGAGGAATAGATTAATGGAACAAATGGATGCACATGAAATTATTTCTTTTTTGCAAAAAAGTGAGAAAAAAACCCCTGTTAAAGTACATATAAAAGGTGATCTTAGCCAAGTTTCTTTTCACGATGAAATAAAAACATTTATTTCAGGTGACACGGGTGTGATCTTTGGCGATTGGAAACTTGTTAAAGAAGACCTTGAAACATACAAAGATAAAATAGTGGATTATGTTATTGAAAATGATCGCCGTCATTCTGCCGTACCGTTATTAAACATGAAAGAGGTCCAAGCGAGAATTGAACCAGGTGCACTCATTCGTGAAAAAGTGGAGATAGGTAAGAATGCGGTGATTATGATGGGGGCGGTCATCAATATTGGTGCTGTAGTGGGCGAAGGAACCATGATTGATATGAACGCTGTTCTTGGCGGAAGAGCAACTGTAGGGAAAAATTGCCATATTGGCGCAGGTACTGTTTTAGCCGGAGTCGTTGAACCACCATCTGCAAAACCAGTCATTATTGAGGATGATGTCCTTATTGGTGCAAATGCGGTTGTTTTAGAAGGCGTACATGTTGGTAAGAATGCAGTAATTGCTGCTGGTGCAGTGGTAACAAAAGATGTTCCAGCTAACACGGTTGTTGCAGGTATCCCAGCTAAAATCATTAAGACGATAGATGATCAAACCCGTTCAAAAACAGAAATTATGCAAGAATTACGTGAATTATAATTTGGCGGTTTAACATAAAAAGGGCAACATTAGTGAAAACTATGTTGTTCTTTTTTACACTTAAGTATAAAAAATTTAAGGTATAAAGTATAAGTGCAACTAGCATAATCTTCTTCGATTAAGCATCGAGTTGTCGCGAAGGCAAAGCCGTAGTGACACATTCTAAGCCTCTGTTCTAGCGCCTTACAGGCTGGCGGGTAGGCAAGTTTTCTTTACATATCAAAAGTTTTTTAGAGAAGTATCGTTATCAGAGTGAATCTTGTACAAAGGTCATTTCATTCATTTCGTATAGAAAGTTAAGATGAATAAAGGTTTAAATAAATTGTTAAGAAGGGAAATAAAGAGATATGGACACGATTACCGTTAGACGTCAATTACATCGAATCCCAGAGCTTGGATTTCAAGAATTTAAAACACAAGCTTTTCTATTAGACCGAATAAAGCAATTTCCTCAAGATAATCTGATGATTCAAACGTGGAAAACTGGAATATTAGTCAAAGTAAAAGGAACAAATTCAAAACAAGTGATCGGTTTTCGTTCGGATATCGATGGTTTACCGATCCAAGAAGAAACAGGATATGCGTTTAAATCTGAGCATGAAGGAAATATGCATGCATGTGGACATGATTTTCATATGACAATTGCTTTAGGGGCTCTAGAAGAAATAGCAAGAAATCCAATTCGAGATGATGTAGTCTTTATCTTTCAGCCTGCAGAGGAAGGACCTGGGGGAGCTTTGCCTATGATGCAGAGTAATGAATTCAAAAAATGGAAGCCTGACGTTATTTTTGGATTACATGTCGCACCAGAGTATCAAACCGGGGTGGTAGCGATACGAAAAGGCTTACTATTCGCTAATACTTCAGAACTATTTATTGATTTTAAAGGCAAAGGTGGACACGCTGCCTATCCGCATCTGTCAAATGACATGGTCGTTGCGGCTAGTCATTTTGTAACTCAATTACAGTCTATTGTTTCAAGACGAGTCAATCCTCTAGATTCAGCGGTCATTACTATAGGGAAAATAACAGGTGGTACAAAACAAAATATCATCGCTGAACAAGCAAGAGTAGAAGGAACGATTCGTGCTTTAAGTCCTGAAACTATGAAGATTGTCAAACATGAAATAGAAAATCAGGTCAGCGGCATTGAGAAAAGCTTCAGTTGTCAAGCTGAAATTGATTATGGTTCGAATTACTATCAAGTTTATAATGATCCCAATAGAACTGAATCTTTCCTTCAATATTGCCAAAAAGAAAATCATGAGTTCGTGATATGTTCAGAGGCCATGACGGGTGAAGATTTTGGGTATTTCTTAAAGGATATCCCTGGGTTTATGTTTTGGCTTGGCGTTAACTCCGAATCTGGTCTTCATTCATCAACCTTAAAACCGGACGAAGAAGCGTTGGATAAGGCTATTAACATTGTAACAGGCTATATTAAATTTTTGTCAGCATAGAATTTTCCTACCGTGGGAAACTAAAAAAGTGTCATGAGACGAAAAAGATTAGTGAAAGGATGATTCTTTTTGATTTTACAACTCATCATTTTAATCTTACTTATTATTATCACTGCTTTTTTCGTCGCGACAGAATTTGCCATTGTTAGAGTAAGAAAAATTAAAATCGATACACTAGCGGAAACAGGAGATAAAAAGGCGCTTGCTGCCAAACGTGTGATCGAGCATATGGATACATATCTTTCAGCCACTCAATTAGGCATTACGATGACATCTCTTGGTATAGGGTGGTTAGGGGAGCCGGCTGTAGGACATTACATACATGAAATAGTAGGCTACATACCACTAGGGTCAAATGTATCAGCTATGCTTTCTACGATTATCGCCTTTCTTGTAATTACAATTGTGAATGTTGTTCTGGGTGAATTGACGCCCAAAACCTTTGCCATCCAGAGTTCAGAAAAGGTTACTTTGTTAGCAGCAAGGCCGCTTATCTTTTTTTATTATCTTTTATTTCCGTTTATTTGGTTCTTAAATAAATGCTCATTTCTTGTATCTAAGTTATTTGGAGTTGCTCCAATGAATGGAGCAGGCGATATACATAGTGAGGCAGATATCCGTTATTTGCTTTCAGAAAGCTATAAAGGCGGAGAAATCAATCAGGCTGAATATCGCTATGTTAATCGTATTTTTGAATTTGATGATCGTATTGCTCGAGAGATCATGGTCCCCCGAACTGAAATGGCGTGTATTTTCATGGATCATCCGTTAGATGAAGCAATAGAAACGATGTTAGAACAGAAATATACTCGCTATCCCGTTGTAAGAGAAGATAAAGATCATATCGTTGGTTTTATCCATATTAAATCCCTACTGCGTGTTAATTTTGATTCGATGGCTCAATTAGATGAGATGGTGAGACCGGTGATTACGGTGTTAGAGTCGATACCAATTAAACAACTTCTTTTGAAAATGCAAAAAGAACATACTCATATAGCGATCCTGTTTGATGAGTATGGTGGAACGTCGGGACTTGTTACAGTTGAGGATATTCTAGAAGAAATTGTCGGCGAAATACGGGATGAGTTTGATGATGATGAAAAGCCTATTATGAGAAAGAAAAATCAAGATGAATATATTATTGATGGTAAAATGCTCGTGGATGAACTAAATCGTTTGTTTGATACTAATTTGGAACACGAAGAGTTTGATACCATAGGAGGCTTTATTCTCTCAAAACAATCGGATATCGATGAAGGAACAGTTATTACAACAGACGAATTATTACTTGAAGTATTAAGTGTCAACGGCAATCAAATAAAACAAGTTAGTGTTAAAAAAATTGTTATACCAGAAGTGTAAATTCCTGAGCATATTAAACAAAGAAAATCTAAAACCATGTTACCATGAAGATAATCATTGTGGTGATAGAAAGGACTAGAGGATGAAACTAAGTGCCGCATAATGGCCAAAAGAGATGATATAAATAAGGTGTAAGAGATCTGATAATCAGCAGCAAAAGATCTTGTTGCCGTATTAATTAGGAACACTAAATCGTTTAAGAGTTAAACGATTTATATTAATTTTATGTTTGATAAAAAATCTTTTTAATTGATATTTCATCAAGAAAATTCATAGTATAAAAGTCTAAAAAAAGGGATAAACTAAGAATTTTAAACCTTAATTAAATTTATTATTATTTAAAATTGACTTGAAATTAGGCGTGTATTATAATGTAATTTGTAACCTCATTTATGAGGAAAGATTAAGGAGGGATTGGAATTGACAGAACGTTTAGTAGGAAAGCAAGCGCCTCGTTTTGAAATGGAAGCTGTATTACCTGACAAATCATTTGGTAAAGTTAGCCTTGAAGAAAATATGAAAAATGGTAAATGGACGGTTCTCTTTTTCTATCCTATGGACTTCACTTTTGTATGTCCAACAGAAATTACAGCTATGAGTGATGCAAATGATCAATTTGAAGATTTAGACACGGTTGTTATTGGTGCATCAACAGATACGATACATACACACCTCGCTTGGATTAAAACGCCTCTTGAAGATAATGGTATCGGTGACATCAATTATCCATTAGCTGCTGATCATAATCAAGAGGTTGCAAGAAAATATGGTATTTTAATCGAAGAAGAAGGTATTGCCCTTCGTGGATTATTTATTATTAATCCGGAAGGTGAATTACAATATAGCGTTGTCAATCATAATAACATTGGTCGTAGCGTTGATGAAACGTTACGTGTCCTTCAAGCTTTACAAAGCGGCGGTCTTTGCCCAGTTAACTGGAAACCTGGTCAAGCTACACTTAAAGTTTAATTAATTATACTTAAATTAAATATACGGCTTGAGTTGAAAAATCATTCTCATCCTTAAAAAGACTGTTATCAGGATACTATGGATAACAGTCTTTTTTTTTCTCAAAAAGAGATATAAAAATATAAAAGGTTCGTTAGTTTTATTAAATGTATCTCTATTAAAATTAAGATATATTGAAATAATATGCTGATATTTTATATGGGGTGGTGTGTGCCAAAGAAGATGGGGATACTTTTTTTGATTTATCGAAAAGATATTGGATCGTTATTCTTCTTGCTTTAGACAGCCAATTTGTTATGTGATGTTTAGGTAGTTTAGAATGCCCCCTTAAAGGATGACATTGGATTTATTTGTATTCTCATGATAAAGTAAAAAATGGAGCAGCAATGATGAGAAGGGTGATGAAAAGGTGTCAGAATCAATTTTTATTGGTCTTTGGACGACGATGTTTATATATTTAATTTTAGCCTCAATTGATTTTGGTGCTAATTTCTATATTTTCTTTGAAAGAGTGAGAGGCAAAAAAGAGTCTGTTATAAAAACACTAAAAGGGTATATTTCACCCATATCGGATGTTATACATATATGTTTTGTCTTGTTATTTGCTGGGATCGTTGTTGTCATTCCTGAAACCTCGTATTATTTAGGAAGTTCTCTATTATTTCCCGGTATATTAATTATTTTGCTCATTATTTTTAGAAGTTTTGCTTTTGCAGTTAGTCAGCTACAGGCAGAGAGAGAACGATTAATAGCGGCACTAGATATCATGAATGGTATTATTTCAATAATTATCCCTGTTCTAATGTCGGTTGTTTTGGCCATAAGTGAAGGGGGATTTATTATATCAGATGGTTCCAAAGTGACGTTGTCATTAACTAATCTGGTTGTAAGTCCATATATATGGATTGAAGTTATATTGGCTGGTATAAGCGTTATTTTTATTAGTTCTAGCTATATGGTTTATTATAGTCATAAACAAGGCATGATGGCCGCTCGAGAGGAAATGAGGAAATTCACTTTATTGTTAAGTGTTCCGATTGTTATGGTTAGTGGACTTGTGTTTCTTGGTCTTCAAGGACACAATCCTCAACACTTTGATACATTACTAAATTATTCGTGGATGTTTCTCATTTCACTGGTCAGTTTTTTCCTTGCTATTACACTTATTTTTAAAAGATCAAATTTCTTTCTTGCTTTCTTATTTGTTATTTTCCAATATTTATTTGCTTTTTTGGGTTATGGTCTATCACATTTACCTTATATTTTATACCCATATATTAAACTACAAACCACGATGCAATTAAGCGTAAATTCCGTCTTTGATGTCATCCTCATAGTTTTTATTCTTGGTGTCTCTACGATTATTCCACTACTATTACTAAAATTACGTATCGTTGTCATAAATCGTAAATTAAAAGAGAAATAGGGGTAGGATGTGCTAGTGCAGGCGTTGTGACAGGACGTCGTGATTTTAGCCTGCGTCATCCCCCACTAATGGAAAGCCTTAACCAATCGGATCTTTACGGGCAGTCGATCTCCCACCTATCTTCTTTGAGTACTCAGAATCTTGAGGTGGGGGTCAATACTTGCCCGTTAAGGCGGGATAAATAATAAAAAAGCCATTAATATGATCAATGGCTTTTTTACTATTTTTCCTATTTAGTTTTGTTACTAAGTTAGCTTCATTTACGAGACTGATGCAGGATCAACTTCCATAATGATCGGAAGTATCATGGGTCTACGCTTTGTTTTTTCATATAGAAATGGTGCCAATGTTTCCGTGATTTCATTTTTAATTTCTGACCATTGCGATGTTTTTCGATCCATAACGCCTTGCAGATGCTTGTTCAGAAGAGATTGGGCGTCATTGATTAAATCACCAGACTCTCTCATATAAACAAATCCACGAGAAATAATATCTGGACCTGCAAGGATTTGGTGGTCTTTCATATTAATACTTACGACAACAATGACGAGACCTTCTTCGGAAAGAATGCGTCGATCACGTAAGACAATGTTGCCAATATCACCAATACCATTTCCATCGATATAGACGGAGCCAGCAGGAACTTTACCAGTCATTTGGGCAGAATTCTGATCAAGCGCTAGTACTTCACCAATATCCATAATAAAAGAGTGATCGAATGGCACCCCGCAGTCAGCAGCGCTTTCTGTATGTTTTTTTAACATTCTAAATTCACCGTGTATCGGCATGAAAAACTTCGGTTTCATCAATCTAAGCATTAATTTTTGTTCTTGTTGTCCTCCATGACCTGAGGTGTGGATATTACTGAGTGGGCCATGAATAACCGAGGCGCCAGCACGATACAATTGGTTAATTGTTTTGTTAACGCTAACGGTGTTCCCTGGGATTGGAGACGATGAAAACACAACCGTGTCGCCAGGAATGATTTGTATTTGTCTATGTGTTCCGTTAGCAATTCTAGAAAGAGCCGCCATCGGCTCGCCTTGACTTCCTGTACATAGGATCGTTACTTGATTATCTGGTAAGCGATTAATCCTTTGATGATCGATAAAGGTATCTTTGGGTGCATTAATATACCCAAGTTCTTCTCCAATGCTAATTGAAGCTTCCATACTGCGACCAAAGACAGCGATTTTTCGATTGTTTTCTACAGCTGCTTCAACAACTTGTTGAAGACGATGAATGTTAGATGCAAATGTAGCAAAAATGATTCTGCCATTTACCTTACGAAAAATGTCAGAGATATTATCTCCAACTTGACGTTCTGACATGGTGAAATTAGGAACTTCCGCATTTGTACTATCTGATAATAGACAAAGGACTCCTTCTTTTCCTATTTCGGCCATTTTTGTTATATTGGCTGGTTCACCAACTGGTGTGAAGTCAAATTTAAAATCTCCTGTTTGAACGATATTTCCAGGTGGTGTTTTAACAACAATCCCATAGGAATCCGGAATACTGTGTGTTGTTCTAAAGAAACTAACAGACGTTTTTTGGAATTTAATGACATCATCTTCGCCAATCTCGTGAATGGTCGTTTGTCTTAAGAGACCGTGTTCATCCAGTTTATTTCGGATTAACCCAGCAGCAAGTTTTCCAGCATAAATAGGAATGTTAATTTGCTTTAATAAATAAGGTACGCCGCCAATATGGTCTTCGTGGCCGTGAGTAATAAACAACCCTTTTATTTTGTCTACATTTTTTACAAGATATGAATAGTCAGGGATGACATAGTCAATTCCCAAAAGTTCATCTTCAGGGAATTTAATACCTGCATCAATGACAATTATTTCATCTTGAAATTGAACAACATAGGTGTTTTTACCTATTTCTCCCAAACCGCCTAATGAAAACACGGCCGTTTGATGATTTTTAACAAATTTCATAAGCTATATCTTCTCCAATTGATAAGTGTCAGAGTTTTTCTCATATTCAAGGAATGCGCCGCTAATAGGTTGGACGAATTCAATATTATAAGGTCGCTCTGCTAATTTTTCACGTACATCACTTTCGTTTTCGCCTTCGATATACATTGTTTGGGTATTTTCTCTTATTGGAACTTCAGTTTTTGATGCTTGATACAATACTTTAAAAATCATTCTCTTTTCTCTCCTTATGTCCACTGAACTAGCTCTATTTACCATTATAAATGAAATCTTAGGTTTTTTCATTATTTCTATCCAACCTCTAGAAATTTATTCCTTTATAAAGGTATAAATAAACAAATATCTTAAAGAGGTTGTTCAAAAAGTCACCAAATGATAAGCTGCGAATCTCGGCGCCCGCTTGTTTTTCCGGTCCTCATGTAGTAAAAACCTACATTCCGGTCCTCAAAACAGCTCCACCTTGATCTTCTTGCTTCTAATTTGTCACCTTTTTGAACACGCACTTAAAGGTAGAGCCTCATAGTTTCAGAATGAGATAAGAGGGATAGAGGTCAATAATAATTGAATAGACATTGAATGGGAGAAAACCTATTGAAGAATACCTTCATCGCATCATTAAATCCATACTCTAGTTTTGACAAAATAAATCGTTTTAATAAGTGTCCTATGTTATTCTAATACTAGAGTGAAAAAGGAAGGAGTAGAAACATGAAAAATGAAAAAATTGTTTTCTTTGATATTGATGGAACCATCTACGACTTTGAAAAAAAAATCCCTAAATCGACAAAAAGAGCGATTTTTGAGTTGCAAAATAGAGGCATAGTGACTGCTATTGCAACGGGACGAGCTCCATTTATGTTTAAAGATCTACGTGAAGAGTTAAATATTCATACATATGTCAGTTTTAATGGCCAATATGTTGTTCATAACAATGAAGTTGTTTATAAAAATCCCTTAAACAAAAAAGCGTTGTTTCATCTGACAAAACAAGCATTAGCTTGTGAACATCCCATCATTTTTCAAAACGAGGAAACGATGAAGACGGAGTCCATTGAACATCCGCATGTTATAGAAGGAATAAAAAGTTTACGCATTAAAGATTTTCCTAGCAACGATCATGTGCAGGCCTTTCATCAAGAGAATGAGATTTACCAAGCACTATTATTCTATACGGAAGATCAAAACATGAATTACCCAGAAATGTATCCTGATTTTAATTTTGTTCGTTGGCATCCGTGCTCTGTTGATGTACTTCCTTCGGATGGCTCAAAAGCAAATGGGATCAAACAACTATTAAAACTTTTAAACCTTAATGTTGAGCAATCATATGCCTTTGGTGACGGTTTAAATGATCGAGAGATGCTAAGTTACGTGGGGCAAGGAATAGCCATGGGAAATGCCGAAGAAGAAACAAAGAAAGTAGCAAGTTGGGTTACAAAACCGGTCGATCAAGAAGGCATTGTTTTTGGGTTAGAGAAGGCCGGATTACTTTAAGTTACTTGATTAAATAAAATGACCTCGCATCCCACTTTTGTAGTTATGTTTATACTTAATCGAAAATTAATAAAAGGGCTACCACCGTAGCCCTTTTATCCCGCCTTAACGGGCAAGTATTGGCCCCTACCTCAAGATTTTGAGTATTCAAAGAAAATAGGTGGGGGATCAACTGCCCGTAAAGGTCCGATTGGTTCAGGCTTTCCATCAGTGGGGATGACGCAAGCTAAAAACCAGGCGTCCTGTCGCAACGCCTGCACTAGCACATCCCTGTGCGTCGAAAAAACCCCACTGATGGAAGTTTCACTTTATTAATTTGTAGCACAATGATCAGGGATAGCAAAAGGATCTGCTTTATTGATATGATCGTAAAACATAATACCATCTAAATGATCAATTTCATGTTGAATGGCAATAGCAGGTAGTCCTTTTAATTTTAAGGTTATCTCTTTCCCATCAATATTATATGCTTTGACTTTGACTCTGGCATGTCGTGGAACATATCCAGGGACTTCTCGATCAACGGATAAACATCCTTCACCACCTTCTAGATAGGTGTTTTCAACGGAGTGACTAATAACTTTGGGATTAAACAAGGTATAATCGTGAATTTTGTCTTCTTCAGGAATATAGACAGCGATCATTCGTTTGCTTATTCCAATTTGAGGCGCAGCAAGTCCTATGCCAGCACGTAATTTATATTTTTCAGCGATTTCATCGTCTTGACTATTTATGAGAAATTCCCGCATTTTTTTCAATGTTTCTTTTTCCTCTTGAGTCGGTGGCATCATGACTTCACTTGCCACAGCTCTTAAAATGGGATTCCCTTCTCGAACAATATCATCCATTGTTAACACATTCAACACTCCTAATTCCAATATTCACCAAGTTATAGTGCGTGTTCAAAAAGGTGACAAATGAAAAAGTTACTGGTTAAGTACGCTGGCATCCTGCAAGAAACGCCAGTACTAGCCCGTCCTGGGCGCCGGAGGCTAAGAGCAGCACCAGTTTTTTTGGACTGGCATCCCACGTGATGTGGTAGCTTCAATCGCCAGCCATAGGACGTGAGCGTTCTTAGCTAGAGATCCTCTTGTATCCGCTACATGAGGATCGGAAAAACAAGAAGGCACCGAGAATCGAAGCTTATCATTTGATGACTTTTTGAACAACCTATTATAGGTCTAGTTTAGCATATCTTTAGTAAGGTAAGTACTCATAACTTATCATACATATGGCTATCATATAATTCAATGTAGATGTTAAGGAAGAATAAAAGATAAAAATATTAATTACCATTTACGTTAGGCAAAGATTTAATTATTCGTTGAGGTGGATTTGTTTCCTATTACAAAGTATGTCTCTGTGGTAAAAAGAGATAATAAAATATTATATCAATGAATGTAAATTAGTGAATTTACTACAAATATTGACGCTAATAATTGACTTAAATCATTCAATTAGTATAAACTGAACTTGCCATTCTATTTAAGTATGCGTTTCCAAAAAAGCATTAAAATGGTTGAATATCTCACATTAAGTGTTTTTTTATTCTTGTTAGTTAATAAATTAATGATATTAAGAATAGCGAATGCAACATGAGTCAATCTAGGTAAACAAACTCTGTCCATTAGACATGTTTTGTTGTTTATCATGAATGAATAATCAACACGTTTGAACAAACGAAACCATGAAGTCATTTTTTATTGGAAGGAAGAGGTGAAAGAATTGACCACTAATCTGGAACAAACGATTGAAGAACAATTCGAGACTCTACAAATTCTCAACGAAAAAGGAGAAATTGTAAATAAAAGTGCGGATCCACAATTATCAGATGATGAATTAAAAGAACTAATGAAGAGAATGGTCTATACACGTATATGGGATCAACGGGCCATTTCACTAAACCGCCAAGGTCGTCTCGGCTTCTATGCACCAGTCGCTGGACAAGAAGCTTCTATGCTTGCAAGTGAATTTGCTATGGAAAAAGAAGATTGGTTATTACCATCTTATCGAGATATTCCTCAAATGGTCTGGCACGGCTTACCACTTGTAAAAGCGTTCTTGTATTCAAGAGGACACTTTGAAGGTGGGAGAATTCCTGATGATGTCTACACGCTAATGCCACAGATCATCATTGCAGCTCAATGTACTCAAACAGCAGGAGTTGCTCTTGGCTTAAAAAAACGTGGTAAACGAAATGTTGCTTTTACATACTTTGGAGATGGTGCAACCTCTCAAGGAGATTTTTATGAAGGATTGAACTTCGCTGGGGCGTTCAATGTACCGGCTGTGTTTATCAGTCAAAACAATCGTTTTGCCATTTCTGTTCCTGTTGAAAAACAATCAGCAACAAAGACATTAGCCCAGAAAGCCGTTGCTGCAGGAATTAAAGGTATCCAAGTCGATGGAATGGATCCGTTAGCTGTCTATGCTGCAGCAAAAAACGCGAGAGAGCGTGCCATTAACGGGGAAGGCCCTACCCTCATTGAAACATTAACCTATCGATATGGTCCACATACCATGGCAGGGGATGATCCAACACGTTATCGTACAGAAGATCTAGATAACGAATGGGAGTTAAAAGACCCTCTCGTACGTTTCAGAGCTTATTTAGAGAATAAAGGCTTGTGGTCTAAAGAAATAGAAAATGAAGTTGTGGAAACAGCGAAAGAAGACATAAAGAAGGCATTAAAAGAAGCGGATCAAATTCCTAAACAAAAAGTTAGTGACTTAATAAATAATATGTATGAAAAACTTCCACAGAACTTACAAGAACAATTAGAAGAATACCGCAAGAAGGAGTCGAAATAACCCATGGCGCAAATGACAATGATTCAAGCTATCACTGATGCGCTTCGTACTGAGCTCAAACGTGATGAAAATGTACTTGTTTTTGGTGAAGATGTAGGGAAAAACGGTGGTGTCTTCAGAGCAACTGAAGGATTATTTGATGAATTTGGTGAAGAAAGAGTATTTGACACCCCTCTAGCTGAGTCAGGAATCGGCGGTCTTGCCTTAGGTTTAGCAATGGAAAAATACCGTCCCGTCATGGAGATTCAATTTTTTGGCTTTGTGTTTGAAGCAATGGATAGTGTAGCATCACAAATGGCACGTTTACGTTATCGGTCTGGTGGTAAATATAATGCGCCGATTACGATTCGCTCTCCTTTCGGTGGTGGCGTCAAAACCCCTGAACTCCATGCGGATAGTCTTGAAGGTCTATTCTATCAAACACCAGGAGTTAAGGTAGTTATTCCGTCAACCCCTTATGATGCTAAAGGTCTACTGATCGCTTCCATTCGTGATAACGATCCTGTTATCTTTTTAGAACATATGAAATTATATCGTTCTTTCAGAGGTGAGGTACCTGAAGAAGCCTATACGATAGAACTAGGCAAAGCAAACGTTGTACGTGAAGGAGGAGACCTCACGATTATTACATATGGTGCTATGGTTAAAACATCACTGAAGGCAGCTGAACTTCTAGCTAAAGAAAATATTGATGTTGAGGTCATTGATCTAAGAACGGTTAATCCAATTGATGTCGATACCATTGTTCAGTCAATTGAAAAAACAAATCATGCCGTTGTTGTTCAAGAGGCTCAAAAACAAGCGGGGGTGGCTTCAGCGGTTATTGCTGAAATTAATGATCGAGCGATTCTCTCATTGGAAGCGCCAGTTGGTCGTGTAACAGCTCCGGATACTGTTTTCCCATTTGCTGCCGCTGAAAATGTTTGGTTGCCTAATGAAAAAGATGTCATAGAAAAAGTAAAAGCCACTTTAAATTATTAAATTTTGAGAGTGAATCTAGATGTTTGTTTGTGATTCACTCTAATTTTTAAGCATGTAGAATGAAAAAAGGGGGCCAAGTACCTAATGGCTTATGAGTTTAAGTTACCGGATATTGGTGAAGGTATTCATGAAGGTGAAATTGTAAAATGGTTCGTAAAACCAGGAGATGAAGTAAAGGAAGATGATGTTTTAGCGGAAGTACAAAATGATAAAGCCGTTGTCGAAATTCCTTCTCCTGTTGATGGTAAAATATTAGAAGTTAAAGTCGATGAAGGTGTTACTGTTGAAGTAGGGACAGTTGTTGTGACGATCGAGGCAGAGGGCTATGAAGAAAGTGAAGAACCGTCTGAAGCATCTGAAGCGGAAACTGTGCTTGAAACTACCGATGTGAAAAGTCCTGCCCCGGCAGAGGACAAGGATTCTGAACAAAAACGAGTTATAGCGATGCCGTCTGTAAGGAAATATGCAAGAGATCATGGTGTTGATATCACTAACGTTCATGGATCTGGAAATCACGGAAGAATATTAAAAGACGATATTGATCACTTTTTAGAAAATGGATCAACCCCTGAACACCCAGCTGGTATTGAAGAACAAGTGTCACCTTCAGAGACTAATCACGAGGCTCACGAACAAAAAACTGTAACACAAACTCCAAGTTTTAATCAAACACAAAGTGAAACACGTGAACCTTTGAAGGGAATTCGTAAAGCGATATCAAAAGCGATGGTTCATTCAAAACAGACGGCACCGCATGTGACGTTAATGGATGAAGTCGATGTTAGTAAAACCGTTGCCCATCGAAAAACTTTTAAAGGTGAAGCTGCTGAACAAGGCATAAAATTAACCTATCTACCATATGTTATCAAAGCACTTGTTGCTGCTTTAAAAGAGTTTCCGGTACTAAATGCGTCAATTGATGATGCAAATGAAGTAGTGGTTTATAAACATTATTACAATATTGGTATTGCAACAGATACAGACCAAGGTTTATTTGTCCCAGTAATTAAAGATGCCGATCGGAAATCAATGTATCAACTCGCAACTGAAATTAGCGATTATGCATCAAAGGCAAGGGAAGGTAAATTAGCTACTGGTGATATGAAAGGTGGTACATGCACAATTACCAATATTGGATCTGCTGGCGGTCAATGGTTTACCCCAGTTATTAATCATCCAGAAGTAGCTATCTTAGGAATTGGCCGTATAACAGAGAAACCCGTTGTTGAAAATGGTGAAGTTGTCGTAAGACCAGTTATTGCCTTATCATTAAGTTTTGATCATCGTATTATTGATGGTGCTACTGCCCAGTATGCGATGAATAAAATAAAGAGATTACTTAATGATCCACAACGCTTAATCATGGAGGGATGAGAAATGGTTGTTGGTGAATTTACTACAGAAGTAGATACAGTTGTTATTGGTGCAGGACCAGGAGGCTATGTGGCTGCTATTCGAGCAGCACAATTAGGACAAAGTGTTATCATCATTGAGAAAGAACATCTTGGCGGTGTATGTCTAAACGTCGGATGTATTCCTTCGAAAGCTTTATTAAATGCAAGTCATCGTTATGAGCAAGCCAAAGAATCTGAAGTTATGGGAATAACAACAGAAAATGTAACGGTTGATTTTGCCAAGCTTCAAGAATGGAAAGGGTCTGTTGTGGGTAAACTCACTTCAGGTGTTGCAGGTTTATTAAAAGCAAATAAAGTTGAGGTTGTTGAAGGAGAAGCCTTATTTGTTGAACCGGACGAAGTGAGAGTAAATCATGGCTATGAATCAACTCGATATAAATTTAATAACTGTATCATCGCAACAGGTTCTAGCCCAATTGAACTTCCAAATTTTAAATGGAGTGATCGTGTTCTATCATCGACAGGTGCTTTGGCTATTAAAGAGCGCCCAAACAAGATTGTCGTTATTGGTGGGGGCTATATAGGCGTTGAGCTTAGTACGGCCTTTGCAGGATTTGGAACAGAAGTTGTCATCTTGGAGGGAAGTAAATCTATTCTTCCTCTCTTTGAGAAAAAATTGACCGCGATAGTTAAAAAGAATCTTAAGAAAAAAGGGGTTGTCATTCATACCGAAGCCCTTGCACAAGGTGTCGTTGAATCACCTAATGGCGTCACAGTAACAGCCGAAATTAAGGGTGAAGAAGTAAAAATCGACGCAGATTATCTTCTTGTAACAGTAGGACGTAAACCGAATACGGCAGATCTTGGTCTTGATATGGCTGGTGTTGAAATGACGGAACGAGGTTTGATCAAAGTAGACAAACAAGGTAGGACAAACGTCAGTCACATTTTTGCTATTGGAGATGTTGTGGCAGGTCCAGCACTTGCTCACAAAGCCTCATATGAAGCTAAGGTCGCTGCTGAAGCCATCAGTGGTCAAGCTTCAGAAATAGACTATTTAGCCATCCCATCGGTCGTATTCTCCGAACCTGAAATTGCGACAGTTGGCTTATCTGAGTCTGAAGCGAAAGAGCAAGGCTACGAGGTTCAGGTTGGGCAATTCCCGTTTGCTGCAAACGGGCGTGCATTGTCACTTGATGCAACTGAAGGATTTACCAAACTCATCACACGGAAAGAGGATGGATTAATCCTGGGTGCTCAAATTGTCGGTACAGGAGCGAGTGATATGATTGCTGAACTCGGTTTAGCCATTGAAGCGGGGATTACAGCAGAAGATATTGCGCTTACGATTCATGCCCACCCAACTTTAGGTGAAATTACGATGGAAACAGCTGAGGTAGCACTAGGCATGCCAATTCATATTGCTAAATAAAGTGAAACTTCCATCAGTGGGGGTTTTTCGACGCACAGGATGTGTAAGTGCAGGCGTTGCGTCTTTAGCCTGCGTCATCCCCTACTGATGGAAAGCCTGAACCAATCGGACCTTTACGGGTAGTTGATCTTCAACCTATCTTCTTTGAATACACAGAATCTTGAGGTGGGGGTCAATACTCGCCGTTAAGGCGGGATAAAATTTAGAAGAGCTATTCTAAAGATAATTCATCTTTGGAATAGCTCTTTTTTCTATATACAGAAATACAGAAATATATAAATTAAAAACCCATTCATTAGTGAATGGGTTCGATAATTTTTACGACTCGAATGTTTTTAAGTGTTGGGTCTTCAGGGCCTTGAACAGGAAGACCAGCTTCCATGTTTTCTTCAATATAAGCCAGATTTTCTTTAGTAATAATCTCACCAGGTGTAAATATGGGGATTCCTGGTGGATATACCATGACAATTTCAGTCGCAATGCGACCTTCAGATTCCCAAAATGGGACACTTTCTGTTTCAGAATAAAAAGCGTCTCTAGGCGAAAGTGATAATTGGGGCATCTCAGGTACATGGACGGGAAGTTGTTTAGGAATATGCCCAGATTGCCTTGACGTTTGATAGACAATGTCAGCTAAGTTTTGACATGCACTCACTAATTTTTGTACGGTTGTGGAGTCGTCTCCAGGAGTAATAATACATAGGATATTATATAAGTCCGATAGCTCTACCTCAATATGATAATTTTCTCTAAGCCAACCTTCAGCTTCATAACCCGTAATGCCAAGTTGTTTTACGGAAATCAGCAGTTTCGTAGGATCAAAATCATACGTTGCTTGCGTACCTAAAATTTCTTTTCCTACGCAATACAGACCTTTAATAGTATTAATTTTTTCACGTGTTTCATTTGATAATTGAATGATGCGTGAAAGTTCTTGATAACCATTCGTCATAAGGTATCTTCTCGCAACGTCCAGTGAAGCGAGTAACAAGTAAGACGTCGAGGTTGTCGTGAGCATACTTAATATCGATTGCACTCTTCCAACTGATACAAGCCCTTCTTTTACGTTTAAAACGGAACTTTGTGTAAGAGAACCACCTAATTTGTGAACGCTTGTAGCAGCCATATCGGCACCTGCTTGCATGGCAGACTTAGGTAGTGAATCATGGAAATGGATATGAACGCCATGCGCCTCATCAACAAGAACGGGAAGATGATGTTCATGTGCTAGTTCAACAATCGCCTCTAGATCTGAAACAATTCCAAAGTAGGTTGGATTAATGACAAGAAGTGCTTTTGCATCGGGATGTTGTGCAATAGCCTTTTGAACGGAATCAGTTGTTATTCCATGTGCAATACCGAGCTCATGATCAATTTCTGGATAAATAAAAACCGGTATCGCACCTGAAAAAATAATAGCCGAAATGACAGACTTATGTACGTTCCGAGGGACAAATAGCTTATCTCCTGGTGAACATACACTCATCACCATGGCAATAATAGGTCCGCTCGTACCTTGAACAGAGAAAAAAGTAGCATCAGCACCAAATGCCTTTGCGGCTAGTTCTTCAGCTTGTTTTATCATGCCATGTGGCTGATGCAAATCATCAAGTGGAGCGATATTTATTAGATCAATAGATAAGGCATTTTCACCGATAAAATGTCTGAATTCTGGATCCATACCTTTTCCTCTTTTATGTCCAGGTATATGAAATTGTGTTGGTGATTCTTTTGTATAATTAAGAAGTCCGGTAAATAAGGGTGTTTCGTTTTGATTCAATCATTAGCACCTCATTTCAATTTATTAAGAAGATTTTGTATACTGACCTAATAGTGGACAGTTTCTTAGTCAACTAAAAAAACATTGTTTGTAAAAAACGTCCTTTTATATAAAATCAGTAGATGACTTAATCTTAATCCTTTTAAATGACTAACAAATAACATACATAATCTCGCTGTTTTGATCATAAGTTTAAACTATCAATTAGTTCAAAAAAGGTGATTAAACAAGCGCTTCACATGTTTTAGCTACTTTGTATAAAGGGATTAATTTCCGAAACGTGGTTTCACATTTTTTTATGAATTGTTCACCAGATAACGCGATCACTTCATTCTTAGGCAGCATCATACCACAAAGAAGTTCTGCTTTCTTTATTGAACCTAATCGTTCTATCATCATCTGAAGTTGACTTTTATTCATATCACCTTGATGTAGGACAGCTGGTTTTGTGTGATCCACTGACCAACTAAAATTGTCAGGGATATGTCTATAAAGGTCATCAATTTGGTCAATTAGTCTATTAGAAAATGAAACTTTAATCGGTGACTCGTAAATAACAGCAAACCAAACAAACACGTGAGTTTCCCACACACCAATTTGAAAATGAGGATGTTTTTTATACCCTCTACGACTATTTGCAAACGCGATCCATGTATCCTCTGGTGGATTTACTGTTCTTCTAGCGTGTTTAGCAATATGAGGAATTATCTCGTCACTTGTAATATCTGAAAGGAAGGGGGTTATATCGTCCGCTAACTGCTCGAATTTAGGTTGTATGATGTTTTGAATAGCGGCCATTCTAGGCTCAAGCCCTTGGATTTTAAAGACATTAAAATCTCGCTCTTCAAATCCTTTAAAACTTATAGGCAATTATGACACTCCTTAAAGAAACTGCAGGGATGAAAATACTTTTAGCCGATTTAGAAACAGAAGACGTTCTATGATTAACTATTAACTAATTGCAGCTTCGCTATATTTTAACCTTCATTGTACTTTAATAAACAACACGTACATGTTTAATGTATGTAAAATGAATTCAACATATGATATCCAATGTTAGCTTCGGCGTCAATAATATTCATCATTGATATCATAACAGAAAAAAAGAAATATGCATCTATTTTAGAAAAATGTTTAATGATCACAAAATCAAGGGAATAACCGTAACAAGTCGTTTAATAGTTGTTGCATAACAACTCAAATCAACATACTATGTTACATACCCCCTTTGATATGTCAGAAGATTTAGTTAGACCTGGGTTTATCCATATAATAAAAAATATATTATTAAAAGGATGTGTAGGTTACCATGAAGCAGGTCATTCAAACATTAAAACGAAATGATGCTGAAAAAAGAATTCCAGTGGTTAAGTTAGAAATTGATTATGAATTGGCAACACTACACCATGCAATATTAAACAAAAATGATAAAGAGATCACACGTTGCAAAGCTAGACTTGAAAAGCTAAGACAAGAAATGGTTCAGTTAGAGGCTTAAAAAAGGTACCTTCCTTTATGGAAGGTTTTTTACTGGGGTATAATGAATACATATAATATTTTCTAATGTTTAATTATTGAAGAAAAGGGGATAACAATAACTATTGAGGATTTTTTGATTTTTTTCTTTTCAAAGAGATTGTGCCTAATTGTTTTTGACGAGTAGGCAAAGGCTAAAGCCTTGCTAAAAACAAAATGTTCAATAGTGACGAGCCCCTTAACATACAAGTTTCCAGACATATCATGAGCTGTAAAAATTAATTTACGTTATGTTTTTTTTATTTAACTATTAAATCATTGTATTATGTGTTATAATTTTGTAGTTTAGTGTAACGATGAGGAGAGTTAATATAAAATGACCAAATTGAGAAACGAATTACGAAATATTGCCATTATTGCACACGTTGACCATGGTAAAACAACTCTTGTTGATAAGTTGTTAATGCAATCTGGAACGTTTCGCGATAATCAGCATGTAAATGAAAGAGCAATGGACTCAAATGATATTGAGAGAGAACGTGGGATTACGATCTTAGCTAAGAATACGAGTTTAAGTTATAAGGACTCTAAAATAAATATCGTCGATACTCCCGGGCATGCTGATTTTGGCGGCGAAGTTGAACGTATTATGAAAATGGTAGATGGCGTTCTTCTTCTTGTTGATGCTTATGAAGGTTGTATGCCGCAAACGCGCTTTGTATTAAAAAAAGCTTTAGAACAGAAATTAAAACCAATTGTTGTGGTGAATAAAATCGATAAACCAATGGCACGGCCAGAAGCGGTCATTGATGAAGTAATCGATTTATTTATTGATCTTGGTGCTGATGAAGATCAACTTGAATTTCCAGTTGTCTATACATCGGCGATTAATGGAGTGGCTGGTCTTGATCCAGAACATGTTGATCAAGATATGACCGTCGTTTTTGATACGATTCTTGAACATGTTCCAGCACCTGTTGATAATCGTGATGAAAGTCTTCAGTTTCAAGTGACCATGCTTGATTATAACGATTATGTTGGACGAATCGGAATTGGCCGCATCTATAGAGGTAAAATTAAAGTCGGTGAACAAGCTGCCCTTGTTAAAGCAGATGGTTCTGTTGAAAACTTTAGAGTCACAAAATTGTTTGGCTATTTTGCTTTGAAACGTGTTGAAATCGAAGAAGCTGTGGCTGGAGATATTATCGCCATTACTGGAGTTGAAGATATTAATATAGGAGATACCATTAATAATGTTAATGATATTGATCCTCTTCCAGTGTTAAAAATTGATGAACCAACCTTGCAAATGACCTTTGTTGTTAATACAAGCCCGTTTGCAGGTCGAGAAGGTAAATATATTACAAGTCGTAAATTAGATGAAAGACTTAAAGCTGAAATGGAACGCGATGTTAGTTTGAAGGTGGAAAACACTGAATCTCCAGATCAATGGATCGTTGCCGGTCGTGGGGAATTACACTTGTCTATTCTTATTGAAAATATGCGCCGTGAAGGTTATGAACTTGCCGTATCTAAACCTCAGGTTATTATTAAAGAAGTTGATGGTGTCCAATGTGAACCATTCGAACGTGTCCAAATTGATGTCCCTGAAGAACATGTAGGATCCGTTATTGAATCACTAGGTAAGCGAAAAGCAGAACTTTTGAACATGGAACAACAAGAAGGCGGACAAAGTCGTCTAGAGTTTATGATACCATCACGTGGACTTATTGGTTATCGTCGTGATTTCTTAACTGAAACACGTGGGTATGGTATTATGAACCATAGTTTTGATCACTTTAGTCCAATGGTGAAAGAAATTATAGGTGGACGCCGTCAAGGTGTACTTGTGGCCATGGAAACAGGTCAAACAACAGCATATGCTTTGGGTCAACTAGAAGATCGTGGGGTCATGTTCGTTGATCCTGGTACTCAAGTGTACGAAGGTATGATTGTTGGTGAACATAACCGTGAAAATGATTTAACAGTTAATGTGACAAAAGCCAAACAACAAACCAACGTGCGTTCATCAACGAAAGATCAAACAACAACGTTAAAATCATCAAGAAAATTGTCTTTGGAAGACTCTCTTGCTTATTTGAATGATGATGAATATTGTGAAATTACACCAGATAACGTTAGAATGCGTAAAAAAATTCTTAATAAAGCTGAACGTGAACGCGCAGGAAAAAGAAATAAAATTTCTAAATAATAAATGAAACATTAAAAAGCCATGCTAATCGTAGCATGGCTTTTTAAATGTTTTTTTAAAAATAAGATTGGACAGGTTTCATTATTATGGACGGTTATCTCATCATAAGAGTTAGTTTGATTTTTTATTCAATGAAGGTAAATGTAAGGTAAATTTTCCTGTTGCCCATCTTTCACGCGTTCTTTCACCAATTCGTTTGTAGCATTCATCGCAAGTATAGGTATGGATCGGGCGATTTCTTAATCTTTTAGCAAGAGGCGAATCATCATCTAACATAACTTTTTTTTCACATATAATACATTTTACGAGCATAATGGCAGCTGCAATGTTCCATGAGGACTTTGCAGAAGTCACCTCTTTTCTTTAAACAAATTTTCACACTAAGAATGATTAAAAAGGAAAGTGACATCAGTATACCATTAAACGAATGATTTCTCACGTTAGTCGTTTAGCCTCTTACGAAAGAAATTAGAGAGTATATAAGTATTAACATTTGCCCACTACGTTCATCTCACTTAACAGGAAGCCCCCAACCTAAGAAAAGGGGAGTCGAAAGGCGAGAGATTCTAGCCCGAAAAAGTCCGGTTGTTTTAACTGATAACCAGTAGGGGAGAACGCCCCCGCTGATTAAAGATCACTTTATGATTGGTGTATTTCTTCTTTTTGTTGATTTTCGATTTTTTCTTTTTGATGATGATTTCTAGGACGCTGTTCATCTTTTTGTCTTTGTGCGGGAACTTGGTGTTTATTAGTTTTTTGGTTTAATTTACTTGGTTTATTTTCGTTTTGATTATCTTTCACATTCTTCGTAAACTCTGGTATCACTCTTTCGACAACATCGGCTAATTCATTTGCTATTCCAGAAATAGGTCGTCCATGTTTAAAGGCTTGACCGATTTCTCTTAGACGTTCTATAACATCAGGATTGCTCGTTATAACAGCATTTGCTCCGTATGGGTCATTTTTTATGGCTTGTGAAACGGTGTATTTTACAGTACCTACACGTGTTCGATCAAGATGTTTGTCTAATGTTAAACCGACAACAGCATATTTCCCTACGATTAAAGCGGTAGCACTTTTTACTTCAGGGGTTTGTTCAGCAAGGTGGACTAGCCTTCTAGCGATATCTTGGTTAGACATTGTTTTAGAAGGGTAGTCAATGCTTTGGTTCATTTGATGAACTTTAGGTTGATTTGTCGAATCTCTCTTAAGAAAATCTTGTTCTTCTGTCTGTGAATGAAATGAACATCCTGAAACAATCGCTAGACTTAGAAAAAAAATGAAGATGATTTTTATTTTCATATTAAATATTCCTTTCAGGTCATGCACATAGGTAGAGACCATTTAGTTAAGAAAAAGTCATTTAAGAATCCCATTTATCATGCTGTTTTATAAATTAATATAACCGTTCCTTTATGGGGATATTCTAAATAGAGAAATTCATTTAAACAGGATAAAAGTGAAACCCCTATTAGTGGGGGTCAATACTTGCCCGTTAAGGTGGGATAAATGTCCCAACTGAATCAAACTTGTGAATAAATCTTGATTTTTCTCCAAGTTAAAGGTAAGATGAATTTAACTTGGTGATTGAGATGGAGGGGATCAAATGTCTACTGAAATGGCAGCAGGCCATCGTGAAATAGCTTTTAAATTATTGAAAGCTGATGCACATAAGATCCTAAAACTTATTGAAGTCCAAATGGAAAACCTGACCATGCCACAATGTCCTCTTTACGAGGAAGTTTTGGACACGCAGATGTTCGGCCTTTCAAGAGAAATTGATTTTGCTGTTAGATTAGGTCTCATTCAAGCCGAAGAGGGTAGAGCATTACTTGAATCGTTAGAAAGACAATTATCTGCATTACATGAGGCTTCAACGAAAAATAAATAAATAAGGCTCAAACTATCTTCCTTTGATGATTGATGGTTTGGGTTTTTTTGTATCAATGAAGGCTGACAATTGATCTATTTAAGGATATGGATTTGAAGTGACATACATAATCAAATATTTATCCAATGAACGGGAAAAGTTTCATTTGAGCCAATTGGGTAGACGAACGACTCACAAAGAATCTAAGAGTTTAAAGGTTTTAGGTGGGGGAACGGTCTGAAACAGCCTAATAGGTTGAACTATCAATTAGATGGGGATGAAGAACCCTACTGACTGAAATTTTATTTTATCTAATTAAATAGATGAATAGGTGATCACCATGTTAAAGAAATTATTTCGTCATTATGAGTATTCATTAATTGTAACAATCTGCATGTTGTTAGGCCTTGGCTTGATTATGGTTTACAGTGCAAGTATGGTTGTCTCAGTTTCAAGATATGAACGCACAAGTGCTTATTTTTTTCAAAGGCAATTGATATGGAGTTGTTTAGGAATATTTGCCGGTTTAGTGGGCATGATTATTCCATATAAAATTTATATGAAATTCGTTAAACCGATCACGCTTATCACCATATTTTTTCTAATCTTATTATTTGTGGTAGGTCATACTTCGAACAATGCTCAATCTTGGTTTGCGCTTGGTGGGTTTAATATTCAGCCTTCTGAAATGGCAAAACTGACCGTTATTGTTTACTTGGCTTCCGTCTTTGCCAAAAAACAAGCCTTTATATCTAATTTTAAAACGTCCGTATTACCGCCATTAATTCTTATTTGCGTCATTTTTATCCTTGTTGAAGCACAACCCGATTTGGGGACAGCCATGATTATTGCTGGAGTAGCTGGAACCATTATTATTTGTTCAGGAATTCGTGCTAAACATATTATTACGCTGCTTATTTTGTCATTAATCGCAGTCACTTTAATGTTTACGTTTATGATTTCAAATGTCCAATCTGATCGTTTTCAGGCTGCTTATGATCCATTTTCGATACAACAAGGTGCAGGAAAACAATTGGTGAATTCTTATATTGCTATTGCTTCAGGAGGATTTACGGGTAAGGGATTAGGTCAAAGTATTGAGAAAGCAGGTTTTCTACCTGAACCTCATACAGACTTCATTATTGCTATTATTGGAGAAGAATTGGGGTTCATCGGGGTCCTATTTGTCATTATCTGCCTAGCCTATCTCGTCTTAAAGGGCATTGTTATAGCTATTCGATGTAAAGATGTTTTTGGAAGTTTACTCGCAATTGGGGTGTCATCTTTAATTGCGATTCAAACATTTGTCAATTTAGGGGCGGCGACTGGACTGCTACCTATAACGGGTGTTACTTTACCTTTTATTAGTTATGGAGGTTCCTCCCTTGTAATGTTATTATTTACTATGGGAGTACTTATAAATATCTCAGCTTTTGTCAACATAAAACGATCACATCAAGCAAATCAGGGGGAGAAAGAGAATGCAATTGAGACCCATTAAGAAACTTTTGGTTGCGAACAGAGGTGAAATTGCGATTCGTGTATTTAGAGCCTGTAATGAATTACAGATTCGTACCGTCGCAATCTATTCGAAAGAAGATTCCGCTTCATACCATCGTTATAAAGCGGATGAAGCTTACCTTGTAGGAGAAGGAAAGAAACCGATTGATGCTTATTTAGACATTGAAGGCATTATAAAACTTGCTAAAGATCACGATGTTGATGCTATTCATCCTGGATATGGTTTTTTGTCAGAAAATGCCGAATTTGCTCGTCGTTGTGAAGAGGAAAACATTATCTTTGTTGGACCAAAACATCAGCATTTGATCACCTTTGGTGATAAATCAAAAGCTAGAATAGCAGCCATAGAAGCAGGTATTCCAGTCATACCAGGAAGTGAAGGAACGGTTTCTAGTGTTGAAGAAGTGCGTGCTTTCGCTAATGCACACCAATATCCAATCATCATTAAAGCAGTACTCGGTGGCGGTGGTCGTGGAATGCGGATCGTGCGCAACGAAAGTGGGCTTGAAGAAGCTTATAATAGAGCAAAATCTGAAGCGAAACAAACATTTGGTCAAGACGATGTCTATGTTGAAAAATATATCGAAAATCCTAGACACATTGAAGTTCAAATCTTAGCGGATCAAAATGGAGAAACCGTTCATTTATTCGAAAGGGATTGTTCAGTCCAACGTCGTCATCAAAAAGTCGTTGAAGTGGCTCCGAGCCGAGCTTTAGATGAGAATGTAAGACAAGCGATCTGTGACTCAGCTGTAAAATTAATGAAAAGTGTGAACTATTTAAATGCAGGAACGGTGGAATATCTTGTATCAAGTAACGGAGAGTTCTTCTTTATTGAGGTCAATCCACGTGTTCAAGTAGAACATACCATAACCGAAATGATTACTGGAGTTGACATCGTTCAATCGCAAATTTTAATTGCAAAAGGATATGGATTGCATGAAGATCCGATTCTTATACCAGAACAAAAAGACATCAGTTGGCATGGTTATGCTATACAATGTCGTGTAACAAC
Organism: Terrilactibacillus laevilacticus; assembly: GCF_006517395.1. Lineage (GTDB taxonomy): Bacteria > Bacillota > Bacilli > Bacillales > Sporolactobacillaceae > Terrilactibacillus > Terrilactibacillus laevilacticus. The sequence goes on from NZ_VDCY01000001.1 coordinate 259,785, forward strand.
AGAAGATCCAAGTAATAATTTCATGCCAGATACCGGGAAAATTATGGCCTACCGAAGTGGTGGAGGTTTTGGAGTAAGACTGGATGCGGGAAATGCGTTCCAAGGGTCTGTCATTACACCTCATTATGATTCACTCTTAGTTAAATTATCAACTCAAGGTCTAACTTTTGAAAAAGCAGCTTCAAAAATGCTGCGTAATCTTAAAGAATTTCGGATACGAGGCGTAAAAACAAACATCGCTTTCTTAGAAAATGTAGTTAAACATAAAGCATTTTTAGAAGGAAAAGTAACGACGTCATTTATTGATTCAACACCTGAATTATTTGTATTTAGAAAAAGTCTAAATCGTGGAACAAAAATAATAGATTATATTGCCCATACAACGATTAATGGTTACCCTGGTATTCAAAAAGCGAAGAAAGCTGTTTTTGAAACACCTAAGCTTCCGGTTTTAGATGATGAAGTCATACAGGCGGGTACTAAACAAATTCTGGAGACAGTTGGACCTGAAGGTGTCGTCGAATGGGTCAAAAAACAGAAGAAAGTTTTGTTAACTGATACGACATTCCGTGACGCACATCAGAGTTTATTGGCTACTCGTGTTAGGAGCCATGATTTACTCAAAGTAGCCGATCAAACGGCCCATATGCTTCCTCATCTTTTCTCAAGCGAAGTTTGGGGGGGAGCAACATTTGATACAGCAATTCGTTTCCTAAAGGAAGATCCTTGGGAGAGACTACGAAATTTACGCAAAAAAATGCCAAATGTACTATTCCAAATGTTGCTCAGAGGTTCAAATGCAGTAGGATATAAAAACTATCCTGATAATTTAATTAAAGCTTTTGTCAAACAGGCAGCTGAGAGCGGCGTAGATGTTTTCCGCGTGTTTGATAGTTTAAATTGGATAGAAGGCATGAAACTTGCCATTGAAGCCGTACGTGAAAATAATAAGATTGCAGAAGCAACTATTTGTTATACAGGTGATATTTTGGATCCTTCAAAAACCAAATATGACTTGCAATATTACAAAGAATTAGCTAAAAATTTAGAAGCCACTGGTGCACACATCCTTGGAATAAAAGACATGGCTGGTCTATTAAAACCAGAGTCTGCCTATGCACTTGTCTCAGCTTTGAAAGAAACGATTGATATTCCGATTCACCTTCATACACATGATACAAGTGGCAATGGTATTTTTACTTATGCGAAGGCTATTGAGGCTGGCGTTGACATTGTGGATGTTGCCGTCGAAGCGTTATCCGGTCTAACTTCACAACCTAGCGCAAATGCTCTTTATTATGCATTGCAATATAATGATAGACAACCAAATGTATCGATAGACGCATTGGAAGAGTTAAGTCATTACTGGGAAAGCGTTCGTAAATTCTATGCACCTTTTGAAAGTGGAATGAAATCAACTAATTCTGAAATTTATAAATACGAAATGCCGGGTGGGCAATATAGCAATTTAAGACAACAAGCGCAGTCAGTTGGACTTGGTGAAAAATTTGAACAAGTCAAAGACATGTATCGTCGTGTAAATGATATGTTTGGCAATATTGTTAAAGTAACACCTTCTTCTAAAGTCGTAGGTGATATGGCTCTTTATATGGTGCAAAATGATCTAGCAGAAGAAGATATTTACAATAAAGGAGAGACACTTGACTTTCCAGACTCTGTTATTTCGTTTTTTAAAGGTGATTTAGGACAACCGTATCAAGGATTTCCAAAGAAATTACAAGAAATTGTCTTAAAAGGAAAACCAGCATTAACCGATCGTCCAGGCAAACACTTAGAACCAGTTAATTTTGATAAAATTAAAGAGGATCTAGAAAAAGAATTTAATGAGTCGTTTTCTAATGAAGATGTCATATCTGCCGCTCTTTATCCAAAAGTGTTCAAAGATTATTTGAATTTCAAAGAGACGTATGGAGATCTTTCAATTCTTGACACACCAACCTTTTTCTATGGGTTAAATATTGGTGAAGAAGTCGAAATCACCATTGGCAAAGGTAAAACGATCGTAGTGAAACTCGTATCAGTCAGTCAACCTCAGCCTGATGGAACTCGGATTGTCTATTTTGAGTTAAACGGCCAACCACGTGAAGTGATTACGAAAGACTTAAGTATTGAAACTTCCGTTGTATCGCATCCGAAAGCGGATAAAAATAATCCAAAACAATTAGGAGCTTCGATGCCTGGAACGGTATTAAAAATACTAGTTGAAGAAGGGCAAAAAGTGAAAAAAGGCGATCATCTTCTTATTGCTGAAGCGATGAAAATGGAAACAACGGTTCAAGCACCAATAGATGGCGTCATTCAACGAATTAGTGTTAAAGAAGCGGATGTTATTCAGCCTGGAGATTTACTAATCGAATTAAGTTAATAAATCGAATAAAGTTAATCAAACAAACCAAAACCTTCATCATGATTGATGAAGGTTTTGGTTTTTGATTCTAAATAAAATTATAAATGCAGTTGCAAGACAAACGACACTCCAATAGCCGTACATTGGAGCATCGTTTTGTTAAGGTGTATATTTTCGCAAGGTTATCATTGTAAGTCCAACGAGTATTCCAAAGAAGCATGTGACAAAAAATGCATGCAGTAATAAAAATACGAGCATCATGTTGGTTTGTATGATGAAAATACCAGAGAGAGCTTGTAAAAATACAAAAACAATAGCAATAACAAGGCCAATAGATAATAAAGGAATGTCTTTATATTTTTTAAGTACATAGATAAGAGTCCCTATTAACCAGATAACAAGAATCAGAGCGAGAACGCGATGCAAGTATTGAATGCCCGCCCTGGATGCGATGGGTGGTATCCATTCACCGTTACATCTCGGAAAATCTGTACAGCCCAAACTTGAATCGGTGTGTCTTACAAAGGCCCCAGAATAGACTAAAATATAGGTATATATGCCAAGGAGAACAAAGTTCCATTTAATCCCTTTTGATAGATCAAAAGATATCCGTCCAGTTTTCCAATAGGTTTTCTCAAAGACAACGATCGTAATCAGTAAAACACTTGCAAAGGAAAGTAGCGAAATACCGAAATGAAGGGCTAATACATAGGATGATTGACTCCAAATAACGGCCGCCGCCCCAAGCAATGCTTGCAGTACAAGAAAAAAGACGGACGAAACAGCTAAAATGCGTGTTTCTTTTGATCGCCATTTAAACCAAACCCAAATAGCTTGAATAACAACAGCAATTCCAGTTATCCCTGTAACATATCGGTGACTCACCTCGATTATCGTATGTTTTTGGGCCTGGGTTGGGATCACTTCACCATTACAAAGCGGCCAAGAGGAACCACAACCTGCCTGAGATCCTGTATTCGTCACTAGTGCCCCCATTATTACTACGATTAAAATCATGATAGTGGCAAATACGCTTATATAACGCCAAATACGATTCATATGTAACGTCCTTTCTTTAAATAGTTATATCGTTTTGGTACTCGATTGTGACTAGTTGGTGTACATCTAATCTTATAGATGAAAGCTCATAAAATCATTGTATCGTTATAAGATTTCTTCTAATGAACAACGAAAATAGAAGAAATTCAATTTAATTAACGTGAAACATTATACAAATTTATAAGCATTCGTTATAATATATTAGTACGCCATGTATAGTAATCTTTTAATCATAACATATTAATAATAAAGAAAGTCGATAGAATATGCAAAGTGAAAGGCATATTTTTATCAACTTTGTGAACAAAATAAAAACATAAATGTGGCTCTATAAAACTTGACAGCCGTTTTTGGGTAAAGGTGAGATAAGAAAAGTTCATTCATCTAAAAAAGAAAAAGTATGATAGAAAAATCTTGATGAGAATACTCATAGTTTATAAGAATAGATCTAACGGGAGATAAAATGAAAAAGGCGGTATGAAAATGGTAAAAGCAATTTCCTCCATTCAAGACAGTGAAAAATTGATTCAAGAGGAAGGAAAAGCGACGCTTAGGGATTTTATAACAACATTTAAAATGGGCATCGTCAATTCGAATCTTATCACAACCTTCGCGGGATTATGGCTAGGACTTCAATACACGAATGAAGGTTTCTTTGATCGATTGGATTCGATTATTTTTGTTTTACTTGGAACAGCCTTTATTATAGCAGGCGGCTGTGCATTAAATAATTATATAGACCGAGATATTGATTTGTTAATGGAAAGGACGAAAGAAAGACCATCCGCAACCGGACAGATACCTGGCAAACAAGTATTATGGGTTGGGCTAATATTATCACTCATCGGTGTTATATGGTTGGCTTTATCTTCTTACACGGCTGCTTTTTTTGGACTGATTGGCTTATTTGTTTATGTTGTCATTTATACTTGGTGGTTAAAAAGAACTCATTCGATGAACACCATCGTAGGTTCAATATCAGGAGCAATGCCGCCACTGATAGGTTGGGCAGCTATTGATCCTTCTTTAGGATCGATGACGCCGTGGCTAATGTTTCTTATTATGTTTTTATGGCAACCACCCCATTTTTTAGCACTTGCTATGAAACGTACTGAAGAATATCGGATAGCGGGTATTCCTATGTTACCCGTTGTTGCAGGTTTCGAAATGACAAAGCGACAAATCATTATCTATGTTTCTGTTTTACTTCCTGTTTCACTTGTATTGTATCCACTTGGCGTCCTTTATACTGTTTGTGCCGTTATTTTAGGTGTGGGTTGGTTAGTTTTAGGCATTACAGGATTATATAAAAAGGATGAGAAAATGACGTTAAAATGGGCAAAAGCGATGTTTATTTTTTCCCTTAATTATATGGTTGTTCTTTTTATTGCTATGATCGTCTCAGTACTCATATAAAGATAAGCACTTTATGAAAAAGTCATCGAATGGGATGGCTTTTTTACACTTTTAAGTGCGTGTTCAAAAAGGAAGCAAATTAGAAGCAAGAAGATCAAGGCGGCACTGTTTTGAGGACCGGAATGTAGGTTTTTACTACATGAGGACTGGAAAAACAAGCGGGCGCCGAGATTCGTACCTTATCATTTGGTGACTTTTTGAACAACCTCTTTAAGAAGAATATAAATTCAAGGTATAAAGTGTAAGTCCGTGCTTAGGCCTCTGTCTGCGCCTTATGGCCTTGCAATCGGCAAGTTTTCTTTATATATGTATCGATTAAAGAAATAAATTAAATAATAAGTGGTTCTATTAAGTCATCCAGGCTAAATCATGATAAAAATGGTTAAACTGATAGCTAGACTTTGGCACGAAGGAGGCCTAGCATATCTAATGAACGTGAAGTCTTTCGTTTATCATTTTAGTCTAATAAGTTTAGCCTTGATGCTCCTAATAACCAGTTACTTTATGACTGGTCACACTTTAAATAAAAGTCAGTTGTCAGTGGCAGCAATTGGTGAGTCAAAAAATGAGAAGCAATTACAATCAATGGAAGTTAGTCATCTTTCTCCTTTAAAACCTGAGGAGAAAGAGATGTTTCTAAAAATAAATAAGGCCAGAAAATTGAAGCACATGCCATTACTTCAAATGGATTTCGACCTAGCTAGATTAGCCAGATTAAGAGCTGAACAAATTAAGCTGGGTAAAACCATACAACCTATTCAATCAGAGTGGATTATCACACACACCCCTCATAAACGTGTATTTGAATTGACAAAAAAGGAAAGTTTGTCCGAAACAACTAATAGACTATATCATAGTTGGATTTTAAAAAAAGATGGTTATTTCTTAAAACATAATATAAAAGGAACTGTAGGGATTGGTTATGCGGCAGACAGAAACACAAATCAAACCACCTGGGTCATCGTCATGATAGAAAAATAGTTAAGTGTGATATGTCAGACATAACCTGAATTTTCATTTATATCTCAAGGGAAATTCATTTTATATAGAGATAAACGTTGGTATAATGAATGATGAAAGGGGAGTGTGTCTTCTGCGTAAAACAAGCTTTATGATATTTTTTATTGCGATTATTGTCTTTGTACTGACATTTGCTTTTACATTGATAGGGCCACCAACGAATCAAAAAGTAGATAATAATCATTCCTTAAACATTACAACACCAACTCAATCAACATTTAAGGTTCCTAATAATGGGATATTTTCATATATGGGAAAGTCAAAAACAGAGATAATAGAGAAATTTGGAGAACCAGAACGTATAGATCCGACAAATGAAGGGTATCAATGGTATATATATGGACGAGGATCTGAGAAATATATTCAAATTGGAATCGATAATAAATCGGAACACGTGTCGTCGATTTATGCATTAGGAAAACAGTTAAAAACAGACCCTTTTATTATAGAAAAGAAATCGAGAGATATTTATAAAAAGGTTCCATTATCTGATACAGTTTCGCTTAACTATAAAGGTACTAAAATTGATTTTGAATTTAATGAAGATGATCTTATGGTTCGACCGTTAATTAAATTTGGGAAATACTGGGCTCAATTAAATTTTGATCATATGACAGATCGTTTAGTTGGCGTACGATATATGAATGATGAAGTTTTAGTTCGACAAAGACCTTATTCACTAACTTACATTGGTGGTAGTTTACCAGATCCGTTGAAATTGTCAGACGATGAATGGGATGCAGTAAACCAATCGGAAGCGATAGAGATATTTGATATCTCGAACATTTTGCGAACAAGATATAACGTTAAACCACTAGATTGGAATAAATCGGCTTCAGATGCAGCATATAAACATAGCCAAGAAATGAAAGAAAGAAACTATTTCTCGCATGATTCAAAATGGTCTGGTGATTTGTCAAAAAGGTTACAAAAAGAGAAAGTTCAATTTCAACTAGCTGGAGAGAATATTGCCGCAAAATACCCAGACGGGGTAGCAGTTGTTATTGGATGGTTAAACAGTGAAGATCATCGAAAAAATTTACTGAATGATGAATTTACTGAGCTAGGAGTTGGTGTATATAAAGATAACTATACACAGGACTTTGTGACTCCATTTTCTACAAAATAATAGTTAATGATAAGGGCTCCGTTAAATAGGGGTCTTTTTAATTTTGTTGACAAATGTCGAAAGGGTTGGATAAAAACTAAATAAATATAAATATTTTAAATTAGGGGAACCATTTTGAATGTCAATATTATGATAATAATAGAAGTCAATAATGGTAAGGAAGGGGTGTAACGGATGAGTGAGCAACGAACCAATGATGCGATTCATGCTTTTAAAACATTTTTACGAAAACATCCCGAGATGGTAAAAAAAATAAAAGAACAAGGGAAATCCTGGAATGACATTTTTGATGAATGGGTTCTTTTTGGTGAAGACTCAGAAATTTGGGATGAATATGGTATAAAAAGGAAAGAAGTCAAAAAAGATACAGGTACACATAAGAATTTTTCTTTTGATAAAGTTATTTCATTTATTAATCATATAGACACTAAAAATTGGGAAAACAGGCTTGAAACATTAAATGGGGCTTTAACAAGTATTCAAGGGATCATTGGTCAATTTCAGCCTCAACAAAAAAATAACAATCAACAGAATGGGACTAGCGCAAATGAAAATCGTCAAACAATGACAGAAATCAGACCTCAGAATCCATTCCATTTTAGAAGGGATTAAGAAGATGAGAAGAGAGATTCAATATTATCTGACTTCAGCTCCAGAAATAAAACGATATATTAGAATGAATCCTGAATGGTATATAAAGCTTAGTCGGTATCCAAATGAATATCCTAGATTAGTTAAAGAAGCAAATGAGTATTATGGCCGAACCTTCTCAAAAAGAATGGATAAATTTAATGAGCGAGTAAGTTTTCTTTCTATGCTCATGGATATGGCCATGTCCATGCAGGATAATAATCAAGAATCGGATATGTCAGCAAATGAGGATAAATAATATACAGATCTTACAACCACATAAGCCTCTAAATAATCAAATTGGGATGAGTAGATGGGAAGTAGGTAGACAAATGGACTGTGAGCCTCTAAGGGATCTAAAGGCACTTTCGTAAGATTCGATCATTGTCAAAGGGTAAGAGGATAGTGTATGATGATCTATGAAAGACTGATGAATGGAGGTGGAGTTATGTTTGCTTCAATGGAAACAATATCCGTCTTAGATGATACTGAACAATTGGCAAACATGTTAAATCACTCTGATGTTTTCCATGACTACCTAACTTGTAAAGAACGCATGGCAAAAGATGCTCAATCTCAAGCCCTAATTCATAATTTTTTAAAAACAAAAGAGAAATATGACGAGGTGCAGCGCTTTGGTCGTTACCACCCAGATTATAAATCCGTCATACAGGAAATGATGGAAGTCAAACGAAACTTAGACTTAAATGAGACAGTGGCTGCTTATAAGGAAGCTGAAGAAAGAGTACAAGATTTACTCAATTCAATAAGTGTACAAATAGCACGAGCTGTATCCGAATCAATTATGGTACCAACTGGTGACCCATTTTTTGATAAACAGTGTGCTGGAGGTTGTAGTACAGGAGGAGCATGCGGTTGTCATTAATATTGGGGTCTTTCGGGTGTGTTCTGATGGGCACCCCCTTTTTTTGTAAAGAAAACAGAATGTGTTAATCTAAAGGGCAAATCTTCAAATAGGATAGAATGAAAAGTATTTTACTTGGAATCACCTTTTAATTGAGGAGAAAAAGAATGAAAACTAAAAGAATTGGACTAGTAGTATGGATCACTCATTTGAAATATATACGATATTTAAGACGATATGGACACGTCCATTATATATCGGATCGCATGCGTTATGTGATGCTCTATTGCGATGCTGCCAATGAAGAAGAAATTAGACAAGAATTAAAAAAAGCCAAATATGTGAAACGTATAGATAAATCACACCTGCAAGAGCTTAAAACAAGTTATGAAAAAAAGAAGAACACTGGAAAAAGCACTGGGAAAGAAGCAGCCTACCTTCCTCTGTAACATATAAAGAAAACTTGCCTACCCGCCAGCCTAAAAGGCGCTAGAACAGAGGCCTAGAATGTGTCACTACGGCTTCGCCTTCGCGACAACTCGATGCTTAATCGAGGAAGATTAGGCTTGTTGCGCTTACACTTTATACCTTGAATTTTTTTACTTTCTTGAAGTATAAAAAAAACCTGCAGGATATCCTGCAGGTTGTCTAAATTCATACATAGGTTGTATGTCAGACAAATGGGAGAGGAGAAACCAGCGGAACACTTATGGGGAAACGTAAGCCTCCGCGGTTGGAACAACATCTTAAATTATGATGTTGTCTTGAAATAGTATTAACATGATTTAATGGAACTATACGTTTTTAGAATATAAAAGACAAAGTTTAAAAGGCATATTAATGACGACATAACATAAAGTGAAACTTCAATCAGTGGGGTTTTCTTCATCCCCCACTGATTGCTAGACTAAACCAATCGGGCTTTTATGGGCAGTTATCCCCCACCTAGGAATACTCGTTTACACTCATTACCTTGAGGTGGAGGCTATACTAGCCGTTAATGCGGGATAAAATAAAGGACATATTGAATGATTTTACAATAATAAGGATGATGAAAGTGAGAGTTATCTCAGGTGAAGCAAGAGGCAGATCACTAAAAGCTGTAAAAGGGAATCGAACGAGACCAACAACCGATAAGGTCAAGGAATCGATTTTTAATATTATTGGTCCATATTTTGATGGGGGAATGGTCCTTGATTTGTATAGCGGCAGTGGTGGGTTAGGTATTGAGGCACTAAGTAGAGGAATGGAATTCGCTGTTTTTATCGATCGGTCAAAACAGGCTTTTGATGTTATACAAGAAAATGTCCGTCTCTGTCGTTATGAGCCTAAATCTGAAATATATCGAAACGATGTTTCTAGAGCCATCTTTTTGCTTGCAAAACGTGAAATGCAATTTAATCTTATTTTTATGGATCCACCGTATGCCGATCAACAAATAAAAAAGGACATTCAAGCCTTAATAAAAGGGCAATTATTTAAGGATGATTCACTTATTGTTATTGAACATGATACATCGATATCCTTGCCTGATTCATTTGAAGGGCATTTAAATCTTTGGAAAAGAAATGACTATCACGGAAAGACGGCCGTCTCAATCTATGTTTTTGAGTCAGGGAAGGAGAAACTAAGTGAGTAGAATAGCGGTTTATCCAGGGAGTTTTGACCCTGTTACTTATGGACATTTAGATATTATTCAACGAGGGGCTACGGTGTTTGATCATATTGTCGTTGCTGTTCTAAATAATTCTAGAAAAACCCCATTGTTTACATTTGAAGAACGGGTGGCGTTATTAAAAGAAACGACAAAACATATACCAAATGTTAGTGTGGATTCATTTAATGGCTTATTGGTCGATTATGTTAAAGAAAAAAACTTAAGAATTATTTTACGTGGATTACGAGCCATTTCTGATTTCGAGTATGAGCTGCAAATTTCGGCTATAAATAAACATTTAGATCCAAATATCGAAACTTTTTTTATGATGACAAATAACAAATATTCGTTCATTAGTTCAAGTATGATTAAGGAAACAGCAAAATATCATGGCAATGTTAAGGAACTTGTTCCGGAGTCTGTTGAAAGGGCCTTATTAGAGAAATATAATTCCCCGCATGAATAGATGTACTGCACCCCAAATGTTAGAGTGAAAATCTAACTTTTTGGGGTCGCTTCAAGAGCTGGATTATTTATTAAGATGGATCTTTGTCCGTAAGAAAATAAAAATGATTAAAGTGATTAATGTAAACAGTGATCCGGCTTGTATAATATGGTCCGAGATCTGAATTAAAGTGCTTTGAGTTGCACCTGAAACATCTAATGTGGGAATGAATGATGACTTGCTTTCTTTAACTTTAAAGAAGTGAAAGAGTATAAAAGCAAAGATGCCACTAGAGAGAGCGTGAATAAGACGTCCAATCAAAAAAGGTTTAGCGCTCAAATTAGCTTCTGATAAAATACTCATCACTTGGGCTTGAATTGAAAGTCCACAAAATCCAAGTATCATACTCACTAATATCACTTTTTGAATAAGTGGACCAGACACTTCACTAATTTGTTGGGCTCCAATGGTTATTTCGAATATACCTGGTATGATCGATTTACTAAATTCAGGTGAAAAATGAATCAAATGAAGTCCACTATGTAAAATCAGTTGAATAGCACGATCCCAACGAATTTGCATAAGCATCTGATTAAGTACCGAAAATAGAATAATAAAACCGCCAATCATTAATAATGTTGTCACTGAATTATGAACTGCGTCACCGAGTAATTTGCCAAAAGGTTTTTGCTTGCGAAGGCGCTCTTCATGCATCGTTTGAAAGGCTTTGAATAAAATAAATATCTTTTTTTCTGAATGCCTCGTATTTGTAGTCGTTTCATTCGATTTATAAAATCGCATGATTAGTCCAACGGTCAAATTTCCAAGATAATGAGAAAGGGCAAAGATGATACCTAGAGATGCTTGATGAAAGAAACCAATGGCTATCACACCAAAAATGAAAAGTGGATTTGAAAAGTTAGTAAAACTCGCTAGTCTCTCAGCTTCAGTTTTGGTTAATTTTTTTTCTTCGTAAAGTCGGGTGCTAATTTTGGCTCCAGCAGGAAAGCCGGATACAATCCCCATAACAAAAACAAACCCACCTACCCCAGGAATTCGGAATAAAGGTCTCATGATGGGCTCAAAGAGAACACCCATAAAGGATACGATACCAAAGGCTATCATTAATTCACTAAGGATAAAGAAAGGCATAAGTGAAGGAAAGACGACATCCCACCACAATTTAAGTCCACGAATAGAAGCATCGACTGAAACTTGTGGATGCGTGATCATTGTTCCTGCAAGACCAAATGCGCAAATAGCAAGTATATATGTTTTGAACGATGATTTCTTCAATTGCTAGAATGACTCCCTTCTATGTAGACTAAAAGTGCGTGTTCAAAAAGGTGACAAATGAAAAGGGTTACTGGCTAAGGACGCTGATATCCTGCAAGAACGAGAGTAACTAGCCCGACCTGGGCGTCGGAAGGCTAAGAGCGGCGGCAGTACCCGAGGACCGGCATTCCACATGATGTGGTAGCTTCAGGCGCCAGCCACAGGACGTGAGCGTTTTTAGCCAAAGATCCTCTTGTATCCACTACATGAGGACCGGAAAAACGAGCGGGCGCCGAGTTTCGCAGCTTATCATTTGGTGACTTTTTGAACAACCTCTAAAAGACGAACTTTGAAAATCTTGTCCATACAATATGGTATGCTAGGGTATATGAATTAGACCTGATTTGAATGTTGCAAAATCAAGTGTCAAAAAAATAAGACATAACATAGATGGATGCAAAGTAGGTATATACTTATCTTGTGAATGTTTGATTGGAGGAAGCAGATGAGATTAAGAAAACGAAATCGCATGTACTTAGGGCTTATTGTTGTTGTGATCATAGCTCTATTTTTGAATTTTTATAAAACACCTTATTTTATTCAATCCCCAGGCTCAGCTCAATCGATTAAATCCTTGGCTGTCGTTGAGGATGGTCAAAAGGTTCATGGGGATTTCATGTTAGTCTACATTCTTGTTGGGCAGGCCAATGTATACCAGTACTTGTGGGCTAAATATGATCATAATAAATACACAACATTGGTCAAACAAAACCAAGTCATGATGCCAGATGAAACAGATGAAGAATATAATCTAAGGGCAAAAAATGATATGATGGGAGCTCAAAAAGCGGCTACCTATATTGCCTACAAAAAAGCTAATCTAGATCCAAAAGTGACTTTTCAAGGTGTACAAATTATTGATGTTATATCATCCATGCCAGCCTCGAAAGTCCTACAACCAGGCGACGTTATAGTTGGTATGGAAGGTAAAAATATGCGAAATATTTCAGATGTTCAGCCCTTACTGAAAAATAAGCGTCCTGGTGAATCGATTCATATTAATTTAATTCGAAATGGAAAACAACGAAACGTTACAGCTAAAATAGGGACTTTTCCTAAAACAAAATTTTATACAAATGGAAAAACACGCTATGGATTAGGTATTACACAGAGTAACAAACTATCTATTCATGTTAAACCTAAAATCAAATTCAATATTAAAAATATAGGCGGCCCATCAGCAGGTCTTATGATGACGCTAAATATCTATGATCAATTAACTAAACGGGATTTGGCCAAGGGCTATAAAATTGCTGGTACTGGAACCATGGAAATGGATGGATCTGTAGGTCCAATTGGCGGTATTGAAGAAAAAATTGTTGGAGCAGATAAATCAGGAGCGGATATATTTTTAGCACCAACGGCAGAAAACGAATATAAGGATGCCGAGAGAACAGCGAAAGAAATAGGGTCAAAAATGAAGGTTATTCCGGTAGGAACGTTTGATGAAGCCATTCAATATTTATCAAAATTAAAAGCAAAATAAACGAAGTCGCATACTTCATCAAGTATGCGACGGTTTAGATGTTGGCTCATTCTAAACAGGTTGTGGCTAGTAGGAACGCACTTTAAAGAAAACGCTGATTTTCTTGGTCGTAACGAAGGGGCTTTGATTTTTTTTCTGAGTAAGATGTTTTCATGTCATAAACATCCGCAGATCGGATATCTATTCTAAGTAAGTCTTCAAACGATTTTTTTACATTGGAAATTAAAGGAACTGAGAATGAACCCTTTTTACATCGTAGATAACGTTGCCCCCGTAATGACATTCCCAGTAATCGAAGATACGGGGTTTGTGGTGTTTCTAAAAAGGACTTCATTTTTTGTTTTGATACATTTAACAATATATGGCAACAATATCTTTGTAATCTTGTCCAAGTGTACCGTTTTGACTTCATTAAACTAATAAATGAGAAAAAGTCATTGGTTTCCTTAATGGCTTTCATAGCACGAAATTCAAGGCCTTCTTCTGATTCATAGATGGAGGCTAATTCTTCAATGGATGATGACATTAACCGATATTTCAATAATGGAAAAAAATCATTCCAGCCCAAAATTTGATTCTGGTTAACGGCTCTCATTAATATTTTAAAAGATTCATTTGGCATCTTGTCCCTAATCGGTATAAAATCATTTCCATGCATTAATGCATTACGAATGCCAGTTCCACTAGCAAATTCAGTATGGGTATGGGGCGATTGATCATGGTGTTGTGCGCCTTTTCTTAATATCGTATGGGCTTTGATAGAACTATGAAGTTCCTGTATGACTTTGACATAGTGAAGTCCAAGAATATTATTGGGTTCTGATAAGTCAAGAAGCTTCATCTCATTTGTATGAGTTGACGTGTAAGCCAGTGAATATGCTTTCGGATAACTATATCCCTGTTGTAATTTTTCTTGAACTAGAAGATCAAGGTTATTTTTTTCATTGCGTAAATGTCGTGCGGTATGATAAAAAGAAGCTATGTCACCTGATTCGCTTCCAAAATAAAGATCGGTTACTCCGCATTCTGAGAGAATAGAGATGGCCCCTCGTGCAAAAAGATTCGCATGTCCTACAGCATAGTGATAAGGTAATTCTAGGACAACATCGATTCCGGCGGTTAAAGCCATTTCGGTTCGCAGCCATTTAGATACGATGGATGGTTCACCGCGTTGAAGGAAATTCCCACTCATGACCGCAATTATGATGTCTGGTTTTTCTATTTCTTGAATCCTCTGAATAAGGTATTGATGACCATTATGCATCGGATTGAACTCAACAATGATACCGGCTATTTTCATTTGAATATATCACCTTCTTTTTCTACACACTAAGTTTATTATGATTTGAATGCTTGTCTAATCTTGTCTATCACCTGCAAATACAATAAAAGGTTAAACTAAGTGACATAGATTAATTTTATCACCTTGGATTAGTATTTAAGCATATTAATGTAATACATCAATATGATGCGTTATATTGACATTTAGTAGTACAAAGTCTATAATAACATTTGTTGTCTAGGAGTGGTAATGATGGCTTTAAAATGGACATTATCGGATTTGCTACGAAATAAAGAAGAAGGATACGTTGTTGATGAAACTGTACAATTACCTTTAGATTTATTTCATGTGGATCCGGAAATAAGACAGCTTTCTCCTATACATGTTCATGGGTATGTGGAGTTTATGCGACATTCGATAACATTTCATCTTACCATTGATGGAACGATGGTTTTGCCGTGTGCGATAACGTTAGAAGATGTTGATTACCCATTTCATATCCAGACATCTGAAACGTTCTTGTTATCACCAAATTATCGTGATGAAGAACTTGATGAAGATGATCTTGTTCATACGATTGAAGACGATGAAATCAATTTAACACCATATATTGTTGAAGCGATTTTAGTTGAAAAACCAATGCGTATTGTGAGTGAAAACGCTGAGAAACGGGCCAATCCATCAGGAGAAGGTTGGGATCTCGTCTCTGAAAATGAACAGAAAAAAATGATTGACCCACGGCTTGAAAAACTGAAACAGTTTTTTGACGAATAAATTGTCTTAGAGGAGGTGTGAACCCATGGCAGTACCTAAAAGAAGAACATCTACTACTAGAAAAAACAAACGTCGTACACATTTTAAATTGAATGTACCAGGTATGGTAAAATGCGATAATTGTGGAGAATACAAACTTGCGCACCGTGTATGCCCAGAATGTGGCTCATACAAAGGTGAAGAAGTTATTGAAAAATAATTAAGCTGTTTTAAAAAGAGTGGGGAAGCTATTTCCTTACTCTTTTTTTATTATAAAAATTCACCCAATTAGATGATTGAGTGGGAGCGAATTTAAAACACATCTTCTAAGCTAAGTGAACAGTCCCCGCGTACATCTTCTATCCCCAATTCATATATTGCTAGAATAATAAGTCTATCTTACTGATTGTCGGCATAAGATAAAGAAAAATAGTATGTAGGTTTTTATACTAATAAAATTCCGATGTATGTCAGTCATGGTTAAAAAATAAAGAGGATTGGGGGAATTAGATGTCAACAATTAGACAGGATGCCTGGTCATCAGATGAAGACTTAACATTAGCAAAAACAGTGCTAAGTCACATCCGAGAAGGTAGCACTCAGTTAGCTGCATTTGAAGAAGTTGGGAAAAATTTATCACGAACGCCTGCAGCTTGTGGTTTTAGATGGAACTCTCTAGTGCGAAAAAAATATGAAAATGAGATTGCGCAGGCTAAAGCAAAACGAAAAGAATTAAAAAGTGAATCAAAAATCTCACAAAATGACGATCTGAATGAGGCACTACATAGCCCAAGTGAAGGTATTGTGAATGAACCGGAAATTTCAGATATTAATTTAGAAAAAGTGATTCATTTCTTAATTGAATTAAAATCTGAGTTACCCGAACTTATGAGTAAGAATGAATTAGTCTTATTAAAAAATGAACTACAACGATTAAGTCAAAAGAAAGAAACATTAGAGACTTCCTATCGGAAACTTGAAACTGAATATAAGACCATTAAAAGAAACTATGAAATATTTATTCAACTTGTTGATAGAGCAAAAGAGAAGATTCAATTAGATACGATCCAAGATGATGCTTTACGATATAGTCTCCACTTTGATTCTCAAAAGGTAAAAAAGTGAATTCTGGAAGATTCAGATCCCTCAAAACAAGGTTGGGGGATTTTTTATTTCTTCTTGCAAAATATTAAATGGAATCATTAAGTTCTATAAAAAGGACTTTAATGATCTGTTTTATTAGATTTTTCCATTTATATAAGTGCATGACAAATACATATTTTTTTTGTTTAGGTTTACCTATAATAAAGAAAAAATGATAAAATAGGCCTATTAATGACCATTTTAGTTCCCTGAGCAGTCTTTTTGGGGTTTGAGACATATTTTGATATACTCAATTTGATAAACGTTGTAAAGTGGACTTGAATAGATGGTTTGGAATATTAAAAAATGAACCAGTTAATTGATAATAAGTACATTTGCTGTACCAATACATAAGATTATTAAAATGGGTTAACAGGAAATATGTTTTTTAGAGAGGAAGTAGTAGATGAACGTGAGAACAATTGAAAATCCTCCCTCATCAAAATTAGTTGAAGATTACACTCAGGAGAAGGATCACACACATTGTTATTTTGATTATCACTATAAAGATCAAAAATCGTATCAACAACGTCTAAATGATATTCGACATCGAGGTTATCAAAGAGAAGAACTTTCATCGATTCTCATTGAATTTAATCAAAAATACACAGATGACCAAGCTGTCTTTCACAATATTGAGAAATTAAGACATCCTGAGACGGTCGTTGTAGTAGGTGGACAACAACCAGGATTGTTAACCGGTCCGGCTCTCACTATACATAAGTGTTTATCAATTATTAAACTAGCTAAACAGAAAGAAATCGAATTAGGTATACCTGTCATTCCAATTTTTTGGATTGCTGGAGAGGATCATGATTTTGATGAAATCAATCATATCTTTTCAGTTAAAGACCAAAAAATAAAAAAACACATCTATCGCAATCAGTCCGGAAATAAAACGTCAGTTTCTAAGCTTCCGCTTGATCAAGAGGCTTTATCGAGTTGGATAGAAGACGTTTTTGAATCATTTGGTGAAACGGAATATACGAGAACTCTTCTTGAGATCATACAAAGTTACAGGGGAAGCTCGACGAGTGTGGTGGATTTCTTTGCCTTTCTTATTCATCATTTATTTTCAGCTTATGGTCTGATCTTGATGGATTCGGCAGATCCGAAAATTCGTCAAATAGAAAAGTCCTATTTTAGGAGCATCTTTCAAAAGAGGTCTGAAATTAATAAAGGTGTACTTTCTCAATTACGTCATTTGAAAGAAGCTGGTTACAAAATTAATCTCGACCAAGCAGAAGGTAATGTCAATCTTTTTTATGAATGGGATGGAAAAAGAGAGCTTTTGAGTGAATCAGAGGGGATTTTACATGATAAGCATCAACTTATTCATCTCGAGCCTAATCTATTTGAAGAGTTGATTGAAGAACATCCTGAACGAATCAGTAATAATGTTGTCACGCGCCCATTGATGCAAGAATTATTGCTGCCTACGCTTGCCTTTATTGCTGGACCAGGGGAAATTGCCTATTGGTCATCCCTTAGACCTGCTTTTCACGCCTTGGATTTGACTATGCCGCCAATTGTACCAAGAGTTCATATTACTCTTCTTTCACGTGATATTAAAAAGTGGATTGAGGCAAAACACTTAAAACTAGAAGATATATGCTCAGGCAAGATGGATGATTTATCTAATGAATGGCTTAAAAATCAGCATTCATGGGATGTCGATCATATAATTAATCAATTTCGTCATACGTTGGTCGAAGCACATAAGCCTGTAAGTGAATTGGCTCTAGAAATTAGTCAAGGATTGAAATCTTTTTCTGAAAAAAATCTGTCTTATTTGAACTACCACATTGATCGAATGAAAATCGAAATGAATAAAAAAATTGAAACAGCTCATCGTGTTGAGCTTAATCGATTTAAGGAGATTGAACTTGCACTGTATCCTAATTCAGCACCGCAAGAAAGAACATACTCAATTTTTTATTACTTGAACAAATATGGTTCTGATTTAATAAAGACGCTTATAGAGCAAGATTACTCTAACAACGGAAAACAACACGTGGTAGAAATATAATGTGACACTTAACAAAAATTAATTAAAAAAATCCTGTCTTACGGCAGGATTTTTTTTTTATGGAACGAATAAGTAAAAAGTAAGTGGAGAAAAGTGGGGCAATGTGGTAGAGTTAGGGTAGAAAGAGGAGGCAATGTCCATGTTTATGGGTGAGTTTCAACACAACATAGACCAAAAGGGCAGGCTGATCATACCCTCAAAATTTCGTGAAGAGCTTGGTGATCGATTTGTGATGACAAGAGGGTTAGATCAGTGTGTTTTTGTCTACCCTCAAAATGAATGGAAGCAAATTGAGAAAAAGCTGGAAGCATTGCCATTTACAAAGAAGGATGCTAGAGCTTTTACCCGTTTTTTCTTTTCAGGTGCAAGTGAGTGTGCATTTGATAAGCAAGGTAGAGCCACTTTAACAGCTACTTTGCGAGACTACGCAAAATTAGAAAAAGAATGTATTGTAATTGGTGTTTCCAATCGAATTGAAATTTGGAGTCAAGAGAATTGGAAAACCTACTATGAAGAATCTGAAGCTTCATTCAGTGAAATATCGGAAAGTCTACTCGATTTTGATTTTTAAACCTTCATTTCACGACATGAAAAGATAGTTACGGATTTCCCCCTGCAAAGTTTTCTCTAAACATACCGGAACTAACAATACTTTTAGATGAAAGGGAAGACACCATGTTTGAACACGTGACGGTACTAAAAAAAGAAGCGGTTGATGGATTGGCGATTCGGCCAGATGGAGTATATGTTGATTGTACTCTTGGTGGTGGTGGACATAGTGAAGAGATCGTTAAGCAATTAACAACAGGACATTTATATGCATTTGACCAGGATCTAGTCGCCATTACAGCAGCTAAAGAAAGACTACATCCATACAAGGATAAAGTGACATTCATTAGATCGAACTTTCGATACTTAAAAAGCTGTCTAGTGGCTCATGAAGTGTATAAAGTGGATGGGGTGCTTTATGATCTAGGTGTTTCATCACCTCAGTTTGATGAGGCAAATCGTGGGTTTAGTTACCAACACAATGGCCCCATTGATATGAGAATGAACCAAGAACAAGCCTTAGATGCATCGACTATCGTTAATGAATGGCCATATGAAAAACTTGTCCGCATCTTTTTTCAGTACGGAGAAGAAAAATTCTCAAAACAAATTGCCAGATTAATTGAGGAAAAAAGAGGGGTTAAACGAATTGAGACGACAGATGAACTTGTCGAAATTATCAAATCTGCCATACCAGCAGCTGCAAGGAGAAAAGGCGGTCACCCTGCAAAACGCATTTTTCAGGCATTAAGAATCGCAGTAAATGACGAATTACAATCATTTGAAGATTCGTTAGAACAAGCCCTCGAACTTATTAATATTCATGGCAGACTTTCTGTGATTACTTTTCATTCCTTAGAAGATCGGATTTGTAAAACTTTTTTTAAGAAACATAGTCAAGGACCTGAATTACCTCCTGGGTTTCCTGTTATCCCAGAAGAACATAAGCCGATCATCAAACTCGTTCAACGTAAACCGATTCTAGCTAACGAAGAAGAATTAAAAATAAATAGACGTGCTCGTTCAGCAAAGTTGCGTATCGCTGAAAAACTTAGAGAAAGAGGGGAATAAATGTGAATTTAGCTGTTCGTCATCTCGAAGAAAAAGAACAAGTTCTACCAAAAAAACAATCAAGAGTTCAAAAATCAGCAAATAGTGAAGGATTGCCGCAACGGCGGATTACAAAAGGTGAAAAGATTCTTTGGTTTGGAGCAGGCATGCTCATTGTTGCCTTAACTCTCATTATCGTATCTTATCAAGCCCGTCTTTTTTTCTTAAATGGATCTATCCAAAACCTGCAAAACAAAGTAGCTGTGCAAGCTAAAATAAATCAGCAATTGAAGGTTGAACAAACCAATTTAAGCTCACCTGAACGGATTATGAAATACGCAAAAGAAAAATTAGGACTTAACTTAAATATTAAGAATGTGAAAGTTATATCTGATAGGTGATGACGATGTTTCCGACAAAAAATAATTCGATTAATGTTTGGGCAGCAGTTATTGGTCTCCTATTTCTGCTGTTCTTTTTTGTTATTATGGGTCGCTTTCTTTATATCGCCCATTCAAAAGAGATTGATAACAATGATCTAACAGCCCTGGGCAAGCAAAAGTGGCAACAATATACAATTCTTGATGCCAAAAGAGGAAAGATTTACTCAAGTAATGATCAAGTTTTGGCAGAAGATGTTCCTTCTTACACTATTCAGGCTATTTTGAGTAAGAACGCAGGAAAAGAAAATTATGTCACAGATAAGTCTAAAACGGCTAGGTTATTAGCGCCTATTTTAGATTTAAAGGAATCCTATATTTACGATCAATTAAATAAACCTCTTTATCTCGTCCAGTTCGGGAAGAAAGGCCAAAATCTTAGTCAGGAAGTAAAGAAAAAAATAGATAAACTTCATTTAAATGGAATCACTTTTATTGAAGGATCAAAACGCTATTATCCAAATAATGACCTTGCAGCCTATACTATTGGATTTACAAGTAAGAATGATAAATCAAATAAACAATATGGTGTACTAGGTATTGAGCAATCGCTGAATAAATATTTAACTGAACAAGACGGATCTGTTAGATATTATCAGAGTGCTGGCGGGGTTCCGATACCCGATGAAAAGCAAAAAATCAAAAAAGAACATAACGGAGATAACGTTTATCTTACTATTGATAGTCGAATTCAAACCGTTTTAGATGAATCGATGTCAAAGGTTCAAGCAAAATATAAACCGAAGCGAATGGTGGGGATCGTTGCTGATCCTAAAACAGGTCAAATTTTAGCCATGTCGAATCGTCCGAACTTCAATTTAAACAAACGAGATTTAACTAATTTCGTCAATAGCCCTATTTCTGAGGCGATTGAACCTGGTTCAGTTATGAAGATATTTACACTTGCATCTGCAATCGATGCTGGCGTTTATCATGGAAACCAAACGTATCAATCTGGGCAGTATAAAGTTCCTGGTGTCACCATTCATGACTGGAACCAATCATGGGGACCCATTACCTTTGATGAAGGATTTCAAAGATCTTCAAACGTTGCCTTTTCTATTATTGCAGATAAATACCTAGGCACGGAAAAATTATATAAATATTTTCAAAAATTTGGTTTTATGCAAAAAACAGGTATTGACTTGCCAAATGAAAGTAATAGCAACGTTAGTTGGAAATGGGAAAGTGACAAGGTGATGATGTCATTTGGTCAAGCTTCAGCCTTTACTCCGATTCAAATCGTGCAAGCGGCGACAGCGGTTGCAAATGATGGGAAAATGATGAAACCTTATATTGTTTCTAAGGTTGTTGATCCAAATAAAGATAAAACAGTTATCCAACACAAGCCAACGGTTGTTGGCCAGCCCATAAGCAAAGAAGCAGCAGAGCAAACCAGGGATTTAATGCGTCAAGTGATAACAAGTAAAAAAGGGACAGGGCATACCCTGTACAATCTTCCGGGTTATGAGATTATTGGTAAAACAGGGACTGCGCAATTGGCCATTAACGGAAAATATCTCTATGGTAGGGATAATTATATTTTTTCGTTTTTAGGTATGGCACCCAAAAACGATCCAAAGCTTATTGTTTATGTTTCGGTTGATCGTCCTAATTTAAGTGGTGTAACCTATGACGCCCAGCCCGTGGCCGATGTGGTTAATCCAGTTCTAAGTAATAGTTTGCAATATATGAATATAAAACCTGATGCAAAGAATAAAGTGACGGATAAAGTAAGCCAATTTACAATGAACCAATATGTTGGCTTAGAAACGAGTAATGTCTCTAGTCAACTTCAATCTAAAGGGTTTAAAGTGACGACCATAGGATCAGGAAAAATTACGAAGCAATACCCTTTTAAAGGGGATCAAATTCTAGATGGTTCAAGGGTCATCTTAGTGGGTGATAGCCATCAAAAGATGCCGGATATAAAAGGTTGGTCTTTATCCGATGTTATGCAACTGGCTGACATGTTATCTCTTAAACCTCAAATTTCAGGACAGGGTTTTGCAGTCGAACAAAAGCCATCAAAAGGAACATCGCTTCATGTTGGCGATTCAATCACGATTAAATTAAAAAGCCATTAGTTTTAGTGTTAAAGTGCGAGTTCAAAAAGGTGACAAATTAGAAGCAAGAAGATCAAGGCGGCGCTGTTTTGAGGACCGGAATGTAGGTTTTTACTACATAAGGACCGGTAAAACGAGCGGGCGCCGAGATTCGCAGCTTATCATTTGGTGACTTTTTGAACAACCTCTTAAAAGACAAAATAGGGCTCGTTCTATTAATGGACTTTACTGCATATAGTTTAAGCAAGTCCATAGATAGGAGGGCCCCATTTTGCGTGTGTCAAATGTAACAGTAAGAAAACGATTAATTGCCATACTCGTCATCGCTTTAGGGATATTCTTTATTTTTATTGTACGCTTAGGGTATATTCAAGTTTTTAAAAATGGTTGGTTATCGAACCAAGCCTTAAATTCTTGGAGCAAATTAATTCCATATGAGGCAGAGAGAGGCGATATTTTAGATCGTAATGGCAAGGTTCTAGCAACGAATATAAGTAAGCCATCTGTTCTCGTTGTACCTAGGCAGGTTCGTGATCCGAAGAAGACAGCGAAGAAACTTGCAGAAGTGCTAGGTATGTCTGAAAAGAAAGCTTATCAAGATATCACTAAAAAACAATCAAAGGTCTATATAACTCCCGAAGGAAGGAAAATTAGTAATCAAAAAGCATCAAAGATTAAGTCGTTTGGTTTACCAGGGGTGTTTATTGCAGAAGATTTCAAGCGTTCCTATCCATATGGAAATTATTTATCACATGTATTGGGATTCGCTGGAATTGACAATCAAGGTTTGACAGGTCTTGAAGCTTACTATGACCAGCAACTAAAAGGAAAAAATGGCCATGTCGCTTTTTTCTCCGATGCCAGAGGCAATCGTATGGCAAATATTAAAGATAAATATGTTCCACCTGAATCAGGAAACAGTCTCAAATTGACGATTGACAAAAGAGTCCAATCCATTATTGAAAGGGAATTAAATTTAGCCGATCAAAAATATCATCCAGAAGGAGCTATTGCGATCGCTATGAATCCAAATAATGGTGAGATACTCGGGATGTCTTCACGCCCGGGTTTTAACCCAGAGAATTATAAAAAAGTACCTCAAGAAATATATAATCGGAATTTACCCATATGGAAAACCTATGAGCCGGGATCAACGTTTAAGGTCATCACACTTGCTGCAGCCTTACAAGAAAATTTAGTTGATTTAAAGAATGATCATTTTAGTGATCCAGGGTTCATTGATGTAAACGGGACAAAGCTTCATTGTTGGAAAAGAGGGGGACATGGGGATGAAACTTTCTTAGAGGTTGTACAAAATTCTTGCAACCCTGGTTTTGTTAAATTAGGTCAAAAGTTAGGTAAAGACAGGTTGTTCTCTTATATTAAGAATTTTGGTTTTGGTCAGAAAACAGGAATTGATTTGCAAGGAGAAGCAAAAGGGATCTTGTTTAACATGAAGAATGTCGGGCCGCTTGAGCAAGCAACAACTGCGTTTGGACAAGGCGTTGCCGTTACCCCTATTCAACAGGTCGCCGCTGTAGCAGCAGCGGTAAATGGTGGATACCTTTATGAGCCACACATAGCCAAGGGCTGGGTTGACCCTAAAACGGGAAAAGAGATTAATCAAACGAGTCCTATCGAAAAAAGACAAGTTATATCTGAAAAAACGTCAAAAGAGGTACGTTATGCACTTGAAAGTGTCGTTGCTCAAGGAACAGGTCGTAATGCCTATGTACAAGGCTATCGAATAGGTGGTAAAACGGGTACAGCCCAAAAGGTCAAACAAGGCGGTGGTGGTTATATGGAAAATAACTACATCGTATCGTTCATGGGCTTTGCTCCTGCAAATGATCCGCAGATCGTCGTTTACGTGGCTATCGACCATCCTCAAAATACAGTACAATTTGGTGGTACTGTGGCTGCCCCTATCGCAGGTAAAATTATTGGGGACTCTTTAAGCGCAATGGGGGTTAAGAAACAAAAAGGCGGTTTGCAAAAAATTGCAAAATACCCTGATCAACCGATGTTGAAAGTACCAAATTTCGTTGGTATGGATCGAGAAGAATTAGAAGCAGGTATGTTAGATCTCAAAGTCGATGTAGTTGGTAAAGGCCGCTATGTTGTCATGCAGTCCCCACAACCAGGGGTTAAATTGAATCCAGGATCCACAATAAGAATATATCTAGGCGACAAAAAAGAGAAAGGTGATTAAAAGTGCGTAACGATGACTTAATGATGAAAAACAAGGCTGATAGTAAGTTTCAAAAAGGTGTCTGAACACATTTTTTAAGGAAAACGAGTAAAATAAACTTTAAGTTCGATCGTGATTAGCAGATTTGCTAACATAACTTCTAAAAAAGAAGCCAAATGCAACAAATTGCAGTGGCTTCTTTTTATGAAAAGAGGTATTCTTGAATTTGGTGAAGTGAAAGATAAAAATAAATAATCAATGAAGATGTGTTAAATCATTTTATCGTAACGTCTTTGTTTATTATTTATAAGAAAACTTTTTTAGGCTAAAAAATAGTTTGAAAGTGAGTGCTGGATAACGTCTAAGATTGTAGGCACCCATTTCCCATTTAACGATTAGTGGACCTGATCTCTAAATTAAAAGGGAAAAAGAAGCTGTGGTGCAGGATGAATGATCTCTAATAGCTCGAGTTAACAATCAGCTCGTATATCGGCCCATGTAATAGAGGAAGCCCCCCACTTATAGAAGTTTCACTTTATTTGTTTTTCACCACTTAAACTGAAAAAGTAAGACGAAGGATGTGCTGTAATTGAAATTAAAAAAATTGTTAAAGGCTCTATCAACCCATGATGACTATGTTCAAAATGAAGACCCCGAGATATTGGAATTGGAGATTGATTCACGTTTAGTTACAAAGGGAACCCTATTTTTCTGTATTAAAGGATACCAAACGGATGGCCATAAATTTGCAAAACAAGCTGTTGAAAATGGAGCGGTTGCGATCATTGCTGAAGATGAACTCGATGTTGAAGTCCCTGTTGTTTATGTCAATGATGCCCATTTGGCATTGGCCATGATATCCGATTACTTCTACGGTCAGCCTAGTAAATCTATGAATTTGATGGGCGTGACGGGTACAAACGGCAAAACGACGGTAACACACCTGATCCGATCAATACAGGAAGATGCCAATATATCAACCGGTCTTATCGGGACTATGGGTATGAAATATAAGGATCAATTTATTCCTGTCAATAACACGACACCAGAATCTTATCTTGTTCAAAGATATTTAAAAAAAATGAAAGATGAAGAGATCCAATCTGTTATCATGGAAGTTTCTTCTCATGCTTTATATCAAGGGAGAGTACACGGATGTGATTTTGATATTGGTATTTTCACAAATTTAACGCAAGATCATCTTGATTTTCATGAAACAATGAAAGATTACCTATATGCAAAAAGTCTTCTATTTTCACAACTTGGAAATACATATGATCTAAAACATCCTAAAGCCGCGGTATTAAATATAGATGACCCAGCTACACGGATTTATCGCCATATGACAGCAGCACCTGTTTGGACATATGGGATCGCCAATGACGCTGATTTTCGTGCAGAAGATATAAAAATTACAGCGAATGGTACAGAATTCCGATTGGTAACCAAAACAGGTAGTTATCCTGTTTCGATGCAACTCATCGGTAAATTTAGCGTGTACAATGTTCTTGCTTCGCTATTAGCTTGCTATCTTAAGGGGATAAAAATTGAAACGATGATTAAGACTATCGAGAAGGTGAAAGGAGTTCCCGGAAGGTTTGAAACCGTAAAAGCAGGTCAACCTTTTACCGTGATTGTTGATTATTCTCATACGGCTGATAGTCTTCAAAACGCTTTAGAGACAATAAAAGAGTTTGCAAAGGGGAAAATCATAACCGTGATTGGTTGCGGAGGAGACCGTGATAAAACAAAACGGCCCATAATGGCCAAAACAGCTGTAGATCTTAGTGATTTAGTTATTTTAACTTCAGATAATCCTAGAACTGAAGATCCAGAAAAAATTTTAGAAGACATGGAAGCAGGCGTCGTGAATAGAGACTACATCAAAGAGATTGATCGAAGAGTTGCCATAAAAATGGCGGTGCAGAAAGCAGACAAAAATGATATTATATTGATTGCTGGTAAGGGTCATGAAACGTATCAAATTATTGGTTCGACAAAATACGATTTTGATGATCGGTTGGTCGCAAAGGAAGCTATAAAGGAGATAACAAATAGATGAGTATTCTGATAAGTCATGTACGTCATCATGCAATAAGAACAAGCGGAACAATTGATGACGCCTGTCAATTAACGGTATTTACTGATAGCCGTAAAAATTGCCCTTCAGGATTATTTATCCCAATTAAAGGTGAAAACTTTGATGGTCACGCATTTATTCACAGTGCCATAAAAAACGGAGCAAAGGCAACGCTTTGGTCAGAGAGTGTCCCGCTACCTGACCATTTACCTTTGGATTTCCCTGTTTTTTTTGTTAAAGATACTTTGACAGCCCTGCAAAACATAGCCAAAGATGTTTTAATACAGCGAAAACCAAAAGTGATTGCTGTGACAGGGAGCAATGGAAAAACCTCGACGAAAGATATTATCGAGAGTATTTTAAAAACAAAATTTCATACTTATAAAACGCAAGGGAATTTGAATAATCATATAGGACTCCCGCTAACCATATTGAGTATGCCCGAAAATTGTGAAGCATTAATCTTAGAAATGGGCATGAATCATTTTGGAGAGATTTCATTATTAACGCATATTGCAAGGCCAGACATTGCGGTGATCACAAACATAGGGGAGAGTCACATTGAGTTTTTAGGTTCAAGAGAAGGCATCGCAAAAGCAAAACTTGAAATTATTGAAGGTATAAAACCGGGTGGAACGCTGATCATTGATGGTGATGAGCCATTATTAAATCAAGTTAAGCTAGATCAGTGTCAAGTTGTCACTTGCGGCTATAATAAAGGAAATACACTTCGAATTGTTCAAGTGAAACCAGATATTTCTGGGTATGACTTTTCTTTACGGGGCTCAAAGAACATCTATCATATCCCTATTATGGGAAAACACAACGTAAAGAATGCCGTTTATGGGGTTGCAGTTGCTAAGCAATTGAATATAAATGATGTTGATATAGAAATGGGTTTAGAAAAGTGCCAATTAACCAAAATGAGGTTCGAATCTGTTGAAGGAAAAGAAGGGGCACTCCTTATTAATGATTCATATAATGCTTCCCCAACATCAATGAAAGCAGCCATTGAAACATTAAAACAATTACCTGCTTTCAAAAAACGTGTTGTTGTTCTAGGTGATATGTATGAACTTGGACCTGATGAAGAAGATCTTCACCGTTCTGTGGCAGATGTGATAGATCCGCCGATCAGCCACGTGATAACGATTGGTCCAAAAGGAAAATGGATTAGTGATTCATTAATTGAACAAGGAAAACCATGTTATGTTCAATCTTTTTTGACGAAGAAGGAAGCTCTTCCAGTGTTAGAAACCCTTCTTGATAAAACGACCGTTATTTTATTTAAAGCATCCCGAGCCGCTGAATTAGAGGAACTCGTGGAGGCATTACGTGAGAAGAAGGGAGTCAAGGAATAATGGCATTTGTTTTATTATTTAGTTTGGCATCGGCTTTTTTAGTGACATTAGTATTTGCACCATTTTTTATTCCGATTTTAAGAACATTAAAATTTGGTCAATACATTCGAGAGGAAGGACCAAAGAGTCATCAGAAAAAAGCAGGAACACCATCCATGGGCGGAATTATTATTCTGGTGGGGTTAATCTGTGGTACGGTAATCGTAGGGTTAAAATATCATCTTGTAACGACTGATACGTATTTATTATTACTTGTTACGATAGGCTTTGGTTTGATTGGTTTTTTGGATGATTTTATTAAGATAGTAATGAAACGGAATATGGGTTTAACGTCGAAACAAAAACTCTTGGGGCAATTACTCGTATCACTTATTTTTATCATTGTCTTATATCAGACAGAGTTTTCGACTGTCCTTTCTATTCCAGGTACACAGTGGAGTATTGATTTACACTTTGCCTATGCCATCTTAGTTATTATTATGTTTTTAGGGACTTCTAATGGTACCAATTTAACGGATGGAATGGATGGTTTATTGACCGGTGTATCCGTTATATCATTTGGTGCTTACGCATTAATCGCTTATCTACTTGAACAAAATATGGATATTGCCGTTTTTTCCCTATCTGTTGTCGGCGCTTTACTTGGATTTTTACTTTTTAATGCATATCCAGCAAAAGTTTTTATGGGTGACACAGGATCACTCGCTTTAGGTGGTGCTTTAGCTGCCATATCAATCTTAACAAAGACAGAACTACTTTTAATTGTCATCGGCGCAATATATGTGATTGAAACCCTGTCTGTTATGATACAGGTTGTTTCATTTAAAACAACTGGAAAACGTGTATTTAAAATGAGTCCGTTGCATCATCATTTTGAACTTTCAGGATGGTCTGAATGGAAGGTTGTCACGATGTTTTGGTTATTAGGACTTATATTTGCAGTGATAGGAATTTATATAGAGGTGTGACTATAAATGAAACAAATAGATAAGTATGTAGGAAAAAAAGTTCTTGTATTAGGACTTGCAAAAAGTGGGTACATGGCTGCAAAGCTCTTAGATCGCTTAGGAGCGATCGTGATAGTCAATGACAAATCAGATTTAGATTACGATGAACATGCCAAAGAGTTAAAACAGATGGGTTTACAGGTCATAGGTGGTAGCCATCCTCTAGAATTACTTAGCGATGATCTTTTTTGTATAGTGAAGAACCCAGGTATTCCTTACCGTAATCCTCTTCTTAAAGAAGCTTTGAAGAAAAATATACCTATTATCACGGAAGTTGAAATAGCAGCAGAACTTTCAGAATCTGAATTTATTGGTGTCACCGGCTCGAATGGTAAAACAACCACAACCATGATGCTTGGTGAAATGATGGAAGGCAGTCGTTTGAAACCAATCGTAGCAGGTAACATCGGAACGGTGTTGTCTGGGGTTGTTCAGCATTCAACGAAAGAGAATGTTATTGTATCGGAATTATCAAGCTTTCAGTTATTGGGGACGAAAACGTTTCATCCGCACGTTGCGGTTGTCTTAAATATTTTCGGAAATCACCTAGATTATCATGGAAATATCAAAGAATATGCTAAAGCCAAATCACGTATTACGGTTAATCAGACTGAAGACGACTTTCTTGTTTATAATGCAGAGAATAAAGAAGTCATAGACCATATTGTATCTATTTCAAAAGCTAGAAAGGTCCCTTTCTCTTCTCATGCTCTTACAAAAGAGGGAGCTTATATTGAAAATGATCATCTCTATTTTAAAAATGAAGTCATTATGTCAACAAAAGACATGATGGTGCGTGGTTTTCATAATCTCGAAAATGCTTTAGCGGCTTTAGCGGCTGCAAAAATTTATGGCGTTGCGAGTGAAGACATCAAAAAAGTACTGACCAACTTTTCTGGTGCTCCACACCGTTGCCAATTGGTTCATACGTTACATGGCAGACTTTTTTATAATGATTCAAAAGCAACGAATATTTTAGCTACATCAAAAGCGCTTGCGACTTTTCCTGACCAACCCGTTATTTTATTAGCTGGTGGTTTAGATCGAGGAAATACATTTGATGAGTTAGTGCCGCATCTAAAAAATGTGAAGGCGGTCATTACGTTTGGAGAAACAAAGGAAAAAATGATTGATGCTTGTCATAAAGCTGGAATTGAGACAATAAAAGTAGTGAGAAATGTTGAGGAAGCTGTTCCTATGGCTTACCAGTTATCTGAGGAAGGGGACATCATTTTACTTTCGCCAGCTTGTGCAAGTTGGGATCAATATGATTCATTCGAACAAAGGGGAGACATTTTTGTAAACCGTGTGCATATGCTTAATTAGGGACAGGTTATATTCCATGCTATTTATTGGTTTGCCTCAAAAACCATTTATTATAATATAGCTTTGGAGTAACCACATGATTTTTTACCTAATGAGGTGTTTAGCTATGGCAAAATCGAAAACGACTCCTGACTTAATTTTAATTATTGTGACCTTTCTTTTGCTTACAGTAGGTCTCGTCATGGTTTATAGCGCAAGCGCAATACTAGCATCGTACCACTTTGATGGTGATTCCTTTTACTTTGTTAAACGTCAACTGCTATTTGCAGGGATTGGCCTTTTTGCCATGTTTTTTGTTATGAATGTACATTATTGGATGTGGCGTCAATGGGCTAAACTTGGTGTTCTCATTTGCTTTTTACTTTTAATTGCTGTTCTTATCCCCGGGGTCGGATTGGAACGAAATGGGTCCACGAGTTGGCTCGGTATTGGCGCTTTTTCTATCCAGCCCTCAGAATTTATGAAAGTCGCTTTAATTGTTTTTCTGGCTCGTTTTTTATCTGAAAATCAAAAGTACATTACGACGATTAAGAAGGGACTTATTCCCTCTCTTTCCCTCGTTTTTT
Source organism: Terrilactibacillus laevilacticus (assembly GCF_006517395.1). Lineage (GTDB taxonomy): Bacteria > Bacillota > Bacilli > Bacillales > Sporolactobacillaceae > Terrilactibacillus > Terrilactibacillus laevilacticus. The sequence goes on from NZ_VDCY01000001.1 coordinate 291,038, forward strand.
TATCCTTTGGCTTAATTATGCTTCAACCAGATCTCGGGACAGGTACTGTTTTAGTTATGACGTGTATTATCATGATTTTCACCGCTGGAGCACAAATTAAACATTTTGTTTTTATGGGATTAATGGGACTAACGGGAGTGGCTGTTTTAATCATTTCTGCACCTTATCGAATCGCTCGGATTACGTCATTCCTTGATCCATGGAAGGATCCATTAGGAACTGGGTTTCAAATTATCCAATCGTTACTCGCTATTGGACCTGGGGGGCTCCTAGGTTTCGGTCTTGGACAAAGTAGACAAAAGTATCAATATTTACCGGAACCTCAGACTGATTTCATTTTCTCTATTATTTCAGAGGAACTTGGATTTATCGGTGCAACGCTCGTGCTTGGTCTATTTTGTTTACTTATTTGGCGGGGTATCCGGATTGCTATTTCTGCCCCGGATTTATATGGTAGTTTACTTGCAGTTGGGATAACAGGAATGATCGCTGTACAAGTGATGATTAATATAGCTGTCGTGACCGGATTAATGCCTGTCACCGGAATCACACTTCCTTTTTTGAGTTATGGTGGTTCTTCATTAACCCTGATGCTCGTATCTATCGGTGTTTTATTAAATATTAGTCGTTATACGAAAACATAAGGCGTAGAGATAAATACATTTGTAAAAGGATCACTTGGATAAGGCTAAGTGATCCTTTTTTTATGGGTAGCAGGACGGGATTCGTCTCAAATGAGACCATTAAGGTAAGCAATAATAGGGGGAGGACTTGTTCACTTTATCTTAGACGATTCTAAATTGCTTATGTGACAAGCTGAAAAATTATGTGTTATAATGAAATGTCTATATCTCTTAGTGGACAAGCTTGATCGAAGAGGTGTTTTATTTCAATGGTGGAAAAGAAAGTGATTCCTTTAGAGGATCGAATTCCTAAGTTAAAGCAACAAAGAAAACAAAAAGCAAACCGCCGAATTATTTTCTATATTACATTGTTTTTTATATTAATATTAATCATTGTATATTTTCAATCTCCACTAAGCAAACTGACACACGTCAAAATAGATGGGTTACATTACACTTCAAAAAGCCAAATTATTAATACAACTGGCTTACAAAAAAAACCGCATTTTTGGGATGTTTCATCCACTTCAGTAAAACATGATATTAAAAAACTTAAAACAGTGAAGAAAGTTGATGTACATAAACAGTTTCCCAATTCCATTGTGATACACATAACCGAATATAATCGTATCGCCTATTTTTCAAATCAAGGGGCGTATACACCTATTCTTGAAAACGGAAGTAAATTACCTAAATTAAAACAAGGACAATTGCCTATCCACGCACCTATCTTGTTTAATTTTCAAATGAATCAAGATGGTTTGAAAGTGATTGCAAAGGCGTTAACTAAACTACCTTCAAGTATTGTTCAAAATATATCTGAAATCTATTATCATGATGATAAAGTTGGCGAAGGTGATTTAACACTCTATATGAACGATGGCTATAAGGTTTATGCTAGTCTATCAACCTTCCAATCAAATATGGCTTTATATCCTCATATCATAACGAAGATACCAAAAGGAAAAACAGGAATTGTTCATCTTAGTGTAAGTCCGTATTTTGAACCAACATCAGATGTACAAAAAGACAAGTCTCCATAATTAAACGTTAATTTAGTGGTTAGTCTTTCATCTCGCTTTATCCATGATTTAGATGCTAATCGAGATAAGTTTTTTTAGTTTATAGCCGAGATTTTATTGTGTCAGTTTTTTTTACAAAGAAAGGGATTTTAAACGAAATTTTGACTTTTCTACAACGGCATCTTGGTGTAGACTTATATTTAGCCATACTTTTCATTTTTTTATGACATGATGAGCATAAAAATAAGAAGTTTGACGAAAAAATATAACTCATTTTCTAATTATTTATATCGTAACAAAGGAAAATCTTTAATTACGTTGAATACTTTCATTAGAGGATTTCCAATATGTCATCAGTGATTATCGTGACTTCCTATGCTGTTTGTTTGATGTTATGGTTTTTAAGAAAATGACCTTAACATTCTGGTCCTCATGAATAAATGATAGAATTTTAGGGATTTAAGAAAATACACACATCATTCTAAATAAAGCAGCGAATAAAGTATTAAACATATTAAACGGGTTTATAGATTATGAGATTAAGATGCATTTTCTGGAAACACCGTCTGGAACAATAGAGACCGATAGAGAGAAGGAGGTGCCAAAGAATGAACAGCAAAGACATATATGTAAGTTTAGACATCGGTACATCCAGTGTAAAAGTGATGATCGGGGAAATGGCCGATGGAGCCCTTAATGTCATTGGGGTTGGGAAGTCAGTATCAAATGGAATCAAGAAAGGCTCTATAGTAGATATTGATGAAACTGTTCGTTCAATACAAAAAGCGGTTGAGCAAGCTGAGAGAATGGTAGGTTTACAAATTAAAAGTGCGATAGTAGGTATAACGGGGAATCATATTCAACTGCAATCTTGTCATGGTGTAGTGGCAGTCTCCAGTGAAAATCGTGAAATTGGTAACATTGATATAGCAAGAGTTATTGAGGCTGCCCAAGTGATGTCAATCCCCCCAGAAAGAGAAATCATTGACGTTATCCCGCATCAATTTATTGTTGATGGATTAGATGAGATTAGCGACCCTAGGGGTTTGATTGGCGTTCGACTAGAGATGCAAGGCACACTTATAACAGGTTCTAAAACGATCTTACATAATCTTCTTAGGTGTGTAGAGAAAGCGGGTATTCAAATCACGGATATCTGTTTGCAACCTCTCGGACTTGGGTCAGTGGCCTTATCACAAGATGAAAAAAATTTGGGTGTTGTACTTGTAGATATTGGAGGAGGTTCCACCAATGTTGCTGTTTTTGACCAAGGCATTCTGATGACAACTTTTGACTTACCAATTGGTGGGAATCACATGACAAAAGATATTTCTATTGGTTTAAGAACCCCTTTAGAAGAGGCAGAAAAAATAAAAATTTCCCACGGTTGCTCTTTTTATGAATTAGCCTCAAGTGAAGAAATTTTCACCATTCCAAAAATAGGTAGTTCATCGCAACAAACATTTAATCAGCAGGAACTAGCTGATATCATAGAACCTCGTTTACAAGAAATATTAGAAATTGTCCAAACTGAACTAAATCAAATTGGATTTCACGATTTACCAGGTGGATTTGTATTAACTGGTGGCGTAGCAGCATTACCAGGTTTACTAGATCTTGCTCAATCTGTGTTAAATAATAGTGTTAGAATTGCAATACCAGATTATATAGGTATTCGTGAACCACAATATACGGCTTGTGTTGGGTTGATTCAATTTGCTTATCATAATGTAAAAGTACAGGGTAAAGAAGTTGCAACAGCAATTGCTCCCGACAATTATGATGCTGAGTTTGATCAAAGAAAGCATGCAAAGAAAACTAGCCAGAAAGAACATACAAGTATGGCAAAAAAAGTAAAAGACTGGTTTGGTGTATTCTTCGAGTAATTTATGCAGCAGAATGAGTGAAATGGGAGGAATTAATAACATGTATGAAGTTGATATGGAGATGGAACAACTTGCTCAGATTAAAGTCATCGGTGTAGGCGGTGGAGGTAACAATGCCGTAAATCGTATGATAGAGAGCGGTATAAGGGGCGTTGAGTTCATTTGTGTAAATACAGATGCTCAAGCACTTAAACTATCAAAAGCAAGTGTTAAATTACAATTAGGAGAGAAATTAACTAGAGGACTTGGTGCAGGAGCTAATCCAGAAATAGGAAAAAAAGCAGCCGAAGAAAGTCGTGAACAAGTTGAAGAGGTTCTTCGTGGTGCCGACATGGTGTTTGTTACGGCTGGTATGGGCGGTGGAACAGGTACCGGAGCGGCTCCAGTTATTGCGGAAATTGCAAAGGATATAGGGGCTTTGACCGTAGGTGTTGTCACTCGACCGTTTACATTTGAAGGTCGAAAACGTGCAAATCAGGCAGCTAGTGGTATTTCAACATTAAAGGAGAAAGTTGATACACTAATAGTAATCCCAAATGATCGATTACTAGAAATCGTGGATAAAAATACACCGATGCTTGAAGCATTCCGTGAAGCCGATAATGTCCTCAGACAAGGGGTTCAAGGGATCTCTGATCTGATAGCTGTGCCAGGTCTTATCAACTTGGATTTTGCCGATGTGAAGACCATTATGACCGAAGGGGGCTCTGCCCTTATGGCGATTGGTACTGCAACAGGCGAAAATCGTGCAGCTGAAGCGGCTAAAAAAGCGATCTCTAGCCCACTTCTTGAGAAATCTATCGATGGGGCAAAAGGTGTTCTCATGAACATTACTGGCGGTTCAAATCTAAGTCTTTATGAGGTCAATGAAGCAGCAGATATTGTCGCGACTGCAGCTGATCAAGAAGTCAATATGATTTTTGGTTCTGTGATAAATGAAGACCTAAGTGATGAGATTGTTGTTACAGTTATTGCAACAGGCTTCCATGAAATTGATACGCAATCTCAAATGAAGAGACCTCAGCGACCATTATCAAAGCCTTCTCAACCAAAGGTAAAGAAGAATGATCCTGAAGAAAAAGAGTTTCCGCGTCATTCAAATGTATCAAATGATATAGAAGACACTCTTGATATACCAACATTTTTAAGAAACAGAAACCGTCGTAATCACTAAGTTAACCGAGGCAAATTAATAAAGAATTAATGAATTCCGGAACGTTCTAATTTAGAACGTTCTTTTTGCGCTTTAAGAAAGTATAGAAATTTAAGGTGTATAAAGAAGGTACAAGTGCAACTAGCATAATCTTCTTCGATTAAGAATCGAGTTGTCTCGGAAGGCGAAGCCGTAGTGACACATTCTAGGCCTCTTTTCTAGCGCCTTATAGCCTTGCCAATCGGCGAGTTTTCATTATTAATTTGTGAAAAATCTCCTTCTAATTATGATCTGGATAAGAAATACTTCCCCCTATTTAATTCCCAAACCATGTATCAATTTTAGATTAAAAAAATCACTTTTATGGCTTTATTGGTATAAAATTGTTTTCAGAGCAATTCTGACAAAACTCTTCAAAATAACAAGAAATCATTCGCCATTGAATGACAGACTTATTGGCAAAATGCTCGTATACTTATTCTATTAAACAAGATAGATAGGTGGGTGAGGGTATATAACCATTTATTTAGATGTGATATGGTTTCTAAATTTTTGTATTGACTATTTGTTATTGAAACTCACAGTCATCATATTGAAGAGGCAGGTGAGGTCATGGCGTCTTTGGCTCGGCACACTGCTTGCATCAAGTATTGTCATACTTTTGTTTACACCACTTTCTATCATCTTTGATCACCCAATAGGTAAATTTTTGTTTTCAGCATTGATCATTTTGCTTGTGTTTGGATACCATCGTTTTTCAACATTCCTACAGAATATATTTGCTTTCTATTTCGTTGCCTTTGGTATAGGTGGAGGGCTTTTTGCTGCCCATTATTTTTTTCAATCGAATTCATCGTATGCAGACCAAACTTTATTCAGTACGTTAAGTTATGGTGATCCAATTAGTTGGCTATTTGTTGTCATTGGCTTTCCGTCCTTATGGTTATTTTCAAAAAAACGTTTCGATCAAGTTGTTGTCCGAAAATGGCAGCATTCAACCTATGCAGATGTGTACATTTCGTTTCTTGATAAGTTAATCACTGCAAAAGGCATCATCGATAGTGGAAACAAATTATATGATCCATTAACACGAGTTCCAGTTATGTTTTTGAATTCATCTACTTGCAAGTCATTTTTTCCAGATTCTATTATTCAAGAAGGTGTAGATCTTCAGAATGCAGATTTATCCGATGAGTTACGCAGCAAATTAACCGTTATTCCTTATCGCACGGTAAGTGGAAAAACCCAACTTATAACAGCTTTTCGTCCCGATGAAGTCATATTGTTTCATGAAGGGCAGAGGATAAAGGCCCCAAAAATTCTTGTTGCTTTGACCAATCAAAATTTATCTGGGGAAGGAGATTTTAATAGTATTCTTCATCCCGATATGTTACTACATGGAAAAATCATTGAAACAGCTTCATGACAATTCATTTGATAAGGAGGCCAATTATGTATCGTTTGAAACTTTTTTTAAAAAGAATATGGATTAAGTGCCTAGTGAAATTAAAAATAAAACCGGAAGAAGTTTATTATATTGGCGGCAGTGAAGCGTTGCCTCCTCCACTATCAAAGGAAGAAGAAGCAGAATTACTCATCCGTCTACCTAAAGGGGACCAAGAGGCGCGTTCAACATTAATAGAACGTAACTTACGCCTTGTCGTATATATCGCTAGAAAATTTGAAAATACCAAAATAAATATCGAGGATCTTATTAGTATTGGTACCATAGGCTTAATTAAAGCGGTAAATACATTTAATCCAGAAAAAAAAATTAAGCTTGCCACATATGCATCAAGATGCATTGAAAATGAAATACTTATGTACCTTCGTAGAAATAATAAAACTAAATCTGAAGTCTCCTTTGACGAACCTTTAAATGTTGATTGGGATGGTAATGAACTCCTCTTATCAGATGTTTTGGGAACGGATAATGATATTATTACAAAGGATATGGAAAAAAGAGTCGATCGGACATTATTAAAACAAGCCATTTTAATGCTTAATGATAGAGAAAAAGAAATTATGGAGCTGCGTTTTGGTTTAGAAGGTGGGAAAGAAAAAACTCAAAAGGATGTGGCAGATCAGTTAGGTATATCCCAATCTTATATTTCTCGATTAGAAAAGCGTATTATTAAACGTCTGAAGAAAGAATTCAGCAAGATGGTATAAAATGGTGTTTTTAGCAATGTGCATAAAATTCCCTCTAGAGGAGATACTTTACGTTGTAGATAGCTCCGATTAGGGGGGAATTTAGTGGCACGAAATAAAGTGGAAATTTGCGGCGTTGACACTGCAACATTACCCGTACTTAAAAACGAAGAAATGAGAAAACTATTTGTACAAATGCAAAATGGTCATGACGAAGCAAGAGAAAAACTCGTTAACGGCAATTTAAGACTTGTATTAAGTGTCATTCAAAGATTTAATAACCGTGGTGAATACATCGACGATTTGTTCCAAGTCGGTTGTATCGGTTTAATGAAATCCATCGACAACTTTGATCTAAGTCAAAATGTTCGATTTTCAACTTATGCCGTTCCCATGATTATTGGAGAGATTCGAAGGTATTTACGGGATAATAATCCAATAAGAGTGTCTAGGTCTTTAAGAGATACGGCATACAAAGCACTACAAGTAAAAGAACGACTTATTTCTAAATATTCCAAGGAGCCTACAGCTACAGAAATTGCAAAAGAATTAGATTTGCCAGTTGAAGATATTGTGTTTGCTCTTGATGCTATACAGGACCCTGTATCGCTATTTGAGCCCATCTATAACGATGGAGGAGATCCGATTTTCGTCATGGATCAAATCAGTGATGATAAGAACAAAGATTTGCAGTGGATTGAGGAAATTGCCCTTAAGGATGCGATGCGTCGACTGGATGATCGAGAAAAACGTATCTTATCAATGCGGTTTTTTCATGGTAAGACTCAGATGGAAGTTGCTGAAGAGATCGGTATATCTCAAGCGCAAGTCTCAAGGTTAGAAAAAGCAGCTATTAAAGAAATGAATAAGAACATAAAAAGCTAACACTTGACGAGTGTTAGCTTTAAATATTTCAGATATCTTTATATTAACTTTCTTGTTAGAACATGGAAGATAAACCGGTGACTTTTTGAACACGCACTTATAGGAAAAAATCTTGCACTCCGAATCAACTCATGAATCATAACATTACGCCATATAGTATAAGGAGGAGATTATTGAACACTTCAGGAGGAATTGAGATGACAAGAATATCAGAATTTCAAACAAAAGAAGTTGTTAACGTTGAGAATGGCAAGAGATTAGGTCATATTGGTGATTTAGAGATAAATTTAGCAACTGGAAAAATTGAAAATTTAGTCATCCCTGGAGCAAGTAAGATTATGGGTTTTTTTGGGCGAGAAAATGATGTAATCGTTCCTTGGCGAAATATTGTCCGTATTGGTGACGATGTGATTTTAATCCGATTTTACGATTCTGAAACAAGTGAGCCTACGGTAAAAGATTAATTCATTCACATGTTCATCACCATCCAATTATGATAAAATACGATTAAGTCATGAAACAGGATGGGAGATTTAACATGGTTAAGGAACCATTTAATGTGCAAACACCTCATGCTTTAATGCTTGGTGATAATATGGTGCAAGGTAAAGAAAATATCATAATCGGTATTACGACACGTGAGCATGGTGTGAGTCAATATCCTTATCAATCATTAAATATGGGATTTCATATTCAGGATAACCCCAACAGCATCTTGGAAAATAGGCGAAGATTATCTGAACAACTAAACATTCCACTAAATCAATGGGTGCAAACAGAACAAGTGCATGGAACAGAAATTTTTCGAGTGACTAAGGAGCATGCCGGGCAAGGTGCAAGGGATTTACAGTCAGTTATAAAAAATGGTGACGGCTTATATACCACCGACAAGGGCCTTCTCTTAGTGGCTTGTTTTGCTGATTGTGTACCGCTTTATTTCTATTCAAAAAGTGGGCATGCCATTGGTCTATTACATGCTGGATGGAAAGGAACGGTTCATCTTGCTTCCCAAAAAATGGTTCATTTATGGGAAGACGAGTTAAATGTTAAACCAAATGATATTCAAGTTGTGATTGGACCGTCAATTGGTCCGTGTTGTTATGAAGTTGATGAAAAAGTGGTGTCAGAAATCCATAAAATTAAAGGAATTCATATAGAGCAAGTAGCAACACCTATTGATCAGCATCATGTCTCATTAGACCTAAAGAAATTAAACTGTTTATTACTTCAACAAGTTGGCGTACCAGATACAAATATCATTCAAAGTTCATATTGCACAAGTTGTTCAAATGATCTGTTTTTCTCTCATCGAAAAGAAAAGGGGAAAACAGGTCGCATTTTAGGATTCATTGGAATAAATGAGGAGTAGAATAGAAATGAATAGCGTTAAAAGTCAATTAGATCAAATTAACATGAATATCAGAGAAGCTTGTGAGAAATCGGGACGATCTGTGGAAGACATAAAGATTATCGGTGTGACTAAATATGTTAGTCCATCACGTACGAAAGAAGCGATTGACGCAGGAATTAAGCATATCGGAGAAAATCGCATGGAAGGCCTATTACATAAACAAGAAACAATTTTACGTCACCAAGCTAAATGGCATTTCATTGGGACCCTGCAAACTCGAAAAGTAAAAGAAGTGCTTCCGTACATCGATTATTTACATTCTCTTGATCGTCTTTCTCTGGCCAAAGAAATTGAAAAAAGGTTAACTGATCACGTGTTGGATTGTTTTGTACAAGTAAACGTCTCAGGAGAGGAATCAAAGCACGGTATTTCTTGTGAAGATGTGATCCCTTTTATTCAAGAATTGAAAGAATTCAAACATTTACGTATCATTGGATTAATGACTATGGCTCCTTTCACAGATGATCAAGGGCTCATTAGACATGTTTTTAGAAAGTTAAAAGAAAGCCAATTAGAAGTTCAAAATATGAAGATAGAAAATGCTCCATGCACGGAACTATCGATGGGTATGTCGAATGATTATCGGATTGCCATTGAAGAAGGGGCAACGTTTGTACGTATAGGAACCGCTTTAGTCGGCAAAGACTTATAATAACAATTCTATGATGAACAGGGTATGGGTAGTCAAGTAAATGATATTGAATTTTTTTACTTAGGGCTGTTGTAATATCTAACTTTTTCAACTTATTTTACTCCCTAAAAGAAACTAATAAAGGAGAATGAGCCATGGGTCTTAAGACAAAATTGAAACGCTTTTTTGACCTTGATCTTGATGAAGTGACCAATTCCGAAATCAATCAAGATGAAATAGCTTCAACCTTGATGAAAGAGGATCATAGATCTACACAGTCCAATCGACCCGTCAGTACGCCTAAAAATGATAAAAAGGTTGTATCATTACAGAGCGTTCACATACCGTCAAAGGTGATGTTCATGGAACCACAAACATTTGCAGATGTTGAGACAATGACCATTCATGTAAAAAGTCGACGAACAGTCATCATTAATCTTGATCATGTTTCTCCAAAATTGGGAAGACGTATATTGGATTTCTTAAGCGGAGCAACATTTGCATTAGATGGACATATTCAAAAGCTAGCTGTAAATACATTTATGTTTGCACCTGAACATGTGGACATCACAAAAATTATTTCAGATTGGCAGCAAAATAATAAAATATAAAAAAGGTGGGGAAACGATTTGGCTTATATGATAGCTGATATTGTTGCAAGAATCATTGAAATTTATTCATGGATTCTAATTATTTACATTCTAATGTCTTGGGTACCTAATGTGAAATCATCATCAATCGGTCAATTATTTGAAAGGCTATGTGAGCCTTTTTTAGAACCATTTCGTAGGATTATTCCTCCAATTGGTGGCATGATTGATATTTCACCTATTGCAGCTTTTTTTGTCTTAAATTTAGCTTCAAGAGGCGTCGCCACAATAGCGTCGTACCTTGCAGGATAGAACATGACTTTATATGATCATTTTAGGAAGGAAGAAAGGCCATTTATCGATCATGTTTTAGATTGGAAAAGTCAGGTTGAAACGAGATATCAGCCAAAACTAACTGACTTTCTGGACCCCAGGCAGCAAGAAATCATTCGTTTAATTATCGGAAATAACGAAGACATTCATGTAACATTTTTCGGTGGATATAAAGAAGCCGAACGCTCACGAGCTTTTTTATATCCGTCATACATAGAACCATCTGAAGATAATTTTGATATTGCTTGTTTTGAGCTTCGATATGCTACTAAATTTGCTCAAATTGAGCATCCTAAACTATTGGGATCTCTCCTCAATTTAGGCCTTATTCGAGATAAATTCGGTGATCTTTTAGTTACAGAAGGACGAGCACAGTTTATCGTTACAAATGAGGTAGCCGACTATATCAAATTGAACTTAACACATGTTGGAAAAAGTGCGGTGCAAGCTGAGTTAATTAAATCAAATGAGTTATTACATATTAATCCAGTTTGGAAAGAAAATACTGGAACTGTGACTTCCATGAGATTAGATGCTGTTTTAAGTGAAGTTTATCGAATGTCGAGGACTAAGGCTGCCGAATATATAGAACATCAGCTAGTTAAAGTTAATTGGAAAGTGATTGAAAAAAGCACATTTGAATTAAAGACAGGGGATATCTTGTCTGTTCGAGGAAAAGGCCGTTGTAAAATCATTCAAATTGAAGGCTTCACAAAAAAAGACAAAATTCGAATCCGTTATGGTAAACTAGGGTAGAGAGTATCTTTAAGAGGTTGTTCAAAAAGTCACCAAATGATAAGCTATGAATCTCGGCGCCCTCTTGTTTTTTCAGTCCTCATGTAGCGAATACAAGAGGATCGCTGGCTAAAAACCGCTCACTTCCTGTGAGCAACGTTGAAGCTACCACATCCTGTGGAATGCCGGTTCTCAAAACAGCGCCGCTATTCTCCATCTTGCTTCTAATTTGCTTCCTTTTTGAACACGCACTTTAACGATCTATTTTTCTATTTTATCAAAGATAATTTTTTATGTTTGTTAAAGGAATTTATCCTTTTTTGTCGAAATTAAGTAGTAACGATTACTGACTTGGAGGTGGCAACTTTGCCATTAACACCATTGGATATTCATAATAAGGAGTTTTCACGAGGCTTTCGTGGATATGACGAAGACGAAGTCAATGATTTCTTAGATCAAATTATCAAAGATTATGAAACCCTTATTCGTGAGAAAAAAGACCTCGCTGAAGAAAAACGATTATTAGAAGAAAAAGTAAGCCACTTTTCTAATATTGAGACAACCTTAAATAAAACTATTCTTGTTGCTCAAGAAACAGCTGAGGAAGTTAAGCAAAATGCTTCCAAAGAGGCAAAATTAATTGTAAAAGAAGCAGAAAAAAATGCTGATCGTATCATTAATGAAGCATTGTCAAAAGCAAGAAAAGTAACAGTTGACATTGAAGAATTAAAAAAAGAAGCCAATGTCTATCGCACGAGATTCCGCATGCTAATTGAAGCACAATTGGAATTACTTAAAAACGATGATTGGGATAGTCTTTCAAAGCCATTTGAAGAAGAAGAAATCATCCAAAAATAGTAGCTTGACGAAAGGGTTAGTTTTTTCATATACTATTGCTATCTAGTTCAATATGATGTGATTAGAACGTTGAAGAGGAAAGTATTATTGGCTCTATGTAAGAAAAGCGATTCAGGAATTGGTGAGAGCCTGATCTACAGACCATAAGAAAATCACCTCTGAGTTCCATTCCTGAAAGTATGATTGCGATTAAGGTATGGCGTATCATTCGCGTTAAGGATGTTGGAGTCAGTAAAAGGTAGGAATATTTCCTTTTACTATTAGGGTGGTACCACGGTCCTTCCGTCCCTTTTGGGCGGGGGACCTTTTTATATTTTTAAAGTGAAGATGTGGAGGAAGAAAGAATGAATTATAAAGACACCTTGCTCATGCCAAAAACCGATTTTCCAATGCGAGGGAATTTACCAAATAAAGAACCAAAAATGCAGGAACAATGGAAAAAAGACCAAGTGTATAAGAAATCTCTAGAAAGAACTGAAGGAAGACCTTTGTTTGTATTACATGATGGCCCTCCCTATGCCAATGGTGATATCCACATTGGTCATGCAGAAAATAAAGTGTTAAAAGATATCATTGTCCGTTATAAATCGATGTCAGGTTTCAGAGCTCCTTACGTGCCAGGATGGGATACACATGGATTGCCTATTGAACAAGCACTGACAAAAAAAGGCGTTAATCGTAAGAAGATGTCAGTAGCCGAATTTCGAGAAAAATGCATGGAATATGCTTTAACACAAGTGGAACACCAAAAAGCTCAATTTATGAAATTGGGAGTTCGTGGTGACTGGGAACATCCTTACGTTACATTAGATAAAAATTATGAAGCTGAACAAATCAAAGTATTTGGTGAGATGGCGAAAAAAGGGTACATCTACAAGGATAAAAAAACCATTTATTGGTCTCCATCATCTGAATCTGCCTTAGCGGAAGCGGAGATTGAATATCAAGATAAACGTTCCCCATCTATTTATGTCGCATTCAAGGTTAAAGATGGTAAAAATGTTCTTCATCAAGATGAAGAAGTGGTTATTTGGACAACAACACCATGGACCATGCCATCAAACCTTGGTATCGCGGTTAATCCTAAATTCACTTATAGTGTCGTCCAAGTGAAGGATCGTAAATTTGTTGTTGCTGAGGATTTAGTCAATTCGTTAACGGAAACATTGGAGTGGGAAAATCCTAAGGTTCTACGTAATATAAATGGGAAAGATTTAGAATATGTTGTTTGTCGTCACCCTTTCTATGACCGGGATTCTTTAATGATTCTTGGAGACCACGTTACTCTTGATGCAGGTACTGGGTGCGTTCATACAGCACCTGGTCATGGTGAAGATGACTTCTTTGTTGGAAAAAAATACGGTCTTGACATTTTATGTCCCGTTGATGAAAAAGGGGTGCTCACACATGAAGCACCTGGTTTTGAAGGGCTATTCTATGATAAAGCAAATAAACCCATTACAGATAAGTTAAAAGAAGTAGGGGCTCTTCTTAAACTTGAATTCTTTACTCACTCATACCCACATGACTGGCGTACAAAAAAACCTGTCATTTTCCGTGCAACGAAGCAATGGTTTGCATCGATTAAAGCCATTCGGGATCAGATGCTCGAGGAAATCCATGAAGTTAAGTGGGTTCCATCATGGGGTGAAACAAGACTCTTTAATATGATCCGCGATCGTGAAGATTGGTGTATTTCAAGACAAAGAGCGTGGGGTGTACCAATTCCTGTCTTTTATGGAGAAGATGGCGAACCAATTATTACGGATGAAACGATTAATCATATTTCTAACCTATTCAGAGAATATGGCTCAAATGTTTGGTTCGAAAGAGAAGCGAAAGAGCTTCTTCCTGAAGGATTTACATCTGAACACAGTCCAAACGGTATTTTCAAAAAAGAAACAGATATCATGGATGTATGGTTTGATTCTGGATCATCCCATCAAGGGGTACTCGCATCAAGACCGGAACTTAGACGTCCGGCAGATCTATATCTAGAAGGGTCTGACCAATATCGTGGATGGTTTAACTCATCACTATCAACAAGTGTTGCAGTCACGGGTAAAGCACCATATAAACAAATCCTTAGCCATGGCTTTACATTAGATGGTGAGGGTAAAAAAATGAGTAAATCGATCGGAAACGTTATTGATCCAATTAAAGTGATGAAACAGTTAGGTGCCGATATCATTCGATTATGGGTCTCTTCAGTTGATTATCAAGCGGATGCAAGGGTGTCTAACGAAATTTTAAATCAAGTGGCTGAAGTCTATCGTAAAATTCGTAACACGATGCGTTTCATGCTTGGTAACTTAAATGGGTTCGAGGCAAGAGATCGAGTAGATTATAATGATATGCCTGAACTTGAACAATATATGATGATCAAATTAAATCACCTAGTGGATAAAGTTAAAACTGGTTATGACCAATACCAATTCTTAACGGTATATAATACTATTCATAACTACTGCACAACAGATCTTAGTGCTTTTTATATGGATATTGCAAAAGATACGTTGTATATTGAATCGAAAAATAGCTTGCGTCGTAAATCAGCTCAAACGGTTCTTTATGATACCATTACAGCTCTTACAAAATTATTATCACCAATTATTCCGCATACTGCAGAGGAGGTATGGAGCTACATTCCTGGAACAGAAGGATATGTACAATTATCGGATATGCCGGAAGTTCAAACATTCGATAATGCTCCTGAACTAGAGGGTAAGTGGGATAAACTGGTGGAATTGCGTAATGATGTATTAAAATCACTTGAAAAAGCTCGAAACGCAAAAATTATTGGAAAATCGCTTGAAGCGGGTGTCACATTATATCCAAGTGAAGCATTTGGATCCTTTTTAAAGGATGCAAAAGATTTGGATAAACTATTCATCGTCTCTGAAGTCCATTTAGGCGGTAGCTTGGACGATGCTCCAGCAGAAAGTGAGTCTTATCAAGATGTTGCTGTTGTAGTAAAACCTGCTGAAGGTGAAAAATGTGAACGTTGTTGGACTATTTCTCCAACTGTTGGCGAAGATCATGATCATCCAACACTCTGTTCATCGTGTGCAGCTATTGTAAAAGAGAATTATGAAGGTTAATTTGTAAAAACTTAGTTAGTCTAAAACCTCCTTATTTGATGAACACTAAGGGATGTTCGAAGGATAAGGAGGGTTTTTCATGAGGTTGCGGTCTTATCGAAACTTAAAAAAATCATTATTCGAACGAAAAGCTGAGATAGAAAAATCACTCAATATGAATGAAGAACTCGGAACAGAAATTGCCTTTGCGGATGAAAATGCTTCTGGTGAATTATCGCAATATGATAATCATCCTGCTGATTCTGGAACACAGTTATACGAACGTGAAAAAGACATTACGCTTAAACGTTTAGCACGGAGAGAACTTTATGAAATAGAACATGCCTTAGAAAAGTTAGAAAACGGAACGTATGGTATTGATGAAAAAACAGGGAAAAAGATTCCTTATACAAGACTTAAAGCATTGCCAACAGCAAGAACAGCGGTTGATCTTTCCGCAAAACAAGCTGTTCATAATGATATAAGACCTGTTGATGAAAGTTTTTTATTGGAAAATGCGGAAAGTACTCTAGGAGATAAACTCGATTACGATGAAGAAAATGCATACGATATTGTCGCTTCATATAACGATATAGACATGGTATACGATGATTCATCGATCATTGATAGTAGTAATGATCAAGTTGGATATGTTGAAAATATTGAAGCTGTCCTAGCAACAGGAATCGACGGGTATCATGGTGACGAGAAAGTTCAATTTTTACGAAATGTCCAATATGATAAAGAAATGAAAAGAGATCATGGATATTTTACCGAAGATTTAGATGTTGATTATGAAGATCTAAATTATGAAGAATGATATAAAACCCTCCACTGTTAGGAATAGTGGAGGGTAATCATTTTTAAACAAAAGGAACTTTAATGGGTTGATTTATTTGTTCAAATTAAACAAAACATGAGAATAAGGTAACCAGGTGAATTAACGTAGCCTATCATAACACGGTATGCTAAAATTTTAGTAAGACAAGTTAAGTCAGTTTAGGAGGCGGTTTCTTGATATATTATCTTCTTGCACTTATTGTTTTAGGTATCGACCAAGTTTCAAAATATATGATTGTAAAAAATATGGATATTGGACAAAGTATAACTATGATCCCAGATTTTCTATATATTACATCAGTCCGAAATAAAGGTGCAGCTTGGAGCATACTGGAAGGACAGAGGTTATTCTTCTTTATTGTAACCTTCGTCGTACTCATTATTGTGATCTATTATATGCAGAAAATAGGAAGGTTTCGTCCATTATTAGGACTAGGTTTGGCGTTTGTTATAGCAGGAACAATCGGGAATTTTCTTGACCGTTTATTTAGGGGTGAAGTGGTTGATTTTATACATACCGTTTTTGGATCCTACCAATTTCCGGTTTTTAATGTCGCTGATTCCTCTCTTTTCATTGGAGTTGTCATTATCATTTGTTACCTTTTGATCACAGAAAAGAAGGAGAAGAAAAATGGAAGTTTTAAGTAAGATCATTCGTGAAGAAGAACAGGGAGAAAGGCTGGATAAATGGGTTTCTCAAACGTTGCCTGATCAATCACGGAGTCGTATTCAAGAACTCATTAAAACAGACTGTATTAAAGTAAATGGAAGATCAGTGAAGCCAAATTATCGTATTAGTCCAAATGACGAGATTATGATAAAGATTGTTGATCCTGAACCTCTTGATGTTATACCGGAGAACATACCACTCGACATCGTATATGAAGATGCTTCTGTTATCGTTGTTAATAAACCGAGGGGAATGGTTGTACACCCAGCTCCTGGACATCCTAGAGGGACATTAGTTAATGCATTAATGTATCATTGTGAGGATCTCTCTGGAATTAATGGTGTGCTCAGACCCGGTATTGTCCACCGAATCGATAAGGATACATCTGGACTTCTCATGATTGCCAAAAACGATGAAGCGCATCATTCACTTGTTGAGCAATTAAAAGCCAAAACGACTCATCGAATTTATAAAGCGATTGTCCATGGCGTTATCACGCACGATGAAGGAACCATAGATGCCCCTATAGGACGTGATGAATCGGATCGCAAAAAAATGGCCGTGACAAAACTTAATAGCCGTGAAGCGGTCACACATTTTAATGTTGAAGAACGATTTGATGGCTATACCTACGTGTCCTGTAAACTTGAAACAGGAAGGACACACCAAATACGGGTCCATATGGCGTACATCGGCCATCCTGTTGCTGGAGATCCAAAGTACGGACCTAAAAAAACATTAGGGATCAATGGACAAGCCCTGCATGCTGCTGAATTAGGTTTTGTTCATCCGGTAAGTCATGAGACGATGATATTTAAGGCCCCAATTCCTAAAGATATGGAAAAAGAGTTAAAAAAATTAAGGGGAAACTATTGACTTTAGAATCACAGTTTGAGATACTTAATTTGCTTAAAAGAACTTAAAATTAAATAATTGAAACCTTTAATTATGAGTCCAGAGAGGCCAAAAAGGTAAAATATACGATTATATTTTGGAATGAATGTCCGAAATATCATGTTTATCTAAATTTAGTATATCAACCTCTTGCCTGACATGGACAAGAGGTTTTATTATTTTGAAAAGGATGACGAGCCATGGCAGAAAAGAGCATCATGGATGCACAAGCTATCAGGCGTGCATTGACGCGTTTATCCCATGAAATTATCGAACGAAATAAAGGTGTAGACCATGTTGTGTTAGCTGGAGTGAAAACTCGTGGCGTGTTCATTGCGGAAAGACTCGCAGAACGAATTAAACAAATTGAAGGACAAAAATTAAATGTAGGCGAAATCGATATTACGCTATATCGAGATGATGTAAAAAAGAAAATATTAGAGCCTGAATTAAAAGAGACTCATCTTCCTGAAGCAGTGGAGAATAAAACCGTCATTATTGTTGATGATGTCCTATACACAGGAAGAACAGCAAGAGCGGCGATGGAAGCCATTATGGATGTTGGTCGACCTGAACGCATTCAACTTGCAGTTCTGATCGATCGAGGTCATCGTGAACTTCCCATTCGACCAGACTACATTGGAAAAAACGTTCCAACTTCAAAATCCGAAAATATTGCGGTTCATATCGAAGAAGTGGATCAAGAAGATGGTGTATTTATAGAAGAATAAACATTAACATATATTCACCCTTTTAAATGCAGTACCGAGAGACTGATAAGGGGGCTTAATTTGGCATACATGTGTATCCCAAAAAACCTCTTTATCAAAATAAATGGATAAAGAGGTTTTTTGTTTGTTAAGAATAAAATTTGGGAGGCTAACTAAATGGCTAATTTGTTAACAATGGATGATTTATCTGCAAGAGACATTGAATGGATTTTAGATCGTGCGGAATCAATTCAGAAAGATAAAAAGAAATTTAGAGAGTCTAAACCCATACTCGTAACCAATCTTTTTTTTGAACCAAGTACACGTACTAGATTCAGTTTTGAAACAGCAGAGAAAAGACTTGGCTTTCAAGTACTCAATTTTACATCTGAGACATCAAGTACAACTAAAGGCGAAACGTTGTATGATACTGTCAGGACACTAGAAGAGATCGGAACTGACATAGCTGTTATCAGACACAAAGAGGATCATTACTTCGATCAATTAATTCATAAAAATATCAAATTGAATATCGTCAATGCAGGGGATGGAAGTGGACATCATCCGACTCAATCATTACTTGACCTCCTAACAATAAGACAAGAATTTATCCTGTTTCAAGGGTTGACTGTTGCTATAATTGGTGACTTAAGACATAGCCGGGTAGCAAGGTCAGATGCTGAAGTGTTAACAAGCCTCGGATGTAAAGTCGTTTTCTCTGGTCCTAAAGAATGGCATAATCCGGAATTACAAGGTGACTATATGCCAATAGATGATGCCATAAGTAAGGCGGATGTTGTGATGATGCTTAGAATTCAACATGAAAGACATCAGCATACACTAGATCTTACTAAGGAAGAGTATCATCAGGCTTATGGCTTAACATTAAAACGAGCAGATAAAATGAAAAAAGGAAGCATTATCATGCATCCAGCACCAGTTAATCGAGGGGTTGAAATTGCAGATGAACTCGTTGAAAGCACAAATTCACGAATCTTTAAACAAATGCATAATGGTGTGGCGATCCGTATGGCTGTGCTCGAATGGGCGCTTGAAACAGAGAGAGGAGAAATGAATCGTGGCGAACTTATTAAAGAATGGTAAGGTTTTTATAAACGGACAATTAGAAAAAAAAGATGTGTTAATCAAAGACGGAAAAATTATGAAAATAGAAGAAAATATTTCAGAAGATGGGGCTGAAATCATTGATGTTCAAGGTAAAATTGTTTCACCTGGCTTTGTAGATGTTCACGTCCATCTTCGCGAACCTGGTGGAGAGCATAAAGAAACAATTAAAACGGGAACGGAGGCAGCAGCTCGTGGCGGTTTTACGACGGTATGTGCGATGCCAAATACAAAACCAGTACCTGATCGCCCGGAACGCATGAAGGCTTTACTTAAGAAAATTGAAGAAGATGCAGTCGTTCATGTACTTCCATATGGAGCTATCACGCAGGATCTTCAAGGTGAGGCGTTGACCGATGTCGAAGCACTGAAAGAACTTGGAACGTTTGCCCTTACTGATGATGGTGTAGGTGTCCAAACAGCTGGCATGATGTTTGAAGCGATGAAAGCAGCAGCACAATACAATATTCCTGTTGTCGCTCACTGTGAAGACAATTCACTCATTTATGGTGGCGTTGTACACGATGGGAAATTCGCAAGAGAACATGGCATCAAAGGAATTCCAAATATTTGCGAAGCTACTCAAATTGCAAGAGATGTTTTATTAGCAGAAGCAGCAGGAGCTCATTATCATGTATGCCACGTCAGTACGAAAGAATCTGTTCGTGTGATCAGAGACGCAAAACGTGCCGGCATTCATGTAACAGCTGAAGTAACACCGCACCATTTGTTGTTAACAGAAGATGATATACCAGAAGTCGATACCAATTACAAAATGAATCCGCCACTACGCGCAAGAGAAGATCATCAAGCTTTGATTGAAGGTTTAATGGACGGAACAATTGATATTATTGCAACAGACCATGCTCCGCATTCAGAGAGCGAAAAAGCAAAACCGATTGAAAAAGCTCCATTTGGTATTGTTGGTTCAGAAACAGCCTTTCCATTATTGTATACCCACTTTGTGAAAGAAGGACGAATGACTTTAACTGAACTCCTCTCTTTCATGACGATAAAGCCAGCGAAAACGTTTAACCTTGATTGTGGAAAAATCGAAGTTGGAAAAGAAGCAGATATTGTTGTTATTGATTTAGAAAAAGAACAAAAAATCGATGTTAATCAATTTTACTCAAAAGGCAAAAATACACCTTTCGACGGATGGAATTGTATTGGGTGGCCGATCATGACATTCGTTTCAGGACAGCTAGCATGGAAAGAAGGAGTGACAGTACAATGACTAAACAACAATTGGTTTTAGAAAATGGCACAGTATTCGTCGGAGAACAACTAGGCAGCTCAAATGGTATGAAGGGTGAAGTTGTTTTTAATACAGGAATGACTGGCTATCAAGAAATTATGACGGATCCATCATACTTTGGTCAAATTGTTGTATTGACATATCCTCTTATCGGAAACTACGGAATCAACCGATCAGATTTTGAATCAAAAGCCCCTTTTATTTCGGGGCTTGTTGTTCGAGAAGCACAAGATGTACCTTCACATTGGCGCAGTGAACAATCCATAGATGCTTTCCTAAAAAGCTATGATATTCCTGCTATTCAAGGGATTGATACACGTAAATTAACAAAAATGATTCGTGAGTATGGAACATTGCGAGGAAAGATTTGTTCAATGGACGTAGACGTAAGTGAAGTCGTGAAAGAGCTTAATAGATGGGAACTTCCTACGCATCAAGTTAGTCAAGTAACGACAAAAATGTCCTATACAAGTCCTGGGCAAGGGCGCCGAATTGTACTTGTTGATTTCGGTATGAAAAAAGGGATCCTTAGAGAGTGTGTACAACGTGGCTTTGACGTTACCGTCGTTCCTGCAACGACAAGAGCTGAAGAAATTCTTAACCTTCAACCGGATGGCGTTGTATTAAGTAATGGACCTGGAGATCCAAAATCGGTACCGAATGCGATCCAAATGGTAAGAGAACTCCTTGGTAAAACGCCGATTTTTGGAATCTGTCTCGGTCATCAATTACTTGCCCTCGCATGTGGCGCTAATACTGAGAAAATGCGTTTTGGTCACAGAGGATCTAACCACCCAGTAAAAGATTTAGAAACAGGTCAATTTATGCTCACTTCTCAAAATCATGGGTATACTGTTGATGAAAAATCATTAGAACTCACTCAATTATCTGTTACGCATCTTGCGATAAATGACCAAACGATTGAAGGACTTAAACATAGAGAATATCCAGCATTTAGTGTGCAATTCCACCCTGAAGCTTCTCCAGGGCCTGAGGATAGCAATCCATTGTTTGATAAATTCCAACAAATGATAGAAGAAACTAAGAAAGCAGGTGTTCAATTTGCCTAAGCGTCAAGACATCAAGAAAATTCTCGTCATCGGATCAGGTCCAATTGTTATCGGGCAAGCAGCTGAATTTGATTATTCAGGGACGCAGGCTTGTCAATCTTTAAAAGAAGAAGGATATGAAGTGATATTAATCAATTCAAATCCAGCAACGATTATGACAGATACAGATATGGCAGATCGAGTCTATATTGAACCACTAACCGTTTCTTTCGTAAGTAAAATTATTCGTAAAGAACATCCAGACGGATTGCTTGCTACGTTAGGTGGTCAAACGGCACTTAATTTGGCCATTGATCTCCAACGTACTGGTATACTCGATGAACTAAACGTTCAACTTCTAGGAACAAATCTTGAAAGTATTGATAAAGCGGAAGATCGTGAGAAGTTCAGAGCTTTAATGCTTGAGATAGGTGAACCAGTTCCTGAAAGTGAGATTGTGACGAGTTTGGAAGAAGCCAAACACTTTGTAGAAAAAATAGGCTTTCCTGTTATCGTTAGACCAGCCTTTACACTTGGTGGAACAGGTGGCGGTATTGTAGAAAATGAAGAAGAACTCAATGTCATTGCAGAAAATGGTCTTAAACAAAGCCCAGTTCATCAAGTTCTAATTGAACGCAGCATTGCAGGGTTCAAAGAAATTGAATATGAAGTGATGCGTGATGCAAATGACGGGGCAATCAGTGTCTGTCACATGGAAAACATTGATCCAGTAGGGATTCATACTGGTGACTCAATCGTAACTGCACCGTGTCAAACTTTAACAGATCGTGATATTCAAAGACTGAGAAGTGTTTCCTTAAAAATTGTACGTGCTCTTAAAATTGAAGGTGGATGTAATGTTCAATTAGCTTTAGACCCTAATAGTGATAACTATTACATCATTGAAGTTAACCCTCGCGTTAGCAGATCATCTGCCCTTGCGTCGAAAGCAACTGGATACCCAATTGCGAAAGTAGCTGCGAAAATTGCGGTTGGCTATCATTTAGATGAAATAAAAAATGCGGTAACTGGTTCGACTTATGCTAGCTTTGAGCCTTCATTAGATTATGTTGTAACAAAGATACCAAGATGGCCATTTGATAAATTTGATGCAGCCAACCGTAAACTTGGAACACAAATGAAGGCAACCGGAGAAGTTTTAGCTCTTGGACGCACATTTGAGGAATCTATCTTAAAAGCGGTTAGATCCCTTGAAACGGATACGATGCACCTATATTTGAAAGAGAGTGAGGACTTCTCAACAGATGAATTAATGTCTAAAATCCAAATAGCGGATGACCGCAGATTATTCTTCATGGCAGAACTCATGAGACGAGGAAGTTCCGTAGAAGATATTTGGAAACATACGAAAATTAATCGTTTCTTCCTAATGAAAATAGAAAATATTATCAAGATGGAACAAAATCTAAAAGCTGCAAAAAACGATCTAGATACATTATATAAGGCCAAACGCATGGGATTTTCAGATAGCATCATCGCGAATATTTGGGGAGCTTCAGAACGTGATATTTATGCTTTAAGAAAAGACAATGGAATTATTCCTGTATATAAAATGGTTGATACATGTTCGGGTGAGTTTGAGTCGGAAACACCTTACTATTACAGCACTTATGAAGAAGAAAATGAGTCGATCACGTCTAATAAAGAAAGTGTTCTCGTCCTTGGATCGGGTCCAATTCGAATTGGTCAAGGGGTCGAATTTGATTATGCGACCGTTCATACGGTTTGGGGCATTAAAGAAAAAGGCTACGAAGCCATTATTATTAATAATAACCCTGAAACAGTCTCCACAGATTTCAGTATCTCGGACAAACTGTATGTTGAGCCATTGACCATTGAAGATGTGATGCATGTTGTCGATCTTGAAAAACCAAAAGGTGTCATCGTTCAGTTTGGTGGTCAAACAGCCATTAATTTAGCTGAAGAACTATCAAATCGCGGCGTACAAATTTTAGGGACTTCTCTTGATGCAATGGATCAGGCAGAAGACAGGGATCGTTTTGAGCAACTGCTCTTAAACCTTAATATAGACCGTCCAGCCGGAAAAACAGCTTTCTCGATTGAAGGGGCTATCGATATTGCTAATTCTCTTGGATATCCTGTTCTTGTAAGACCATCCTATGTATTAGGTGGAAGAGCGATGGAAATTGTGTATCGACAAGAGGAATTAGAACGATATATGAAAAATGCTGTAAAAATAAACCCGGATCATCCAGTCCTCATTGATCGTTATCTCGTGGGTACGGAGATCGAAGTAGACGCTATTTCAGATGGTGAAACCGTCTATATTCCTGGAATTATGGAACATATTGAACGGGCAGGTGTCCACTCAGGTGACTCTATTGCCGTCTATCCACCACAAAGCTTAAGTACCGAATTAAAGGATAAAATCATTGAAACAACCATAAAACTTGCACGTGGACTTAAAATTATCGGACTCTTAAACATTCAATTTGTTATTCATCAGAATAATGTGTATGTGATCGAGGTCAATCCGAGAGCAAGTCGTACGGTACCATTTATAAGTAAAATAACGGGTGTACCAATGGCAAAATTAGCGACTTATGTCATTCTTGGTGAAACTCTAGATGGTCTTGGTTACAAAACAGGTGCCCATCCAGAACCTAAGCGTGAAGTATCCGTCAAGGTACCTGTCTTCTCATTTGCCAAATTGCGCAGTGTCGATATTACGCTTGGACCTGAAATGAAATCGACTGGCGAAGTTATGGGCCGAGATATAACTGTGGAGAAAGCCTTATATAAAGGCCTTATAGCGAGCGGCATGTCGATTCCTTTACACGGATCGGTTTTATTCACCATTGCCGATCATGATAAAGAAGAAGCCTTACCACTTATCAAACGTTTCTATGATATAGGTTACAATTTGCTTGCAACAGAAGGTACAGCACGTTTTATTAAAGAACATCAGATTCCTGTTACAACTGTAAATAAAATTGATGGCGATGCACCGAATATGCTTGATGTTATCCGCCATGGTGAGGCGCAATTTGTAGTAAATACGTTAACAAGAGGAAAAAGACCTGCTCGTGATGGATTCCGCATTCGACGTGAGTCAGTCGAAAATGGCATTGTGTGTTTGACATCTCTTGATACCGTTAAAGCATTACTTCGTGTACTTGAGTCACTCGCTTTTAGTGCTGAAAGTATGCCTACCTTTGCAAAAGTGTGAAATTCATCAGAAAGAAGACGGAGTTGACTTCGATGATAAATGAAAAAATGCTCATCACAAAAAACACCTGTATAGCACCAAATATATATGAAATGACGGTTCAAGGAGACTTGGTGGATCTTGTTTTGGAACCTGGACAATTCGTTCATATTAAAGTAACGGAGGGCCCCTTACCTCTATTAAGACGTCCCATCAGTATTGCTTCGGTTGATAAAAGCACTAAAGAATTAACTTTAATTTATCGGGTGGATGGAGTAGGAACAAAGACATTATCTTTAAGTAGTCAAGGCGATCGAGTGGAAATACTAGGCCCTTTGGGGCATGGTTTTCCTCTTGATGTTATAAACCAGGGTGAAACTGCTGTTCTTGTAGGCGGAGGCATAGGTGTCCCTCCGCTTTATGAGTTATCAAAATCTCTGAGTAAAAAAGGGATCAAGGTCATTCACGTGTTAGGATTTAGAACACTTGAGGATGCCTTTTATCAAAAACAATTTGAAGAACTTGGACAGACAGTGATTGTAACGGATGATGGCTCATCTGAATTTAAAGGAACGGTTATTGATGCGCTCCAGCTATTAAACTTAAATTACCAGGTGATGTATGCTTGTGGTCCGACGCCAATGCTTGCTGCTATTGAAAACGGCTATTCCGATAAACCATTATATTTATCTCTTGAACAACGGATGGGCTGTGCTGTTGGAGCATGTATGGCCTGTGTATGCCATACGGTGGATGAAGACGATGAAAAAGGCTATCGCAAAGTATGTTCTGATGGTCCTGTATTCAAATCAGGAGAGGTGAAATTATCATGTTAAACGTAAAGCTACCCGGATTAGACATGAAAAATCCAGTTATGCCAGCATCGGGGTGTTTTGCTTTCGGCAAGGAATATGGTGATTTGTTTGATCTTAATCTCCTTGGGGCCATCGCGATAAAATCGGCAACAAAAGAAGCTCGTTTTGGTAATCCTACCCCTCGCGTTGCTGAAACATCGGCTGGAATGCTCAATGCGATAGGGTTACAAAATCCGGGAGTGGAGCACATTTTAGATCATGAATTAAAAGATCTTGAAGGCATAGATACACCGATCCTAGCCAATATTGCGGGCAGGCAAGTCGATGATTATGTTTATACGGCAGAAAAAATGTCACAATCCGATAGAGTAAATGCACTAGAATTGAATATTTCTTGCCCAAATGTAAAAGAAGGCGGTATTACTTTTGGTACTGTTCCAGAAATTGCTGCTCGTTTAACTGAAAAAGTGAAGGCTGTATCAGAAGTTCCTGTTTACGTTAAATTATCTCCCAACGTCACTGATATTGTTGAGATGGCAAAGGCGGTTGAAGAGGCTGGTGCAGACGGTTTATCCATGATTAATACGCTGATGGGAATGCGGATTGATTTGAAAACCCAGAAACCGATTTTAGCGAATAAAATGGGTGGTCTAAGCGGTCCAGCGATAAAACCTGTGGCGATTCGGATGATTTATGAAGTAAGCCAGAAAGTGAACATCCCAATTATTGGGATGGGAGGCATTCAAAATGCCGATGACGTCATCGAATTCTTCTTAGCAGGGGCAAGTGCTGTAGCTGTGGGAACGGCTAATTTTGTGGATCCGTTTTGTTGTCCCAACATAATCAAAGAACTCCCTGAAAAATTAAAACAAATGAATGTTGATCATATCGATGAATTAAGAGGGAGGAGTTGGGGAAGATGTTAGACAATAACAAGCTTATAGTCGCTTTAGATGTTTCCTCTAAAGAGGAAATGTTTACCTTACTTAAACGAATCAATCAACCGAACGCTTTCGTAAAAGTTGGTATGGAACTTTTTTTTCAAGAGGGCCCAGAAATTATCAAGCAATTAAAAGAGCGGGATTATCGTATCTTTCTTGATTTAAAATGTCATGATATCCCGACGACCGTCAATCGTACGATGAAGGGCCTCGCTAAGCTTGGTGTTGACATGGTTAACGTCCATGCTGCTGGTGGTGCTGCTATGATGAGGGCAGCTGTTAAAGGGTTAAATGAAGGATCAAGAGATGGTGAAAAACCGATATGTCTCGCTGTCACTCAGTTGACAAGCACAAATGATGATATGCTTCGTCATGAAGTATTAATTGACAAACCAATGAATGAGGTCATTCAAGCCTATAGTCAACTTGCCTATGAAAGCGGTATTGATGGCGTGGTATGTTCACCTTGGGAAGCGAGTCTCGTTAAAGAAGCAACGGCAGAAACTTTTGTTACGGTGACTCCCGGGATTCGCCTCATTTCCGATAAACAAGATGATCAAGAAAGAATAGCCACGCCTAGTAAAGCTCGTGAATTAGGCAGTGATTACATCGTGGTGGGCCGCAGTATTACACATGCTGTGGATCCAGAGAAGGCTTATTTAGAAGTACAACATCAATGGGGGCGTTAAAATGAATCATTCTCAAACAATCGCACGACATCTGTTAGAAATACAAGCTGTTATTTTACAACCTAAGGATCCCTTTACGTGGGCTTCTGGTATTAAATCACCTGTTTATTGCGATAACCGTCTAACGTTAAGCTATCCTGACATTAGATCTACGATTATTTCTGGATTTGTCGATTTAATCAAAAATCATTACCCTGACGTGGAAGTCATCGCAGGAACGGCAACCGCAGGTATTCCTCATGCTGCCTTAATCGCACAAGAAATGAATTTACCTATGGTCTATGTTCGCAGTTCAGCGAAATCACATGGTAAGAAAAAACAGATAGAAGGTCTTGTGAAACCAGGTCAAAAAGTCGTTGTGATCGAAGATTTGATCTCTACAGGAGGCAGTGTTTTAAAAGCCGTTGATGCCCTAAAAGCCGCAGACGCAGAAGTATTAGGGGTTGCTGCGATCTTTACCTATCAATTGCCGAAGGCGGAGCAACAATTTAAAACAGCAGAAACACAGCTTAACACATTGACAAATTTTGAAATTTTGATTGAAGAAGCTGTAACTCAAAATGTTATTACCAATGAACAGTTAGTAGCATTAAAAAAATGGTATCAAGATCCAGAAAATCAAGATTGGATGCTTCACGGTTAACTTTAATGTATGTAGCAAAGCGACTATCCTTTATGGACAGTCGCTTTAATCATCTTTCACATTCTTATGTCTCATTTTTTAGTTTTAGAACAAGAGATTCATCAGGCGTGACATACAGCGTTTTTTGATGATCATAAATAACAAACCCAGGTTTTGCTCCATTCGGTTTTCTAACATGTCGAATGTGTGTGTAATCAACAGGCACTTGGCTCGATAATCGTGACTTACTAAAGAAAGCAGCCAAACGTGCGGCCTCCTCTATGGTTTCGTCAGATGGGTCTGTATTTTGGATGACGACATGCGAACCAGGAATATCTTTCGTATGCAGCCAAATCTCGTCACTTTTACCCACTTTCATCGTCAAGTAATCATTTTGGATATTATTTTTACCAACAAGGATAGGTGTACCATCAGAAGCCGTATAACGTTCTAGTTCTGGGCGATGACGTTTTGCTGGTTTATTAGCTTTCTTTTGTTTCCTTTTCTTTAAGTAGCCCCCGTCTTCAAGTTCACTGCGTATTTCTTCGATATCTTTTAATGAGGCGGAGTCAATTTGCTGCAATAAGCTTTCAAAATATTGAATTTCACGATCAGTCAGTTCTAACTGTTTTTTCACGATAATATTAGCCGTTTTTGCTTTTGTATATTTTTTAAAAAAAGCTTGTGCATTTTCAGAAGGGGTTCGATTTGGGTTTAAAGGTATCGTTAGTTTTGCTTGATTTTCATCATAATAATTAACGACTTCAATCGATTTATCTCCCCTGTGAATAAGATGCATATGGGCAGTTAGCAATTCTCCATACAGTTGGTAGGTTTTGGCTTCACTGGATATCTTCAATGTTTTTTCTAATTTCTTTCTTTTATGCTGATTTTTCTTAAGTTCGTTCGAGATAAAATGCTTAAGGTCGCCAGCGCGTTGTTTTACAAGATCATTTTCAGCTTTTAATAAATAATATTGATCCAACATGTCGTTAACATCATCAAATGTTAATTTATTCCCCTTAATATGTGTTAAGTCAATAACATGGAAAGTATCTTGACCTTCTTTTGAATAAATGATTTGTGGGTGATCATGATGATGAATAATATCATCTTGAATGGATTTAAAAGCTGACACAATAGCCTTTGTAGTCGGAAGCCCAGCTCGAAAGAGGATTTCCTTCGAAAGCACTGGTGAAAAGCCTGTAATCGATTGAGTTAATTGTTGATCAAGTTTTCCAGCATTAAAATCAAGGCTCCGTAAGAGATCATCAGACGTCATGTTTAATGGATCTTTTTTTCCTTGACTTGGAGGGTTAATATAATCTTGTCCGGGTAAAATAGTTCGATAGCGGTTAACACTTGAAGAAATGTGTTTCATGCTATCAATAATCAGACCCGTGTCTTTTTCAACTAAAATGACATTACTGTGTCGTCCCATTAATTCTATATTCAATCGTTTAATGGTTAGATCACCGAGTTCATTTCGTGTACGAAAATCCATTTGAATGATTCTTTCACAACCAACTTGCGATAAATTTTCAAGAAAACTACCTTCAAGATGTTTACGTAGTAACATGCAAAACATCGTCGGTTCTTTTGGATTATCGTAGCTAGCCTTTGTTAAATGAAGTCTAGCAAAACTTGCATTTATGGATATTAATAGTTTATGATTTTTTCCATTAGAACGAATATGAAGTAAAAGATCGTATGGATTAGGTTGATAAATTCTAGTCAGTCTACCACTAACAAGTTTTTGAAGAGCATGTGTGACAGAACGAACAACGATTCCATCAAAAGGCATTTTGTATTCCTCACTTTCTATCCCAAGCTCAATTTATACACGTCTATTTAGTATATCATTTTATTTAACCTGAGTCATTTTATCTAAATGAGGTTGCTTTAACAAGTCAACAAATGATAGTGCGAATCTCAGCGCCCGCTTGTTTTCCGGTTCTCATGTAGCGGATACAAGAGGATCGCTAGCTAAAACCGCTCACGTCCTGTGACGGGCGCCTGAAGCTACTACAACGCGAGGAATGCCGGTCCTAAGGAACAGAGCGCCGCCCTTAGCCTCTTACGCCCAGGACGGGCTAGTACTTGCGTTTCTTGATGGATGCTAGCGTACTTAGCCAGTAACCCTTTTCATTTGTCACCTTTTTGAACACGTACAAAAAGGATGATAAAATTATCATTTGCTTAAATGTAGAAAGATTTATAATATAGATAAGGATGACGATTTAACACAAACCATGGGTTGTAGGTGCTAAATAATATATAAAATATCGGATGTGGTGTGTTATGGTAAGAAGTATGACAGGTTTTGGTCGGTCAACACTAGATTTGGAGTCCTATTCACTCACCTGTGAAATTAAAGCTGTCAATCATCGTTATTTAGATGTGACGTTTCATTTGCCTCAGTCTTTTACTTATTTAGAGGATGTATTAAAAAAGGTTGTTAAGCAAACGATCAATCGGGGGAAACTATACATAACGATAACGATTAATCCTCTTAATGATAGCGGAATAAAGATAGAACCAAATTGGGCGTTTCTTGACCAATATATGGCGCTATTTCGATCTTTAAAAACAAGATACCATTTATCTCAAGAAATCAAGGTGAATGATCTCTTGCAACATCCAGATGCACTGATTGTAACAAACAAAGAAGACGACTTAGATGAGGTTGAATCTGCGGTCATTAAAGTCGTTCAGGAGTCTCTCGATCATCTGGTTGATATGCGAAAAACGGAAGGCAAACAACTTGCACTTGATTTATATGACAGGTTGCAGACGATCAAGAGCTCGATTCTCGAAATAGAGGAATTGGCTCCACAAGTCACGCTTCAATATGAATCTCGATTAAGAAAAAGAGTACAAGACTATTTAAATCATAGCGACGTTGAGGTTGATGAAGCCCGTTTATTAAATGAAATAGCGTTATTTGCTGATAAATCAAATATAGATGAGGAACTGACTCGATTAAATAGTCATACCAAGCAGTTCAAAGAAATTTTAATGAAAGATGAACCAATTGGACGAAAACTCGATTTTCTTATCCAAGAAATGCAAAGAGAAATTAATACAATTGGTTCAAAAGGGAACGATGAAAGGATAAGTGTTTTAGTCATTTCCATAAAAAGTGAAATTGAAAAATGTCGAGAACAGATTCAAAACATCGAATAAAACTTTCACTTTGGAGGACGGAAAGAAATATGGTAAAATTAATTAATATCGGTTTTGGAAATATCGCTTCTGCAACACGAATAGTCGCCATTATTAGCCCAGAATCACAACCAGTAAAACGACTAATAAAGGTCGCGCGTGATTCAAATAAATTGATCGACGCAACATATGGTCGGCGTACACGGGCTGTTATTATCATGGATAGCGATCATGTTATTCTATCGTCTGTACAGCCTGAAACGGTATCTCAAAGATTATCACAGCAAGATGACTTGACAGATGATGTATAAAGTGAAACTTCCATCAGTGGGGTTTTTCGACGCACAGGATGTGCTAGTGCAGGCGTTGCGACAGGACGCCTGGTTTTTAGCCTGTGTCATCCCTCACTGATGGAAAGCCTGAACCAATCGGACCTTTACGGGCAGTTGATCCCCCCTATCATCTTTGAATACTCAGAATCCTGAGGGGGGATCTTTACTAGCCGTTAAGGCGGGGATAAAAATGTGGAGGATTGTGCATGGCTTTTCGAGAAAAAGGATTATTATTTATTCTCTCTGGACCTTCTGGAGTTGGAAAAGGAACCGTTTGCCGAGCACTTCGCAAACGAGGAACGTCACTGAAGTATTCGATTTCTGTTACGACGAGAGAACCTCGTAAAGGAGAAGTAGAGGGAGTTCATTATTTTTTCAAATCTAGAGAAGAGTTTAAAGAGATGGTACGAAATAATAAATTATTGGAGTGGGCGGAATACGTTGGTAATTTCTATGGAACGCCCATCGACTATGTAAAAGAAACCTTAGATTCTGGACAAGATGTCATTTTGGAAATTGAAGTACAAGGAGCGCTGCAAGTAAAGGAACGTTTCGATGAAGGGATATTTATTTTCCTTGCTCCTCCAAGTCTTCAAGAACTAAAAAAACGAATCACGGGTCGTGGGACTGAAACAGCGTCTCTTATTGAAAATCGATTAACGATGGCCAAATCAGAGATTGAGCTTATGCAGCACTATGATTATGTCGTTGAAAACGATGAGGTTCAAGCCGCTTGCGATCGAATTGAGGCCATTGTGACAGGGGAACATTGTAAAGTATCCCGTTTAATTGAAAAATACAAAAGTTTTTCGGAGGTTGAGTAACCATGATGCTATATCCATCAATTGATAAATTATTAGACAAAGTGAATTCAAAATATACTTTAGTGACTCTTTCAGCTAAAAGAGCAAGAGAACTACAAGATCATCCTGAATACTTGATGCTTGAAGACACTAAATCGAGTAAATATGTTGGAAAAGCATTGGAAGAAGTCAATGCTGGCTTGTTAAATAAACAATAATAACAATTAAATAGAAGGATAAGGAAGGCGTGGATAATTGACCACGCCTATTCTTGCATGATGGAAAGAAAAATTACATAGGTCTGGTTAAATAATCGTTAGAAATGAGTTTTATAAGATAAGGAGTGATAAAGGATGACGCTGGAAAATAAAAAAATTGTTCTTTGCGTTACAGGTAGCATTGCAGCTTACAAAGCAGCCTCCTTAACAAGTATGTTAACGAAGGCGGGTGCCCATGTTGATGTGCTGATGACAGATTCAGCTAAACAATTTATAGGTCCAGCTACGTTTCAAGCCCTATCGCGCCATCCAGTCAATGATCATCTTTTTATAGAAAAAAAAGAGGGGCAGATTGCCCATATTGATTTAGCTGATCAGGCCGATCTCTTCGTTGTTGCTCCTGCTTCAAGCCACACGATTAGTAAACTTGCAAATGGCGAAGCAGGTGATATGGTCTCAGCTTCTGTTCTTGCAACGAGAGCGCCTGTTTGGATTGCACCAGCCATGAATGTTAACATGTATCAACACCCCGCTGTTCAAGCGAATATTGAAAAATTAATTTCCTATGGTTATCGACTTCTAGAACCGATAGAGGGTTATTTAGCTTGCGGTTGGGTAGGAAAAGGTCGTTTGCTTGAACCAGAAATTATTTTTAGTCAAATTAAATCTTTTTTTTCATCGCCCAAAAAAACATTAGATGGGAAGAAGGTTTTGATTACGGCTGGTCCAACTCGAGAAGCATTTGATCCCGTTCGATACTTTACTAATTATTCATCAGGAAAAATGGGATATTCACTTGCTCATGTTCTTCAGGAAAGAGGAGCAGAGGTAACATTAATTTCAGGTCCCACCCATCTTAAAACGCCTGAACATGTGAGCCGGATTAATGTGACCAGTGCAATCGAGATGTTTGAAGCGGTCATGAAGAGAGAATCAGAAATGGATGCCGTTATCATGTCCGCAGCTATCGCGGATTATAGGCCAAAAGAGATTTTTCATCAAAAAATGAAAAAACAAGAGGGGTCACTTTTTGTCGAAATGGTAAGAAATCCAGATATTTTATTAGAATTAGGTAAACGAAAAGATAAACAAGTTTTAATTGGGTTTGCGGCGGAGACGGAACATTTAGAAGACTATGCGAAAGAAAAGTTAAGGAAAAAAAATCTGGATATGATCGTAGCCAATAATATTGCTGAAGAAGGTTCAGGATTTGAAAAAGATACCAATAAAGTGAGTTTCTACTATCCTGATGGGAATTTCAAATCATTTGAATTGATGACCAAACATCAAGTGAGTGAACATATCGTTGATGCATTAGAAGAATTATTTAAAGTGAGCGATCTATCATGATAGCCAAAGTGATTGTCGATATTCCCGTTAAGGAAACGGATCGACCTTTTGATTATAAAATTCCTCTTGAATTTGAATCGTTTATACAGCCAGGAATGAGAGTGCTAGTTCCATTCGGACCAATGAAGCGACTTGGGTTTATTTTATCTATTGAAACACAATCAGAAATTAAGAACTTGAAGTCGATATCCCAAGTAATTGATCCAACTCCTGTCTTAACAAAGGAATTACTTTCATTAGGAAAGTGGTTGTCAACCGAAACACTTTGCCCACGTCTTTTTGCTTATTCAGCCATGCTGCCTGCTGTGTTAAAAGGGAACTATAAAAAAATGGTTCGAATAAATGACCAAGTGAGTCTAGCGCGGGAATTTCCAACATTGCTAGACACGCTTTTAAACAAACCAGAGATGGAATGGACAGAACTACTAAAGAAGGAACCTGAGCAGTCTGATAGCTTAAATGCGGCAATGAAAAAAGGGTTTATCTCGATTATTCAATGGATAAAAAATGACCGGAGAACATACAAGAAGATTCGCTATATTGCAACATCTCTCTCAAAAGATGAATTGATAGATGTCACGTCAAAGTTAGATAAGCGTTCATTAAAGCAAAAGCAAGTCTTAGAGTATTTCATCAATCAGGAACCTCATCTAAAAGTTGAGATATCAGATATTTTAAAGAGGTTAAATGTCGGCCGTTCTACATTAAAACAACTTGTGAAGAAAGGTTTTCTTGACGAAACAACAGAGGAAGTCTATCGAGATCCATATGCCGATAAAGAAATTGAAAGAACAACCTCTCTTTCCTTAACGACAGCCCAAAAGAATGCACTTGCTCCTATTCAAGAATCGATACGTTCACAATCCCATGAGGTATTTTTATGCCACGGAGTGACGGGTAGCGGTAAAACAGAAATCTATCTACAGGCGATCGAAAAAATATTAAATATGGGTAAAGAAGCGATTGTTTTAGTGCCTGAAATTGCGTTAACGCCGCAAATGGTTCATCGATTTAAAGGCCGTTTTGGTGATGAGGTAGCTGTCTTGCACAGTGGTCTTAGCCAAGGTGAAAAATACGATGAATGGCGAAAAATCCATGAAGGGGCTGTTCACGTTGTCGTTGGAGCAAGGTCTGCCATCTTCGCACCCTTTAAAAACCTGGGTTTAATTATTATTGATGAAGAACATGAAACGAGTTATAAACAGGAAGAGCAGCCTCGTTATCACGCGAGAGATGTGGCTATCTTCAGAGGTAAATATCATCAATGTCCAGTAGTACTGGGAAGTGCTACACCTTCTCTTGAGTCCTATGCTAGAGCGAAAAAAGGCGTCTATCATTTAATCCAATTGCTAGAGCGAGTCAATCAAAGAAGTCTCCCTGAAGTTCAGTTGGTTGATATGCGAGAAGAGCTACGTTCAAACAATCATTCCATGTTTTCAAAACAATTATTTGAACGGCTGGAGGATCGATTGGAAAAGAAGGAACAAAGTGTCTTATTTCTTAATCGAAGGGGATACTCTACGTTTGTCATGTGTCGTGATTGTGGTTACGTGGTGCAATGCCCCCATTGTGACATTTCTTTGACCTATCACCGAAAACAAGGGATGCTCAAGTGTCATTATTGCGGTCACCAGGAACCATACCCCAGTCAGTGTCCAGAATGTACTAGTCATCATTTACGTTATTTTGGAACGGGTACTCAAAGAGTAGAGGAAGAACTAACAAAAGTGCTCCCGGAAGCAAGAGTGATTCGAATGGATGTTGATACGACCCAGAGAAAAGGAAGTCATGAGAAACTTTTAAAGGCCTTTGGAGAAGGAAAAGCGGATATTCTTTTAGGAACGCAAATGATTGCCAAGGGGCTTGATTTTCCAAAAGTTACGCTTGTTGGAGTGCTTGCTGCCGATGCAATGCTCCATTTGCCGGATTTCAGATCTAGCGAAAAAACATTTCAATTATTAACGCAAGTAAGCGGTAGAGCAGGTCGAGATCAATTACCGGGTGAAGTCATTATTCAATCTTACTCGACAGAACATTATTCTATTATTCACGCTTCCTATCACGATTATCATTCTTTTTATGATCAAGAAATGCAAATGCGTTATCGTCATCATTATCCACCATTTTATTACTTAGCTTTGATCACTTTATCACATCCTCAAGTGACAAAAGTTGTTGATATAGCAGAAAAAATAGCCGGGCACTTAAAGAAAGGATTATCTTCAGATGCCCAAATTCTCGGACCTACCAGTTCAGCTATTCCACGTATCAAAGATAGATATCGCTATCAGTGCATGGTAAAATATAAGCGGGAACCGAACCTTTTAGCGTTACTAAAACGAATTCAGGAACATTATCCTACAGGAACAAAAAACGACGATTTAAAAATAACAATCGATTTAAATCCTTTTATCATGATGTAAGGATTGATTAGATTTGAAGAAAATAGAAGGTGACATTAAATGAATATTATTTTTATGGGGACACCAGATTTTGCTGTTCCCGTCCTGCAAAGACTCATCGATGATGGTTATCAAATAAAAGCAGTTGTTACGCAGCCAGACCGCAAAAAAGGAAGAAAGAAAGTTCTAACTCCTCCACCAGTAAAGAAGCTTGCTACTTATTACAACATCCCAGTTTTACAGCCAGAAAAAGTAAGAGAGCCTTCAGCTGTACAAGAAATCCTCAATTATCAACCAGATTTACTTGTAACGGCCGCATATGGTCAAATCTTACCAGTGACGTTACTGAATGGGCCAAAACTTGGTTGTATTAATGTCCATGCCTCTTTGTTACCTAAATACAGAGGCGGGGCCCCTATTCATCAAGCTATTATTGATGGAGAAAAAGAAACCGGTGTAACGATTATGTATATGGTTAAAGCTCTTGACGCTGGAGATATGTTAGCTAAGGTTCGTATTCCAATAGAAGATCATGACACGATGGGGACTTTGCATGACAAGCTAAGTGCTGCTGGTGCCCGTTTACTATCAGAAACGATTCCTTTATTAGAGTCAGGACAAATAACCCCTGTCGCCCAAGATCCAAATCAAGTCACGTTTGCGCCTACCATCCAACATGAAAATGAGAAGATTGACTGGTCTAAAAATGGAAAGGAGATACATAATCTCGTTAGAGGGTTAAATCCTTTCCCAGGTGCCTATACTTTACTAGATGGCAAGGTATTTAAGATCTGGAAAACTCAAAAACTTGATACTAAAAAAGAGGCAGAACCCGGTACTGTCATCGAGTGTGATAAAGAGGCTTTTACGGTAGCTACAGGAAGTCACGAAGCTATTCGGGTATTAGAATGCCAGCCTTCAGGAAAAAAGAAAATGATAACAAGTCAATTTTTAAATGGAAAATCATTAGATTTAGGTACAAGACTAGGAGACTAATAAATGGGTAAACCAATGGCTCGAGAGATTGCTCTCGATGTACTTTTAAAAATCGAAAAACAACATGCTTATAGTCAATTAGCTTTAAATGAAGCGATAGAGAAGCAAGAATTGAAACCACAGGACAGAGCTCTGATCACGCAAATTGTTTATGGTGTATTGCAATGGAAAAAACGGCTGAATTATATTTTGGAAAACTATGTAAACTCAAAGCGGAAACGAGATGATTGGGTTAATCTATTATTGCTAATATCCATTTATCAAAAAGAATTTTTATCAAAGATTCCGGATCACGCGATTGTAAATGAAGCAGTTGTAATTGCAAGGAAAAGAGGTCATCAAGGGATATCTGGATTTGTAAATGGCGTCTTGCGTCAATATTTAAGAAAAGGATCCCCCGATTTATCTAAAATAGAACCTGAAGTGACACGACAATCCATTATATATAGTCATCCTGAATGGTTAATTAACCAATGGACGGATGATTTCGGTAAGGAAGCAGCTCTAAATATTTGTAAGGCTAATAATCAACCACCGACGATGACCATACGCGTGAATACGTTAAAACAGAGTAAATCCGAATTGATAAATCAATTATCTAAAGAAGGAATTGAAGCGGTTGAGGGGGAATTATCTCCTTATGCCCTCGTTATTAAAAAAGGAAGAATTCTTAAAAGCCCGTTATTACAAGAAGGCGCATTCACAGTTCAGGATGAGAGCTCCATGCTTGTTGCCGATAGCGTGCATGCCAAGCCAGGAATGAGAGTGTTAGATGCGTGTGCAGGACCCGGAGGGAAGACGTCACACATCGCTGAATTAATGGAAAATCAAGGTGAAATCGTTGCGTTTGATCTACATAAACATAAAACGCGTTTAATAGACCAACATGCTAATAGGTTAGGACTTTCTATTATCCATACTATGGCGTTAGATGCAAGGGAAGCCCAAACACAATTTAAAAATGAAAGTTTTGATCGCATATTAGTCGATGCACCTTGCACGGGACTCGGTGTTATCCGTCATAAACCTGAGATAAAATGGGAAAAGAAAAATACCGATGTTGAACGGATTGTCAAAATACAACAGGATATTATTCAACAGGTCGCTCCTTTATTAAAAAAGGGGGGGAGACTCATTTACAGTACCTGTACGATTGATAAACGTGAAAATGAAAAGGTTATTTATGATTTCTTATCTAAGAACTCGGAGTTTGAATGGGAACAAGAAGGAATGGCTCATTTGCCAAAAAAAATAAAAAATAACCTCATTGACGATCAATCAATGGTTCAAATATTACCAAGTGATTACGGTACAGATGGGTTTTTCATATGCTGTTTGCGACGAAAGAAGGCATAGATAAATGAGGGATTTTCCAAGCAGTATTGATTGGCTTGACAATTAGGATACAAGTATTCCTCAAAATGGATAACTTCTGGAAGGGGTGATTAGATGAAGGCTATTTTCAATACGGATCAGGGAAAAGTTAGGGGTCAGAATGAGGATAGCGGTGGTATTTTCTTAAGTGATGACCAATTATTAGCTGTTGTTGCTGATGGGATGGGAGGACATCAAGCAGGAGATGTTGCCAGTCAAATGACGTTAGACTACTTCGAAAAAAAGTGGCAGGAAGTAAGCAAGCCTTTTTCAAAAACAGACGGTGCAAAATGGCTGAAAGGCGTTGTTCAAGAAATAAATCAAACGATTTATGAGTTTGCTGAAACGCACTCCGAATGCAAAGGGATGGGGACAACAGTTGTTGCTGCGATTTGCCAAAGTGATGCTATCTTCATTTGTTACGTTGGCGATAGCCGTGTTTATATATACGATGGCGAATTGAAACAGGTAACTGAAGACCATACGCTAGTGAATGAACTCGTTAAATCTGGTCAATTAACGAAAGAAAATGCAGAAAACCATCCCAAAAAACATATTTTACTTCGTGCTTTAGGAACAGAACCCGAAGTAAATATTGATTCTTTAACCATAGAATGGTCAAAGCAGGCTCAACTTTTACTTTGTTCAGATGGTTTGACCAATAAATTATCAGATGAAAGATTAAAAGATATTTTATCTCTCGACGAGACACTTGAAATGAAATCCGAGCTGATGATTAAGGAAGCTAATGAAGCTGGTGGTGAAGATAATATAACACTTGTGATCATAGCAAATGATGATGGTGATTTGACATGATTGGCAGAAGAATAAGTGACCGTTATGATATTTTGTCTCGTCTTGGTGAAGGCGGTATGGCGGTCGTATATAAAGCAAAAGATTTAATATTAGATCGTTTAGTTGCTGTAAAAATATTAAGACACGATTTTTCAAACGATGAGGAATTTATTCGCCGGTTTCGTAGAGAAGCTGAATCCGTAGCTAGTCTATCGCATCCTAATATTGTTAATATATATGATATAGGAGAAGAAGATGATTGTTATTTTATCGTCATGGAGTACGTACAAGGCATAACATTAAAGAAATTTATTAAGAGTTATTCGCCAGTCTCTTTTCAAGAAGTGGTCTACATTGCAAAACAGATCGCTCTAGCTCTAGCTCATGCCCATGAGAGAGGAATTGTCCACCGTGACATCAAGCCGCACAATATTCTTATTGATGAAAATGAAAATGTAAAAGTTACGGATTTCGGAATCGCTTTAGGTGTGACCTCAGCTACCATTACATATACAAACTCAATTTTAGGTTCAGCACATTATATTTCTCCTGAACAAGCCAGTGGAGGGAAGGCAACGATCAAATCAGATATTTATGCTTTCGGGATCGTCCTCTTTGAGTTGTTAACAGATCGTATACCTTATCCAGGATCTTCGCCTGTTACAGTTGCCATCAAACATTTGAATGATCCTTTTCCATATCCTAAGGATTTTCGTCATGATATTCCGCAATCGTTAGAGAATGTTGTGATTAAGGCCGTTGAAAAAAATCCGAATCTTCGATATGACACAATGAATGAATTATATGAAGATCTTGATACAGCTTTGGAGCCCAATCGATTGAATGAACCAAGGCGTGAACGACATGATGACATCTCTCCCATGGAATACGAATCAACTGATCAAGAAGAGACGATAAAAATACCTGCTGTCCCGAGAAAAACGGAAAATCTTACGGAAGAACAGAAGCCGAATGAAGGTAACAAGCCATCAAAAAAACCTAAAAAAACAAAAAAGAAACGTTTTTGGCTTTGGATAACGCTCCTTATCTTGATGATACTAATTGGTGCAAGTGTTGCAGCATTTTATATCTTTCCAAAACTATTTTACGTCCAAGATACGACTGTTCCTGATTTAAAAGGAATGAAGTATCAAAATGCCGTTAAACAGTTAAAAGAAAAACATCTAAAATCTCTTAGACGAAACGTGGCAGATAATCAAATCGACAAGGGCAAAGTAGCCAGACAGGATCCTGAAAGCCAAACAGAAGTTAAGGAGAATTCATCTGTTACAGTTTACGTAAGTACGGGAGCAAAAAAAGAGATTTTAGATAATTATATTGGTTATGATCGGCAATCTGTTCTTGATCTCATTCGTGACAAAAACTATAAAGAAATTGTCTGGAAGAAAGAGTACTCATCAACAATTCCTGAAGGTGAAGTGATGAAACAAGATCCTTCTCCAGGTAAAAAAATAATTCCAAGTCAAACGACACTTGAATTGACTTATAGTGCAGGTGAAGAAGAACAATCCGTTCCAGATTTAACAGGTCTCAATGAAGATGAAGCAAAAAGTAAATTAGATCATTTGGGTCTAAAAATGAAAGTGAAAGATGGGGATTACTCAGACAGTATAGAGAAAGGGAATGTTCTTGAACAAACCCCGCAGCAAGGTGAAAGTTTGAAAAAAGGTTCAAGTGTCATCGTCTATCTTTCCAAAGGTAAAGAACTTAAGCCTGAAACAATTAAGAAAACAGTCAAGGTTGAATTAGATCAAAACCAAAACGATCAAAACCAAACAGAACAGAAACCAACTCATGTACAAATCATCTATACGGATGCATCACATCATAATGAAACATTTGTTGATGAAGAAATTAATGAAACTAAGTCGTATACAATCCCATTGACGATAAATCCTAATGAGAGTGCTAATTACCAAGTCCTGATTAATGGAGAAGTTAAAAAAGAAGAAACCATTGATTATGATGAGGATTAATAAGGAAGGAGGATGTTATGCCAAAAGGGAAAATAATAAAAGCATTGAGTGGATTTTACTATGTGAAAGATGGTGATAAAATCATTCAGTGCCGTGGTAGAGGAAATTTCAGAAATCGCAATATAACGCCATTAGTGGGCGATAATGTTCAATATGAGGCAGAAAAAATAACAGATGGTAGAATCATGTCTATTGATGAACGTCGAAATTATTTAAATCGCCCACCGATTGCTAACGTGGATCAGGCAGTATTGCTTTTTTCTATTTCTGAACCCGATTTTGACGATTCATTATTAGATCGCTTTCTCGTTCATGTTGAATCATATGAAATAAAACCCATCATTTGTATCACGAAATCAGATCTAATGATAGAAGCCATTTCGAATAAAATACAAGATCTTACCAAAACTTATCAAACGATTGGATATCGAGTGTATATTACATCAAGTTTAGAGGATGATGGAATAGACCGATTTAGAGAGGCACTAGAAGGATGCATCAGTGTTTTTGCGGGTCAATCAGGTGTTGGTAAATCATCTCTTCTCAATACATTAAATAAAGAATTGAATATTGATACAAACGCCATTTCCAAAAGCCTGGGTCGAGGGAAACATACAACTAGGCATGTCGAATTATTGCCGGTCGGAACAGGATTTGTAGCTGATACGCCGGGGTTTAGCTCCTTGCAATTTGCTAAAATTGAAGCACAAGAGCTTTCATTATATTTTCCTGAGATGAAAGAGAGAAGTAATCAATGCAAATTTAGGGGATGTACACATCTTGTTGAACCTGGATGTGCGATTCAAGAGGCTGTCAAAAGAGGAGAAATTTCTCAATCTCGTTACAAACATTATAAATTATTTTATGAAGAAATAAATCAACGGAAGAGGCGATATTAATGCGACTAGCACCATCATTACTTGCGGCGAATTTTGCAAATTTCGAGAGAGATATAAAAGAAGTTGAAAAAGCAGGTATAGATCTTTTGCATATTGATGTTATGG
The DNA here is from genome assembly GCF_006517395.1 of Terrilactibacillus laevilacticus. Lineage (GTDB taxonomy): Bacteria > Bacillota > Bacilli > Bacillales > Sporolactobacillaceae > Terrilactibacillus > Terrilactibacillus laevilacticus. The sequence continues at coordinate 333,635 of NZ_VDCY01000001.1, forward strand.
ATGGACATTTCGTTCCAAATATAACAATGGGAATGGATGTTGTTAAAGCAATCAGACCCCTAACCTCCTGTGAGCTAGATGTCCATTTGATGATCGAACATGCAGATGCATTCATTCATGACTTTGCAAACGCAGGTGCAGATATGATCTCTGTTCATGTTGAAGCATGTCCTCACCTTCATCGTACCATTCAATTAATTAAACAGCATGGAGTCAAGGCAGGTGTTGTACTTAATCCTGCAACTCCTGTCGATGTTTTAACATCGATATTAGGAGATATAGATTTTATTCTCATTATGACAGTGAATCCAGGGTTTGGAGGCCAATCGTTTATTCATTCAATGGTTGATAAAATATCCGCACTGAAAGCCATGATTGATGAACGAAATCTATCAATTGAAATTGAAGTTGATGGTGGAATAAATGCCGAAACATTACCGTTATGTTTAAAAGCAGGAGCAACACTATTTGTTGCAGGTTCTGCGATATTCGGGAAAGAAAATCGACAGAAAGCCATTCAGGATTTACTAGAAAAAGATTTTTCATAATTATGGGAGCGCAATAATGACAAAATATGCTATTTTAGCAGGGGGACCATCTCATCTTCATCCTTCCTTTGACCTATTAAAGAATGAATCCTGGCAATGGATTGGTGTTGACCGCGGAACTTATAGATTATTAAAAAAAGGTATTACACCGGTTAAATCCTTTGGTGATTTTGATTCAATCACAACAAAGGAAAAAGAGTGGATTTTTAATAAAGAAATCAATGTGGACATGTTTCCTTCTGAAAAAGATAAAACCGATTTAGAACTGGCTATTGATTGGGTGATTGAGCAAAATTCAAGTGCCTGTATGGTCATGGGAGCAACAGGAGGCAGGCTAGATCATGAACTTCTTAATATACAACTGTTATATAAATTGAGTGAGCATCATGTTGAAGCGTGCTTACTCGATCGATATAACCGCATTTCCTTGCTGAAACCTGGCGTCCATTCGATTATAAGTGAAAACTCATTTCAATATGTTTCTTTCATTCCATTGACAACGGAAGTGAAAGATCTAACTTTGAAAGGTTTTAAATATAAATTAGACCATACAACGATTCGGGTTGGATCGTCACGGTGCATTAGTAATGAATATAAGGATGCTGTTGGTGAAGTGAGATTTACTGAAGGTCATCTTTTGATGATCCAAAGTAAAGATCCTTCATGACATTACAATACGAATCGTTCATTCATTTAAGTAATCCCTGATCTTGTTCACCTCTAAGAACTTTGACGTTTATAAAGGATTATCAAAAAATTGGGTACTAATTTGTTTTTCATGAATATACTAGTATCAAGGAAATAGTTATTGACCCACAAAAACATGCTGTCGTCAAAATTTAAAAAAAGCAAATGATTAGTGGGATGTACGCCCATCTAAAAATGACCTGTGGGTAGGCATACTTCGATAACTTTATAAATCAAAGGTGCAAGGAGGAGGAACATGAAATTTTACACAATTAAATTACCGAGATTCTTAGGCGGTTTTGTGAGAGCACTCCTCGGTTCCTTTAAAAAAGGATAACAAAAAGCACCCAATTGGGTGCCTTTTTGTTAATTTCGGATGAAAGGATGATCACCTTTCAAACGAGTCTGATTATACGCGTTCAACTAATCCTGCTTTAAGTGCTTTTGTAGATACATAAACACGTTTTGGTTTTCCATCTACAAGAATACGAACTTTTTGCAAGTTAGCTTTAAATTTACGTTTTGACTTATTTTCAGCAAATGATCGGTTTTGACCAAATGATGTCGTTTTACCTGTTACGAAACATTTACGTCCCATTTTTAATATACCTCCTGCCTAGTAAATATACAAATACGTATGTCATTTTACCATGTTTATCATTCTTGCGCAATCTTTGTACCGGTTCGTCAGCTATAAAGCTTTTTTGTTTCCTTTTAAAAAAATGGTCTATATAGTAAAATTAAAATGATTGAATCAAAGATACTAGATGATGATCCCGCATACCAACGGAAAAAATTTCACATTCAAACGAAATTCTCTTAATAGAGGATGTTCAAAAAGTCATCAAATGGTAAGCTACGAATTCTCGACGCCCGCTCGTTTTTCCGGTCCTCAAAACAGCGCCGCCTTGATCTTCTTGCTTCTAATTTGTCGCCTTTTTGAACACGCACTAATACAATGAAAGCAAATACACATTGATATAATTATAAGAAAGTGGGGATTTAAATGTCACTTGAATTAAAAAGTAAGTTGGGCAGCGTAGAAGTAACGAATGACGTCATAGCCAACCTTACAGGTGGTTTAGTTAGTCAATGCCCAGGAGTTGTTGGCATGGCCTCTCGCCAGCAATTGAAAGATGGTTTTGCTGAACTATTAAAAAAAGACAATTATTCTCGAGGGATTGTTGTTCGCTTTGATGAATCTGACACGCTATCAATCGACGTTTATATTATCGTGAGTTATGGCTCCCGAATTTCTGAGGTCGCTCATCAAATACAATCTGAGGTACGGCAAGGAATACAAGTCATGCTTGGCGTTTTAGTTGAAACGATCAATGTATTTGTACAAGGAGTAAGAGTAGAAAACGAATAAAACCCAATTAACATTGGGTTATAGCTATGGCTATGACTTAATATAGTGAAACTTAAAGTGGTGGTCTCCCATCTTCCGCCGGGGCGTCAGTCAGATTCAAATGTTCTAATCAAGTGTAAAAGACAGTACGCTTTGTCTTTATATTTGAAGTTTGAATCCAAAAAAAGCAGATGGGATAAGAAAATCTACATATAAGAAAGGTAAAATAAGACTATGACTCGCCAAGTTATGAAAAGTCAAACGAGTGTTATTCAAGGTGTGGGAGAAAGTCTCTCTGAAGAATTGCATCAAATGAAATTAGATACCGTTGAGGATGTCCTTAATTACTTTCCTTATCGTTACAATCATTATGAAATAAAAGACTTATCAGAAGCTGTTCATGATGAAATGATCACAATCGAAGGGAAAGTACAAAGTGAGCCGTTGATACGGTTTTTTTCACGAAAAAAATCGCGACTTACAGCCAAATTACTGGTTGGTCGGTATCTTGTTACAATAGTCGCCTTTAATCGTCCTTTTTTAAAAAATCAACTCAAACTTGGTGAACAAGTGACCGTCACTGGCAAATGGGATCAACACCGAGGAACTTTGACGATTGGAGAACTACATAAAGGCTCCATACCTGACTCCTCACGTATCGAACCCGTTTATGCCGTAAAAGGGCGTGTCACTGTCAAAAAAATGAGGCGTATTCTCCAAAACAGTTTAGAACAATTTTCAAAAGATATCGTGGATGATCTTCCGCCCTTTTTTTTAACAAGATACAGGCTAATGACGAGGCAAGACGCCGTACAAGAGATACATTTTCCCACTTCGAGGGAACGTTTAAAGCAAGCAAGAAGACGGTTGGTCTACGATGAACTATTCTTGTTTCAACTTAAGCTCCAAGCCTATAAAATGTCGAAAAGAGTAGCAACAAATGGTGGCCAGGCCTCTATATCAATTGATCAAGTAAAAGATTTTATAAACACCCTACCTTTTGAACTCACTGAAGCACAAAAAAAGGTAACAAAGGAAATCTTGGATGATTTACATCGTCCGTATCATATGAATCGGCTATTACAAGGAGACGTGGGATCAGGGAAAACTGTGGTTGCGGCGATTGCCTTATTTGCCGTTGCTTCTAGTGGATATCAAGGGGCTCTAATGGTCCCTACTGAAATTCTTGCTGAACAGCATACGGAAAGTTTAAAAGCGATGTTTAAGCCGTTTTCAATCGAAATCGATCTTTTAACAAGTTCGGTGAAAGGGAAAAGGCGGCAGGATATTCTTGAAAAAATTAAAATGGGTCAGACTGGAATTGTCATTGGAACACATGCCCTTATTCAAGAGAAGGTCGAATTTAATCATCTAAGGTTAGTCGTTACCGATGAACAACATCGATTTGGAGTTGAGCAGAGAAGACTTTTAAAAGAAAAAGGGAAAGAAGCGGATGTCCTTTTCATGACGGCTACACCAATCCCTAGAACACTCGCTATTTCCGCTTTTGGAGATATGGATGTCTCAACGATTGATCAATTACCTTCAGGCAGAAAGAAAATTAAAACTTACTGGGTAAAAACGGATATGCTCCCACGAATTCTAGCTTTCATACAGAAAGAATTATCTACAGGTAGACAGGCCTACATCATCACGCCATTAATTGAAGAATCTGAGCAACTCGATGTTCAAAATGCTATTGATGTTCATGCCCAGTTGCAGCAGTACTTTAAATCCTATACAGTCGGTCTTATGCATGGTAAATTGACAGCACAAGAAAAAGAGGATGTTATGACCGCATTTAAGGAGAATCAATCTCAAATTCTTGTTTCAACCACAGTTGTTGAGGTTGGAGTGAATGTACCTAATGCCTCTCTTATGGTCATATACGATGCAGAACGGTTCGGTTTATCACAATTACATCAATTAAGAGGTCGTGTCGGACGAGGAGAATATCAATCTTATTGTATTCTTATATCTGAGGCTAAGTCACAAGAAAGTCAAGAGAGAATGAGAATGATGTGTGAAACAACAGATGGATTTGAACTTGCTGAATTCGATTTGAAATTACGAGGTCCTGGAGACTTTTTTGGCAAAAAACAAAGTGGTCTTCCTGAATTTCGATTAGCAGATCTAACTCATGATTATCGGACGCTTGCTGTTGCAAGACAAGATGCTGCAGACCTTTTGACAAAAAAAGAGTTCTGGAAAGAAGATGTCTTCTCAAATTTAAGGGTATATCTGAAAGATTCAGGAGTTCTAGAGGGAGAACGTTTGGATTAAATCGATTAAGTTACTAAAAATACGTGTACAAAAAGATGAAAAATGGGTGTTCCATGAAACGTTAATAGGACAACTAAACGGCTATTTTTCTTAGGCTATTTGAACATTTACTTGAAATGATCACGCAACTCTTATATACTACCTATTAGTACCTAGTCTTAATAGTGGCGGTGGCTTTTTATGAAAAAGCGAAAGCAAGAAAGGCAAAAATTATTAAAAGAAACGATTTCTGAAAATCCTTTTATAACGGATGGGGAACTTGCCGAACAATTTCAAGTCAGCATTCAGACGATTCGTCTTGATCGACTTGAACTATCAATTCCCGAGTTAAGGGAAAGAATTAAACATGTTGCCAAGCGAACATTCGATGATGTAAAAGCCCTTTATGCCGATGAAGTCATTGGTGAAATCGTAGACTTACAGTTGGATCAAAGTGCCATTTCTATTTTAGAAATAAAAAAAGAACACGTATTTACACGAACAGGTATTGCTAGAGGTCATCATCTTTTTGCCCAAGCCAATTCGCTTGCTGTGGCTGTTATTGACGATGAGCTTGCCTTAACTGCAAAAGCAAATATTCATTTTGTTCGGCAAGTACAAGTTGGTGAACGTGTCGTTGCCAAAGCAAGAGTGACGCAAGTTGAACGAGTGAGGACAATGGTTGAAGTTAATAGTTTTGTAGGTTCAGAAAGTGTGTTTAAGGGAAGTTTTACAATGTATCGTTCCCATTTGGAAGGGGGAAATAACCACCATGAAGTTAGCAATTGATGCCATGGGTGGTGACCATGCACCAGATGAGATTGTGAAAGGTGCCATGCTTGCTGCAAATGAATATCCAGAAATTCAGTTTATCCTTGTTGGAGACGAAAATAAAATAAAACCAATTGTTGGAGATCATCCTCAATTTGAAATTCTACATACAATCGAAAAGATCGAAGGTACGGATTCGCCCGTTAAAGCTGTACGAAAGAAAAAGCAAGCATCGATGGTCCTTGCTATAAATGAAGTAAAAGAAGGGCATGCTGATGCTGTTATTTCAGCTGGAAATACTGGCGCACTGATGACAGCGGGATTATTTGGAGTTGGAAGGATTAAAGGTATAGATCGGCCTGGTCTTGCCCCTACTTTACCTACTTTAAAAGAAAGTAAAGGGTTTTTATTAGTAGACGCCGGATCAAATATGGACGCCAAGCCAGAACATTTATTACAATATGCGATCATGGGTTCTATTTATTCGGAAAAAGTGTTGAATATCACTTCCCCGCGGGTAGGTTTGCTTAATGTGGGTGAAGAGCCTGGTAAAGGTAATGAATTGTGTAAACAAACGTATAAATTATTACAAGAAGCCCCGATTCATTTCATCGGAAATGTCGAATCACGTGAATTACTCGAAGGTATAGCAGACGTTGTGGTTTGTGATGGCTTTTCCGGTAATCTTGTTTTAAAGACCATGGAAGGTACAGGTATGTCTCTATTTTCATTGTTAAAAGAAAAACTAACAGGTTCTTTATTGACAAAAGTAATAGCAGGTCTACTTTATCCCAAATTCCGTGGTATAAAAAAACAAATGGATTATTCGACATATGGAGGAGCTTGTTTGTTTGGTCTTCGTGCACCAGTCATTAAAGCCCATGGTTCGTCTAATGCGAGTGCCATTCAATCTTCCATACGCCAAGCAAAACTTTTTGTAGATAAAAATGTTGTTGAAATGATTGAAAAAAAAGTACAAGAAATTGACATGAAGTCCATTAAGGAGGATAACGGTGAATAAAATAGCGTTTGTATTTCCTGGGCAAGGATCACAGCAGGTCGGTATGGGGAAAGATGTGATTCATGCTTATAATCAAGCTAAGGTCATATTTAACCAAGCAGATGATCGGTTAGGTGTTCCTTTATCTCAGATCATACTAAATGGACCAGAAGAAGAGCTGAAAAAAACAGAAAACACTCAGCCAGCCATAGTGACTGTTAGTGTCGCTTTGTATGAATTATTAAAACAAGCAGGTATTAAACCTGATTTTACTTGCGGACATAGTTTAGGAGAATATAGCGCTCTTGTGGCATCAGGATCCCTTTCATTTGACGATGCTGTCTATGCTGTTAGGCGTCGTGGTCTCTATATGGAAGAAGCGGTACCTAGTGGATCTGGCGCAATGTCGGCTGTCTTAGGCATGAAAGCAGATAAACTTAAAGACATTTGTAGTAAAGTGACTCTTGATGGAGAGACTGTTCAAGTAGCTAATCACAACTCCCCAAGTCAGATTGTGATCTCTGGTTCAAAAGAAGGTGTAGAAAAGGCTTCCATTCTTGCGAAAGAACAAGGTGCAAAACGTATCGTACCTTTAAATGTTAGTGGCCCCTTCCACTCTACTTTAATGGCACCTGCTGCAGAGAAATTCAGCCAAACATTACAAGAAATAACGATTCACAATGCTGAAATACCAGTGATTGCTAATGTCACTGCGGATGTAGAAAAACAAGCAGATCAAATTTCTGATTTGTTAATAAAACAATTGACATCACCTGTTCGTTGGGTAGAATCAATCGAAAAATTAAAATCACTTGGTGTAGATACATATGTTGAAGTTGGTCCAGGGAATGTATTATCTGGATTAATTAAAAAAATAGATCGTCAGGCAACGATTTTACAAGTGAATTCGGTGGAAACATTAGAACCTGCACTTGAAGTGTTAGAGGGGAGAAAATAAATATGTTAGAAGGAAAGGTGGCCCTAGTAACCGGTGCTTCAAGAGGAATTGGACGTGCCATAGCCCTTACTCTTGCCAAGGCTGGTGCCTCAGTCGTTGTTAATTATGCAGGTAATCAAGCCCTTGCCGAAAAGGTTGTTGAGGAAGCAAAATCTTATGGTGTTAAAGCTTCTCTTTACCAATGTAATGTCGCTGATACTAAAGCGGTTCAAGACATGATTAAATCAATTGTAGAATCCTATGGTCGATTGGATATTCTAGTCAATAATGCTGGGATTACGCGGGATACATTACTGATGCGTATGAAAGAAGATGATTGGGATAGCGTATTAAGTATCAATTTAAAAGGGGTATTTAATACAACAAAGGCTGTAACTCGGCAAATGATGAAACAAAAAAGTGGACGTATTATTAACGTTTCATCTGTTGTCGGAATTATAGGCAACCCAGGACAAGCTAATTACGTTGCTGCAAAAGCAGGTGTCATCGGGCTGACTAAATCGACAGCAAGAGAGCTTGCACCAAGAAATATTACGGTTAATGCTATTGCTCCTGGTTTTATTGCGACAGATATGACGGAAGATCTACCTGAAGAAATTAAAGAACAAATGAAAAAACAAATTCCACTAAATTACTTTGGAGAACCTGACGACGTTGCAGCTGTTGTTAAGTTTTTAGCAAGTGAAGATAGCCGCTATATGACAGGACAAATATTAAATATTGACGGTGGCATGGTAATGCAGTAAAGTTATTGGTTGTAGTTATTTATTTTCATATGGGACAAGATTGATTGATATTTAATAAACATAGGTTGAGTTAATAACTATGTAGATCATGATAAACGTGTATAAATTCAAGCTTGTTTAAAGAGGTTGTTCAAAAAGTCACCAAATGATAAGCTACGAATTCTCGACGCCCGCTCGTTTTTCCGGTCCTCATGTAGCAAAACCTACATTCTGGTCCTCAAAACAGCGCCGCCTTGATCTTCTTGCTTCTAATTTGTCACCTTTTTGAACACGTACTTAAAATAATACTTTACGAAGATCTGTTTTATTGGTATTTTAAAGATCGAAACCCAATTGAGAGGAGGTGACAGACATGGCAGAAGATATTTTAGAACGTGTGAAGAAAATTGTCGTTGACCGCCTAGGTGTTGACGAAGCTGATGTAAAACCTGAAGCATCATTTAAAGAAGATCTTGATGCGGATTCACTCGATATCGTTGAGCTTGTCATGGAATTAGAAGATGAGTTTGGTTTGGAAATTTCGGATGAAGATGCTGAAAAGATTTTAACTGTTGGCAATGTAATAGATTACATAAAAAGCCATCAATAAATGAAATAACTTTGAAGTCCCGTATGTTAAAAACGCGGGACTTTAGATTTATAGTTATTAGGGGGGATAGTCATGGTGAGGGCCAAGCGAGCTCGCGAATATGAAAGAGAGATAACTGAACGGCTCCGTGGTTTTTTAGCAAAACATAGATTGTCGTTTAAAGATGAAACGCTATTAAAACAAGCCTTTACTCATTCATCGTATGTGAATGAGCATCGTCGTCATATTCGAAAAGATAATGAACGTTTAGAGTTTTTAGGAGATGCCGTTCTTGAATTGCTTGTTTCTCAATATTTATTTAAGCATCATCCAGAAATGAGCGAAGGGGACATGACGAAATTAAGAGCTGCGGTTGTATGTGAACCATCCTTAGTTTTATTTGCTCATGATCTAAATCTAGGAGAGTTAATTTTTCTTGGACGAGGAGAGGAAGCAACAGGAGGACGAGAAAGGCCAGCTTTACTTGCTGATGTGTTTGAAGCCTTTATTGGTTCGCTATATCTTGATCAAGGTATAGACACAGTTAATCATCTATTAGAAACCGTGATTTATCCAAAAATAGACGAAGGTGCTTTTTCCCATGTGATGGATTATAAAAGTCAGCTTCAGGAAACTATTCAACGGAATAATCTAGGTTCATTAACATATGAAATTGTGTCTGAATCTGGTCCAGCGCATCACAGGATATTTGTATCGAATGTTTTACTGGATAATAACGTGGTTGGCACTGGTAAAGGTCGCTCTAAAAAGGAATCTGAACAATTTGCAGCGCGTGAAGCCATTGCTTCATTAAAAAAGCAAAAATGACAAAGACTAGAAGTGCGTGTTCAAAAAGGTGACAAATTAGAAGCAAGAAGATCAAGGCGGCGCTGTTTTGAGGACCGGAATGTAGGTTTTTACTACATGAGGACCGGAAAAACAAGCGGGCGCCGAGGATTCGCACGATCATTTGTTGACTTTTTGAACAACCTCTAGAAGTTGATTCTATTCGTATCTTTTATCGTCATAAATAATATGATGAGACTGATACTCATCCAAACTAGAAAAAAACCGGGGATCCCGGTTTTTTTCATTCAATACGTATAGTCTCAGAGCCCGATCGATAATCAAAAGATTAGTTACGCAATCCTCGAAGTTCATCTAAAATAGCTTCAAGCTCACTGACACTAAATGATGATTTTTTATTAATAAGTTCATAAATATCATAAAGATCATCATACTTGTCTATTGAAAAGTCTTCAGCTCTTAGAAGATCTTGATTGACGAGTTGGATTTTTTTCTTTATAACATCGATCATCTTTTCGATATTTTCCCTGCTTTTTATTTGCGAATCCACATTGTCACCCCTTTTAATTTTTTAATTTCAAGATAATTTCTTACTTAAATATCATTTTAACAAAAAGTAAATGATGTTGGAATGATTAGAAAGAAACTTTGTTCTCCCTATGGTAAAATAGAAAAAGTGAATAGAATTAAGGAGGATAGATCGTTATGTTCCTCAAACAATTAGAAGTGATCGGTTTTAAATCATTTGCGAATAAAATAGCGGTAGAATTTGTGCCTGGAGTTACGGCCGTTGTAGGTCCTAATGGAAGTGGAAAAAGCAATATAACTGAAGCCATACGTTGGGTTCTTGGTGAACAATCTGCAAAATCTCTCAGAGGTTCCAAGATGGAGGACATTATTTTTGCTGGAAGTGACAGTAAGAAAAGTCTCAACATGGCTGAAGTCACACTAACATTGGATAATCATGATCAATATCTTTCTTATGATTATAGTGAGATAAGCATCACACGGCGAGTCTTTCGCTCAGGAGATAGCGAATTCCTTATAAATGGACAATCCTGCCGATTAAAAGACATTGTTAATCTTTTTATGGATTCTGGCCTTGGTCGAGAAGCTTATTCAGTTATCGGGCAAGGGAAGATTGATGATATCTTAAATAGTAAAGCCGAAGATAAGCGCCGCATTTTCGAAGAGGCAGCGGGTGTATTGAAATATAAATTGCGGAAGCAAGCTGCTGAAAAGAAATTAACGGAATCTGAAGATGATTTAAATCGTGTCGAAGATATTCTACATGAGCTGGAGGATCAAATTGATCCTTTAGAAGAGCAAGCGTCCATTGCTAAAGATTATTTAGAAAAGAAAGAAGATCTAAAAAAAATAGAAGTAGCATTGCTTGCTCACGATATTGAAGATACACATCGTAAATGGGAACAAAAGAAAGCGAATGTTGCTGGATTAGATCAACAAAAGGCACAGCATACGCGCCTTATGGAAGAACAAGATAAATTATATCAAGATGAGCGAACTAAATTAGATCATTTGGATCATGAAATTGAAGAGATTCAACAAGGCTTATTGGTCTCTAGTCGCTATCTAGAAAAATTCGAAGGACAAAAAAATGTTCTTCATGAGCGACAAAAGCATGCCAAAGAAAATGCTGAAGAAATGAAAGAGCGTATTGATCGATTGAAAAGGAAACAAAAGCAAAATGAAGATGCGCTAAATTCTGAATTGACTATTTTAGAAGAAGAAAAATTAACACTCGAGAACCTGAAAAATGATCTCAAAAAGAAAACAAAAGAATTTACTTTTTATGATCAAGATCTTGATGTTATTATTGAGAAAATAAAAAGCGAATATATAGACGTTTTAAACAAACAAGCTTCGCTTCGGAATGAACAACGCTACTTGACAGAACAGCTTAATCAACTGGATCAGAGAACATCCCGTTCAAAATCATCATCTGATGATGTATTGCAAAGTCTTAAGAATATTGAATTATTGCAAACTCAAGCCGAAAAAGAAATTAAAGATAAACAAAAAGAATATAAAACAACCAAACAGCAGTTTACCGAATTGCAACAAACTGTAAAGTCTGAAAAAGAAGCGTATGCCAAACAAGCAGATGCTATAAATAAGGTTCGTCAGTTTATCCAACAAGCAGAATCTAGGCATGATATGCTTCAATCAATGAGTCAAGATTTCGCTGGTTTTTATCAGGGCGTAAAACAAGTTCTTAAAGCTAGAGGACATAGACTTCATGGCATACATGGAGCAGTTGCGGAACTTTTACAGGTGGAAAAACGCTACGAAAGGGCTATTGAAACGGCATTGGGCGGACAGGCTCAGCATATTGTTACCGAAGATGAAGCCTCGGCCAGAGCTGCTATTCAATTTTTAAAAAAGCAACAAGCCGGTCGAGCGACATTTTTACCTTTGTCGGTTATTAAATCAAAGCAACTAAGAGCACACGACATCGCGAGCCTGAAAACTCATCCTTCATTTGTAGGGATAGCAAGTGAACTCGTTCAGTGTAAAGAAATGTATCAACCTGCTATTAAGCATCTGCTTGGAAATATTATCATTGCAGAGCACCTTAAGGGAGCCAATGATATGGCAAATCTCATGCAATATCGTTTCCGTATTGTGACATTAGATGGGGATGTTGTCAGTCCGGGTGGTGCTATGTCAGGTGGAAGTCAAAGAGAAAGACAGGTCAGTTTAATTGGAAGAAACCGTGAAATTAGTCAATTAAAGATTCAATTAAAGGAAATGAAAAGCAAGAAAGCTGAATTGGAAGAGTCTTTTACGAGTTTGAAAACGTTTTTTGTAGATCATGAAATGCAATTGGAATCATATCGCGAACAATTACAACAGCGTATGATTGAAAAAGAGCATTTAGAGAGCCGCTTAAGAGAAATTGAAATAAGAAAGAATAACATTCTTGATAAGCATCACAATTTAACAAGAGAGCATCGTGATTTTCAAGAGGAAAAGAAAGCACTTCAAGATCGAATGGATAAACTTAAGCAGGAGCAATCTGTTTACGATCAAAAAGGGCGAGATCTTCAAAATGAAATAAATGAATCAACAAAGAAAAAGAAAACTCAAGATTTATCAAAAGACGAACTTCAAGAGGAAATAACGACATTAAAAATTCAAGTAGCCAAACAACAACAAGTGGTAACCCATCTTGAAGATAAAACAAAAGAAATGAAAGAACAGTTAGATGGATTAACTTCTGAACTGATGGAAGCGACTGATAGCGTTCAAGCCTTACATGATCATGTGTCCTTACATTTGATGGATCAGGAAACCATTAACCAGAAAATCAAAAAAAGTAGAGAAGAAAAAGAGACGTTAACGGCCCAACTTGATACGAAAAAGGGAACACGACAACGGCTCCAGCAAGATCTAAATCTAAACGAACAAAAGTTAAAATCCATTCAGCACAACTTGGATACAATATCAGAGGAATTAAGGCAGGAAGATATAAAGCTTGAACGATTAGATATTCAGTTGGATAATTTGATTGATGCTTTAAGAGAAGATTATGAAATGAGCTTCGAGACAGCTAAAGAAAATTATCCTCTGACAATCGAAACACATGAAGCTCGAACAAAGGTGAAACTCATCAAAAAAGCGATATTAGAGCTTGGTGTTGTAAATTTAGGAGCCATTGAAGAATATGAACGTGTTTCATCTCGGCGAAATTTTCTTAGTAATCAACGTGATGATTTACTTAAAGCTCGTGAAACACTGATTGGCGTGATGGATGAAATGGATGAAGAGGTTACGAAACGTTTCAGCGAGATATTTTATAAGGTAAGAGATGAGTTTAAAGAAGTCTTCAAATCTCTATTTGGTGGAGGAGAAGCGGATCTTAAGTTGCTAGATCCGAATGATTTACTATATAGTGGCGTGGATATTTTAGCACAGCCACCAGGGAAGAAACTTCAACATTTATCTTTACTTTCAGGCGGCGAACGAGCATTAACCGCGATCGCCTTACTTTTTGCTATATTAAAAGTTCGTCCTGTTCCTTTTTGTGTTCTTGACGAAGTTGAAGCTGCGTTAGACGATGCGAATGTGGATCGCTATGCGGATTTCTTAAAAACATTTAGTCATGAAACACAATTTATCGTTGTAACACATCGAAAGGGTACGATGGAAAAAGCAGATGTACTCTATGGTGTTACAATGCAAGAATCAGGCGTTTCAAATTTGGTTTCTGTGCGGTTAGAAGAAACACCAAAGTTACTCGCAACATCATAAGGAGGTCAACATGAACTTTTTTAAAAAAATAAAAAATAAAATTACAGGGCAAACCGAATCTGTCACTGAAAAATTTAAAGGTGGTTTGACTAAAACCAGGCAATCGTTTGCTAGTAAAGTGAATAACCTTGTAAAGCGTTATCGAAAAGTAGATGAGGAATTCTTTGAAGAATTAGAAGAAGTGATGATTAGTAGTGATGTCGGAGTTAATACTGTCCTAGAATTAATTGATCAATTAAAGGATGAAGCTCGGACACGTAATATTAAGGAGACCGAAGAACTTAAAGATGTCATCGTTGAGGTCTTATCCGGTATGTTAACTAAAAAGGATGAAGAAAATGAGCTAACATTTAATCCGAATGGTATGACCATTTTTCTTGTGGTCGGCGTTAATGGTGTCGGAAAAACGACAACCATTGGGAAACTAGCACATAAACTTAAACAAGAAGGCAAAACAGTCATGCTAGCAGCTGGTGATACATTCAGAGCGGGCGCGATTGATCAATTGGAAGTATGGGGAGAACGAAGTGGAGTTAATGTCATCAAGCATCAAGAGGGTTCTGATCCAGCCGCTGTTGTCTATGATGCGCTAGTAGCGGCCAAATCTCGCAAAGTGGATGTCTTAATTTGTGATACAGCTGGCCGACTTCAAAATAAAGTCAATCTTATGAATGAGCTTGAAAAAGTTAAACGTGTCATAGCTAGAGAATATCCTGGAGCACCACATGAAGTCCTATTGGTTCTTGACGCCACAACTGGTCAAAATGCTTTAAGTCAGGCCAAACAATTTAGTCAAGCAACGGGAGTCACAGGAATTGTATTGACAAAATTAGACGGAACGGCAAAAGGTGGTATCGTTCTTGCTATACGACATGAACTGGATATACCGGTTAAATTAATAGGGCTTGGAGAAGGCATCAACGATTTACAAACCTTTGATTCTGATCAATTTGTGTATGGTTTGTTTAGTGACTTATTCTCAGAGGAAACGGAGTCAGATGATCATGAATAAGAGTTCTCATAACCCTATTTTTATAATCATCTCATTCTCTTAAGTTTTCTCTTACTTAAATAGATTTTTACGAAAAGTGAGTGTGCAAAAAGGTGACAAATGAAAAGGTTACTAGCTAGTACGCTAGCACCCTGCCAGAACGCCAGTACTAGCCCGTCCTGGGCGTCGGAAGGATAAGAGCGGCGAAGGTTTTCTTTGGACCGGCATTCCTCGCGTTGTGGTAGCTTTAGGCGCCAGCGTGAGTGATTTTAGATAGAGATCCTCTTGTATCCGCTACATGAGGACCGGTAAAACGAGCGGGCGCCGAGGATTCGCACAATCATTTGGTGACTTTTTAAAGCAACCTCTAAAAGTAGATGAAGAAAGATTTAATAAAGATGGTTCTCTAGCCGGGAAAACGTATGACATCAATCAAGAAATAAACTTGACAATCATGACTAAATTCTATAATATTAGTCTGTAAAGCTTTTGTACTTTACAAGGGGATTTTTTATATGCTTGAAAAAACGTTACGTGTGAGTGCTTTGTATGACTTTTATCAAAATTTGCTCACGCCCAAACAGCAACAATATATGACCCTTTACTATCTCAATGATTTTTCATTGGGGGAGATTGCAGAAGAATTTGAGGTCAGTAGGCAGGCTGTTTATGACAATTTAAAGCGTGCCGTCGTCATGCTTGAGTCGTTTGAGTCGAAATTAGAGCTTTTAAGCAAGTATCAAACGAGGCTTAAGCTGTTTTCCGAGCTTCGATCGTGTCTTCTCGATATAGATTCAAGTCGACTTGAGAACATCGATCATATTATGGATAAGCTTGAGAATTTAGATTAGGAGGCGCAGCATGGCATTTGAAGGTTTGTCAGACAGATTGCAAGAGACAATTAAGAAAATTCGTGGCAAAGGAAAAGTATCTGAAGCTGATGTAAAGCAAATGACGCGAGAAGTGAGACTTGCTTTACTTGAAGCCGATGTTAACTTTAAAGTTGTAAAGGATTTTATTAATCGTGTAAAAGAACGGGCTATTGGACAAGAAGTCTTGAAGAGTTTGACGCCAGGTCAACAGGTGATCAAAATTGTTCAAGATGAATTGGCTGGATTGATGGGCGGAGAACAAAGCAAAATTCAATTCTCGCCGAAACCACCAACCGTTATTATGCTAGTAGGACTTCAAGGTGCTGGTAAAACAACAACAACTGGAAAACTAGCTAATTATATTCGAAAAGCCAACAATAAAAATCCACTTCTTGTTGCAGCAGATGTATACAGACCTGCAGCAATTAAGCAATTACAAACTCTCGGCGGACAGCTAAGTATGCCCGTTTTTACAATGGGAGACAAGGAAAGTCCAGTTACGATTGCCAAAGAAGCGATCAAGAAAGCAAAAGAAGATCATCATGATATTGTCTTCATTGATACAGCAGGTCGACTCCATGTTGATGACACACTAATGGAAGAACTTGAGGAAATTAAAGCTGTTACAGATCCGAATGAAATCTTCCTTGTTGTGGATGCCATGACGGGGCAAGATGCGGTCAATGTGGCAGAAAGCTTTAATGAACGGCTTAATATTACTGGTGCAATTCTTACAAAACTTGACGGAGACACGCGTGGTGGTGCAGCTTTATCTGTAAAAGCAGTTACAGGTACACCAATCAAATTTGTTGGTATGGGAGAAAAGTTAGATGCTCTAGAACCTTTCCATCCTGAACGAATGGCATCCCGTATTTTAGGGATGGGTGATGTCTTATCTTTAATCGAAAAAGCACAAGCTAACGTGGACGCTGAGAAAGCAAAAGAAATGGAAAAGAAACTTCGAACAATGAGTTTTACGTTCGACGACTTCTTAGAACAAATTGGCCAAGTTCGAAATATGGGTCCTCTAGAAGATTTACTCGCGATGATGCCAGGAGCCGGAAAGCTCAAAGGTTTGAAAGATGCCAAAATTGATGATAAGAAAATCGGTCAAATTGAAGCCATCATTCGTTCAATGACGCCACTTGAAAAATCTGATCCTGATATTATTTCGGCGAGTAGAAAGAAACGTATTGCACTTGGAAGTGGAACCACGATCCAAGATGTTAACCGTCTCTTAAAGCAATTTAAAGACATGAAAAAAATGATGAAGCAATTTATGGGCAATACCAAAGGGAAAAAGCGTAAAAATCCTTTTAACTTACCATTTATGTGATCAGGCCTTTATAGAATTAAAGAGTATTCAAACGTGAGAACACACTTTAATAAATAGGCACTTAGGATAGATCATAAAAATTAATAATAAAAAATTGGAGTGTTACATTATGGCAGTAAAAATTCGTCTAAAACGTATCGGAGCAAAAAAACGTCCTTTTTATCGTGTAGTTGTAGCTGACTCACGTTCACCACGTGATGGCCGCTTTATTGAAGAAATTGGTACTTACAATCCAGTTGCAAATCCTGCGCTTGTTAACATTGATGAAGCAAAAGCACTTGATTGGTTAACAAAAGGCGCTCAACCATCAGATACTGTACGTAATCTTTTCTCAAACGAAGGAATCATGGAGAAATTCCACCTTTCAAAAAATCAAAAATAAAGTAAAAGAGATAATGTGAGGGTTGGAGAGGAATACTAAGAAATAAAATCCTCAGGCCTTAATACATTTATAAAAAAGAGGAGGGGTGCGTTTACCCTTCCTTTTTTTTACACCGTTAGGAAACATCATGTTAAAAATAGTGTAACGGGAATCTATAAATCAGTATTAGTTGCATGACCGCTGTTGTTAGCACTACATATTCAAGAAGGGAGTGTATACATATGTTAGACTGGCTTTACGTTGGAAAAATTGTGAACACGCATGGCATAAGAGGCGAAGTCAGAGTCATAAGTGATTCAGATTTCACCGATGAACGTTTCGCAAAGGGAAGCAAGTTGTATATTCGAAATGCTAAAAGTAATCGATATCAGCCGATCATCGTCCAAAACTATCGAAGACACAAACAATTTGATTTACTGACGTTTCAAGGCTATCCAACGATTAATGACGTCGAACCCCTTAAAGGTAGTGAACTCTTTGTATCAAAAGAACAACTATCTGATCTGGAAGAAGATGTCTTTTATTATCATGAAATTATTGGATGCACAGTCGTCACAGATGAGGGAAGGGTACTCGGAGAAATTAAAGAAATATTGTCTCCGGGTGCCAATGATGTATGGATCGTTAAAACAGGTGGAAAAGATATTTTGCTTCCTTATATTGATGATGTTGTTAAAGAAGTTGATATCGAAAATAAACAAATTAAAGTTCATTTACTTCCGGGATTGATTGACGATGAAAGTTGATATTTTATCTTTATTTCCAGAGATGTTCAGTGGTGTATTTCAACAATCTATCTTAAAAAAAGCATCAGACAAAGGACTTGTTGATTTTGAAGTGACCGATTTTAGAAAATATACGACGAACAAACATCATAAAGTGGATGACTATCCTTATGGTGGAGGCGCTGGTATGGTTCTTATGCCTCAACCTATTTTTGATGCGATGGATCATCTAACCCAAGATTTAACCCAAAAACCAAGAGTGATATTGATGACTCCTCAAGGTACAACGTTTAAGCAGAAGCATGCTGAAGAATTAGCACATGAGGATCATTTGGTTTTTATTTGCGGGCATTATGAGGGGTATGATGAACGGATTCGCGAAGCTTTAGTTACAGATGAATTTTCAATTGGAGATTTTGTTCTTACAGGGGGTGAACTTGCCTCAATGGTCATGATCGACAGTATCGTTCGTTTACTGCCTGGGGTTCTTGGAAATGATGATTCAGCGGTGACCGATTCATTTTCAACAGGATTATTAGAACATCCACAATATACTCGTCCGAGTGATTTTAGAGGCATGAAAGTTCCCGAGGTGCTTCTTTCCGGAAACCATGCTCTTATTGATACCTGGCGTCGGAAAGAATCCATATATCGAACATTTCATAGACGTCCAGACCTACTGGAAGGAAGAACGTTTACTAAGGAAGAATTAGCATGGTTAGAGGAATTTAAAAAAATAGAAGGAAAATAAGATTTTGTCATATCTTGCATAGTCTACAGAGTTATGATATGATATTTTTTGTGGCAAATGCCAGTAATACGATGTTCCGCTGCAATAGATAAGATTGTAAGAGCATTTGTACGGAAGGAGGGGCATTTATGCAGGAACTTTTAAATGAAATTACAAAAGAACAATTAAGAACGGACTTACCTGATTTTAGACCTGGTGATACATTGAAAGTGCACGTTAAGGTTGTTGAAGGTACACGCGAACGTATCCAAGTATTTGAAGGCGTTGTGATCAAGCGTCATGGCGGTGGAATCAGTGAAACTTTCACAGTTCGTAAGATTTCTTACGGAGTTGGAGTTGAAAGAACATTCCCGGTTCATTCACCTAAAATTGACAAAATCGACGTTGTTCGTCAAGGTAAAGTACGTCGTGCGAAACTTTATTACCTACGTAGCCTTCGTGGTAAAAAAGCCCGTATCAAAAGCAAATAATCAATCTGAAAAAGAGCTTGTTTCGACAAGCTCTTTTTTTCCACTATATGAGTTTTTTTAAGATATCTTAAATCATTCAAAATGATATCACTGGTTAAAAGTATCATTGGCCAAAAACGATAATTACCGGTTTGATCTGATCACAAAATGAATCGGATCCGATCAAACGAGTAAATCATCTTTATTGTTTATCAAAAATGTTAATAATAGAGGTTGTTCAAAAAGTCATCAAATGATAAGCTACGAATCTCGGCGCCCGTTTGTTTTTCCAGTCCTCATGTAGTAAAAATCTACATTCTGGTCCTCAATACAGCGCCGCCTTGATCTTCTTGCTTCTAATTTGCCGCCTTTTTGAACACATACTAATAAGTGATACATAACTTCATTTTTTAAAAGGGGTGTACCTATGTCTATTCAATGGTATCCTGGTCATATGGCTAAAGCCAAACGACAGATGATCGAGAAAATTAAACTGATTGATGTTGTCATAGAACTTGTAGATGCACGTATCCCGGAATCGTCGAGAAACCCGTTAGTTGATGAGATTTCATCAGGCAAACCAAGAATACTTATATTAAATAAAGTCGATATGGCTGATGATCGTGTAACAATTTCGTGGGCTAAAAAATACGAGGAGCAAGGTTATAGTGTATTGAAAGTCAATGCACAAACAGGAGCTGGAACAAAAAATATCCCAGACCTCGTACATAGACTCACGGTGGACAAGCGTGCAAAACTTGAAAATAAAGGATTTAATTCAAGAGGTGACCGTGCCTTAATTTTAGGTATTCCAAATGTCGGGAAGTCAACCTTGATTAATCGGTTAGCGAATAAAAAAATTGCTAAAATTGGGAATCGACCAGGGATAACAACGGCACAACAATGGATTAAAGTGGGAAAAACAATGGAATTATTAGATACGCCAGGTATTCTGTGGCCTAAATTTGAAGATCAATCAGTTGGATTGAAATTGGCGGCAACAGGAGCCATCAAAGATGATCTTCTTGATTTTCAGGATGTATCAGTATTTCTATTAAAATGCTTGCTACTGCATTATCCTCATGAGTTAAGTAAACGATACAATCTTAATGATTTACCTCAATTCGAAGTTGAACCAACCATTGATGATATTGTAACGGTTCTAGATGACATTGGTAAGCGACGCGGTTGTATGATGAGCGGTGGTTATATAGATTATGATCGTACCGCCGAATTGATTATTCGAGAATTCCGCGGTGAAAAATTAGGAAAGATTTCGTTAGAACGTCCCGAATAACTAAACGATTGACTAACCCCTCTGAGTGATTATTCAGAGGGGTTACTTGTTGTTTTATTTTTGATAGAATAGAAACTGGCGAGATTCATATTTTTAAGAAAAAGACTGGAATTTTAGTTGGATTAACCGATACATAAAATAAAACATCTATAATGGCCATTATTCTCGCGAGAAACGCCGTCATGCTCCTTCATTGTTGGAGTGATAACTAATGAGATATATGAAAGAGTGATTTAATTTGCAGCAATTATCGATAAAAAAACTCGAAATGACATTATTTGATAAAGATCAGCTTTCAATAGAAGATCGAGATAGATTAGAGCAGGATCCTCGAAAAGGTGTCCAAAATCTATTAAAACGATGGGATAGAATACAAGAAAAAAAACGTCACATGCGACTTAAATATGAAGAGATGCTTCAGTTTGAGAGAAAACAATATGAGCAAGGGATCAGATATATTTCCGGGATTGATGAGGCAGGACGTGGGCCACTCGCGGGTCCTGTTGTCGCAGCGGCTGTCATATTGAAGCCTGACACTCAGTTATATGGAATAAATGATTCAAAACAACTGTCTAAGTCTAAACGTGACTATTTTTTTCAATGGATAAAAGAAGAAGCTGTGAGTATTGGTGTTGGCATGGTTACTGCAAAGGAAATTGATCAAATAAATATTTATCAAGCAGCCAAGAAAGCCATGTCACAAGCAGTAGATAACCTGGATCTTGTTCCAGAGCATTTACTTATTGATGCAATGACCTTATCTACACCTATACCTCAGACCTCATTGATTAAAGGGGATGCTAGGAGTATCTCGATTGCAGCTGCATCGATTATCGCAAAAGTTACGCGGGATAAACTAATGGAAGAGATGGATGAAGTCTACCCAGGATATGGATTTTCACATCATGCGGGTTATGGGACGAAAGAGCATTTAGAAGCGATTAAACAACTTGGTCCCTGCCCACTGCATCGATTAACGTTTGCACCATTACAATCAAAGTAAAGGGTGAGGGTATGAATATACAACCATATGCGGTTAATCAAAGCCAAATCATTGGTACATATCAACCTGAGCAAATATTAAAAGGCAAAATTAGTGAAGTTCTTCCTGACCGAAGAGCCATCATTGACATTGGTGAAAAACGAATGGTTGCTAAAGTCGATACCGAGATTAAGATCGGAAATGAATATCTATTCCAAGTGAAACAGAATAAAGATCCTCATATTTTACATGTTATAGGGGGATCAGCTTCACTTAATAATGAAAAATCCGATCAAAAAATGGTTTCTGATCTCCTTAGGGCCTTTCATCTCCGTAATAATCAAAAAATGAGACAAATTGTTCACTTCTTTCTTAATCAACAGGCTTTATCTAAATCGTTCCTTGAGACAGTGTATTCTCTTCTCCCAAAAAAGTCGACGCTAAATGACCTAAAAACCATACAGTTTATGAATAATAGAAAAATTCCTCTTGAAGCGTCTTTTTTTCAAGCTCTTAAATATTCAGGATCAGAGCATTATGGAATAGAAACAGTTAAAAATATCATCGCCTTAATTGATCAAGAGACATCACAGTCAACGTCGATGGAACATTTTAGAGGTGTTTTTAATACGCTTTTAGATTCGAATAAAAATAGGATATCAGACGATCAATTTTTTAAGGAGATAAAACAACCTGAACATCTGGAGATAAAGCGATACTTATTACAATCTTTTTTTAAGAATAAGGGAAATCAGGATGTCATTTCTCACTTTCTTTCAAACTTAGGGAAAAAACCGACTATCTTAATCGATCATCTATCCGACTTTATTAAAGAACAATTAAATACGGAAGAGATTAAGGAATTAAAACAATATATGCTCTCGAATGGTGGACTGAAGAATTATGACACTGTTAGCATTATCCAACAACTGAAATTACTTGGATTACATCATGAACATGATCTTTGTCAGAGTTTGTTATCAGAGGAGAAGATGATCTTAAATGATTCTTTAAAAGAAGGTGCTCTAAGATTAATCCAAGATCATGAGACTCCGAGTGTCATAAAACGGCAAGCTAACGAATTACTACAAAATATCACAGGACAACAAATCCAGTTGATCTCATCTGATCCAGCACTACTGCAATTTGTGACTCAGCTTCCATGGCCTAGTCATGGGCAAATTGAGACAATCAAAGTCTATTGGGAAGGGAAGAGGCAAGGGAAGGGATTAGATGCAGACGATTGCCGCATCATTCTTTCATTAAAATTAGAGACATTGAAAGAAACACTCGTCCATATTCGAATTCAGCATCGTTCATTGACTATTCAAGTACAAAATGACGACCCATTAATAAAGGGATATCTTAAACAATACGAGAGTGGACTAAAAGAACGACTTCAAAAATTAAATTATCAGCTCGTTTCACTTACAGCCATTGAACACATTGATTCTTATCTAAAAGAAAAGGTTGATCACCATCTCCCGCCATCTGATTATAAAATGGATGTGAAAATATAATTATGGAAAATAGCCATCAAGAAAATTCTAAAAAAGCGATTGCACTTCGGTATCAGAAAGATCAAACAGATAGCCCCGTTGTGACGGCAAAAGGGACTGATCATGTAGCAGAACAAATTATTCGAGTAGCTAAGGAGCACGACATACCCATCCAAGAGGATGAAAATTTGGTAGCCTTATTATCAGAACTTAACATGAATGACATGATACCGAAAGAGCTATATGAAGCTGTTTCAGAGATTTTCCGCATGATCTATCACCTTGACCAAGATATTAAATTAAAAAAGTCATAAAATGATCACATTTATTTAAGGGAGATCATCACTTTGCGTCAAATGTTTATATAAGTGCGTGTTCAAAAAGGTGACAAATGAAAAGGGTTACTGGCTAAATACGCTGGCATCCTGCAAGAAACGCCAGTACTAGCCCGTCCTGGGCGTCGGAAGGCTAAGAGCGGGCAAGTTTTCTTAGAACCAGCATTCCTCGCGTTGTGGTAGCTTCAGGCGCCAGCGTGAGCGATTTTAGCCAGCGATCCTCTTGTATCCGCTACATGAGGACCGGAAAAACAAGAGGGCGCCGAGATTCGCAAGTTATCATTTGGTGACTCTTTGAACAACCTTTATAATAGAAGAAATTTTTCATTCTCGCTATGTAAACGATCAATACAAGTTTTTTTAATTAAAATGTCACGAATGAGCCAAAAGTCAATAGCGCTGATTTTTAAGCTTTGGCATAACTTTTTTATTTTAAATCCAAAAGAAAGCATTAAGTATGAAAGGAAGATGTCTTTGGATAAACGATCATGGTTGATTTATCTTCATCATTGCCATTCTGTTACCAACCTTATGCTACGTAAAATTCTATTCAATTGGGATAATCTAGGCCCTATCATTACTTGGTCTGATCACGAAATCAAGACAATATTAAGGTTAAGTCAACAACGTTTTGCTCAATTTAAAACCGAACTTGAAAGACCATCAATAAATGATATGGAGAAGGAATACCAAAACAACCAAATTCAAATCGTGACGATTCTCGATGATGATTACCCATTCTTGTTAAAAAAAATATTTGATCCTCCCATCATCTTATATGTCAAAGGTTCTCGCTCTTTGTTAAATGATCATAAATTGTTAAGTGTTGTAGGTACAAGACACCCAAGTAGTTATGCAAAAAAATGTATGGAAAAAGTTTTACTGCCTTTAGTTAAAGAAAAATGGACGATTGTTAGTGGACTAGCCATCGGAGTTGATACACTTGCTCACCATATTGGACTGAAATCCAAAACAATAGCTGTACTCGGATCCGGTCTATATCATCCATACCCCTCTCAAAATCACTCTTTATTTGAAGAAATAGCGAGAAAACATGTCGTAATCAGTGAATATCCTCCCTCTAGGTACCCAAGAAAATGGCAATTTCCAGAAAGAAACCGAATCATTAGCGGGCTTTCAAAAGCGACGATCATTGTCGAAGCAAAAGAGAGAAGTGGTTCTTTAATAACGGCAGATCAAGCGTTAGAACAAGGACGTGAGGTTTTAGCCATTCCAGGCTCAATATTAGAACCGAACGCAAGAGGAACGAATAAATTAATTCAACAGGGGGCTAAACTAGTGATGGATAGTGATGATATTCTATCTGAAATCGCAATTGACTAAATTAGAATAGAACAATGTTTTATATTTAGCCAAGAAAGTTTTATCCCACCTTAACGGGCAGTAAAGATCCCCACCTCGAGATTCCGAGTATTCAAAGAAGATAGGAGATGATCAACTGCCCGTAAAGGTTCGATTGGTTCAGGCTTACCATTAATTTTTTGATTTTTTTCATTTCTTATGCTATGATTACTGACTGCTAGGATCACCATAATTAAGATAAAATTGGGTTGGCTTTTTCTATCCGTTCATCATTAAATCCAATCGGATAAAAAGCAACTTAAAAACGACATTTTTTTCCTTAATAAAGGAATATATTGATTAAAGTGCGTTTTCAATAAGGCGACAAATTAGAAGCAAGAAGATCAAGGCGGCGCTGTTTTGAGGACCGGAATGTAGGTTTTACTACATGAGGACCGGAAAAACAAACGGGCGCCGAGATTCGTAGCTTATCATTTGGTGACTTTTTGAACATCCTCTTAAAGAATGAATATTTTTAACGCATCATGTTTGACAAATAATCATACAGTCATTAAGATTAGTGAGGATTTATTAATTAGAGAAAGGGGGAGAATTTTTTGGTAGATTATCTTGTCATCGTTGAATCTCCCGCTAAAGCGAAAACGATAGAAAGATATCTTGGCTCAAAATACCATGTTAAGGCCTCCATGGGACATGTCCGGGATTTGCCCAAAAGCCAAATGGGTGTTGATGTAGAGGATCATTTTAAACCTAAATACATTACGATTCGTGGTAAAGGTCCTGTATTAAAAGATTTAAAAACGGCAGCCAAAAAAGCTAAGAAAGTTTATCTCGCAGCTGACCCTGACCGCGAAGGGGAAGCGATTGCATGGCATTTGGCTCACAGCTTAGATATTGATGAAAAATCGAAGTGCCGAGTTGTTTTTAATGAAATTACTAAACAAGCGATAAAAGATGCTTTTAAAGAACCAAGAAAAATAAATATGGATTTGGTTAATGCCCAACAAGCTAGACGAGTGTTAGATCGCTTGGTGGGTTATAACATTAGTCCTTTGTTATGGAAAAAAGTTAAAAAAGGTTTAAGTGCAGGTCGGGTACAATCCGTAGCCCTTCGGATGATCATCGAAAGAGAAAATGAAATTAAAGCTTTTGAACCTGAAGAGTATTGGTCAATTAAAGGTCTATTTAAAACCGGAGATGAATCATTTGAAGCTTCTTTCTATGGTTTAAACCAAAAAAAGACCGATCTCAAAACAAAAGATGATGTGGACAGTATATTATCTAAAATAAAATCAGATGAGTTTGAAGTCAAAAATGTACAGAAAAAAGAAAGACTCAGAAATCCTGTTTTACCTTTCATTACATCTTCTCTTCAACAAGAAGCTGCTCGTAAATTAAATTTTAGAGCTAAAAAAACGATGATGATTGCACAGCAATTATACGAGGGTATAGAAATTGGGAAACAAGTAACTGGTTTAATTACTTATATGAGAACAGACTCCACTCGTATATCAGATGTTGCCAAAGCAGAAGCAAAACAATTCATAAGTGAACATTATGGAGAATCATACTTAGGTAAAGAAAATGGCAAAAAGAAAAAAACATCAGAAAAAACTCAGGATGCTCACGAAGGGATTAGACCGACTTCTGTTAATCAACAACCTAAAGCCATTAAAGAATATTTAAGCCGTGATCAATTTAAATTATATAAGTTAATTTGGGAGAGATTTATTGCAAGTCAAATGGCACCGGCTGTTATGGATACAGTTAGAGCAGATCTTGTCCATGCGGATTGCACTTTTCGTGCGACAGGATCGAAGATTAAATTTCCTGGTTTTATGAAAATTTATATAGAGGGAAATGATGATAGTTCAAAAAATGACGATGATCGTTTTTTGCCTGAACTAACAGATGGCATGATGGTTAAGAAAGAAAAAGTCGATCCAAAACAGCATTTTACCCAACCACCACCACGTTACACTGAAGCAAGGCTTGTTCGTACAATGGAGGAAATCGGGATCGGACGACCGTCAACTTATGCACCCACCATTGACACGATACAACGGCGTGGTTACGTAACATTAGATGATCGAAAATTTGTTCCTACAGAATTGGGCGAAGTCGTTCTAGAACTTATTGTTGAATTTTTTCCGGAAATTATTGATGTTGATTTCACGGTCAAGATGGAAGATAATCTTGACGCTGTCGAAGGTGGAGACATCAATTGGATCGATGTTATTTCTGACTTCTACAAAGACTTTGAATCTCGATTAGAGGTCGCTGAAAAAGAAATGAGAGAAGTCGAAATAAAAGATGAACCAGCTGGAATCCAATGTGAAAATTGTGGCCATGAAATGGTTTATAAGATGGGTCGATATGGGAAGTTTTTAGCATGTTCTAATTTTCCAGATTGCCGGAACACAAAACCTATTTTGAAGAAAATGGGAGTTGAATGTCCAAAATGTCATGAAGGTGAAATTGTTGAACGTAGAAGTAAAAAACGACGAATCTTTTATGGCTGTGATCATTATCCAGAATGTGATTTTGTTTCTTGGGATAAGCCCATTCAAAGGTCCTGTCCAAAATGTGGAGAATTTCTCGTTGAGAAAAAACTTAAAAAGGGAAAAGTTGTTCAATGTTCACATTGTGACTATAAAGAAGATCAAACGAATTAGAAATAAAGGAGAAAACAATGTCTGTACAAGCTGTTCATGTTATTGGCGCGGGACTTGCAGGAAGCGAAGCGGCTTTTCAACTTGCAAAGCGTGGGGTACCTGTTAAACTTTACGAAATGCGTCCCGTAAAACAAACCCCTGCACATCATACTGACAAATTTGCAGAGTTGGTCTGTACCAATTCTCTCAGGTCAAATGATTTAACAAATGCTGTCGGCGTATTAAAAGAGGAAATGCGCCGCTTGGATTCGCTTATTTTATCCGCAGCAGATGCTTGCAGCGTGCCTGCTGGGGGTGCTCTTGCCGTCGATCGTCATGAGTTTAGCGATCGAGTGACGCAAGCGATTAAAAATCATCCATTAATAGAAATTGTTAATGCAGAGGTCACAAGTATACCTGATGGACCAACGATCGTAGCAACCGGACCATTAACTTCAAAAGAATTAAGTGATGCTTTATCAGATCTAACGGGAGAAGATTATTTCTACTTTTTTGATGCTGCAGCTCCCATTATTGAAATCGATAGTATTAACCGAGATATTGTTTATCTTAAATCTCGATATGATAAAGGAGAGGCGGCTTATTTAAATTGTCCCATGACAGAGGAGCAATTTGACCGCTTTTATGAAACGTTAATCCAAGCAGAAACGGTACCACTCAAGAGTTTTGAAAAAGAAATTTTCTTTGAAGGATGTATGCCAATCGAAGTAATGGCTAAACGCGGGAAAAAAACGATGTTATTCGGTCCAATGAAACCTGTAGGCCTTGAAGATCCAAAGACAGGTAAGCGTCCATTTGCGGTTGTTCAATTAAGGCAAGATAACGCTTCGGGAACCTTATACAATATTGTAGGTTTCCAAACGCATCTAAAGTGGGGCGCACAAAAAGAAGTTATTCGTCTTATTCCTGGATTAGAAGATGCCAATATAGTAAGATATGGCGTTATGCATAGAAATACGTTTATTAATTCTCCTAAATTGTTAAAACCAACTTATCAATACAGAGAGAGGGAAAATCTATTTTTTGCTGGACAAATGACTGGAG
The DNA here is from genome assembly GCF_006517395.1 of Terrilactibacillus laevilacticus. Classification (GTDB taxonomy): domain Bacteria; phylum Bacillota; class Bacilli; order Bacillales; family Sporolactobacillaceae; genus Terrilactibacillus; species Terrilactibacillus laevilacticus. The sequence continues at coordinate 362,269 of NZ_VDCY01000001.1, forward strand.
TAGAGGGATATGTAGAATCAGCAGCATCTGGCCTTGTTGCTGGCATAAATGCTGCAAGAATTGCTCTAGGAAAAGATCCAGTGACTTTCCCAGAGGAAACGGCCATTGGTAGTATGGCTCACTATATAACAACGGCAAATGCAAAGAACTTTCAACCAATGAATGCCAACTTTGGATTATTTCCGGTGTTACCTGAAAAAATCCGAAATAAAAGAGAAAGAAATGCTCAGCACGCAAAAAGGGCACTTGATACAATTCAGAATTTTGTTACAAAAATGTAAACAGAGTTGCTAACTTGTTATTGTTGTGATAATATTTAGGATATTCAAAACATAAACACATTTTATTGATCTATGAGTGAGAAACGGATAAAGCGAAAATAGCGATAAAGAGTGGCAAGCAAAAGCAGTCAGGTTAGAACATTGGTGAAACAAGATCTACTTTTGTTCATTGATGATTCTTACGTTTGTGCTGCTTTTATATATCTATGTCTCTTAAATTAAATTTTATCTGATAAAGGATATGTTTGAATGCGTTTTCCATTAAAACACCGTATTTTATGTTTTGAAATTTTTTTGGCCAATATAACATGGTCCGACAGAGCCTGTCTTCGACTTGTTTTCTTTCGCTTTAGGAGAGTCAAAGTAATAGATCGCATAATGACGAATAAAAAGAATATTTTTAACCATACGTATCTTTGGCCCGAGAATTAGTTAATTTATATTTTAGCTAAGGCATTGACCATTGATGTGTTTGGATGTTTAATGACACGGTTATGATTGATCTTAAGTGGTAAGGAGGATGGAGACTTGGAAACATTTCATGCAACGACAATCTTTGCGATTCAGTATAAAGGCACAAGTGCAATGGCAGGTGATGGACAGGTTACTCTTGGTCAATCTGTTATTATGAAACATTCTGCAAAAAAAGTGCGTAAACTATACAACGGGCGAGTTATTGCAGGATTTGCTGGATCTGTAGCTGATGCCTTTACTTTATATGAGAAGTTTGAAGGCCGACTAGAAGAATACAATGGGAACTTACAAAGAGCAGCCGTAGAGTTAGCCAAGGAATGGCGAAACGATAAGATGTTACGACAGCTTGAGGCCATGTTAATTGTTATGGATAAGAAGGATTTGTTACTCATTTCAGGTACAGGGGAAGTCATTGAACCTGATGATGGAATACTCGCCATTGGTTCAGGTGGTAACTATGCCCTTGCTGCAGGAAGAGCGCTTAAGAGTTATGGTGGAGAGGATTTGACAGCGAGCGAGATTGCTAAAGAAGCCTTGCGCATAGCAGGCGAAATCTGTGTGTTTACAAATGATCATATTATTGTCGAAGAGTTATAAATAAGGAGGATTTCCGATGGCATCATCATTGACACCTAAGCAAATTGTTCAGAAATTGGATCAATTTATTATCGGTCAAGATAAGGCAAAACGAGCCGTAGCAGTTGCATTAAGGAATCGCTATCGCCGAACTCTGTTAGATGACAAAATGCGTGAAGAAATTGTTCCTAAAAATATCCTCATGATAGGACCTACAGGGGTTGGAAAAACTGAGATTGCTAGACGTTTAGCCAAGTTAGTCGCTGCCCCATTTGTTAAGTTGGAAGCCACAAAATTTACAGAAGTCGGGTACGTTGGTAGGGATGTTGAATCGATGGTCAGGGATCTCGTAGAAACAGCAATCCGATTAGTTAAAGAAGAAAAAATGGCAAACGTTCAATCGAAAGCAAAAGATGCGGCTAATAAAGAGCTTGTTAAGTTGCTTGTACCTGGGAAACAAAAAACGACCCAGGCAAAGAATCCATTAGAAATGTTGTTTAGTGGCCAAAAATCTGAACAAGAAACGGAAGAAGAAATAACGGACTCAATAAAAGAAAAGCGAAGACAAACAGCTAGACTTCTAGAACTTGGAGAACTAGAAGATCATTTGGTTACCATTGAGGTAGAAGAAACTCAGACGAGTGGCATGTTTGACATCTTTCAAAACTCGGGTATGGAACAAGCGGGTATTAACTTTCAGGACATGTTAAGCAGTGTCGTGCCAAAGAAAAAGAAAAAAAGAAAACTAACTGTAAGTGAAGCAAGAAAAGTTTTAACTCAAGATGCGGCCTTAAAGCTCATCGATATGGACGAAGTGACACAAGAGGCTGTTACAAGAGCCGAGGAAACGGGTATCATTTTTATCGACGAAATAGATAAAATTACCAGTAAAGGTCAAAATTCAGGTGATGTCTCAAGAGAAGGCGTTCAAAGAGACATTCTTCCGATCGTTGAAGGTTCTACCGTGATGACGAAATATGGCGCTGTTAAGACTGACTATATTCTATTTATTGCAGCGGGAGCTTTTCATCTATCTAAACCATCTGATCTGATTCCAGAACTTCAGGGACGGTTCCCAATACGTGTTGAATTATCCAGCTTGTCTGTTGATGATTTTGTCAATATTTTGGTTGAACCCAATAATGCGTTATTAAAACAATATCAAGCATTATTAAAAACTGAAGGTATGAATATTAAATTTTCTGACGAAGCTATTCATAAGCTCGCTTCCATTGCTTATGAAGTGAATCAAGAGACGGAAAATATTGGTGCAAGACGGTTACATACCATTTTAGAGAAGTTGCTGGAAGACTTATCTTTTGAAGCACCAGAAATAACTTTAGAGGAAATAACGATTACACCAGAGTATGTCGAAGAAAAATTATCTAACATTGTAAAAAATAGGGATTTGAGTCAATACATTTTATAATTCCATTTTTTATATCAATTTAAAGCCTTCAATTCTTATAGAAAATCTTGTGTTTGTCGTTCTAAGCTATACCTATATGAACGATGCTAATCTAAGTTGATTTTTAGAATTGTCAACGGTTTAATAACCAATATCAGGAGGAAGTAATTTATGTCATTATTAGAAAAAACAAGAAAGATCAATAATATGCTTCAAGGAGCAAAAACTCCAGTTAACTTTAATGAAATGGCTGAAACTTTAAGAGATATTATTGAAACAAACACTTTTGTCGTCAGTCGCCGTGGTAAACTTTTAGGTCTATCTTTAAAACTAGAAATTGAAAATGATCGTGTGAAAAACATGTTTGAAAGCAAACAATTTCCAGAAGAGTATACACAAAGTTTATTTACGATAACAGAAACTTCTTCAAACCTTGATGTAAATAGTCCGTTTACTGCTTTTCCGACAGAAAACAAAGATTTATTTTCTAATGGTTTGACGACAATAGTCCCAATCGTTGGTGGTGGAGAACGTCTTGGTACATTAGTGCTTTCACGAATTTCTAAAGAATTCACAGATGAAGATTTAATTCTAGCTGAATATGGAGCAACCGTTGTAGGTATGGAAATTCTTCGAGAAAAAACCGAAGAAATTGAAGAAGAAGCTCGTGAAAAAGCGATTGTTCAAATGGCAATAAGTTCATTATCTTATAGTGAATTAGAAGCTATCGAACATATTTTTGAAGAATTAGATGGCAAAGAAGGTCTACTTGTCGCAAGTAAAATAGCTGACCGAGTAGGTATTACTCGTTCTGTTATCGTAAACGCTTTGAGAAAACTTGAAAGTGCGGGTGTCATCGAATCTCGATCTCTTGGGATGAAAGGAACATATATTAAAGTTTTAAATGACAAATTTTTATTTGAGTTAAATCGTATAAAAGGTGAATAAGCCAAACCGAAATTCTAAAGGGTCTATCCGTAATAGCGGATGGACCTTTTTTGGTGTAAAAAAAGAGAATTAGAGGATATGTTCCTTTACCGATGGGTGTTACACTTTTGTAAAATAAATGCCATGATAAAAAGGAGTAATGTCTATTGACAAATTAGAAATATATATGATATAAAAATAGATCTTTATACCTAATTCGATAGAATTTTATTATGAGCAAAATGTAGAATTTAGTGGAAATACGTAGACAAAGCGCGAATTATTGTTAAAATAATGTTATAGACTTGTAGTATTAGGAGGTTCGTAATGGATATTTTCTCAAATACATTGATACCAAAATTAGAAAATGCGATGAACCGTTCCATTGCGATCCAAAATGTAACAGCTCAGAATGTTTCGAATGTCGATACTCCAAATTATAGGGCGAAGCAAGTTGTTTTCCAAGATGAACTTGATCGCGCTATACAGGCAAAAAAAACGGAATCACGGCATCTTTCATTTTCAGGTGATCATGCAGATTATCGTATAGTAAACAGTACGGTTGGTGCTATTCAAAGTAATGGAAATAATGTTGACATTGATGCTCAAATGACGACATTGGCTCAAAATCAAATTTATTACCAGGCTCTAGAAACAGCTATTAATCACAAATTTAATCAAATTAAAACTGTATTAGGAGGAAACTAGAATGGGGATGTTTGATGGGTTGAATATCTCTGCTTCTGGATTAACGGCTCAAAGGCTACGTATGGATGTTATTTCTTCTAATATTGCCAACGCTGATACCACAAGGGATAAGCAAGTGAATGGACAATGGCAGCCTTACCGGCGAAAAATTGTGGAAATGTCACCGGCAAATAGCCCTTTTCAATCTTTTTTAAATCAAGCTGTAGGGTCTTCTGCGGGAAGTGGAGTTAAGGTTACAGAAATTACGGAGGATCAAACCCCTTTTAACATGACCTATGAACCGTATCATCCAGACGCTGATAATAACGGGTATGTCAGAACACCCAATGTAGATCCATTGAAAGAAATGGTAGATTTAATGAATTCACAAAGGTCTTATGAGGCTAATGTGACCGTCATGAATGCTAATAAAAGTATGCTTACAAAAGCACTTGAGATCGGAAAGTAGGTGATTAAACGGTGGATATATCAGCCATTAATATGAAGGGACTTCAGAATGTCATTACTTCTTCAAAAACAGATTCGTCGGTTAGCAAAACATCAAGCTCTTTTTCAAACATATTCGACAAAGCCATCAATGCTCTGAATGAATCCCAGAAGGAATCGGATCAAGCAGTCACAGATCTTATCTCAGGTAAAAATCAAGATCTACATAATGTCATGATCTCTCTGACTAAATCGGATGTCCTTATGCAGACAGCCACGCAATTTAGAAACAAAGCCATTGATGCTTATCAAGAAATTATGAGAATGCAAGTATGATAAACCTGCCAACTCGACTTGATAGCATGATATGGAGGTAGCAATGAAAGAAAAAGCATTAAACCTATTTAAGCTAATAAAAGAAAAGTGGCAGGGTACAAGCAAAAAACAAAAGAGTTGGATGATTGGCTCCTTTCTTTTTGTTATTATCCTTACGATTGTTATATCAATGTTAATGTCAGTAAAACACTATACCCCGTTGTATAGTAATTTATCCGCTGATGAAGCTGGGCAAATTAAAGAAACGCTGGACAGTAAAAAAGTACCTTATCAGCTATCTAATGGGGGTACAACCATTAGTGTTCCGAAAGAAGAAGTAGATCGTTTAAAAGTAGAATTAGCATCACAAGGTATACCTAAATCTGGTGAAATTGACTATTCTTTTTTTGGGAAAAATGCCAGCTTTGGCATGACAGATAAAGAATTCGACGTATTAGAACGTGCTGCCATGCAAACGGAACTCGCCCATTTAATCACCCAGACGAAAGGTGTTAAATCTGCCAAAGTGATGATCAACTTACCTGATAGCAACGTTTGGGTTGGTCAGGATGCTGATGCAAGTAAAGCATCAGCTTCAATTGTTCTAAACTTAGATCCGGGTTATCAACTTTCTGATAATCAAGTTCAAGGGCTATATCATTTAGTATCAAAAAGCGTTCCTAACCTCCCTGAAGATAATATCGTCATCACTGATCAATACTTTAACTATTATGACAAAAAAACATTTGACGGATCTTCTGGTGATGGATCCACGTTAGCTCAATATGATCAACAACGCCAAATAAAACAGGATATTGAAAGAGGAATCCAACAAAAGGTAAGTCAAATGCTTGGAATGATGATGGGTAATGATAAAGTTGTAGTCAATGTGAGCACAGCACTTGACTTTACAAAGCAAAAATCAACTGAGGAATTGGTTGAGCCTGTTGATAAACAGACAATGGACGGTCTTCAAGTATCTTCCGAAAAAATTACAGAAACGTATTCTGGCAACGGTGCTGGTGGACAGGTAGGAACGGGAAATCAAGACGTAACGACATATCAAGGAAACACGAATTCTAATGGTAATTATAAAAAAGTCGAAGAACGAGTTAATAATGAATTTAATCGCATTCATCGAACGATTGTTAATAGCCCTTATACAATTAAGGACCTTGGTATTCAGGTCATGGTTGAGCCACCTAAACCAAATCAACCTTCTTCTTTATCTGCACAGAGTGTTAATGACATAAAACAAATTTTAAACACAATTATTAAAACCTCATTAACAGACAGCCAAGGAGCTGAATTAGATCCAGCCACAATTAGTCAAAAGTCTGTGGTTTCTGTCGGCAAGTTTAATGGGAAAACAAACACCACACAGATTCCAAAGCAATCGAATCTTTGGTTTTATATTACTGGTGGTATTTTGCTTGCCATCATTATCTTGCTCATCATTTTGTTATTGAGAAAAAGAAATAAGGATCAAGAAGATGAGATTAACGATCAATCTATTACAAATCCAAGAGTCGCAAACCTTGAAGAAGCGATCGAATCAGATTCTCCAGAGAAAAATAAATACCGTCAATTGGAACAGATGGCAAATCAGAATCCAACTGAATTTGTTAAATTACTTAGAAGCTGGCTTTCTGAAGATTAAGGAGGGCTGACAGGTGAAGCATAAAGAGTTAACAGGACGACAAAAGGCGGCTATTTTATTAATTACATTAGGTGCCGAGGTCTCTAGTCAAATTTTCAAACACTTAACCGATCAGGAAATGGAAGACTTAACCTTAGAAATATCGCAAGTGAGAACGATTGATAAGGATATAAAGGCCCAAGTGGTTGATGAGTTTTTTCAAACAGCCATGGCACAAGAATATATATCACAAGGTGGAATTGGCTACGCTAAAAAAATATTAGAGAAAGCCATTGGTCCTGAAGCGGCCATAGATGTTATCAATCGCTTAACATCGACACTTCAAGTTAAACCTTTTGACTTTATGAGAAAGACAGATGCTCATCAAATTTTGAATTTTATTCAGCAAGAGCATCCACAGACGATTGCTTTAGTCCTGTCTTATCTAAATCCAGATCAAGCAGCCCAAATTCTGTCAGCACTCCCTCAAGAACGTCAAGCAGACGTAGCAAAAAGAATCGCAACAATGGATCGCACTTCACCTGAAGTGATCAGTCAAGTGGAACGTGTATTAGAAAAGAAACTCTCGGCAACGGCGGTCACTCAGGATTATACGCAAACAGGTGGAATTGCCGCTATCGTTGATGTTTTAAATGGTGTTGATCGTACAACTGAGAGAAATATTTTAGATAACCTAAATTTACAGGATCCTGATTTAGCGGATGAGATAAAAAATCGTATGTTTGTCTTTGAGGACATTATTGTCCTTGATGATCGTGCTATACAACGAATCATTAGAGAAACCGATAATGAAGATCTTGTCCTTGCATTGAAGACAGCCAGTGAAGAAGTGAGAAAAGTCTTATTCTCGAATATGTCTGAGAGAATGGCTGAAACTTTCCGTGAAGAAATGGAATTCATGGGTCCAGTTAGATTACGAGATGTGGAAGAAGCACAAACACGGATCGTTAATATCATTCGAAAACTTGAAGATGCCGGCGAAATAGTGATCGCACGTGGCGGGGGAGATGATATTATTGTCTAATGTCATTAAGTCGCCTTTTCATAGAGAAAAGAAAAAAATTATTAAGCTTGAAACGATAAAACTCGAAGAAAATAAACAAACTAGTGCAGATCTGACTACTGAAAACATGATCCAACAAGCACAGCAAAAGGCTGATGAAATTCTCACACAAGCCAAAAGAATAAGTGAACAACTTTTGGAAGAGAGAAAACAAGAGGAATTACACTTCAAAGCATACTGTGAGCAACAGGTTCTAGAAAAAAGAAAAGAAGGTTATGAAGATGGTTTTTCAAAAGGTGAGTCAGAAGGATATGAGGCTTATTTAGACAAATTAAAAGAGGCAGACAACATCATCGTTAAAGCCAATCATACGTATCAAAAGATCCTATCAAAAGCGGAACCTGACATCATTCTTTTATCAATACAAATTGCAGAAAAAATTATTTCTACGTCATTAGAGAGTGGGAAAGAAAACTGGATCAGTCTCGTCAAAGCAGCTATAAATGAAGTAAAAGATCAGGATGAGATCCATCTCACAGTATCTCCAACGTGGTTTGAATATTTAAACGATTGTTTTGATGAATTACAGACGTACATGAACCAATCTCAACTTTTTATCCATTGTGACATGGATATGAAAGATCATGATTGTGTTATCGAAACACCTCTTGGAAAAATTGATGCAAGCGTGGATACTCAATTATCTGTCATTAAATCCAAGTTGTTAGATATTTTAGGAGAAAGCCAATGAACTTGGCGTATTTAACAGATCAGATTAATACCATCGATCCGTATCGACGCTTTGGAAAAATTACAAGAGTGGTTGGGTTATTGATTGAATCTAAGGGACCTGCTTCGTCCATCGGTGATGTATGTATCATAACAATTAAAAAAAGCCATAAGAAAATTAATGCTGAAGTTGTAGGTTTTCGAGATGAAAATATTTTACTTATGCCTTATACAGATGTCACACAAATTGCACCAGGAAGTCTAGTTGAAACGACAGGAAAACCTCTACAAATAAAAGTGAGTGAGAAATTAATCGGTCATGTATGTGATAGTCTTGGTCATCCTTTAGATGGTTTTCAAATTCCGAGTGGATTTGACCAGGTACAGACAAGTCAATCACCACCCGATCCATTATCTCGGCCGAGAATTACTGAAAAACTCGAACTTGGGGTTAAATCGATTGATGCTCTTCTAACAGTAGGAAAAGGGCAACGGGTTGGAATATTTGCTGGTAGTGGTGTAGGAAAGAGTACGTTAATGGGAATGATTGCTCGGAACACATCGGCAGACTTGAATGTCATTGCACTTATTGGAGAACGAGGTCGTGAGGTTCGGGAATTTCTAGAAAAGGACCTTGGAAAAGAAGGGATGGCAAGATCAATTGTCATTGTGGCAACGAGTGATCAGCCAGCACTCAAACGAATAAAAGGTGCGATGACAGCTACCGCGATCGCAGAATATTTTCGAGCGCAAGGTAAAAGTGTCTTGATGATGATGGATTCTTTAACAAGGGTGGCTATGGCCCAGCGTGAAATTGGTCTTGCAGTAGGTGAACCGCCAACGACAAAAGGCTATCCACCATCTGTATTTGCTCTGCTCCCACAGTTATTAGAACGTACGGGAACAGATCAAAATGGATCAATTACAGCTTTTTATACGGTACTTGTTGATGGCGATGATTTAGATGAACCGATCTCTGACACCGCAAGAGGGATTTTAGATGGTCATATTGTTCTTGATAGAGCTTTAGCTCAAAAAGGACAATATCCTGCCATTAATCTTTTGAAAAGTGTAAGCCGCGTGATGAGCGGTATAGTAGATCAAGATCATCGGATGGCGGCAAATCGATTTCGGTCGTTACTAGCTAAATATGTCGATTCAGAAGATCTCATTCAGATTGGAGCTTATAAAGCTGGAACCTCAAAGGAAATTGATGATGCTGTGAAATATTATCCTTCGATCCTACAATTTTTAAAACAGGATGAGACAGAATCCAGTCCACAACAAGAGTCTATATCTCAGTTGATATACCAATTTTGAGAGGGTGGTATAAATGGCATTTGAGTTTTCTTTAGAGAGGATTTTGAATTTAGCAGAAAGCGAAAAAAGTCAGTTAGAAATAGAATATCAAGCTGTTTATCAATTATTTGAGCAATTAGCGCATCGCTTATTTCAATTAATAGAAAAAAAGAATACCATTCAATCTTGTTTGCAAGAAAAATTCAACGAATCTATTTCCATTCATCAGATCACACATGAATTAGATACGATTGATTTATTTGATAGGAAGATTCAAGAACAAACAAAACAGTATGAAGAAGTGAAGCAACGTTTAGAAAAATTTCAAGATATTTTACAAGCAAAAAACACAGAAATCAAAAAATATGAACGTTTAAAGCAGTCGCAGCTTTCTCGTCATAAGATAAACAAAAAAAAGAAAGAATTGCAAAAGATGGACGAAACGGGTGCGCTTAGGTTTATAAGACAATAAAAGACTAAGGGGTTATGTGAAAAATGGAGAAGACAAGTCTTGCATTAAAAACGATTAAAGCGCTACTTGTCATTATCATTCCTATCATATTTTTGGGTATATTAACATTGCTGATTATGAATTTTGTTGGATTAAACCCAATGGCAGAAATGAAAAGCTTGATCAATGGAAAATCGGAAAAAACACACCAACTTGCCAATAAAGGAAACACCGTTCCTAATGATGCAACGGCCATGAGAAGGGAGATCGCATCACAATCAAAAACGATTAATAAGTTACGTGATGAAATCACTCAAAAATCGGATCAAATTGATGCCTTAAATAAGCAGATTCAAGAAACAAGTTCAAATAAACCAAAAAAACAAACTGATCCATCACAAGCTAGTCAGTCAAAAGCGAATTTGGTTAATCAAACTTATCGAAATATGGATCCAGAAAAAGCAGCAGCAATCTTTGAAAAAATGAGTGTTAAAGATGCTTCGGATTATATAAACATGCTTGACAATAAAACAAAAGCTCAAATTTTAAATAATATGGATCCAGCGAAAGCAGCCGATATTACGAAATTACTCAAGCCATCAAAGAATCAGCAAGAAGCTAGTATTGACAATACAACAGATTCTTCTAGTACGGGAACATTGTCTAGTCCTTGAAATGATATGCCTTAATCATTTTTTGGAAGTGTCATTTTCGTGAAAGATAGGGATTTGTATTTATTCTTATAGAGGTTGTTCAAAAAGTCACCAAATGATAAGCTGCGAATCTCGGCGTTGGCTCGTTTTTCCGGTCCTCAAAACAGCGCCGCCTTGATCTTCTTGCTTCTAATTTGTCACCTTTTTGAACACGCACTTATAGTGAAAGGAGGTGAAAATGTTGCAGACGAAAACCATTGCACAGAAAATTTCTGTTAAGTCATCCATATTAACGAATAAAAAGAGCTCAACAAAATTAAAGATGGGTCCTCAGGTAACTTTTCGAAGTTGGATGAAAATGAAGAAGGGATCAAATCTAATTGGTAACCCAGAGAATTTAAAAAAGGATAAAACGCTTGATGATACGATCGTACCAAGTTCGGTTGATCATATTGCTCCATCAGAATTAAAAAAATCCTCTTTTATCGAGGAAACCGTTCATAAAGACGTTGATAATTTAGACTTAAATTACCGTCAACATTCTCCATCTGATCATTTAATAAGTGAAGAGATGGGACCAAAACAGACGATTTCGGTTTCACAGAATGCTGATCAAGTCTTTCAGGACGAATTCGTGAAGAGTGAAAAAAGACCACATCTTTTTAAGGAAGATAATGCCTTATCTCCGTCTAAACATGAAAAACATCTCACTCGCTCGAAAAAAGAGAAAGTTGTCACCTCTCTTTTACATACGAATTCTCGTGTCATACCTGTTATGGAACAAGGACAATATGAGCGGTTAGATGGTAAACAGAATCTGATCGATGATTCCAAGTACGATACACTTCGTCACGCAATAGTGACACACATTTTTAACCAAGAGCCGATGCAAACTGGAAGAAAGTTTAATTCACAAAACGAAATGACGGTTGCATCAAACAAAGATTCTACAGATAAAAAGCTTAATCACCGACTTGATCAAAATAGAGAAGGTCATGCTTATGAAAATAATTCTCATGTAAAAGATGTGGGAAAACCTAAATGGCCTCTTAGAAATACAACTATGAGAGATGAAATCAATCAGGTTAAACATCCTAATGAAGGGTCTTATGGAGAACTTTATCATGGAACGAATCGCGAAATGGTTGAGAGTAACTCACCAAATCCGTTGTTAAAAGGGTTTAAAAAAGATATTGACGGTTTGAGTATTGAAAATCGACTTAATAACACTAAAAAAACACATGCTTTAAAACAAACAGCAAACTCAAATCAGTCCATGTCTATAAATAATCCCAATTTATTACGGAAAGATAGATTGAGTGATTTCACGAATAAACTCGTATCAGTTGATAACAAACAAGTCAACCGTTCATCTATTTTAAAAGGTAAGACAATTCCAGAAGAGCATTCGATTGTTAACAGGACAGAAGTCGATGTTCAATCAAAAAATATGTCTCATTTATTAAAGTCAGGCCGTGTTAATGAAGATAGAGGATCCAAAAAAATCGATACCCCATCTTCTCAAATAAACGTCCCGGAACGAGATAAAAACAATGTAAACTTTAGCTTATGGAATAAGAAAACTTATGAAAAATCAGCTTATCTTCATTCAGAAGATAATAAAAATATCCAGTCCTTACTGAGTGAAAACAGAATAATAAAGAAGATAAATGAATCTCCTTCTTTACAAAATTCAGTCCAAGCGATACATCATCATGATGAAACAAATAAGCATCAATTTAATGTTAAGGACCAAATTACGGAAAAACATAATGCCAATATTAATTCAGTCCTTCGCAAAAATAGACTTTCTAAAACACGACCTATTAGAGAAACATTGAAAGAACAGAGTGAGCAAACCTTTTTAAAAGATAATCCAAACAAGACTCTTAATCAAAAGCATCGTCAGCCTTTGAAGGCTAGTCATCTGTTACAAACGAATCAAACTGCAATTTCTTATGAAGACAGAAAAGAAATTAACAATCAAAATAATGCAATACTTGGATCTAATTTACTGAATAAAAAAGCAGATGTTAAAAAAGAACAAAATATTCAAGCTCATTCAGATTCACCTATTCCGATAGTTACGGGAAGAAAACAAAATAAAGTTGAAGACGCAAAAAAAACTTATTCATATGAAAAATCAAGTCAAAAGGATGTAAGGTATACTGAATTTCATTCTGAGACAATGGATAAGAAAGAAAGTCAAAATGCAGTTCAAGATCGGAATCATGATTATTCTAGCAATTTAAAACACGGAGTAACGAGAAGTCAACTATCAAGATTAGAGCAAGAAAAAGTCATGCGAATAACACATCAAGATGATTCATTAAGTCATGGAAAGCCTTTATTTCAACCAATTCATGGTCAGATGAGTAAGATTGAACAACTCTCAATCTATGAAAATAATCAATCTGCCGCAACAAATTCAGTACCGGCTCAAATAAGTGAAAAAATAGTGGCATGGCTAGAAAATTCTCACATGGATTTAAATAGGATAAACACTCAAGAACTAACCATTAAACTGAATCCAAGCAACTTGGGAAATATCCACATTGTTTTAAATCAAGACGAAAATGGATTATCTGCTAATATCTTCTCAGAATCTGACGACACTCAGAAATTATTGCAATCGGGCATACACGAACTGAAAGATATATTAATGTCAAAAGATATTGTTGTTCGGGAACTACATGTCCATAAGCATGAGCCAAATGAGTCTAAGCCAAATAATCAAGGGAATTTTAATCAGAACTTTTCTGAAGAAAGAAATCAAGAACAACATAAACGACGTCATAAAAAAAGTGAGTTGTCTCAAATAAAAACATGGCCACTTGATTTTCATGATTTCTTAGTTAAGGAGGTATAAAAAATGGTTGTTCAAGCGGCTTCTAATGATTATTACCTACCTAAAAAGTCTGATACGACCAGCACATCAAATGGCATCTTAGGAAAAGATGATTTTTTAAAAATCCTTATTACACAATTACAAAATCAAGATCCGACTCAACCAATGGATGACAAGAGTTTTATATCACAGATGGCTTCATTTACAACACTTGAACAAACGCAAAATATGAATGACATGCTTGAAAAATTTGTTAACGGTCAATCGCAAAATCAATTATCTAATTTGTCAACCATGATTGGTAAACAAATCGAATGGAATAGCACATCAACAGATGATGAAGGAAACACATCAACCCAATTGATAAAGAGCACAATTAAGAGCGTAACCATGCAAAATGGATCTGTAGAATATATAACAAATGATAATCAGACCTTAAGTCCTTCTCAAATCGTCACGGTATCGGAAGGGCAAGAGTCAAATGTCTAATATCAATCGTTACCAATATCACCCATTCCCTATCGAACAAGGGATTAAACAAAATAATGTCAAACAAAATCAAACGAATAAAACATCTCATTTCGATCAATTGTTGGCAAATAAGTTGGAACACCTTCCAGTGAAGATATCGAAACACGCTAAACAGAGGATGGATGAAAGAAATATTAATCTATCAAACGCACAATGGAATAAGATGCACACAAAACTAATAGAAGCAAAAAATAAAGGAATTACAGATTCTCTTGTTATTACTCAAAATGCTGCACTTGTTGTCAGTGCACCTAAAAATACGGTGATCACCGCCATGAATCGGAAAGAAGCAGAAGCACATATTTTTACAAATATTAATGGAACCATCATTTTAAATGATATTTAAGGCTGGACCTATTGAGGAAGCCAAAGGTTGTTGACTGACAGATACAACCAAAACTAAGGAGGAATTGACATGTTAAGATCTTTATATGCTGGAGTAAGTGGATTGAAAAACTATCAAACTCAGCTAGATGTTATTGGTAATAATATTGCGAATGTAGGTACAACAGGCTTTAAAAAAGGAAGAGCGAATTTTAGTGATTTATTTAACCAAACATTGACGAGTTCAACCCCTTCTCAAAATGCTGCAAATACGAATGGAGTTGGCGGAACTAATGCCTCTCAGATCGGGCTTGGCTCACAAATTGGCTCTATTGATACGATAGCATCTCAAGGAAATGCCCAAACAACTGGACGCACGCTTGATTTGATGATTCAAGGTGAGGGATATTTTCAAGTAACTGATGGTACAAACACCTACTACACTCGTGCAGGAAATTTTTATTTAGATGAAAATCGTGATCTTGTCACTTCTGAAGGTCTTAAAGTTCTAAGTAGTGGTCAAAACGGTACACCTATTAACTTCAACCCAAATAATTATAGTTCCATTACGATTAGTTCTGATGGAACGATTTCAGGAATTAGAAAATCAGATCAACAATTGGAAACAATAGTTCGAATAGGAGTTGCTACTTTTGCCAATCCAGAAGGACTAGAGAAAGTAGGAGGCTCTCTCTTTGCTCGTTCAGCTAACTCAGGTGCTGCTGAATATACCGGCCAAGGTGAAGTAAAATCTGGCGCACTTGAAATGTCTAACGTTGATTTAACAGACGAATTCACAGGTTTAATCACTTCTCAAAGAGGTTACCAAGCGAATGCCCGTGTCATTACAACAGCCGACCAAATCCTGCAAGAGTTAACGAACTTAAAACGTAACTAATTAAAGTAAGGGGGAAGACTTGGGGCCGTTAGAATGCCCTAAGTTGTCTTACGATGATTGAACTGACAAAGTTAAATGGGCATTCTTTTTATCTCAATGTTTTTTTAGTCGAACAATTTGAATCGTTACCAGATACGACGATAACCTTAACGACGGGTAAAAAATTAGTTGTCAAGGAATCGATGGACGAAGTTAATCAAAGAATCGTCTCTTTTATGAAAAATGTTCCACTGGTTTCGTCAGCTGCCATTCATGAGGGGGTGTCCTCTTGTTCAAAAGCAAGGGAATGAATATTTTATTTACGATTATGGCTATTTTTATTTTTGTAGCTGTTGCCGGTTTCTTTGTCGTGAACATGATACATGAACACAAGACATCTGCACAAAAAAAAGACATTAGTATTGATACCATTGTTAATGATTTGACAATCGATACAGAAGAAATGACAACGAATATGAAAGATAACCATTTTGCGAATGTGCAATTCAAAATTCAAGTATCTAGTAAGGATGCAAAAGAAGAACTTACGAAACGTGAATTTCAAGTCAAAAATGCCATTATATTAATACTTTCAAATTTAACACCAAATGACCTTCAAGGTTCTAAAGGTATTGATCGCCTTCAGCAGTTAATAAAAGATCAAATCAATGCATTCTTAAAATCAGGGCGAGTCGTTAATGTTTATACAACCAAGAAGCTCATCCAATAGTCTAAGCTGGTTTGAAGTAGAAAAGAGGTGCCATAAATGTCTGATGTTTTATCACAATCCGAAATAGACGCTCTTCTTTCGGCCATCTCTACGGGGGAAATGGATGCTGAAGAATTAAAAAAAGAAGAAAATGAAAAAAAAGTGCGTAAATATGATTTTAAACGTGCTTTACGTTTTTCAAAAGACCAGATTCGTAGTTTAAGTCGGATCCATGAGAATTTTGCTAGATTATTGACCTCTTATTTTTCTGCTCAACTAAGGACTTATGTGCAAATTAACGTGGCGTCAATTGATCAATTACCTTTTGAGGAATTTATTCGATCAGTACCAAAAACAACGGTAATAAATTTATTAGAAGTACCACCCCTAGAAGGTCAACTGATTATCGAAGTCAACCCTCATATTGCTTATGCGATGTTGGACCGGTTATTAGGCGGATATGGCAACAGTATGAATAAGATCGATCAATTAACTGAAATTGAGTCGAATTTGATGAAGCAGCTCTTTAAACAGGCTCTCTATACGTTTGAAGAGGCTTGGTCATCTGTAGAACAAATAAAATTGAAAAAATTGGATTTTGAAACAAATCCATTATTCCTGCAAATGATTTCGCCTAACGAAACCGTCATTGTCATTTCTCTTTCAACGACGATTGGTGAATCTAGTGGAATGATTAATATTTGTTTACCACATATGGCACTAGAACCTGTTATCCAAAAATTATCCATGCATTATTGGATGAATGAGAAAAAATTTGATAAAACACCGGATGAAGAGTTGGCACTGAAAAAAAATATCGAAAAATCCTCTGTTCCTTTAAAAGTGATCTTTGGAGAATCGGAAATTAGTGTTGAAGAATGCTTAAATTTAGATGTTGGCGACGTGATTAAACTAGATCAAATGGTGGGTTTGCCAATTAAGGTTAAAGTGGGAGAGATCGATACTTTCTTAGCTCAACCTGGAAAGAAAAATAAACATATGGCTGTCCAAATAATTAAGCAGATCGAGGGAGGGGATGAAACAAATGAGTGATGGCGGAAAACTGACGCAAGAAGAGATAGATGCGCTTCTTGGGAATAGTACAAATAATATAGAAGAATCTTCAATCTCAGTGGAAAGTGAATTAAAGACATCTTCCCATAATCTTAGAGATTTTCTAAGCGAAATGGAGAAAGATGTTTTAGGAGAGATTGGGAATATTTCATTTGGTAGTGCAGCAACGGCCCTATCTACCCTTCTAAATCAGAAGGTAGATATTACTACTCCAACAGTCAGTTTAATAGAAAGAGATGAGTTGGAAAGTAAATTCCCCGTACCATATGTTTCTATTCTAGTAAATTATACTGAAGGCTTTACAGGTTCTAATTTACTGATCATTAAAATGCATGATGCAAGTATCATTGCTAATTTAATGATGGGTGGAGATGGCCAAGGCGTATCAGATGAAATTAGTGAAATGGAATTGAGTGCGGTACAAGAAGCGATGAATCAAATGATGGGGTCTTCTGCCACTTCCATGTCGACAGTTTTTGATCGTAAAGTGGATATATCTCCACCAAAAACTAAGATCATGAACTTAAAGGAAAATGAAGGGATCGAAAATTTGCCTGAAGATGATTTGATGCTTCAGATATCGTTTGATTTAAAAGTGGGTTCATTAATCGACTCAAACATTATGCAAATTATCCCTCTCGACTTTGCTAAAACACTCGTTGAAAAATTATTAAATCAATCAGAGGAGACTCATGCTGCGACTCAGGTTGATACAACTACGGATAATCAAATATCCGTGGACGATGAGGAGGAAATAAATCATTATTCAAGTTTTAAAGATGAGGAATCCTCTTACTATATCAGTGAAGAAGAACACGTGCGGTCTGAACCTAAACACGAATTCCAACAACCTAAGAAAAAGCCCGCTTATCAAGACGTTCAAACCGCTGAATTTTCAACATTTGAAGAAGAAAATAATCCGACGCATCCTCAAAATATTGGTATGCTAATGGATATTCCACTTAATATAAGCGTTGAGTTAGGTAGCACAAAGAAGACAATTAAAGAAGTTCTTGAACTTGGCCCTGGATCGATCATAGAACTAGAAAAATTAGCTGGCGAACCCATAGACATTTTAGTTAATCAGAAGTATATTGCTAAAGGGGAAGTCGTTGTAGTAGATGAAAACTTTGGGGTTAGGATTACAGAAATATTAAATCAAAAAGATAGACTAAATAAAATATAGATATTAAATGGAGGAATAACAATGGGACAACGTATTTTAGTAGTTGATGATGCTGCATTTATGAGAATGATGGTTAAAGACATTTTAACAAAAAATGGATATGAAATTGTGGGAGAAGCATCTGATGGTTATGAAGCCGTTAGTAAATATGAAGAGCTTAAACCCGATCTTGTGACATTGGATATTACGATGCCAGAAATGGATGGGATTAGTGCATTGAAAAAAATAAAAGAAATTGACCCACAGGCTAAAATTATTATGTGCTCGGCTATGGGACAACAAGCCATGGTTATTGATGCGATCCAAGCCGGAGCAAAAGATTTTATCGTTAAACCTTTCCAAGCTGATCGGGTGATTGAAGCGATTAAAAAAGCGATAGGTTAGGGAGTAAAGAGGTGGCAAATGTGTTTCGAAAGTGGCTAATGATAAGTCTTGTCATTGTTCATATTATTGTTGGACAAGATGTCAAAGCATTGGCAAATAGTTCTGATAATGATAATTCTGTCTACAATCAATTTAATAATCAAAAAAATGATTCAAAGAAATCGGATCATAACACCAACCAGTCACAAACAACCCATTTAGGACCAAACGTTTTTCTTATTTTCCTAAAATTGATTGGGGCTTTAGCCATCGTTTTGGCATTGATTTATGTTTTATATAAATTAATGCTTAAACGTTCAAAATCATATCAAGAGGCGGGAGCAATTCGAAATATTGGTGGGGTATCCGTTGGTCATCGTCGCTCGGTTCAATTAATTCGTGTAGGTGATGAAGTACTGGTCGTTGGCGTGGGAGAAAATGTTCAATTATTAAAAGAGATCGATGATCGTGAATTAATTAAGACATTAACTGAGAAAAAAACCGAACCTGATGTGTTTCAAAAGAACATGAAGAAAATGATGGAATGGACGGTGGATAAAACTCAGAAAAAAAATCAACCAACACAAAGTCGCTCATTTCAATCCATTTTCTCTGATAAAATCAAATCACTGCAATTAAATCGAGAGAAGCACTTAGAGATGGCCATTAAAGAAGAGGATAACAAGCATGAATAATCTTATTCCAGGATTAAATACGAGCATGATATCAAATAATCCTCATGATGTTGCAACAACCGTGCAGTTATTGGTGTTACTCACGGTACTATCCCTTGCGCCGGCGATTCTTTTGCTCATGACATCATTTACACGCATTATTATCGTTTTGTCATTTGTTAGAACATCCCTTTCGACACAGCAAATGCCACCTAATCAAGTGTTAATAGGTCTTGCCTTGTTTTTAACTTTCTTTATCATGGGGCCAGTTTATCATCAGATTAACCATGATGCTCTCACGCCGTATTTAAAAGGAACGATCTCTCAGAAACAAGCCGTCAAGAAAGCGCAAGATCCATTGAAAGTGTTTATGGCTAAGGAAACAAGACAGAAGGATTTAGCTTTATTTATGAATTATGGTCATTACAAACAACCTAAAACAGTAACAGATATCCCAATGACAGCATTAGTGCCAGCATTTACTATTAGTGAACTAAAAACAGCCTTTGAAATGGGGTTTATGATTTTTATCCCTTTCCTAGTAATCGATATGGTTGTGGCCAGTGTCCTAATGGCCATGGGGATGATGATGTTACCGCCGGTCATGATCTCTTTACCATTTAAAATATTACTCTTTATTATGGTGGATGGGTGGTATCTTATTGTCAAATCGATCCTTTCGAGCTATTGATTTGAGTAGAAAGGCGGTGTAAGTAAATGAGTTCAGAAATGATATTATCGATTGCTGACAAAGGTGTTTATACGGTTCTTATGGTATGTGGACCACTTTTAGCTATTTCGCTCATTGTTGGACTTGTTGTAAGTGTTATTCAAGCAACGACCCAAATACAAGAACAAACGCTTGCATTCGTTCCTAAAATCGTTGCTGTATTGTTTGGCTTAATTATTTTTGGACCTTGGATGCTTTCAAAAATGTTAACTTTTACGCAAAATATCTTTGCGAATCTTGATCAATTTATTAAATGAAAGGCTAAACCACTGTGTCCATATTAAATGAGTTTCCAGCATTTTTGTTGATATTGGTACGCTTGACGAGTGTCTTTGTTGTATTACCTATTTTTTCTTATCGAACCATTCCGGCTGCTGTTAAACTGGGACTCGCATTAATTCTTTCGTTTATTGTAGCAACGGTGCTTGTACACAAACAACCCATTCAGTTTAATGAATTATATGTTCTTCTCATTTCAAAAGAAGTGTTAGTTGGGCTAACGATTGGATTTGTGAGTGGTTTAATTGTTTATGCCATTCAATTCGCAGGAGCTTTTATCGACATTCAAATAGGATTTGCTATCGCAAATACCATAAACCCTGAGAACGGCGCAACCTCTCCGATAACAGGACAATTTTTATATACTTTAGCTATTCTATTTTTTTTAGGAATTAATGCCCATCATATGTTGCTTAATGGTGTGTTATATAGTTTTTCTCTTGTTCCAATCAATCAGTTATCCATTCATTTGATGGATGGAACAACAGTTCATTTTGTTGTCACGGTATTTTTGCAAATGGTGGCCATTAGTTTCCAAATGGCTCTACCAATTGTAGGAAGCTTATTTCTTGTCGACGTCGCGCTTGGATTAGTGGCGAGAACCGTTCCGCAGATAAATATCTTTGTTGTCGGCTTGCCATTAAAAATTGTCGTTGGATTCATTTTACTTATCTTTATTTTTCCGATTTTATTTATCATGTTTCGCTCTATTTCTGACTCTATGACCCAAATCATGGTTGAATATATGAAGTATTTGGGAGGAAATTCGTAATGTGGAGACTAAATCTGCAATACTTTGCAGGTGAAAAGACTGAAAAGGCGACACCTAAAAAGCGACAAGAAGGAAGAAAAAAAGGTCAAGTCGTAAAAAGTATTGATTTAAGCACTGCATTTTCCATGCTTGCCTTTTTTTTATTATTTATGGCCATCAGTGCGAATATGGGTCAATCATTATTACAATTTATGTCAGATATTTATACTAACTGGTTAAATACACCATTAAACGAACACAATATCCAAACCTTTAGTCTTCATGTTTTCAAAGCTTTTGGTGTATTAATCGCACCTATTCTTATTTTGGCGTTAATTATGGGGATTGGGAGTCAGTTAATGCAAGTAGGATTTGTTTTTTCAACAGAATCCCTCCAATTCAAAATGGAACGATTGGATCCAATCCAAGGTTTTAAACGGATTTATTCGTTAAGAGCCATCGTGGAATTTATAAAATCTTTACTGAAAATACTCGTCATTGGATGGATTACATTTTCTGTTTTGTGGCTTAATCGTTCGAGTGTCCTACAAACCATGGTTAAGCCCATAGGTGAAAGTCTTCTTATCATCGGAAAAGTTGTTTTACAAATGGGAATCGCTTCTTCACTTGGACTCATCGTTTTAGGTTTTCTTGATTATTTATATCAAAAATTTGATTATGAAAAAAATATGAGAATGTCGAAGCAAGATATTAAGGATGAGTATAAAAAAAGTGAGGGTGATCCATTAATTAAGTCTAAGATTAAAGAAAGACAAAGGCAGATGGCCATGCGTCGTATGATGCAAGAGCTGCCAAAGGCTGATGTCGTGATTACCAATCCGACTCATTTTGCCGTTGCTTTAATGTATGATAATAGCCAAATGGAAGCACCAAAAGTTGTTGCCAAAGGTGCAGATTATCTTGCTTTAAAAATACGTGAGATAGCGAAACAAAATGATATTGTTATAGTAGAAAAAAAGCCGTTAGCGAGAGCCATGTACAAAGAATTGGAAATTGGTGACTCAGTACCCGAAACTTTTTTTAAGGCGGTCGCAGAAATTTTAGCCTATGTTTATCGATTGAAAGGCAAAGTCTAGTTGGTCATGAAGGAGGACCCCATGAAATTACGAGATTTAATTGTGGTTTTTGGTGTTATTTTAATTGTCATAATGCTAATTATTCCACTCCCTTCTTTTATTTTAAGTTTTCTTATCATTATTAATATTACTATTGCACTCATTGTATTGCTTGTTTCTATGAATATGAATGAGCCTTTACAATTTTCTGTTTTTCCTTCATTACTCTTAATTTTGACTTTGTTTCGATTAGGTCTAAATATTTCAACGACACGTCTTATCCTTGGTGAAGGTGAAGCCGGAAAAGTTATTTCTACATTTGGACAATTTGTCGTTGGCGGTAATATTATTGTTGGTTTGGTGATTTTTCTTATTCTCATCATTATTCAATTTATTGTAATTACCAAAGGGGCTGAACGTGTATCGGAGGTTGCTGCTAGGTTTACTTTGGATGCGATGCCAGGTAAACAAATGAGTATTGATGCTGATTTAAATGCAGGATTAATAAATGAATTACAAGCAAAAACCCGCCGTGAAAAAATTGAACGAGAAGCTGATTTTTATGGAGCCATGGATGGTGCAAGCAAATTTGTAAAAGGTGATGCCATCGCAAGTATCATTATTGTCAGCATTAATCTGATTGTAGGGATTATTATTGGTATGGTTCAACAAGGATTAGGCTTAGCCGAAGCTTCCCAAACATACTCGTTATTAACGGTTGGTGATGGCATTGTTAGTCAAATTCCCGCACTGCTTATTTCTACAGCTACAGGTATTGTTGTAACAAGGGCTGCTACAGATGATAGTAATATCGGTCAAGATATTCGGACTCAACTTCTAGCTTATCCTGTTATGTTGATAGTTGCAGGTTCTGTTATCTTAGTTCTTGGTTTAACTCCGATTGGTTTTGTTTTGACTTTGCCTATAGCAGCTTTATTAATTATAGGGGGTTACCTGTTAAGGCAAAATGGAAGCAAGCAAAATGAATTAGATGAAATAGCAGAAGGACAAGCCTTAGAAGAAACGTTTAAAAGTCAAGAAAGTGTCATCGATTTAATTCAAGTAGATCCCATTGAATTTGAATTTGGATACGCCCTAGTTCCTCTAGCAGATAGTAGTCAAGGCGGAGATCTTTTAGATCGGATTGTCATGATAAGAAGGCAACTTGCAGTAGAAATGGGTGTTGTCCTTCCGATTATACGGATACGAGATAATATTCAATTAGAGCCAAATCAATATCGAATTAAAATAAAAGGCAGTGAAGTGGCGAATGGAGAATTACTATACGATCATTATCTTGCCATGAGTCCAGGCATTGATGACCCAGCCATTCAAGGAATCCAAACAACTGAACCTGCTTTTGGTCTACCCGCTTTGTGGATAACCGAACAAATGAAAGAAAAAGCGGAACTTTCGGGTTACACAGTTGTTGACCCGCCATCTGTTGTTACAACCCATTTAACAGAAGTATTAAAACAGCATTTGCATGAATTGTTAGGCCGTCAAGAAGTAAAACAATTAATTGATCATTTAAGAGAAAAGAATGCGACTCTTGTAGATGAAGTTTCGCCTGAATTATTAAACTTAGGTGACATCCAAAAGATACTTGTCAATTTACTAAGAGAAAAATTATCTATTCGAAATCTTCCTGTTATTTTTGAGGTAATGGCTGATTATGGGGCATTGACAAAAGATCCAGATTTATTGACTGAATATGTAAGACAAGCCTTGTCTAGGCAGATTACTGATAAATACACAGATGAAGACAAAACATTAAAAGTCATTACGATAAGTCCAGATATGGAACGTCGGATTGCAAGTGCGGTACAGAAAACCGAACACGGCCATTATCTGGCTTTAGGAACAGAAGATTCAGGGCAATTTTTGAAAGAAGTTTCAAGTTACGTAGAGCAATGGGTAGATGCTGAAAATGAACCTGTCATTCTTTGTTCACCAGCAATTAGGCGATATATCAGACAACTTATCGAAAGGTATTTTCCAAATGTGGCTGTTCTTTCTTATAATGAATTGGAAGCTTATGTGCAAGTTCAAAGTATTGGGGTGGTGAATGCAGCATGAAGATAAAAAAAATAGTGGCACCAACCATGTCTCAGGCTATGGAAAAAGTTAAGAAAGAGCTTGGATCTGATGCAGTGATCTTAAATACAAAAAAGGTAAAAAAAGCTCGACTTTTCAATTTATTAAAAACTGAATATATTGAGGTTCTTGCAGCGATGGATCCAGAACCCTTTCCTGAAAAAAGAGTCCGACCAGACTTGGCAAGACATGATGAAAAGATATCAGATATGAAGAGAACGATCATCCCTCAAAAAGTAGCACCCTTGAATATGGAATTACCGCATCCAATAGAAAGAATAAAAACAAGTTTGATTGATCAAGGGCTAGAAATCGAGCATGTTGATGTTTGTACCCAAGAAATGATTAAAAACTGGTATCTTAGTGATGAAACGATGACGTATCATGATTTGTTACTCGTTGTAAAAAAACATTTGGTTAAGCATCTTACTCGTCATCAGTTTAATCAGCCAACGTCATCTTCACATATGATCACAGTTGTTGGACCAACAGGAGTTGGGAAGACAACGACACTAGCTAAACTAGCTGGTCGCTCAGTATTAGATGAAGGCAAATCTGTGGCTTTCATGACGACTGATACATTTCGAATTTCAGCCATTGATCAATTAAAAACCTATGCTAGGATTCTAAACATTCCTTTATTTGTTGTTTATAATCATCAAGATTTTAATAAAGTAAAAAAACAACTGGAATCGTATGATATTGTTTTTATTGATACGGCAGGTCGAAACTATCTTGATGAAACTTATGTAAAAGAATTAAAAGGTTTAATTCAATTTAATCAACATATGACAAATTATCTTGTATTATCTGCTACGGCAAAATATGTTGATATGAAGCAAATTGTCCATCGCTTCTCCACAGTTCCAATCCATGCTTTTATTTTCACAAAAATGGACGAGACATTGACTTATGGCGCTATGATAAGTTTACTGCTTCACTTTAAAAACGTTCCATCTGCCTATATAACCAATGGTCAAAATGTTCCAGATGATTTGATTCAAGCAAATCCAAGTCATCTAGTGGATGAATTTTTAGGGGGGATAGATCGTGATAGATCAAGCAGAGAGTCTTAGACTACGCATGGAAAATCATCATCCATATGTTCCAAACTATCTTGCTATTTCAGGACATTCTCGAAATTCATCACAATCCTGTTTTTGCTTAACTTTATCACAATCTTTATCTGAATTTGGCAAGAGAGTCTTGGTTATCTATCTAGGAAACGAAGTACAGCCATGGACAGGAGTTCCACAATCTATAAGTATTGCGGAAACATTAAACAGAAAACAACCGATTAAGAATGCTATGGTTCGATATCATGACGTTTCATACATGAGAAGTGGTTCGCAATTGATTGACAATCTCAAGAAAAATAATGAATGCCTAAGCGAGCTAAAAATGAGCTTTAATGAAATAAAGAATGACTTTGATTGTTTTTTATTTGATTTTGAACATGTCAATGACTTTGAAAATTATGGATCTGTTTTTGATATGTTGCTGTTTTTATCAAAGGGAACTGAACAAGCCGTCCTTTCGACATATTCGATGCTTAAAAAGTTTCGACAGTTGTATCAAGATTTAGAACTTGCCTGTGTTCTAATTGAGGAGAAAACACTTGGTGATGCAATAAAAATTGGAGAGAGACTTATAAAGATTTCAGATCGGCACTTAAAAAAGGCATTTAAATGGGCCTGTATCTTTCCATCTAATTCTGACGATACGGATACCATGAGTCATCCTTTTTCTATGCAAAATATATTTTCGAGAATCTGTGCACGAAAATATTTACATTATCTAAGTCAGTTGGATGATCAGAAAAGCACAAGATTTTTTGATCGTATTGAAAAATGCTTACAAACGGTAAGAATTGATCAATCATGAAAAAAATATCCGTTTTAGTCGTTGATGATTCCGCGTTTATGAGAAGAATGCTGCAAGATATGATTAATAGTGATCCAGATATCGAAGTGGTTGCTACTGCGAGAAATGGAGAAACAGCCCTGAAAAAAACATTAGAACTGAAACCTGACGTTATAACACTAGATGTTGAATTATATGAAGAAAATGGGTTAGATGTTTTAACAAAAATAATGGCACAATGTCCTACTCCTATTTTAATAGTATCTGGCGGAACTCAAAAAGGCGCTGATGCCGCGCGTGAAGCCATCAAAAGGGGAGCCATTGATTTTATCGCAAAACCTTCTGGTCAGATCTCGCTTGATATTGAAGTTATCAAAGAAGAATTAATTGAAAAAATTAAGCAATGTAAGGAAATAGACCTTCGAATGAATGGAAAGCTTGCCGATAATAAACATGAAGAACGAAAAAGGCAAGCGAGTGACCATACAAAGAGGAGTCATCCATCACGTAAAATAATATGCATTGGTGCATCAACGGGTGGTCCAAAAGCGTTATACGAAGTGATCTCTCGTCTTCCTAAAGATCTTCAGGCAGCGGTACTTATTGTCCAGCATATGCCTAGCAAATTTACAAAGTCATTAGCAGAGCGATTAAATGAAACATCGTCATGCAATGTAAGCGAAGCTGTCCATGGAGAAATCATTCAAAATGGACACGCTTATATCGCACCAGGAGGTCATCATATGACCATAAAAGAAGACGGAAAAAACCTCAGAATTGACTTGATAGATACCCCGCCTTTGCATGGTGTGAAGCCAGCATTTGATGTTCTGCTTCAATCCTTATGTCCCCTAAATCAGTATCAATTTATCATAGCTATCTTGACGGGAATGGGGAAAGATGGGGCAGAAGGGACAAAACTGTTAAAAAAAAGAACGTGCTGTTATACGATTGCAGAAAGTAGAGAAACAGCTGTTGTTTTTGGGATGCCAAAGATGTTAATTGAAACGGTAGAGGTTGATGAAGTATTGCCAATCTATCGTGTTGCATCTTCAATCATTAATCAAGTCTATTAATCTATAAGTGCGTGTTCAAAAAGGTGACAAATGAAAAAGGTTACTGGCTAAGTACGCTGGCATCCTGCAAGAAACGCCAGTACTAGCCCGTCCTGGTCGTCGGAAGGATAAGAGCGGCGGCAGTTCTCGAGGACCGGCATTCCTCGCGTTGTGGTAGCTTCAGGCGCCAAACCACAGGACGTGAGCGCTTTTAGCCAGCGATCCTCTTGTATCACTACATGAGGACCGGAAAAACAAGCGGGCGCCGAGATTCGCAAGTTATCATTTGGTGACTTTTTGAACAACCTCTATAAAGGAGTGATTTCATGGATACCAATCAATATCTCGTTTTATTTATCGATGAAGGAAGAGAACATTTACAAAATTTGAATGATAAAATGCTTGTTTTAGAGAATGATCCAAATGATTTAAGTGTTGTGAATGAGATTTTTCGCTCAGCCCATACCTTGAAAGGAATGTCCGCTTCAATGGGTTTTGAAGATATGGCCAATTTAACCCACAAAATGGAGAATGTTCTTGATGCTTTAAGGCACAAACAGATTGAAGTGACATCTGATATGATGGATGCACTTTTTGAATCAATTGATCATTTAGAAGCGATGTTGGACCAAATTATCCAAGGACAATCTGATAAGAGGGATGTTTCAGATATTGTAAAAAAATTACAAGTAATAGAAAAAAACGGAACGATCTCAAATAGTGATGAACCAATCAACTTATCTCAATCAACAAATGTAGCCGCTATCTCGAAGCCAAAAAATAACGAGCAATATGATTTAAATGATACCGAGTGGGCTATGATTTCTCAAGCAAAAGATGCAGAGTTGTCCGCTTATTTTATCAAGGTTAACTTAACTGAAGATTGTATGTTAAAAGCAGCGAGAGCAGTCATGGTTTTTCAAGCTATTGAAGGACGAGGAGATGTTATAAAAACAACACCTGACACAGAAAAAATAGAACAAGCAGAATTTGACTTAATCTTTACCTTCATTTTTATTACAGGTGAATCTCCTGATAAAATAAAGCGCGATATTTTAACAGTTTCAGAAATTGATAAAGTTGAAATTGATGAAATTACTCCTAGAAAAACGGAAGACAACATAAAAACGAGCGATCATCCAACAGAGAAAAAAGAGTTAGATAAATCTAAAAGTACGGCCCCGGTTCAAGTAAATAAAACCATACGGGTTAATCTTGATCGATTAGATCATTTATTAAATCTATTTGAAGAATTGATTATTGATCGTGGTCGACTTGAACAAATTTCTAATGAAGTTGGGGATCAACATTTAAAATCACAAGTCGAAAAAATACACCGAGTCTCAAATCAACTTCAAGAAACAATCTTAAATTTAAGAATGGTACCTGTTGAAACCGTCTTTAATCGTTTCCCAAGGATGGTTCGAAACCTCTCAAAAGATTTAAATAAAAAAATTGAGTTAGTCATAACAGGGGCTGATACAGAAGTCGATCGATCAATTGTTGATGAACTAGGAGATCCGCTTGTTCATTTACTTCGTAATTCCTTAGATCATGGAATTGAGCTTCCAGAAGTTAGATTAAAAAACGGAAAAAATGAAACTGGAACGGTTCAACTTCGAGCATTTCACAGTGGTAATCACGTCATCATTGAAATTGAAGATGATGGAGCGGGAATTGATCGTCAAAAAATCATTGCAAAAGCAATTGAAAATGGGTTAATCACCTCAGAGCAATCTTCTAAGTTATCGGATCAAGAAGTGTTTCATTTAATGTTTGCGTCTGGATTTAGTACAGCAGAAAAAATCTCGGATATTTCTGGTCGAGGCGTCGGGCTGGATGTCGTTGAGAGCAACATAAGAAAAATTGGAGGTACAGTAAGCGTCGAATCGACGTTAGGCAAGGGGTCTCGGTTTACCGTTAAATTACCTCTAACACTGTCAATCATAAATGCGATGCTCATCAAATTAGGGGAAGAAACCTATGCCGTTCCTATTTCTAGTATTGTCGAAACAATGTTATTACGACAAATTGAATTAAAGACAGTCAATAAAAAGGATGTCCTTATTTATCGGGATACAGTTGTTCCTTTTGTAGATTTAAGGCACATTTTACAAGTTCCAAATTCAGACTGTGTCTCATCTAAACAAGCTGTGATGATTGTAAAACAATCAAATCATTACCTTGCTTTTGCCGTTGATGAGCTATTAGGTCACCAAGAAATAGTCATTAAATCACTTGGAAATTATTTAAAGAGTGTTAAAGGAATATCAGGTGCCACCATTCTTGGAGATGGTCGTGTTGCCTTAATTTTAGATTGTGAAGCCATTGCATAAGCTCTTATTTAACAGGGAGAATCACGTCTCATAGTGTCAAATACAAGGGGGAAAAAAGATGAACCAATTAGGTCAAAATACAAAATTCATTCTTTTTGAATTAAATGAAGAAACGTTCGGAGTACCTATTAATCAAGTCGTTTCCATTGAGCGGCCTCAGGCAATTACACGGGTTCCGCATGTTCAAGACTACGTAAAAGGAATTATGACAATAAGAGGTTTAATGGTTCCAGTCATTGATATACATAAGCGATTCAATATGGCCGAATCACTCAAGGCGACAGAAGAGAGAATAATTATCGTTGAGATAGATGACATGATGGTTGGACTTTATGTAGATTCTGCTCATCAAGTTGTGGATTTAAGTCCCTCTCAAATTGAAGATACTCCGGAGATAGTGGGTGGACTTGAGGCAGAGTATATTGATGGTATTGCGAGGTATAAAGAGGATAAATTGCTTGTTTTACTTAATTTAAAAAAAGTGTTAACCACAAATGAAGTTAATGATTTAAAGAAAATAGAGGTATAATGATGAATCCTAATAGGCAGTCATTCTTAGAGGATCTTCGTCTCGATATCTTAAAAGAAATAGGTAATATTGGCGCAGCACATGCCGCTACATCTTTATCGACTTTATTAAATAAACGTATAGATTTAAAAATTCCTTCTGCTCAAGTGGTTCCCATTTCAGAAGTAAACGGGCCAAAAAGAGAAAATAATGTTGCCGCCACTTATACGTACATTGATGGTGACATCCAAGGGCATTTTTTTATGCTATTTAAAGAAGAACATGCTAATACGCTTGTTTCTAACATCATACCAGATACAACAATATATGACGGTGACTTAGGTGAATCAGCTTTTTGTGAAATTGGAAATATTTTATGTGGTTCATATCTATCTGCATTATCTAAATTTTTAAATATTACGATCAATCAATCACCCCCTATATTATCTATTGATATAGCCGCCGCCATCCTGGGTGAAGGATTAATCGAATTATCTATGGAATCAGATTCTGTTATTATGATTGAGACAGTTCTTGACGATAAAATCAACCATCATCAAATGGATGGTGAGCTCGTATTTCTTCCCAATCCAGACTCAATGGACCTTATATTTAAATTGGCATTAGGGGGAGAATAAATGTATGATTCTTGTCGGGCTGTCAGAAATTAAACTTGCTAACAAGGAAGAATCACTTAGAACCATTGGACTTGGTTCATGTGTAGGTGTCATTATTTTTGATGTGGATAAAACGATCGCTGGAATGGCGCATATTATGCTGCCAGAATCGAAAATTGCTAAACCAGGAAGTCGTTTTTTGTTAGGGAAATTTGCTGACACGGCAATCCCTGAACTTGTTAAGTTGATAGGTTCTTATGATATTCCAATAACTCGTCTACGTTCAAAAATGGCTGGGGGAGCAGAGATGTTTAAGGGTTCTCGTCTGACTATGATGGGATCCATTGGTCAAAGAAATATTAAAGCTATCAAAGAACAGTTACATCGATTTGATATTCCTATTATTGCTGAAGATGTTGGTGGTCATAGCGGGAGAACGATTGAATTTTATACTCATTCATCTATCTTATCGATTCGTACAGTAAACCGTGATGAGAAACAGATATAATTACATTTTGTAAATGAAGGGTTAAGGGGTGAGGAATATGGCGATATCAATAATGGATCAAGAAAAGCAATATTGGAAACGTTGGATAGATCATCGTGATCCAGAGGCCGCTGATAACCTCTTAAAAATTTACTTGCCATTGGTTCATTATCATGTTCAACGAATTAGTGCTGGTTTACCAAATTCGGTAAGTAGAGATGAATTGATGAGTCATGGTATGTTTGGCCTCTATGATGCATTAGAAAAATTTGATACAACGCGTGATTTAAAATTTGATACATATGCTTCATTTCGTATACGAGGATCCATTATAGATGGTTTAAGAAAAGAGGACTGGATGCCTCGTTCATTAAGGGAAAAAAATAAAAAAATCGAAGCGACGACAGAAATGTTAGAACAGAAATATTTGCGATCTGTGACGATAGAAGAAGTTGCAAGTGCTTGTGAGTTATCCATCGATGATGTGGCAAAAGTCGTTTCAGAAGATATGTTTGCCAACCTCATTTCTTTAGATGAAGAATATGAAAATGATAAAGGTGAATATCCCGTCGTTTTCGTTGAAGATAAATCCGTTCCAACGCCTGATCAAGTTATTTTAAAAAATGAGAAATATAAAATGCTGAGCGAAGACATTAAAAGACTTAATGAGAAAGAGCAGCTTGTCATTACATTATTTTATTATGAGGAATTAACGCTAACAGAAATTGGCCATATTTTAGATTTGTCGACATCACGTATTTCACAAATCCATAGTAAGGCGATTTATAAGCTTCGTAACTATTTAACACCCTGATGTTTTTGAGTGTGCTCAGGTTTTTAACTAACCATAACAATAATCTTAGAACGAATATAAGCAAGATTTAAGGAGATAACATCATGACATTATGGATGATCTTTAGCTTAATACTACATTTATTAGCTTTTTATCTCATTATTCAACTCGTGCAGAGATTGAAACATGTAGAACAACAGCATCCTGAAGAGTTAAAAAGAGAAATTGAAGAGATGATGACAGCCTATTTGACAGATATACAACAAGAGAATGATCGATTTATCCAAGAACTAAATAAACAAAAGAAAAACGAAGAAATAAAATCAAATAAAAAAGCAAATCATGAAGAACGAGACAAAATTAATGATGATATAGATAATGTGATAAATAAGAGTTATCAACAAGCGACTGAGGATGCAGATATAGATTGGATCCCCCCAATTAAATCAACAAGCGAAGAAAAGTATGAGTCATCCTTATTAGCGAAGGCACTTCATTTAAAGCAAAAAGGGCAATCAATAACGGAAATAGCTAAAGCTTTGGGACGCGGTGAAGGGGAAATTGCCCTCTTATTAAAAATTAATGAAAAAAAGACGCTATAAACTTGTATTAGCCACATGTTTATGGTATATTAAACAACGGTGTCAATCACACACGCTCAATAATCTATGCATTGGTGCTGAAGATCAGTAATGTATTAGAAATGATTTGAGCGGCGGAATAAAACCATTAGGAGGAAAGCATTATGGCAGTTATCTCAATGAAACAGCTTTTAGAATCTGGTGTTCATTTTGGTCACCAAACACGTCGTTGGAACCCAAAAATGAAACCTTATATCTTTACAGAAAGAAACGGTATCTACATTATTGACCTTCAAAAAACGGTTAAAAAAGTAGAAGAAGCTTATCAGTTTGTAAGAAACATTGCAGCTGATGGTGGGAAAGTTCTTTTTGTAGGAACGAAAAAACAAGCCCAAGAATCTGTGAAATCTGAAGCAGAACGTTCTGGTATGTATTACATTAATCAACGTTGGTTAGGTGGTACCTTAACGAACTTTGAAACGATTAGAAAACGTATTACAAGATTAAAACAAATTGAAAAAATGGCTGAAGATGGCACTTTTGATGTACTTCCTAAAAAAGAAGTTGTCGGTCTAAAAAAAGAATTAGCGCGTCTTGAAAAATTCTTGGGTGGTATCAAGGACATGGAATCTCTTCCACAAGCTTTGTTTGTTATCGACCCTCGTAAAGAAAGAATTGCGATTGCAGAAGCACGCAAATTAAATATACCGATTGTTGCTATCGTTGACACGAACTGTGATCCTGACGAAGTAGATGTTATCATTCCTGGTAATGACGATGCCATTCGTGCCGTGAAACTATTAACTGGTAAAATCGCTGATGCAGTGCTTGAGGCTAATCAAGGTGAAGAGCTAGATGTTTCTAGTGCTCCTGAAAACGTTCAAGAAAAAGAACAAGTCCAAGAACCAGTAGAAGCTGAATAAAGACAAGATTTTAAGGGGTGATAAGGGGTGTGACCCTTATCACTTTTTTTGCAAAAAGAAGAGAATTGATGTTGTCATGATATAAATGATTGAAAACAACATGATTTTTGATTAGCACACTGGGTAAAATATCTAAGGTGCATGTTCATTATTAATCTATATGTTTTCTATATATCGATGTATGCATATTAATCAAATAAAGGAGGATGTCAAATGGCAGCAATAAGTGCAAAACTAGTTAAAGAACTTCGTGAAATTACAGGTGCAGGGATGATGGACTGCAAAAAAGCTTTAACTGAAACTGATGGAGATATTGACAAAGCTGTTGATTTGTTAAGAGAAAAAGGAATGGCTAAAGCAGCGAAAAAAGCAGACCGTGTGGCTGCAGAAGGTTTAGCTCAAGTTAAAGTTGAAGGTAACAAAGCAGTCATTCTTGAAGTTAACTCTGAAACGGACTTTGTTGCAAAAAATGATCAATTTGTTCAATTAATCAGTACGTTAGCTGATCATTTATTAAAAAACAATCCATCAACTGTTGAGGAAGCTCTTTCTCAAAACTTAGAAGGTCAAGACCAAAAGGTTGAAGAATTCATTAATAGCGCCATTGCGAAAATTGGTGAAAAAATTTCATTGCGTCGCTTTACTATAGTTGATAAAGCTGATGATGAAAACTTTGGTGCGTATCTACATATGGGTGGTCGAATCGCTGTCTTAACGAAGGTTAAAGGTGGAGATGAAAGTATTGCAAAAGATGTAGCTATGCATGTTGCTGCTGTTAACCCTCGTTATCTCTCTAAAGATCAAGTATCTCAAGAAGAAGCCGCTCATGAAAAAGAAGTTCTTAAACAACAAGCATTAAATGAAGGTAAACCTGAAAAAATCGTTGAAAAAATGGTTGAAGGTCGTATGAAGAAATTCTTCCAAGAAATCTGCCTTGTTGATCAAAACTTTGTTAAAGATCCAGATGTTACGGTCAGCAAATACTTAGCAAATAATCATGCATCAGCTGAAGGCTTTGTTCGATATGAAGTAGGCGAAGGCATGGAAAAACGTCAAGAAAACTTCGCTGAAGAAGTTAAAGCACAAATGAAACAATAAGCTATATAATGACATACAGAATGTTCAACAACTATAATTAAATTGTCGCTTGCGGCTTTGAACATCATCTAAAATAGGGGCGCGGATACGTGCCCCATTTTTAAAATAGAGAGTAGATAGGAAGGGGTATTCATACATGTCAAATGAAGCAAAATATAAGCGGGTAATACTTAAATTAAGTGGTGAAGCATTAGCTGGGGATGTAGGTTTTGGTATTGACCCAAAAATTATTTTATCCATTTCTGAACAAATTAAAGAGATTGCAGATCTAAATGTTGAAGTGGCCGTTGTGGTTGGTGCAGGTAACATTTGGCGCGGCAAAACAGGTAGCGAAATGGGAATGGATCGTGCGACAGCTGACTATATGGGAATGCTTGCCACAGTTATGAATGCCCTTGCCCTCCAAGATAGCTTGGAAAGTCTAGGAGTTGGAACTCGTGTTCAGTCTTCTATTGAAATGAGACAGGTTGCAGAACCTTACATTCGCAGGCGCGCTATCAGACACTTAGAAAAGAAACGCGTCGTCATTTTTGCAGCTGGAACGGGTAATCCTTATTTTTCAACAGATACTACCGCAGCGCTTAGAGCAGCGGAAATTGAAGCTGAAGTCATATTAATGGCTAAAAACAATGTTGATGGCGTTTATTCTGCTGATCCAAAAGTTGATGAGGCCGCGGTTAAATATGATAGTATTTCATATTTAGATGTTCTTAACGAAGGGCTTGCTGTCATGGATTCTACAGCCTCTTCTTTATGTATGGATAATGATATTCCACTTGTTGTTTTTTCAATCACAGAAATCGGAAACATTAAACGAGTTGTGTTAGGTGAAGAAATTGGAACTGTCGTAAGGGGGAAATAAAAATGGCAAATGAAGTCATTAACGATGCTAAAGATCGGATGGATAAAGCTTTAGCCGCTCTTAAACGTGAACTGTCTACCATACGCGCTGGGAGAGCTAATCCAAGCATTTTAAACAAAATAACAGTTGAATACTACGGGGCACAAACCCCTCTAAATCAGTTAGCAAATATTACAGCACCGGAAGCTAGGCTTTTACTCATTCAACCCTATGATAAAACAGCAATCGGAGAGATGGAAAAAGCCATTCTTAAATCTGATTTAGGAATTTCACCAACTAATGATGGTGATGTTATACGTATTGCCATCCCTGCATTGACTGAAGAACGACGCACGGAACTTGTTAAAATCGTGAAAAAAACATCTGAAGAAAGCAAGGTAGCTATTCGAAATATTCGTCGGGATGCAAACGATAACTTGAAAAAATCAGTGAAAAATAAAGAGTTAACAGAAGACGATCAACGTGATTTAACCGATCAAATACAAAAACTTACAGATGGCTACATCTCAAAGATTGATGATACTGTAAGTGAAAAAGAAAAAGAAATGATGGAAGTTTAAGCGAGTGTTCAAAAAGGAGACAAATTAGAAGCAAGAAGGCTAAGAGCGGCGCCGTTTTGAGGACCAGCATTCCATATGATGTGGTAGCTTCAGGCGCCAGCCACAGGACGTGAGCGATTTTAGCCAGCGATCCTCTTGTATCTCCTTCATGAGGACCGGAAAAACAAGCGGGCGACCGAGATTGACAGCTTATCATTTGGTGACTTTTTGAACAACCTCTTTAAGATAAAAATGCCCTCTATATATAAAGGGGGCTTTTACTTTTTCATATCTTGTTAGTAATATACATATAGCAACCTATTTTGAATAGGTACTTTCTTTACTAAACCATGAAAATTCTATACACTAAGGATGGTATGGCTATATTACATATAATATCGAGTCTATTGACAAATATAACGGTTAATTAACGAAAAGTATGTTCTAATATTAGACAGACTCTGGAGGAAGTTGTATGCTAGAAAGGTTTTCCTTAAAAAGGGGCAAAACAAAAACACATCGTCGTGAAGAATTGGCGAATCAGGACCTCAATGTTCCGGATCATGTTGCAATCATTATGGATGGAAATGGGAGATGGGCCAACAAAAGAGGATTACCACGAATAGCAGGACACCGTGAAGGAATGAAAACGGTCAAAGAAATTGTCCGTGAAGCAAGTGAAATAGGGATAAAAGTCCTTACTCTTTATGCCTTTTCAACGGAAAATTGGAAAAGACCTAAAGATGAAGTTGAATTTTTAATGAAGTTACCGGAACAATTTTTATCAAGTTATCTTGTTGAACTCATTGATAAAAATGTTCAAGTGCAAGTGATGGGTGATCTAGATAAAATCCCTTCTCATACGCTTCGTGCTGTTACTCAGGCTAAAGAAAAAACCAAGAAAAATACAGGAATGATTCTAAATTTTGCTCTTAATTATGGTAGTCGACATGAAATCACTTGTGCTGTAAAATCTCTTATACATGATATAGAGAAAGGCATTCTGAGTAAAGAAATGATCGACGAAGACATGATTTCTAATTATTTGCTAAGCAAATCACTGCCAGATCCAGATTTGCTTATTCGCACAAGTGGCGAACTCCGAATAAGTAATTTTATGCTTTGGCAAATCGCTTATACAGAATTTTGGTTTACAGATAAATTGTGGCCCGACTTCTCAGTTAGCGACTTACATGAAGCCGTCAAGCATTTTAGTAGCCGCAAAAGACGATACGGCGGCGTAACGAGCTAGGGAGGTTACAGTTTTGAAACAACGTATTATGACGGCCATCGTTTTTGGTATAGTCTATCTTGGGTGTTTGTTCATTCATCCAGTGCCTTTTTCTATTTTGGTCACTGCGTTTGCGGTGATCGCCTTTTATGAATTATTAGCGATGAAAGGAATTAAATCGACTGAATTTCATTCTATCGTTGGCTTTATTTTTGTCGCAGGCTTAGTATTAAGGCCTTTATGGGACAACTATATTGTCGGTGTATCCACACTTAAGATGGTTGTTATTCTATTAATTTTCCTCTTTGCAAGTATCGTGTTTACGAAGAATAGAATAACATATGATGACATGGCTTATCTTTTCTTATCTGCTTTCTATATAGGCTTCAGTTTCTCGCTTCTTGCAGCAGCTCGTTTTCATGGGTTATGGCTTGTTTTGTTCATACAAATTATGATGTGGGTAACGGATAGTGGGGCTTATTTTGTCGGACGAACGTTTGGCAAAAGAAAACTTGCCCCGCACATTAGTCCGAATAAAACAATTGAAGGCTCAATTGGTGCTGTTGTCGTTGCACTAATTGTTGCCATTATTCTTTATATGTTGGTACCATCTCAAACGATTCAATCTTTGAATCATTTACTGTTCATAACACTCATTGTATCCATATTTGGCCAATTGGGTGATCTGGCAGAATCGGCAATAAAAAGACATTACGGTATAAAAGACTCCGGTAAAATTTTACCAGGCCACGGTGGTATATTCGATAGATTCGATAGTCTCCTTTTTGTTTTACCTATTTTATTTGTTTTTCATTTTTTAGGTTAGTTGTTTTGACAAAAGAGCAAGTCTTTTAACTAAGGCTTTATAGAGAGGAAGGATAGAATGAAACGACTTAGTATTTTAGGGGCAACCGGGTCTATAGGTACTCAGACATTTGATATTATTGGAACCCACCCAGAAGAATTTTCTGTCGTTGCTCTTTCTTTTGGCGAAAATATTGAGAGGGCGCTCCCATATATTCATCAATATCGCCCAAAGCTTGTTTCGGTAAAAAATGATCGCATTAAAGAAAGATTACGACCTCTGGTTCCTTCCTCTGTCAAAATTTTAGCAGGAATTGAAGGTTTAATTGAAGTCGCAACTCATCCTGATTCAGATATGCTAATCAACGCTGTATTAGGCAGTATTGGTCTTGAACCAACTCTTGCTGCTATTGAAGCGGGTAAAATGATAGGACTCGCCAATAAAGAAACACTCGTCACAGCAGGTCATTTGGTCATGGAAAGAGTAAAGGAAAAAGGCGTAACCCTCCTCCCCATTGATAGCGAGCATTCAGCCATATTTCAATCGATGCAAGGGCAGGATAAAAAAGCGATTTCGCGTCTCATTATAACGGCCTCAGGTGGAAGTTTCAGAGACCTCAGTCGAGATGAATTGAAAAATGTTTCGGTAGAAGATGCACTGAAGCATCCAAATTGGTCGATGGGTGCAAAAATCACCGTTGATTCGGCAACACTAATGAATAAAGGATTAGAAGTCATTGAAGCACACTGGCTCTTTAATATCCCTTATGAGAAAATTGATACAATTATACATAAAGAAAGTATTGTTCATTCACTAGTTGAATATCATGATAAAAGTGTTATTGCACAGCTAGGGGTGCCAAGCATGCACGTTCCGATCCAATATGCGTTAAGTTATCCTAAAAGACTTGAACTTCCACAAGAAAAAAGGTTAAACTTATGGGAATTAGGAGCCCTTCATTTTGAAAAAGTCGACACAGAACGGTTTAAATGCTTAGATTTTGCTTATCAAGCGGGTAAATTAGGCGGAAGTACACCAGCCGTATTGAATGCAGCCAATGAACAAGCTGTTGATCATTTCTTGAATAAGCGTATTTCTTTTTTGCAAATAGAAGACTTAGTTGAGAGAGCTTTAAATGAACATCAAATGGTATCAAACCCAACACTAGAGGACATCAAAGAGATTGATATAAGAACGAGACAGCAGGTTAATGACTGGGTAAAATCATATGTGTAATGATGGATTAAGTGAATGACAAACAAAGGTGGTTAGATCGTGGAAACATTTATTTCAGTCGTCATTATTTTTGGTGTCCTTATTGCTATCCATGAATTCGGACATTTGATCGTAGCCAAAAAATCAGGCATTTTATGTAGAGAGTACGCGATTGGTTTTGGACCAAAGCTATTCTCCATTAAAAAAGGAGAAACGGTCTATACTCTGCGTTTACTCCCTATTGGTGGCTTTGTACGTATGGCGGGTGAAGATCCAGAAATTATTGATATCAAACCTGGCCACCGTATTGGTCTCCTGTTTAATCATCAACAACACGTTAATAAAATGATTATTAATCATCTTGATAAATATCCTGATGCAAAACTTATCACCGTCGAAACAGCAGATTTGGAAAAAGACTTAGTCATTAAGGGATATGAATCAGAGGACGGGGATTTGATTGAGTACCCACTAGATCGAGAAGCTGAGTATGTTGTTGACGAACAAGCTTTTCAAATTGCTCCGCTAGATCGACAGTTCTCATCAAAAAGCAAAACAGCACGATTTTTAACTATATTCGCGGGTCCTTTTATGAATTTTTTACTTGCGTTTATCATTTTTGTTGTTTATTTTTCTATACAAGGAGTTCCTTCAAATGCTCCCAAGCTTGGACAACTAGTTGAAAATAATCCTGCTGTCCAAGCGGGTTTACACCAGGGCGATCGTGTCATTCAAATTGATGAACAGCCCATTAATTCTTGGCAAGACATCATGACGTATGTTAATCATCACCCGAATAGCCAATTGACGTTCACCATTGATCGAAATAATCAACAACAGAAGATCGATGTTAAAACAGATTCAAGAAAAGGGCCATCAGGTAAACAAGAAGGTTTCATTGGCGTTTATGCACCGACAAAACACTCTTTCGTCGCTTCTTTAAAAGGTGGAGTCACGCAAACCTATTTTTGGATTAAACAAGAATTAGTTGGCTTAAAAATGCTTGTAACAGGTGCCATCGGTTTAGATCAATTATCGGGTCCTGTAGGTATTTATAATGCAACTGGCCAATTTGTATCTCAAGGTTTTCTCATTGTTCTAAATTGGGCGGCGTTCCTAAGTATTAATTTGGGTATTATTAACTTGCTACCACTTCCTGCTCTTGACGGTGGACGACTTTTATTTATTATTGTCGAACTGCTAAGAGGCAAGCCCATTGATCCACAAAGGGAATCCATTGTCCACTTTATTGGATTTGCCTTATTAATGCTACTCATGGTAGTTGTTACATGGAATGACATTCAAAAAGTCTTTTTACACTAATTGAGGTTGTTCAAAAAGACACACACTATTTGTTAAAAATGTTCGCACAGAAGGTTTTTCGTTAGAACCTTCTGTGTAGTATGTTTTGAAACGTTTTGCCTGATTGAATAGTAAAACTTGCCATTATATAATAGATGATATCTTAAGCTCTAAATTGATTATAATTTACTTATAAACGATGACTTCTTTTTAGCGGTATCGCTAGATTATTCTAAATGAAATATTGAGGTGCACTTGATGAAACAAAGTAAACTATTTATCCCAACTTTAAAAGAAACACCTGCTGATGCTGAATCAGCTAGTCACCAGTTTTTAGTTCGCGGAGGTTTTATTAGACAAATTGCTGCGGGTATTTATTCTTATTTACCACTTGGCAATAAAGTCCTACAAAAAATTGAAACTATTATACGTGAAGAAATGAATAACACTGGAGCTCAGGAACTTTTGATGCCCGCTATTCAACCAGCAGAACTATGGCATGAGTCTGGACGATGGAATGTATATGGACCAGAATTAATGAGATTGAAGGATCGGCACGGACGTGACTTTGCACTTGGTGCAACCCATGAAGAATTGATTACAAGTTTAATACGTGATGAATTAAATTCTTATAAGAAATTACCCATGACCCTCTACCAAATTCAAACTAAATATCGAGATGAGAAAAGACCGCGTTTTGGTTTGTTAAGAGGAAGAGAATTTATTATGAAAGATGCCTATTCCTTCCATACTAGTCAAGAAGACTTGGATCAAACATACAAAGATATTTATGATGCCTATACACGTATTTTTGACCGTTGTGGTTTAAAATATCGCGCTGTTATTGCAGATTCTGGGGCTATTGGTGGAAAAGATACACATGAATTTCAAGCACTAGCTGCTATTGGAGAAGATACGATTGCTTATTCAGATGAATCATCCTATGCTGCGAATCTAGAAATGGCAGAGGTCATTTTTCAAGAAAATAAACAGTCTGGAACACCTGATACCTTACAAGTGATGGATCAGTTTTTTGAAGGAGATCCTGAGCGGAAACTCAAATTGGTTGGATTTAAATCAGATGATCAGAACATACTCGTGCTTGCATGCAATGATGATGAAATTAATGAAGTTAAAGTAAAAAACTTCCTTAAATTAAGAACTATTGAAACATTAGAAAATAGTGAACTTGAAAATTACGACATCCAACAACTTCCTGAGGATGTTACCCTTTTAAGCGATCAAAGCGTCAAAAATGTCGTCAATGGATATCTTTACAATGCCTCAAATAAGTCTACTTATGTTAATATAAATGTAGAACGTGATTTTCCTGAGATTCACTGTGTTGATCTTCGAGTCATCAAAGAAGGGGATTTATCACCTGATCATAAAGGGAAAATTAAGTTTGCTCGGGGAATTGAAATTGGACAAGTCTTTAAACTTGGTGAAGTGTATTCAAAATCGATGGGTGCTTCGTTCCTAGATGAGCAAGGAAAAAGTAAGCCCATCATTATGGGATGTTATGGGATTGGTGTTTCTAGAACATTATCTGCTGTTGTAGAACAATATCATGACGATAAAGGATTATGTTGGCCAGTTGCTCTAGCACCATTTCATATCCATGTCATTCCTGTCAATGTGAAAAATAATGACCAATTATCGTTAGCTACTCTATTACATGAACAACTAAGCGCTAAAGGTTGGGATGTTTTGATCGATGATCGGCAAGAAAGAGCAGGAGTTAAATTTGCGGATAGTGATCTCATTGGTTGCCCAATTCGCATTACAGTAGGAAAAAAAGCTTCTGAAGGTATTGTAGAAGTAAAAATTAGACAAAGTGGTGAGCAGCTTGAGTTGCAAGTTGAGTCACTTGAACAATTCATTTATTTAACTCTAGAAAAATAGTTTTTATACCTTTACTATTTTTGTAGGGCAAAAAAGTGGAAATGACACCCTAAGGGCACCTTTCCAGAAATCGATCAGTTAATCGTCTCACATTGAGGAATATTGGCAGTCCAGGTGTTGCCCATATTCCTTCTATTTGAACGGTGCCAGTGAAATAGGCGCCGTTCTTTTCATTCATCTTGCTTTAAATTTTGAAAGAAAGGGGAGTTGAACATGAATGAAGGAAAAACGAATCACGATCGTTTTATGATTCTTCTCAGACAACTCGAAGCCCCTACTGAAGTGATCGAAAAATATTTTAATGGTGGTCAGATTCATAAGTTAACCGTTTTTCAAGAAACTCGTCAGTGGGTGTTTACTTTTGGACTAAAAAAACCACTGCCTTTTCATGTTTATGACTGGTTAGATCGTGAGTTAAAAAAACAATTTCATAATATAGCAAGCGTATCTTTTAAAATTAATACTGACTCAGTTGATGATGCGTCACTTTTTCAAGATTATTGGTTATATTTTCTTGATCACGTTCCTGAGCTGTCCCAAGGAATTAAATCCGTATTAAAGCAGCAAAAACCGCATATTGACTCCGGTAAATTAATATTAGAGGCCTCAAATGAGGCGGAATCATTATTGATAAAACGTAAATGTGAACAGCCTTTATCTCTCTTTCTAGTAAGCTGTGGATTCCATACACTTCATCTTGAAGTCAATCTTAAACGGAACGACACGGCATACGCAGCCTTTAAAAAGCAACGAGACGAAGAAGATAAGCAGAAGGTGATTGAAGCGGTTATTGAACAGGCCAAGGCAAAAGAAAAGCAAGCTGAAGATACACCAGCAGGTCCATTTCAAATAGGATATGATATTAAAGATGATCCAGTTCCGATAAACCAAATTCAAGATGAAGAACGGCGAATAACAATACAAGGTTACGTATTTGATGTGGAAACACGTGAACTTCGAAGCGGACGTACGCTTTTACTATTTAAAATCACCGATTATACAGATTCCATTCTCGTTAAGACCTTCTCCAGAGACAAAGATGATGCCAGCAAATTCTCGGCTTTAAAAAAAGGAATATGGGTAAAAGTTCGAGGTGGTGTGCAAAATGACACTTTCGTAAGGGATTTGGTTATGTTAGGGAATGATATAGAAGAGATCAAGCCCGAGCGTAAGAAAGACACTGCTCCTGAAGGAGAACGAAGAATTGAATTGCATGCTCATACTTTGATGAGTCAAATGGATGCAGTTGTATCAGCTACGAGTTTAGTCAATCGAGCTAAGGAATGGGGACATAAAGCTATCGCCATAACAGATCATGCTGTCGTCCAGTCATTTCCAGAAGCTTATTCAGCAGGAAAGAAAAATGGTGTTAAAGTTCTGTACGGTGTAGAAGCCAATCTTATCGACGATGGTGTCCCTATTGCTTACAATGAACAAAAGCGCATCCTACAGGACGATACCTATGTCGTTTTTGATGTTGAAACAACTGGTCTATCTGCTGTTTATAACAAGATTATTGAACTTGCGGCAGTCAAAATGAA
This sequence comes from Terrilactibacillus laevilacticus, assembly GCF_006517395.1. Lineage (GTDB taxonomy): Bacteria > Bacillota > Bacilli > Bacillales > Sporolactobacillaceae > Terrilactibacillus > Terrilactibacillus laevilacticus. Next base: position 406,359 of record NZ_VDCY01000001.1, read on the forward strand.
AGATGGGGAAATCATTGAACGATTTGAATCCTTTGTCAATCCTCATGAACGATTATCGCAAACGATCATTGATTTAACGAGCATCACGGATGATATGCTTGCAAGTGCTCCAGAAATTGAAGACGTATTAAAACGATTTCATGACTTCGCTGGCGATGCCATATTAGTGGCTCACAATGCCAGTTTTGATATGGGGTTTCTAAATAATGGTTACGAACAAATTGGCCTTGAAAAGGCAACGAATCCTGTCATCGATACTCTCGAACTCGGACGGTTTCTATATCCTGATTTAAAAAATCATCGGCTAAATACTTTATGTAAGGTGTTTAATATTGATTTAACCCAGCATCACCGGGCGATTTATGATACAGAAGCGACAGGATATTTATTATGGAAAATGCTTAAAGATGCAGATGAAAAGTCTATTGTGTTTCATAATCAATTAAATGACAATATGGGAAAAGGAAGCTTTGAACGTGTGAGACCAACTCATATTATTCTACTCGTTAAAAATCAGGAAGGACTTAAGAATCTCTACAAACTTGTTTCACTTTCTCATTTAAACTATTTTTATCGAGTACCACGTATCCCGCGTTCACTACTTGAAAAGCATCGAGAGGGTCTCTTGATAGGTTCAGCTTGCGACAAAGGTGAATTATTTGAGGCCATGATGCAAAAATCAATAAAAGAAGCTGAAGAAGTAGCTAAATTCTATGATTATATTGAAATTCAACCACCGGGGAATTATGCCCATCTCATTGAAAAAGAATTGGTAACTGACGAATTAGCTCTTCGTGAAATTTTAAATAATCTTGTTAAAATGGGTGAAAAACTTAATAAACCCGTCGTGGCAACCGGAAATGTTCATTATTTAGATGAAAACGATCATCTTTATCGAAAAATCCTGATAGCATCTCAAGCGGGCAACCCATTAAATCGTCAAACCCAACCAAAAGTACATTATCGTACAACGGATGAAATGATGGAGTGTTTGTCTTTCTTGGGGGAAGAAAAAGCAAAAGAAGTGGTTGTAACCAACACGCATAAAATAGCGGATTCCATCGAGGAAGTCACTCCGGTGCAAGATAAACTCTTTACACCGAAAATTGACGGTGCTGAGGAAGAAGTTAAAGAGATGAGCTATCGGGAAGCCCATCGACGTTATGGTGAGGATTTACCAGAAATCGTCGTCAAACGATTAGAAAAGGAACTTCAAAGCATCATTGGTCACGGTTTCGCCGTTATTTATCTCATTGCCCATAAATTGGTTAAAAAATCACTGATCGATGGTTACTTAGTCGGTTCAAGGGGATCAGTTGGTTCTTCACTTGTTGCAACAATGATGGACATTACAGAGGTTAACCCTCTTGCACCTCATTATGTCTGCCCAACATGTCATCAATCCGAATTTTTCACGGATGGTTCTGTTGCTTGTGGTTTTGACCTACCTGATAAGGAATGTCCTAATTGTCATACACCATTTAAGAAAGATGGCCATGATATTCCGTTTGAAACGTTCCTCGGGTTTAAAGGAGATAAAGTCCCTGATATTGATTTAAACTTTTCTGGTGAGTATCAACCTGTTGCCCATAACTACACAAAAGTATTGTTTGGAGAAGATAAAGTTTATCGTGCAGGAACCATTGGAACAATAGCAGATAAGACCGCTTACGGTTATGTCAAAGGGTATGAAGGGGATATCAATGCCCATTTTAAAGGCGCTGAAATTGATCGTTTAGCCAAAGGATGCACAGGTGTAAAACGTACAACTGGTCAACACCCTGGTGGAATCATTGTTGTTCCAGATTATATGGATATTTTTGACTTTACGCCAATTCAATTCCCAGCAGATGACAAAACATCAGAATGGAGAACCACACACTTTGATTTCCATTCCATACACGATAACTTATTAAAACTGGATATTCTTGGCCACGATGATCCAACAGCGATTCGGATGCTTCAAGATTTAAGTGGTATGGATCCTAAAACAATACCGACAGATGATAAAGAAGTGATGAAGTTATTTAGTTCAACGGAGTCTTTAGGTGTTACTCAAGATCAAATTCGCTGTAAAACGGGTACTCTGGGGATTCCTGAGTTTGGTACGCGTTTTGTTAGACAAATGCTTGAAGATACAAAACCAACCACATTTGCAGAGCTAGTTCAGATCTCAGGTCTCTCACATGGTACAGACGTCTGGCTTGGAAACGCACAGGAATTAATTAATAATGGAACTTGTGTCCTTAAAGATGTTATTGGATGTCGGGATGACATTATGGTCTACCTCATGCATAAAGGGTTAGAACCATCTCTTGGATTTAAAATAATGGAATCCGTCCGTAAAGGTAAAGGATTGCAAGATGAATGGGTCGATGAAATGAAGAAAAATAACGTTCCTGATTGGTATATTGACTCATGTTTAAAAATTAAATACATGTTCCCAAAAGCGCATGCCACTGCCTATGTATTAATGGCCATTCGGATTGCTTATTTTAAAGTTCATCATCCGATTCTCTTTTATGCAACCTACTTTTCTGTACGGGCAGACGACTTTGACATCGACGTGATGAGGCGTGGTTCACATGCCATTCGAGGCAAAATTGAAGAAATAGAAAAGAAAGGTCTCGATGCATCTCCAAAAGAAAAGAACTTATTGGTTGTTCTTGAACTAGCACTTGAAATGTGTGAACGTGGATTTAATTTTACTTCTGTCGATCTTTATCGTTCTAAGGCAAGTGAATTCATTGTTGATGGAGATACTCTCATACCTCCATTTAATGCCCTCCCTGGTGTAGGTACAAATGCAGCCATTAACGTTGTCAAAGCGCGAGAAGAAGGCGAGTTTCTATCGAAAGAAGATTTACAAAAACGGGCTAAACTTTCTAAAACAGTTGTTGAATATTTAGACCAACATGGTTGTTTGGAAGGAATGCCAGATGAAAACCAACTGTCTTTATTTTAGATAGTTGCAATCATATCTTTAAAGTAGTAATCTCGTAGTTAGGTTTTCCTTTTATCCCGCCTTAACGGGCTAGTCAAGATCCCCACCTCAGATTCTGAGTATTCAAAGAAGATAGGTGGGGGATCAACTGCCCGTAAAGGTCCGATTAGTTCAGGCTTTCCATCAGTGGAAGATGACGCAGGCTAAAAACTAGGTGTCCTGTCGCAACGTCTGCACGAGCACATCCTGTGCGTCGAAAACCCCCACTGATGGAAGTTTCAATTTATTGATGTCTTTGTGAATGGAAGATATTTCCTCGCCGTATTTAGTAAAAGTTGCCTTTAAACAAAAGGTATGTTATATTAACTTTGGAGATACTAATGAATAGGTCGTTTTAGAAGAGTGAGGAGATCCTCACTCTTTCGTTTTCGAAAGGAGGTATAAAAGTATGGCAGGAAAAATATCAGAACAAACAAAGGAACTCATCCTTCCGATCTTAGATCAACTTGATATTGAACTTGTTGACCTCGAATATGTTAAAGAAGGTAAGAACTGGTTTCTTCGTGTATTCATTGATTCACCAAAAGGCGTTGATTTAGATATGTGTACAGCGGTCAGTGAACGTTTGAGCGAAGCACTTGACAAAGATGATCCGATAAAAGAGGCTTACTTTCTTGAGGTATCGTCAGCAGGGGCAGAAAGACCACTGAAAACAAATGAAGATTTGAAAAAAGCGGTCCAAAAGCAGGTACATATTACAACATATGAACCCATAAATGGAGCAAAACAATTTGAAGGAAAACTGATTCATGCAGATGAACAGGCTGTAACACTTGCAATTAAAAATAAAACGAGGGTTGAAGAAATAACTTTACCCGTTGAAAAGATTGCAAGTGCAAGACTTGCGATCATTTTTTAATGCTAAAGTAGTTTGCATAAAGGGGAGAAAATAAGACAATGAGTAGCGACCTATTAGATGCTATGACTGCGCTAGAAAAAGATAAAGGAATTAGTAAGGAAGTTCTTATTGATGCATTAGAAGCAGCGCTGATTTCTGCATACAAAAGAAATTTTAATCAAGCGCAAAATGTTCGTGTTGATATAAATGAAGGACTTGGTCAAATTAAAGTTTTTGCACGAAAAGAAATTGTAGAAACGGTAGAAGATCAAAGACTCCAAATTTCACTTGAACAAGCAAAAGCGATTAATCCACATTATGAACTTGGAGACACTGTTGAGATTGAAGTAACGCCTAAGAATTTTGGCCGTATTGCTGCACAAACAGCAAAACAAGTTGTCACTCAACGTGTACGTGAAGCTGAACGTGGTGTGATTTTCTCTGAATATATTGATAGAGAAGACGATATCATGACAGGAATCGTTCAAAGACTGGATCACCGTTACATTTATGTTGATTTAGGAAGAGTTGAAGCGTTACTTCCATTAACGGAACAAATGCCAAATGAGTCCTATCACCCACATGATCGCATTAAAGTGTATCTTACAAAAGTTGAAAATACGACAAAAGGACCTTCGATCATGGTATCAAGAACTCATCCTGGACTTTTAAAACGGTTATTTGAACTTGAGGTACCAGAAATATTTGACGGAACCGTTGAGATTAAATCAATCGCACGTGAAGCGGGCGATCGCTCGAAAATAGCGGTACATGCTGATGATGCAGCTGTTGACCCAGTCGGTTCATGTGTTGGTCAAAAAGGTGCACGTGTTCAAACCATTGTAAATGAATTAAAAGGCGAAAAAATTGATATTGTCCGTTGGTCTGAAGATCCAGTGACTTATGTTGCAAATAGTTTAAGTCCTTCAAAAGTTCTTAAAGTCATTGTAGATGAAGAAAACAAGGCGACAACGGTTGTCGTACCCGATTACCAATTATCACTTGCAATTGGAAAAAGAGGGCAAAATGCAAGACTTGCAGCTAAGTTAACAGGATGGAAAATAGATATTAAAAGCGAATCAGACGCTCTTGAACAAGGGTTGCTTTCTGAAAGTGATAACAATGAAGAACCACTTCCTGCAGCCGAGGAGCTCCCAAGTGATTTTGATGAGAATGAAGAACTAAAATCAAACACTGAAGACGAATAAGTGGGGTGAAAGACGTGAAAAAGCGTAAAGTACCCATGCGCAAATGTATTGTCACACAGGAATCTGCTGAAAAAAAAGCTTTATTTCGTGTTGTTCGGTCACCTGAAGGTGAAGTATCATTAGATTTAACGGGTAGAAAAAATGGCCGGGGAGCTTATATTTCTATGAAGAGAGAAGTTGTTGATAAAGCAGAATCAAAAAAACTGTTATCAAGACATCTCGAAGCTGACGTGCCTCAAGAGGTATTTCAAGCGATGCGGTCATATTTAGAGGAGAACCATATTGACTAGGCAATGGCAATCGTTATTGGGTCTCGCCGCAAGAGCCCGAATGATCATTTCAGGTGAAGAACAAGTGATCCAATCGATAAGAGCTAAGAAGGCATTTGCCGTCATCATGGCAAACGATGCCTCTAAGCGAACGAAAAAAACGATATCAAATAAATGCAATTACTACGATGTACCACTTCTCATAGTAGATAATCGAGAAGTGCTAGGTAGGGCGATTGGCCAACCTGAACGTGTCCTTGTTGCGGTGACAGATCAAGGATTTGGTCAGCGAATGATCGCGTTGTTAGATCAATCTACACGGGGGTGAACATATGAGTAAGATGCGTGTCTATGAATATGCAAAACAACATCAATTAACGAGTAAAAAAGTGATTATGGAATTGAAACAAATGGGAGTAGAAGTTTCGAGCCATATGTCGGTTATAGAAGATGATGTCATTGGAAAATTAAATCATAGTGTGAATCCTTCTACAAAAAAAGAGACCAAAGAAAAGCAAACTGAAGGACAAACAAAAAATAAAACAAACAAAGAGGTAAGTGTGGAAGCTATAAAAACGCAAAACAAATCAAATCAAAACCAAAATCGTGGCAAAAATGACAATCGAAAAAGAATGAAAGATAACAGTAATAACAATAACAAAAGGTTTAACAAGAAAAGAAATAATAATAAACGTACATCACCGTCTGTAAAACAAGAAATTAAATTACCTGAGAAAATGACCTTTTTAGGTTCTTTAACAGTTGCCCAATTTGCAGAAAAACTTGGTAGAGAATCAACTGAAATCATTAAGAAATTAATGATGCTTGGTGTTATGGCTACTAAAAACCAAGATTTAGATAAAGATACGATTGAACTCTTAGCGAATGACTATGGTGTTGCTGTAGAGGAAGAGGTCGTGGAGGATGAAGCTCAATTTGAAGATCGTGAATTTGAAATAGATGAAGATACGGCGATAACAAGACCACCTGTTGTGACCATAATGGGTCATGTTGATCATGGTAAAACAACCTTACTGGATTCCATTAGACACACAAAAGTCACTGCGGGAGAAGCTGGAGGCATTACACAACATATAGGCGCCTATCAAATTAGTCACGAAGGCAAGAAAATTACCTTTCTAGACACGCCAGGACACGCTGCTTTTACAACAATGAGAGCTAGAGGGGCAGAAATTACTGATATTACGATCCTTGTTGTTGCAGCAGATGACGGTGTTATGCCACAAACAGTCGAAGCGATTCATCACGCTAAAGCAGCAAATGTACCTATTATTGTTGCTGTTAATAAAATTGATAAAGAGGGCGCAAATCCAGATCGCGTGATGCAAGAATTAACAGAGCACGAACTCATACCCGAAGACTGGGGTGGGGATACTATCTTTGTTAAATTATCCGCACTCAGTGGAGAAGGTATTGATGAACTTCTTGAAATGATCTTGCTTGTTGCCGAAGTAGAAGAATATAAAGCAAATCCTAATACACTGGCACGAGGCACCGTTGTTGAAGCTGAACTTGATAAAGGCAGAGGGCCGGTTGCCACCTTACTCGTACAAAATGGTACCTTACACGTAGGAGATCCAATCGTTGTTGGCGGAGCATTCGGTCGAGTAAGAGCCATGGTCAATGATCTCGGCAAACGGGTGAAAATGGCAAAGCCAGCAACTCCGGTAGAAATCACTGGTTTAAATCTTGTTCCTAATGCTGGTGACCAATTTATGGTCTTTGAAGATGAGAAAAAAGCGAGACAAATTGGAGAAACTAGAGCTGAACGTCTTGTATTAGCTCACAGAAAAGAAACAACGAAAGTTAGTCTAGACGATCTCTTCCAAAAAATCCAAGAAGGCGACATAAAAGAAATTAATGTCATCATCAAAGCGGATGTACAGGGCTCTGTAGAAGCTCTTGCAGGATCTCTTCGTAAGATAGAAGTAGAAGGATGTAAAATAAACATTATCCATACGGGTGTTGGAGGTATAACGGAATCTGATATAATTCTTGCATCAGCTTCAAACGCCATTATTATTGGATTTAATGTTCGACCTGATAATCATGCTAAAAGTACTGCAGAAGCAGAACAGGTTGATATCCGTTTATATCGTGTTATTTATGATGCTATCGACGAAATGGAATCTGCGATGAAAGGTATGCTTGATCCTGAGTTTAAAGAAAAAGTCATTGGCCAAGTGGAAGTTAGAACAACGTTTAAAGTATCTAAAGTAGGGACGATTGCTGGTTGTTATGTCACTGATGGTAAAATTTCGCGATCAGCAGGAATCAGGCTTATCCGTGATGGTGTTGTGATTTATGAAGGAAATGTGGATACATTGAAACGTTTCAAAGATGATGCTAAGGAAGTTTCTGCAGGATACGAATGTGGTATTACATTAGAGAACTTCAATGATATTAAAGAAGGCGATACCATGGAAGCTTTTGTTATGGAAGAAGTTAAACAAAAATGATCATTGGCGCTGCAGTTTGTGAATGTATTCTATATGATGCACAGTCATTAAAAGACAAACGCGCCATTATTAAAAGTATATTATCAAAAGCAAAGCAGCGCTATAATCTCTCAGCAAGCGAAATAGATTTTCAAAACGTCTGGCAAAGATCAAAGTTTGCTTTTGTATCTGTTGGAACATCGAGGGTGCAAATTGAGCGTGAATTACATCATGCTCTTGCTCTCATCGATCAAAGAACGGACATTGAACGAACTGTGACAAGTTTCGAATGGCTTTAAAGTGAGGTGCAACATGGCAAATTTACGTTCTCACCGTATTGGTGAACAGATGAAGAAAGAATTAAGTGATATTATTCAAAATAAAATCAAGGATCCTAGAGTCGGTTTTGTTACCGTTACAGGTGTCGAAGTTACTGGTGATCTTCAGCAATCAACAGTCTATATTAGTGTTCTAGGAAGTAATGAGGATAAAGAGAACACGATTACAGGTTTGTCAAAAGCCAAAGGGTTTATCCGCTCAGAAGTAGGGAAAAGAATACGGTTGCGCAAGACACCAGATATCATATTCAAATTTGATGAATCTATTGAATATGGCAATCACATTAATCAACTTCTTCATGAGCTCAACCATAATGATGAAATGAAGTAACGATCAAAAGAGTTGATTAAGTTTCCATATACTACTTTTTTAATCACTATTGTGCTAAAAATGTAAGAGACGGGGATAGACAATGTTTACGTCTATCCTTTTCTCTATGCTTTATGAAACTCTTACAATGATTCTGTTCTAATTCTTTGACTCCATTAGAAGTGTCTTGATTCTGTTAAGCTTTAAAGAAGGTGAGTAAATGTCGTCATATACTGGGATTTTACCGCTCTACAAACCTAAGGGAATAACTTCACATGATTGTATTTTTCGATTAAGAAAAATTTTACGTTACAAAAAAATCGGTCATACTGGAACATTGGATCCTGAAGTTGACGGTGTTCTTCCAATTTGTTTAGGTAGAGCTACAAAAATATCGGAATACTTACTTAATTATCCAAAATCATATCGTGGAATTATAAGACTCGGACAAGCAACAGATACCGAGGATGCGACTGGACAAGTGATCGAGGAGAAAAAAGTTCAAAGAACATTAAATCGGCAGGATATTGAAGGTGTTTTTAATTCTTTCAAAGGTGTTATTCAACAAGTCCCGCCCATGTATTCAGCTGTTAAAGTCAATGGAAAGAAACTATATGAGTATGCCCGTGCAGGTATGACAATAACCAGGCCTGTAAGACAAGTGACCATATATGATTTAAGGATTCACGGGAATCAGTCAGTGTTTGAATCAGAGATACCCTTTGATGTTAAATGCAGCAAAGGTACATATGTACGAACATTAGCCGTTGATATCGGAAAAAAATGCGGATATCCAGCGCATTTAGGAACATTAACTCGTACATCGGCTGGTCCTTTTCAGGTGAATGATTGTTTGACTTTTGAAGAAATTGAACAAGCTGTACATGAAAATAGATTTTCAGAATGTCTTTCGACTATTTCTTATGCCCTTCAATATATGCCAAGTTTGTCCGTTGACAAAAATTTAGAAGAGAAAATAATAAATGGCGCTGTCCTACCATTAATGACACAAGAAGGCAAAAGTCCATTTGCCATCTTTAATCAAGCGGGGGATTGCTTAGCTATTTATCAAAAGCATCCTGACAAAGAGGGGTTAATGAAGCCTGTAAAAGTTCTCCTAATAAAAGAAGATGATAGAAGGTGAGAAGGATGGAAATTATTCATTCAACGAGTCCAGGAGATATCCGGTTAGATGCGGCCAAAGAGAAAGTCGTAGCTCTTGGGTATTTTGATGGTGTTCACAAAGGTCATCAAAAAGTCATTAAAACAGCTGTTGACATTGCAAAAGAAAAAGGTATGCAATCCGTAGTTATGACCTTTCACCCACATCCTTCTGTTGTGCTAAGTCCCAAGTCTAAGCGGAAAAGTTACATAACACCTCCAGACGTTAAAGCAGAGTTGTTTGCAGAATTGGGGATTGATGTAACTTATTTTATCCATTTTGATCTTAATTTTAGTCGACTATCACCACAAGAATTTGTGGATTATTATTTAATCAAACTTCATGCCAAACATATTGTCGCCGGGGATGATTTTACATTTGGCCAAAAAGCAGCAGGTAATATGGTGAATATTAATGATTATTCGAGAAGTATGTTTAATCATACCACTGTGCCATTTGTTAATGTTAATGGAGAGAAAGTAAGTTCAACAATCATCCGTTCTCTCATAGAAGAGGGAGATTTTTCAAATGTTTCCACCATGTTAGGACGTCAATATGAAATTAGAGGTACTGTTGTACACGGAGACAAACGTGGTAGGTTATTAGGATTTCCTACAGCTAATGTTTCATGCAGTGAAGAATTCATCATTCCAAAAAATGGGGTTTATTTAGTGAACTTTGATTCACAAGGAAGATCTCTCAATGGAATTTGTAGTGTTGGTGTTAGACCAACGTTCTTTGATAAGGAGGTTCCAGTAACGGTAGAGGTTTATATCTTAGATTTCCATGGTGATTTATATGACCAAGAGGTTAAAGTATCTTGGATTAAGAGACTTCGAGATGAGGAAAAATTCGATTCTGCAGAAGCACTCATTCAGAGAATGGAACAGGATAAAAAGGAAGCAGCTGCTTTCTTTATGGCTAACGGCCGAATTTAAGGATTATTTGGATTTATTTTTTGTCATAAATGCATAACTATGACTTGAATTGTCGATATAAAAAGTGTAAAATAGATTTTGTACGACTTTCGTACTTTAACCATATCGTGGCATATCGATTCACCAACGATTTGCTAGGATAATTGGGGATAATTTATAAGGAGGTGAAAAGGATGGCTTTAACAAAAGAGCGTAAAAATGAACTCATAAATGAGTATAAAACACACGATAAAGACACTGGTTCACCAGAAGTCCAAGTTGCTGTCCTAACTGAACAGATCAATACGTTGAATGATCACTTACGTACTCACAAGAAAGATCATCACTCACGTCGTGGTCTTCTTAAAATGGTAGGTAAACGTCGTAATCTATTAACTTACTTGCGTAACAAAGACGTTACACGTTATCGCGAACTTATCAATAGTCTTGGATTACGTCGATAAGATGAACAAAAAGCGGGATAATTCCCGCTTTTTTGTACTTTTTAATAACGGTTCAAATTGACGACAAATACATAAAATTGATTTGACGATTTGTTTGAGACTAATTTTTGACGTATTGATAAAAAATAAGTGGGTATTAACTCTGTATATTAAAGTGCGAGTTCAAAAAGGTGACAAATTAGAAGGGTTACTGGCTAAGTAAGCTGGCATCCTGCAAGAAACGCCAGTACTAGCCCGTACTGGGCGTCGGAAGGATAAGAGCGGCGCAAGTTTCCTTAGGACCGGCATTCCACATGATGTGGTAGCTTCAGGCGTGAGCCACAGAACCTGAGCGATTTTAGCCAGAGATCCTCTTGTATTCGCTACATGAGGACCGGAATAAATAAGCGGGCGCCGAGATTCACGCTATCGTTTGTTGACTTTTTGAACAACCTCTTAAAGATGTATATATAGGATTTATATATAGCTGCAAAGAATTAGTTTGAATAGAAAGGAGCCACATTTAACATGGAACAATTAAAACATACGTATACCATGGATTGGGCAGGAAGGCCACTTACTGTAGAAATTGGGCAACTTGCCAAACAAGCCAATGGCGCTGTTCTCGTTCGTTATGGAGAAACAGTTGTATTATCAACAGCCACAGCTTCCAAAGAACCAAAAGATCTTCCGTTCTTCCCTTTAACCGTGAACTATGAGGAAAGACTATATGCTGTGGGGAAAATACCTGGAGGCTTTATTAAAAGGGAAGGGCGTCCAAGTGAAAAAGCGATTCTTGCTAGCCGTCTTATTGATCGTCCCATTCGTCCCTTGTTTGCTGATGGATTTCGTAATGAAGTTCAAATTGTAAGTATGGTCATGAGTGTCGATCAAGATTGTCCATCAGAAATGGCAGCTATGATCGGCTCATCTTTATCACTTTGTGTTTCTGATGTTCCTTTTGATGGTCCAATAGCAGGTGTCATTGTAGGACGTGTGGATGGCGAGTTTGTTATAAATCCAACGGTCGAACAAGCAGAAAAAAGTGATATTCACTTAACAGTAGCAGGAACGAAACATGCCATTAACATGGTTGAAGCAGGAGCAAAAGAAGTACCTGAAACAGTGATGTTGGATGCCATTTTGTTCGGTCATGAAGCAATAAAAGAATTAGTGGCTTTCCAAGAAAAAATTGCGGCGGAAATTGGCAAAGAAAAAATGGAAGTAACATTATTTAAAGCTGATGAGGAACTTGAAAAACTAATCAGAGAAATACTTGGGACAAAATTGACTGAAGCCATTCGTACTAAAGAAAAACATGCGCGCGATGAAGCAATTAACCAAGTTAAACAATCAGTTATAGAAACTTTAACCGAAAATGACGAAGAAGATGTCGATCTTGCGATGGTTGAAGATGTTTTATATAAAATGACAAAAGAAGAAGTTCGACGGATGATTGTACGTGAAAATATCCGCCCAGATGGCCGGAAAAGTAATGAAATCAGACCGTTATCATCGCAAGTTGGCATTCTTCCAAGAACACACGGTTCAGGATTGTTTACACGTGGTCAGACTCAAGCCTTAAGTATTTGTACACTAGGTGCACTTGGAGATGTCCAAATTCTTGACGGGTTGGATATGGAAGAATCAAAACGCTTTATGCATCATTATAACTTCCCGCCATTTAGTGTCGGAGAAGCACGTCCGATGCGTTCACCTGGACGTCGTGAAATTGGGCATGGGGCACTTGGTGAACGTGCGCTGGAACCGGTTATACCGTCTGAGACAGATTTTCCATATACCATTCGTTTAGTATCAGAGGTACTTGAATCGAATGGATCGACTTCTCAAGCAAGTATTTGCGGTAGCACACTTGCCATGATGGATGCAGGTGTTCCTATTAAAGCACCAGTCGCAGGTATCGCCATGGGTCTTGTCAAATACGAAGATGACGTTGTGGTATTGACGGACATTCAAGGTATGGAAGATGCTCTTGGTGACATGGACTTTAAAGTAGCCGGAACAGAAAAAGGGGTCACAGCCCTTCAAATGGATATTAAAATTTCTGGCATTAACCGTGAAGTATTAGAAACAGCGTTAACACAAGCAAAAGAAGGTCGCATGACGATTCTTAAATCTATGCTTCAGGCACTCCCAGAACCACGTAAAGAACTTTCAAATTATGCACCGAAAATTTTAACAATGCATATTAAACCTGATAAGATTCGAGACGTTATTGGCCAAGGTGGAAAAGTCATTAATAAAATTATTGAACAGACAGGCGTTAAAATTGATATCGAACAAGATGGTACGGTATTTATTGCTTCAACAAATCAAGCCATGAATGAGAAAGCAAAAGGTATCATCGAAGACATTGTACGTGAAGTAAATGTTGGAGATATTTTCTTAGGTAAAGTCAAACGTATTGAAAAGTTTGGCGCTTTCGTTGAGTTGTTTAATCAAAAAGATGGTCTTGTTCATATTTCAGAACTTGATCACAAACGTGTTGCAAAAGTTGAAGATGTTCTCAATATAGGTGATGAAGTACTGGTTAAAGTTATCGATATCGATAAACAAGGTCGAATCAAACTTTCTAGGAAACAGGCCCTTCCAGATGAAAACAAAAAAACTGAAGCATAAGAGATAAAGAGGTGGTTTGACCGCTTCTTTTTTTCTTAATTTGGTCTATCAAAGAATAAAGTGAAACTTCCATCAGGGGGATTCTTTAGACCTTTACGGGCAGTTGACCCCACGCCAATCTTCTTTAAATACTCAGAATCCTGAGGTGGGGGTCTTGACTAGCCCGTTAAGGCGGAATAAGTGGGATAAGATTTGGACAAACTTGGAGACATCGTGTCATCCAAGTTTTTTAGTGTTTAAGTGCGTGTTCAAAAAGGTGACAAATTAGAAGCAAGAAGATCAAGACGACGCTGTTTTGAGGACCGGAATGTAGGTTTTTGCTACATGAGGACCGGAAAAACAAGAGGGCGCCAAGATTCGTAGCTTATCATTTGGTGACTTTTTGAACAACCTCTTTAAGAATTAAGATAAAATTATCGATGCTTTTTTATCATTCATCGGATTCTTCATTTTTCAAGCTCTCAGATGTTCTAAAACAAGCTTATCGGCATAAGGTTGTACAAGGGAGGGTGGACGATTGAAGAAAAAATGGTACATTTCGATTTTTTGTCTTTTTACGGTTGTAGTTTTTGGATCCATACTAGTATTTGTCTTTCCTAAACATAATGCAACGTCGATTAAAACGAATGAAACGGCTGCAAATCAAAAGGTTTTGTATCAACAAATAAAGGATTATCATAGCAATATAAGTGAAAAGCCGCAGGACGCACGAAACGATCCAGTTTGGAAAGCAATACCCGGTTATAATGGTTTAACCATTGATACTCGGAAAAGCTTCCAACAGATGAAAAAAAACAATACATTTAATCCGAAAAAATTGGTGTATAAAGAGGTTCCACCAAAGAAGCATCTTGATGATATATTACCAGCTCCGATTTACCGTGGAAACCCAAAAAAACCGATGGTCGCTTTCTTAATAAACGTATCGTGGGGTAATGAATACATCCCTCAAATGCTTAAAATATTGAAGCACAATCACATACATGCTACTTTTTTTCTTGATGGAAAGTGGGTAGAAGATAATTCTAAATTGGCCTTAATGATCGCGGAGGGTGGACATGAAATTGGAAGTCACGCTTACGGCCATCCAGATTTAAATAAGATGACAAAATCAGACGTGTCAACAAGTCTGAAGAAAGCTAACAGAGTGATTGAAGCGACATTAGATTTAAAACCAAGGTTGATGGCTCCACCTAGTGGAAGTTTTAATCAACAAACAGTCTATGTATCACATCAACTTGGTATGAGAACAATTCTTTGGACAGTAGATACGGTTGATTGGAAACATCCTGATACGAGATCTATGGTGATGCGTGTTATCAGTCGAACGGAAAACGGGTCGATGATTCTGATGCATCCAACAAAAGAATCGAGTCGTGGGCTAAATAGGATGATAAAAGGGATTGAGAACAAAGGCTTCCGTTTCGGCACAGTATCAGAAATGCTAAGTGAAGAACGTGTTTTACCAAAACCTGGAAAATAAATTAATTTATTTTTTTATATGATGAAATAGAAAGAACCCTGACCTAGAGCCTCACTTTAGATAAAAATGATTTTAAGTTTATCTATTTGTCCTTGCTATTTGTGAATGTTATGATGATACGAGATATTGAATATTTGGATACAGGAGGAACATCACGTGATAACAAAGCATGTTTGTTCAAACGGTGTACGGATCATACTAGAAACTCTGCCGACCGTCAGATCAGTAACGATTGGTTTTTGGGTGGCAACGGGTTCTCGTTATGAAAACGAAAAAAACAATGGCATTTCCCATTTCATTGAACATATGTTATTTAAAGGTACTGTGAATCGAACTGCAAGGGAAATTGCTGAAAGCTTCGATCGTATTGGCGGACAGGTTAATGCGTTTACATCCAAAGAATATACTTGTTATTATGCAAGGGTTCTGGATGAACACGCTGAATATGCTGTTAATATTTTATCTGATATGCTTTTTCATTCAAAACTCGATGATGAAGATATAAATAAAGAAAAGCAAGTTATTGGTGAAGAAATAAAGATGTATGATGATACACCAGATGATCTTGTTCACGACTTATTGAGTGAAGCAAGTTTTGGGAAACATCCACTAGGTTTTCCGATTCTAGGAACAGAGCAAACGATTCAATCTTTCACACAACAAGACTTAAAAGATCATATGACGGCATTCTATACACCTGATAATATCGTCGTATCCATAGCTGGGAATGTTGACGAAAAGATCATCCCCATAGTGGAACGTATATTTGAAACGACGCCTAAGAGAATCCATCGCCAAAAAATTCAAAAACCGACCTTTAGACCGGATCATTTACTTCGTAAAAAAGAAACAGAACAAGCTCACGTTTGCCTTGGCTATGAAGGAATCGCCAATAACCATGAGACTCTATTTCCTCTTATTGTGATGAATAATATCCTTGGAGGAAGTATGAGTAGTCGATTATTTCAAGAAATTCGTGAAGATCGAGGACTTGCATACTCAACTTTTTCATTCCATACCTCCTATAAAGATAGTGGGATCCTTACTTTGTACGGTGGGACAGGTCGGGATCAAATGGATGAACTGTGTGATGCACTATTAAAAACAGTTGAGAAAATAGCTGATCAGGGTGTTACCCAAAACGAATTAGAGAATAGTAAAGAACAGTTAAAAGGGAATATGATGCTTAGTCTAGAAAGTACGAGTAGCCGAATGAGTCGTAACGCAAAAAATGAATTAACATTAGGAAGGCAAAGAGAGATGGATGAAATGATTGAGAAGATTAATAGTGTGACTCTTAACGATGTCTCTTCGATTGCGAAGACCATTTTCAATCAGCCTTTTTCTTATTCTATTGTCAGTCCGGCGGAAGATATACCAAAAGCCTTTCAACCTATTAATCCCATTTCTAAGTAAAAGTAAAAATCTCTTATTGATTCAAAATGATAATTAAATCATCTAAAAAACAGATTGTCGACAAAAGGTATCGAGAGCATGCTCTTCGGTGCCTTTTGTCGATTTTCGTATATGAAGGTTATTTTCCGCTCCAGGTGCTTGATTTCCTATTGTGTTCGCCGAGCTTCCTCGTTGCAAGCTCCTGCAGGGTCTCGTTTGTAATACTAATCCCCCAGAGTTTAGCGACTTAATACTTTAGGCTGCGCCTAACCGAAATTATCACCCCCTTTCCATTGGGCCTCCCCTTCGCACACTTGAAGAGGGAGACTTCTTTCGGAATTATGTTAAATCATTTCCACAAAAAGAAAACCTTTTTGAACAACCTCTTATAATATATTTCGATTCATTTTGTAGCACAAAGGCGCCTAGAAATCATATGATATGGTGAGCGTTAAGATCTGATACGGTGAATTGTTTTAAACAAACAATTCATAAATGGTTAATTCGCTATGTCCCTTAGTCATAAGGGAGATTGAATAAGAGGGGAGAGACCAATGAATGCTTACGAATAAACACCTTGTCATTTTAGGTGGTGATGCTAGGCAAATTGAAGTCATTGAAAAACTCAATGAACTTGATGCTCGTTTGTCACTTGTTGGATTTGATCAATTAAATCAACATTTCAGCGGTGCATCAAAAGTTGAACTTGAAGAAATTAATCCAAAAGAGGTTGATGGTATTATCCTTCCTGTTAGCGGAGCAAAAGAAGATGGTGAAGTTAAAGCCATTTTTTCGGAAAAACCGATTCGTCTGATAAAAAAATGGTTTACAGAAACGCCTGAATATTGCTCTCTATATACAGGTATATCAACCCCATATCTTGATGAACTGACATCAGAATATAATCGAGAGATGGTTAAATTATTTGAGCGTGATGATGTTGCCATTTATAATTCCATTCCAACCGTCGAAGGAACCATCATGATGGTGATTCAACATACGGATATTACGATACATCATTCTAAAGTCGTTGTACTTGGTTTGGGTAGAACAGGTATGTCGATTGCAAGAGCTTTTGATGCGCTTGGCGCTATTGTAAAAGTGGGTGTAAGAGATCCCGCCCAGATAGCAAGAATAACGGAGATGGGCCTAAAACCTTTCTATACACGTGATTTGGCCAAAGAGGTTCGTGATATTGATGTTTGCATTAATACGATTCCAGCCCCCATCTTAACAAGTGAAGTTCTTTCTCAAATGCCTGCTAATGCCTTTATTATAGACGTTGCCTCTTTACCTGGTGGGACAGATTTTAGATATGCAGAAAAACGCGGGATAAAAGCCATTATAACGCCTGGTTTACCTGCTCTAGTGGCACCAAAAACGGCGGGTCGAATTATTGCTAATGTGTTAGCTGAACTTTTACTTCAAAAGTTTGAAAAAGGGGAGAATAACGCATGAATTTAAAAGGGAAACGGATTGGATTTGGGATAACAGGATCACATTGTACTTATGGTGAAGTCATACCGCAGGTTCAATCATTGTTGGATGCGGGAGCGGATGTTGTTTGTTTTGTCACATATACTGTAAAAAACACCGTAACTCGATTTGGAGATGGAAAAGACTGGGTTAAAAAAGTGGAAGATATGACGGGTCATGAAGTTGTCGATTCCATTGTGAAAGCGGAACCATATGGACCTAAAACACCCCTTGATTGTATGGTTATCGCTCCGTTAACAGGAAACTCCATGAGTAAGTTTGCTAACGCTATGACAGATTCACCCGTTTTAATGGGGGCAAAAGCGACCCTTCGAAGTCACCGGCCTGTCGTTTTAGGGATTTCAACGAATGATGGTTTAGGTTTAAATGGTAAAAATATCGCACAATTATTAGTGGCAAAGGATATCTATTTTATTCCATATGGTCAAGATAATCCCATTCAAAAACCAAATTCTTTAGTGGCAAGAATGTCTCTTCTAAAGGAAACAGTGGAGCACGCCCTTGATGGTGAACAAATTCAACCTATTTTAATAGAAAAATTTCGTGATTAATCCTCATTCATCTTTTATTTTACGTTGTATATGTTAAAATAGAACGTAATTATTAGGGAGAAACATTTTCTTTTGTTTCTCCTCTGACTTTAAAATAGATGCAACACTTTCTTATTGAGAGTTTTAACTTTAAACAATTAATATATAGTATTACTCTTGTCATGTTGCAATAAATAGGGAGAGATGTTGAGTGTATCAATCGAATGGCTTTCATGTTGCAGTGGTCGGTGTTACGGGTGCTGTAGGAACGCGTATGTTAAAAATGCTAGAAGGTTCACCACTTCCAGTCGGTAAAATAAGCCCCCTAGCATCAAAACGGTCAGCTGGTAAAACAGTTGAATTTGGCGGTAAAGAATGGACCATAAAAGAAGCAACACCTGAAGCTTTTGAATCTGTTCAGATTGCTTTATTCAGTGCGGGTGGATCGGTTTCAAAAGAACTAGCACCTGAAGCAGTAAAGAGAGGCGCTGTGGTTATTGATAATACAAGTGCATTTCGGATGGACAAAGATACACCACTTGTTGTTCCAGAAGTAAATGAAAAAGAATTATTTAATCACAATGGAATTATTGCAAATCCAAATTGCTCAACCATCCAGATGGTCGCTGCCCTTGAACCTATACGTTCAGCATATGGTCTAAGCCGTGTGATCGTTTCCACATATCAAGCGGTATCAGGTGCTGGAGTTTCAGCTATTAAAGAATTAAATGAACAAACTGAAAAATTTTTAAAAGGGGAAGAAATCACGCCAGAAGTTTTGCCAGTCAAAGGCGATAAAAAACATTATCAATTAGCTTTTAACGCTATTCCACAAATTGATTTATTTCAACCAAACGACTACACGTTTGAAGAAATGAAAATGATCAATGAAACCAAAAAAATTATGGGTGATGACTCCATTAAAGTATCGGCAACTTGTGTGAGATTGCCTGTTGCCATCAGTCATGCTGAATCGGTCTATATCGAAATCGATCGAGATGATGTATCTTCAAGTGATATTAAGCAGCTTTTGAGCGAAGCACCTGGTGTTGTGCTTGAAGATGATCCAGCAAATCAAATTTATCCAATGCCACTTCATGCTATTGATAAAAAAGAAGTTTTCGTTGGTCGAATAAGAAAAGATCCTGATGTACCAAATGGTTTTCATCTATGGGTCGTATCTGATAATCTTCTTAAAGGTGCGGCATGGAATTCTGTGCAAATTGCTGAAAGCTTGCATAAATTAGGATTAATAAAAGCATAAAGAGGGAGCCATCATGAGATGAAACTTATTGTTCAAAAATTTGGCGGTACATCAGTAGCAACGGAAGAGAATCGATTAAAAGCCATTGAACATATCTCAAAAGCAGTACAAGATGGTTACAAAGTTGTTGTCGTCGTATCAGCCATGGGTAGATCTGGAGCTCCATATGCAACAGATACCTTGCTCAGTCTAGTCAATGACCATTATATATCTGCTCGTGAAAAAGATTTACTCATGTCATGCGGCGAAGTTATATCTTCGATTATATTCTCGAATTTGCTTAAATCTAAAAGCATCTCATCAGAAGCATTAACAGGAGGTCAGGCCGGTTTTTTGACTTCTGATATGTTTACGAATGCTAAGATTATCGATATGAAAGTCGATCGATTGAGATTTTTATTAAGGCAACTTGACGTTGTTGTCGTTGCAGGCTTTCAAGGGCAAACAGATACCGGTGAAATCACAACGCTCGGTAGAGGTGGAAGTGATACGTCTGCTGCCGCTTTGGGCGCTGCTCTTCAAGCTGAATGGATTGATATATTTACAGATGTTGAGGGCGTCATGACAGCGGATCCTCGGATTGTGAATGATGCCCGGCCGCTTTCTGTTTTGACTTACCAAGAAATTTGTAATCTAGCTTATCAAGGAGCGAAGGTGATTCACCCAAGAGCCGTTGAAATTGCGATGAATGCTAAGATACCTCTTCATATTCGTTCAACCATGTCGAATGATCTTGGTACGTTAATCACGTCAATAAAAAAGGCCAATTACGGTCAGGACATTCAAGAAAGACCCGTTACAGGGATAACTTATGTAAAAAATGTCACACAAATTCGAGTACAAGCAAAAAAAGATGACTACGATCTTCATTCCAAAGTGTTCAAATCGATGGCAGATAAACAAATCAGTGTCGATTTAATCAATATTAGCCCACGGGGAGTCATTTATACTGTCCCTGAAGAAGTAACGGAGACAGCTACTCAAACATTAAAGGAATTAGGTTACGAACCGATCGTTTTGCCTGGATGTGCAAAAGTATCTGCAGTTGGAGCGGGTATGGCAGGTGTTCCAGGCGTTGCATCAAAAATAGTGACCACTCTCACTCAAGCAGGAATTCAAATTTTACAATCTGCTGACTCGCATAACACAATCTGGGTCCTTGTAAAACAAAACGATATGATAGAAGCTGTTAATACTTTGCATAGGGCATTTGAACTAGAGAAACAAGGTAGCGTTGATAGAATAGACCATACGAAATAGGAGATGAGAACAGTGGATTTTGGGACATTACTAACGGCGATGGTGACACCGTTTGATGATGATGGGAATGTAAGTTATGACAAAGTAACCCATCTCGTTGAACATTTAATTAAATCAAAAACAGAAGGAATCGTTGTAGCTGGGACGACAGGTGAATCACCAACGCTCACATCAGATGAGAAGCTGAAACTATTTGAACATGTTGTTAATGTTGCAGATGGACGTGTCAAAGTTATAGCTGGAACAGGAAACAATAACACAAAGGAAACCATCGCTTTCTCTAAAAAAGTAGAAGCTCTTGGTGTGGACGCCCTCATGCTTGTTGCCCCTTATTATAGTAAACCCAATCAAAAAGGGTTATACGAGCATTTTAAAACGATAGCCGAAAATGTTACGAAAGAAGTTATGATATACAATATTCCAGGTCGATCATCTGTGAATGTTAGTGCCGAAACAATCATTGCCTTATCTAAAATAAAAAATATCACTTCAGTCAAAGAAGCCAGTGGAAATTTGGATCAAATCGCCACAATTATTGAAGGAACGGATCGTGATTTCTATGTATATAGTGGCGACGATGGGTTGACATTACCGATTCTTTCTGTCGGAGGACACGGGGTTATTTCAGTAGCCTCTCATATTATTGGTGAACAAATGAGAGAAATGATTGACTTATTTAAAGTTGGACAGAATGAAAAAGCAGCAAAAATTCACTTATCGATACTTCCACTTATGCGTGAACTATTTAAAGCACCTAATCCCGTGCCAGTTAAAACCTTATTAAATCGACAAGGAATTGATGTTGGTGGTGTTCGGTTACCTATGGTTCCTTTAACTGAAACAGAGGAAAAAGCATTATTAGACATAGCTAGTAAAACCCTTCAACCATTAGTCTAAAATTTATTTAATAAGATTAAAGGACTTAATTCCGAATATAGAAAACTAGAGAAGTTTTCTTCCTTGATTTGGAGTTAAGTTCTTTTTTTTGTTCAATGGAAAAGAATAAATGGGTGTTATCAAACAAATTTTCTGATGTTGTGCTCGTACATAAACTACCCTGATTCAATATATGACAGCATCATCTGTCATGGAAAAGATGTTTTTTTATTAAAAAGGTGATAGAAGTTGTACTTTGAATGAGGATTTGGGTATAATAAAGTCAATGATTAGTTCGGGTTGTTCGAGTTGATGGCTGCTATAGAAAATAGGAGGAATACCCATTGTCAAATTCTAAATCAGACGAAGTGAAGATTTATGCAATGGGCGGCGTTGGCGAATTAGGAAATAACATGACAGTCATTGAAGTGAATGATGATATTTTTATCATTGATGCGGGACTTATGCATCCACAAGAGGATATGCTAGGAATCGATACAGTCATTCCTGATGCAACATATTTAATAGAAAATAAGGAGCGTGTTAGAGGTATTTTTCTAACACATGGTCATCAAGTTCATATTGGAGGTCTTCCTTATCTATTAAGAAAGTTAAATGCTCCTGTATACGCGACTAAATTTACCTTGGCACTCTTAAAAGAAAAATTAAAAGAATTTGGAAAAGGTAAAGGAAAGGATAAGTTTGTAACCATTGAACCTGGAAGAAATTTGAAATTGGGTTTTCGAAGAATTTCTTTTTTTAGGACTAATCATAGTGTCCCTGATTCAATTGGAATGGCAATTTATACTTCCCAAGGGGCAATCGTACATACTGGTGATTTTAAATTTGATTATACACCGGTTGACGGGAAAAAGGCGGATATAAGCAAAATGGCTCGGATTGGGGACCGTGGAGTTCTTTGTTTACTTTCAGACAGTAAGAATGCTGAAATACCAGGAAAAACGGACTCAGATGCAGTTGTTGGAGCTAATCTTAAAGATCTTTTCTATGTTGCAGAAGGAAGAGTTATTGCATCATTATATGCTACAAATATACATCGAATTCAACAATTTATTGATGCAGCGGTTTTGAATGATCGTCAAGTCGTTCTTGATGGTCGTTATTTAGAACGGATTGTATCAATTGCTATAAAGCAGGGATATTTGTCAATTCCAGAAAATACATTCATTAATTGGGATGAAGCAAAAAAACAAAACGATAGCGACATAGCCATCTTAACAACAGGACACGCTGGTGATCCAGTATCATCCATGACTCGTATTGCTAATCATGCACATAAACGAATAACACCCAAACAAAATGATTTATTTATATTTGCTGCATCCTCGACCCCATCAAATGAAAAAATCGTGACTAAAGCAATCGATGATTTAATGCGGATGGGTGTTCACGTCATTCATGGGAAACGTGTTCATGTATCAGGTCATGGGGCTCAAGAAGAATTGAAATTAATGCTGCAATTAATGAGACCTAAATATTTTGTTCCCATCCATGGTGAGTTTAAAATGCTCATTGCTCATCAAAAACTAGCCATTCAATCAGGAATTCCAGACTATCACATCTTTTTATTAGATAAAGGAGATGTCATTGAATTTAATGATGGAACAGCAAGACAAGCAGAAAAAGTACCAGCTGGTCATCTTTTGGTTGACGGTCTCGGAGTAGGAGACGTTGGGAATATTGTACTCAGAGACCGAAGACTACTCTCCCAAGACGGAACACTTGTCGTGGTTGTCACACTTGGTAGACAAACAAAGAAAATCTTATCTGGACCTGAGATCATTACACGTGGGTTTGTTTATGTTCGAGAGTCTGAAAAACTAATTGAAGATGCGAGTCAAATTGTGTCTGAAGTGATTTCTAAATCATTAACAAAGAATGTCTCTGAGTGGTCTTCTTTAAAGAATGGGATACGAGATGCATTAAGTCGATATTTATACGAGAAAACCAAACGCCGTCCAATGATATTGCCAATTATCATGGAAATATAAATCAAAAAGAACGTCACACATTCGTGATGTTCTTTTTGATGCGTACGTGGTTAAATTTATTAATACATAATCTGATCTTTATGAAATGGCCATGTTAATTGAATAGTGGACGTTATTTTGGCTCTATTAGTATAATCCCCTTGCATCACACAACTTTCATCTCCAATTTCAATTCTAGTTGAGCAAAATGAGTCAAGAACTTAAGATCTAACATTAACTTAAGACATATATATAATAAAAGTTTGTATCAAATAGGAATCTCCTTCTCATACTAAGAAAAGTGATAAATAAAGGAGTTGGAGATATGTCTGATGAAGAATTAGAGAAGGAGTTGGAAGAAGAGGTTAAGCATTCTTCTGAACAAAACGCAATACTTAATCAAATTCAAAAGCTAGGTCAAATGAAAGCTCCTGAACAAACCGTTTCAAATATCCATTGTTTAACAATCATAGGACAAGTGGAGGGACATTTAGCTCTTCCTCCTAAAAATAAAACAACAAAATATGAACATCTTATTCCACAATTAGTGGCCATCGAACAAAGTGAGCAAATAGAGGGTCTTTTAGTTATCCTTAATACAGTTGGTGGCGACGTTGAGGCAGGACTTGCCATTGCTGAAATGATCTCTACCTTATCAAAGCCAACGGTGACTCTTGTTATGGGAGGATGTCATTCCATTGGCATCCCGATAGCTGTTGCATCTGACTTTTCTTTCATTGTTGAAAGTGCAGCTATGACCATACATCCTGTTCGTCTAACGGGGATGGTTATTGGTGTTCCGCAAACATTTGAATATTTAGAGAAGATGCAGGACCGCATTACTAATTTTGTGGTTAAACATTCAAAGATAACTGAAGAACGTTACAAGGAACTAATGTATAGCCGAGGTAATCTAACACGAGATATTGGAACGAATGTGATTGGTGAAGATGCTGTTAAGTATGGTCTTATTGATCAAATTGGTGGTTTAGGAAAATCATTAATTAAATTAAACGAATTAATAGCTCTTTACAAAGGCAAGTCGGATGAGCAGGTGGTACAATGATCTTGTACACCATCTATCCTGAAGAAGTGATATTTAGTGATAATGAGTGCGAAAAAAATAATCAAATGACATTGACGGTTCAAGGTGTTACGCTTGTTGTGGAAGTTGAAAACCACAATCAGTTAAAAATTGTTCGACTCATTAGTTCAGATCCCCAAGACTTTTTGGATGAACGATTTCAACCTGGGGAACAAATCATCATGAAGCCTTTGCTCCGCACAAAAAATTAATGGCATTTCGATTAAGATTTAGGCTTTTTTCTAATAGATTGTATTTAGCCAAAAACAACCATGTTTACGAAAAAAGCTCAGATTTAAATTGAGTAATAACAGGTTAGGTTAGTCGATGAAAAGTACCAAATGATAAGCTGCGAATCTCGGCGCCCGCTCGTTTTAACCTGTTATTATTCACCCAAAATGTCAGAGGTGATCATAATGGCAAAAAGAAAAAAAAGAAAAATGCAGAAAAAAGGTTGGAAAGATGTTTTCATATATGAAGTGATCGGTCTGGTTATGTTTGCTTTGATTTGTATTGGACTTGCTAATTATGGAATTGTTGGAGAGGTCCTTATTCAAAGTTTAAGATTTTTTACCGGTGATTGGTATTTGATTGTTTTTATTTATTTACTTATTCTTGCAATCTACTACATTATTAAACATAAACAACCCGTATTTTTTACTAGACGGTTGGTCGGTTTCTACCTTCTCTATTTTTCCATCCTATTATTAAGTCATGTCAAATTGTTTACGGATCTTTCTTCAGCCAACGAGTGGCAGAATACATCTGTCATCATGAATACATGGGAGTTGTATCGAGGACAGTTAACCGGAGTTATTTCAAGCGATCGACTTGGTGGAGGAATGCTCGGCGCTCTTGGTTTTGCTTTCTTTTATATTTTATTTGATGCACCAGGGACGATGTTTATTTCCTTTTTCTTTATTGTGATATCCTTAATTTTGATAACAGGGCGATCACTTAAAGAAACTTTTGGCTCTATGTTTGGGAGTTTCTTTAAAAAATTATCACAATCCATCGAGCAGCAACGTGTAAAATTTGCAGCCAATAAGCAATTAAAAAAAGAAAGGAAAGAAAGACATAAAGAAGAGAGACAAGCCAAGATTGAGGCAAAAAAAGAAGAATTGGATCAAATGGAGTCTATTCAAGATCAACCGCCCATCATTCATGATTTTTCAGAGACCGAAGCTCTTGCTAAGGAGCCAATAAAAGAAGAAACGACACAGCCACCTGTTGTTTCAAATAAACAGGAAGAAGAGCAATCTGGACCTGAGTTTGCAATGACGACACCAGAAGATGCCGATTATAAGCTTCCTTCATTGAATCTATTAAATCATCCAAAGAAAAATACACAGCAAAATGAGAAAAAGTATGTAACCAATAATATACAAAAACTAGAACGAACGTTTCATAGCTTTGGCGTACGAGCAAAGGTAAAGAAAGTCCATTTGGGACCAGCCGTAACGCGTTATGAAGTTTATCCAGATGTTGGCGTTAAGGTCAGTAAGATTGTTAGTTTAACCGATGATTTAGCACTGGCTTTAGCAGCGAAAGAGATAAGAATTGAAGCACCTATCCCAGGAAAATCTGCGGTCGGAATTGAAGTACCTAATCAAGAAATCACGATGGTCAGTCTCAGAGAGGTTTTAGAATCAGATCAAGCAAAAAAACAAACGTCGAAATTAGCTATAGGTCTTGGTAGAGACATTTCAGGAGAACCGATACTAGCTGAACTAAACCGTATGCCGCATTTATTAGTAGCTGGAGCTACAGGGAGCGGGAAAAGTGTTTGTATTAACAGTATTATTACAAGCCTTCTAATGCGAACCAAACCCCATGAGGTGAAACTACTTATGATTGACCCTAAAATGGTCGAACTTAATGTCTATAATGGTGTCCCACACCTTATGTCACCAGTTGTTACTAATCCAAAGAAGGCATCTCAAGCTCTGAAAAAGGTCGTTGGCGAAATGGAAAGACGATATGAACTTTTTTCACATAGTGGGACAAGAAATCTAGAAAGTTATAATCAGCATGTTAAACGATATAATGAAGAAAATGATGAAGACCAACCGCTTATGCCATACATTGTGGTGATTATTGATGAATTAGCAGATTTAATGATGGTTGCATCAAAAGACGTTGAAGAAGCGATTACACGCCTTGCTCAAATGGCGCGTGCTGCCGGCATTCACTTGATTATTGCTACACAAAGACCATCCGTAGATGTCATTACGGGCGTTATTAAAGCCAATATTCCCTCGCGTATTGCATTCAGTGTGTCATCTACTACGGACTCGCGTACGATTTTAGATTCTGGTGGAGCAGAAAAGCTTTTAGGAAAAGGAGATATGCTCTTCTTCCCCATTGGCGCTTCAAAACCAACGCGTATTCAAGGCGCATTTTTGACGGATGACGAGGTAGAGAAAGTAGTCGATTATGTTATATCTCAGCAAAAGGCTCAATATCAAGAGAATATGATACCGACGGATGAACCAGAATCAAACGTCCATGAGATAGATGATGACCTTTATGATGAAGCTGTACAATTAGTGACGCAAATGCAAACAGCCTCTGTGTCAATGCTCCAAAGGAGATTTCGAATAGGCTATACAAGAGCTGCAAGGCTAATTGATGCAATGGAAGCGAGAGAAATAGTTGGTCCCTACGAAGGAAGTAAGCCTCGAACAGTTCTTGTTAATAAGCAACCAGATGATGATGCGTTAACTCAATAGTGAGTATTTGATAAAAGTCAATTATTTTCAAAAACGACGAATTTATTATTTTTTTCGTCGTTTTTTATTTATCTTTTTAATTAGATAAGATATAGTAATGTTGTGTGCTACTTATACTAATTTTAAAGGGAGGACTTTGGGTGCTAAAAAAGAAAATGATGGCACTTGCTACTGTCGTCACGTTAGCAGGAACAATTCTTTCTGCATGTGGAGGGGCGAGCACTTCAGATAATAGTAGTAAAAAAGAAGAAAAGGTTAAGATAGGAATGGTTACAGATTTAGGTGGGGTCAATGACAAATCGTTTAACCAGTCAGCATGGGAAGGATTACAATCATTTTCGAAAAAAAATGATTTAAAAGCAGGAACAAAATCGGATGATGACGTTCGTTATTTGCAATCTACACAAGCAACAGATTATACGCCGAATTTGAATCAATTGATTCACCAAAACTTTAATCTAGTATTTGGCGTAGGCTACTTAATGGCGAGTGATGTGACGAAGGTTGCACAGCAAAATCCAAAAGCCAATTTAGCCATCATTGATAGTGTTATCGTTGATAAAAGTAATAAACCTTTGAAAAATGTAGCTAGCATTACTTTTAAAGAAGAACAAGGTTCTTTCTTAGTTGGTGTCGTTGCAGGTCTTACAACAAAAACAAATAAAATTGGCTTCGTTGGCGGAATCAATTCGGAATTAATTAAAAAATTCGAAAATGGATTTAAAGCAGGTGTTAAATCTGTAAATCCAAAAGCAGAAATATATTCACAATATGCTGGTGCTTTTGATGCACCTGATAAAGGACAAGCCATTGCGGCTACCATGTATGGAAAAGGTGCTGATATTATCTATCAAGCGGCCGGTGCCACAGGTAATGGAGTATTTACTGAAGCAAAATCTGAGAAAAAACACGGTAAAAAAGTATGGGTTATTGGTGTAGACCGCGATCAATATGAAGAAGGGTTACCGGAAAACGTCACTTTAACTTCTATGGTAAAACGTGTTGATAAAGCTGTAAATGATGTATCACAACAAACGAAAGATGGTCACTTTCCTGGTGGACAAATCTTATCGTTTGGCTTAAAGGAAGATGGCGTTGGCATAGCCCCATCAAAACAAAACGTATCAAAAGATATCATTAATCAAGTTAATGATTATAAAAAGAAAATCATCAATGGATCCATTAAAGTACCGACTACGGATAAAGAATTTAAAGCATTTAAATCATGATTCATCATTAAATATGAATTATAGATGGACAAGGGTTCATGATACCTTGTCCATCCTTTTGACATGGTATCAATTTTGTAACAGTGTTTTAAAAAATATATGTGACAAAAGTAGGATAAGACGGATACAAGTTGAACCAAAATTTTTATTTTTAAAATATTGATATTACATGACGGGGGAATAGCATATGTCATTTGTGATAGAAATGAGAAACATTAGAAAAGAGTTTCCCGGGGTTGTAGCAAATGATAATATTACCCTACAAGTGGAAAAAGGCGAAATTCATGCTTTATTAGGTGAAAATGGTGCTGGCAAGTCAACACTTATGAATGTCCTTTTTGGCTTATATCAACCTGATAAAGGTGAAATATATGTTAAGGGAAAGAAAGTCCATATTTCTGACCCCAATGTAGCGAATGAACTTGGTATAGGTATGGTGCATCAACATTTTATGTTGATTGACAAGTTTACAGTCGCTGAAAATATCATTTTGGGCAGTGAACCGACGAAATATGGACAACTGAATCTTAAGGAAGCAGTCAAAGTCGTTCAGCAACTTTCAGATAGATATAACCTTGATGTCAATCCAATGGAAAAAGTTGAAAATATCTCCGTTGGAATGCAGCAAAGGGTTGAAATCCTTAAAACACTTTATCGTGGATCAGACATTTTGATTTTTGATGAACCAACAGCTGTATTAACGCCTCAAGAAATTAAAGAACTCATGAATATTATGAAAACACTTGTACAAGAGGGAAAATCGATTATCTTAATCACACATAAATTGAAAGAAATAATGGAAGTTTGTCATCGATGCACCGTTATTCGTCGCGGTAGAAGTATTGATACAGTTCATATATCTGAATCTACGCCTGATTTGCTTGCGACAATGATGGTCGGTCGGAAAGTTGATATTAAAGTCAATGATCAAGCATATGACCCAAAAGAAGTCGTTCTTGATATTAAAGGTCTAACAGTTTCAGACTCACGAAAAGTGTCCATTGTAAATGGTCTCGATCTAACTGTACATGGTCAAGAAATTGTAGGTATTGCGGGTGTTGATGGTAACGGTCAAACGGAGCTTGTTGAAGCTATTTCCGGACTCAGGAAAATAAAAGAAGGAACCATCTCACTTAACGGTCAAGATGTAACCAATAAGCGGACAAGAAAAATAACTGAGGCAGGTTTGGGTTATATTCCAGAAGATCGTCATAAACATGGCTTAGTTTTAGACTTCTCTGTTAGAGAAAACATCGTTTTGCAAACCTATTACAAAAACCCTTATTCTAAAGCAGGTATCCTTAATAATAAAAAAATTACGAAAAAAGCAAAAGAATTAATTAAAGAATATGATGTTCGTACGCCAAGTGAGTTAACCCTAGCAAGATCTCTGTCGGGTGGAAATCAACAAAAAGCGATTATTGCACGTGAAATTGATCGGAGTCCAAAAATGCTCATTGCAGCACAACCGACAAGAGGGCTAGATGTGGGTGCAATTGAATTTATTCACGGGAAACTCTTAGAAGAAAGAAATAAAGGGAAAGCTGTTTTACTTGTTTCATATGAATTAGATGAAATTTTGAATCTAAGTGATCGAATCGCTGTTATATATGAAGGAAAAATTATCGACATTGTCAATCCTAAAGAGACTAATGAAAATGAGCTAGGATTATTAATGGCAGGACAAAGGAAGGCGGTTAAAGAGGGATGACAAAAATATTAAAAAATGTTCATTGGTTTAATATTATTGTGCCAATCATCGCCGTAATACTAGGGTTGTTGGTTGGAGCCATTATTATGCTCCTAACAGGGTACAACCCGATACTCGCCTATCAATCCATATTAGAATCTGTATTTTTACAGCCTTATTATACTGGTGAAACAATACGAGCGATTATACCTCTTATTCTAACGGGACTAGCTGTCGCTTTTGCTTTTCGCACGGGGTTATTCAATATTGGGGTTGAAGGCCAGCTGCTTGTAGGCTGGTTTGCTGCTGTGGCCGTAAGTTTAATGTTTTCAGGACTTCCTAAACTCATCTTACTTCCATTAGCCATCATAGTCTCAGCTCTTGCAGGAGGACTATGGGGATTTATACCAGGTCTATTAAAAGCACGATTAAAGGTTCACGAAGTGATCATTACAATTATGATGAACTATATTGCTCTCTACACAACAAATTATCTTATTAAACACTTTTTATATGCTGAAGGAGAAAAAACACCTAATATTCCTGAGGCTGCTTCACTTGCTTCAACGTTTTTATCTAATCTGACTCAAGGGTCAAGACTACACTGGGGAATTATCGTTGCTCTTCTAGCTGCGTTAATTGTATGGTTTTTGTTATGGAGAACAACAAAAGGGTACGAGTTACGTGCGGTCGGGTATAATCCACATGCTTCTCGATATGCTGGTATGAATGTCAAAAATAATATTGTTCTTTCTATGGTCATCTCCGGTGCACTTGCGGGTGTTGCAGGCTCTATGGAAGGTCTTGGTACGTATCAATACATGATGATTAATTCTACATTCATAGGTATCGGGTTTAATGGCATCGCTGTAGCCTTATTAGGTATGAATACATCGATTGGTGTGATTATAGGAGCTGCTTTGTTTGCTATACTGCAAACGGGGTCAATCACGATGCAATCAACAGCTGGTGTACCAACAGAAATAGTCTCTATTATTATTGCGGTAATAATTTTCTTTATTGGTTCAAGTTATATTATACGTTGGTGCTTATTGCGTGTAACGAAAGGAGGAAAATAAATGGACTTCATGCAAATTTTGGCCATTGTTATTCCTTCAGCCATTTTGACCGCAACACCTTTAATTTTCACAGCCTTAGGAGGTGTTTTATGTGAAAGATCAGGTGTTGTTAATATTGGTTTAGAAGGGTTAATGGTCGTTGGTGCATTTAGCGCCGCCATTTTCACGTATTTCTTTGAACAGCATGGACTTGGAGCTGCATCACCATGGCTTGCGCTTTTAATCGCTGGTCTCTTAGGTGGCGTTTTTTCGATCATTCACGCCATTGCCTCTATTTCATTTCGAGCAGAGCAAGTAGTCAGTGGGGTAGCCATTAACTTTTTAGCTCAAGGCTTGTGTTTATTCATGGTAAAATTACTATTTGATGGGAAAGGTCAAACGCCTTACATTGCTCATCGAATTGACAAAATAGATATTCCATTATTACATGATATACCGATCATTGGTCCATTATTGTTTTCAAATGTCACTTATATTTCTTATATTGCGGTTATCATTTCATTTTTTGTATGGTATGTCATCTATAAAACGCCTTTTGGTTTGCGACTACGTTCAGTGGGAGAACATCCTCAGGCCGCTGATACACTAGGGATTAACGTGACTAAAACACGTTACATTGCGGTTATCCTTAGTGGAGTATTTGGTGGCCTAGGTGGCGGTGTTTATTTGGTCACGATTGCCTCAAATTACAGTGTGTCTACCATTGCTGGTCAAGGTTTTTTAGCGATTGCTGCTATGATTTTTGGAAAATGGCATCCAGTAGGTGCTATGGGAGCGGCCTTGTTCTTTGGACTTGCTCAATCATTAAGTATTACAGGTCAACAAGTTCCCGTGTTAAATCATTTACCAGATGTCTTCTTGTTAATCGCACCTTATGTCATTACAATTTTGGCTCTTGCAGGATTTGTAGGACGAGCAGATGCTCCTAAAGCAAGTGGAATTCCTTATATTAAGGGAAAACGTTGATGTGCATATTCCGCGTTTAGGAGGAAAGAATATTCAATATAAAATGGGAAATAAACAAATAAAGTCTATTTTTTCGACAATTAATATTTATCTTTGACAAAAGATAAGCTATAGTAATTATTGAGTTTAAAAATTAGGGGGTATAGACGTGCTAAAGAAAAAATTGTTAGCTTTAGCAGCCGTGATTACAATCTCTGGAACGGTTCTTTCTGCATGTGGAGGAGCTAGTTCAGACAATGGCGGCAAAAAAAATGAAAGTAAATTTAAAGTAGGAATGGTAACAGATACGGGTGGTGTTGATGATAAGTCATTTAACCAATCCGCATGGGAAGGTTTAACTACTTTTGCTAAAGATAATAAATTATCTGCTGGCAAAGCAAACTCTGAAGTTCGTTATTTACAATCAAATCAAGCATCTGATCACATTCCTAACCTTAACCAACTTGTACATCAAAACTTTAATTTAGTTTTTGCAACAGGTTTCACGATGGTTGAGGATATTTCAAAGGTGTCTTCTCAAAATCCAAAATCACAATTAGCCATTATTGATAGTGTTGTTACTGGGAAAGATAAAAAACCTCTAAAAAATGTTGCGAATATTACCTTTAAAGAACAACAAGGTTCTTTCCTCGTTGGTGTTGTTGCTGGATTATCAACAAAAACAAATAAAATTGGATTTGTTGGTGGAATAAACTCTGCACTTATTAAAAAGTTTGAAAACGGATTTAAAGCAGGGGTTAAAACTGTTAATCCTAAAGCAGAAATCTATGCACAGTATGCTGGCGCTTTCGATGCTCCAGATAAAGGTCAAACAATAGCTTCAACATTATATGGTAAAGGCGCAGATATTATTTATCAATCAGCTGGAGCAACAGGTAATGGTGTCTTTACAGAAGCCAAAACAGAGAAAAAAGATGGTAAGAAAGTTTGGGTTATCGGTGTAGATAGAGACCAATATGATCAAGGGTTACCTGAAGATGTTACATTAACATCAATGGTTAAACGTGTAGACAAAGCTGTTTATGATGTATCTAAAAGAACGAAAAATGGAGATTTTCCAGGTGGCGAAATCCTTGAATATGGTCTTAAAGAAAACGGTGTAGGTATTGCACCTTCAACTCAACATGTGTCAAAGGATATCCTTAATAAAGTCAATGATTATAAACAAAAAATTATTGATGGATCGATTACTGTACCATCGACCGATAAAGAATATAAAGCGTTCCTTTCAACTCTAAAATAATTCAGATTTCTAAAATCCCTACATCATCAAGTAGGGATTTTTTTCTTTTTAGAAGATTTCATCAGAAGCCAACTAAAAATCAAATGTTTCCCTATTTCTCATGTTCGAAAATGAAAAGGACATCATAATACCATTCGTTTTAGAATACATTTTTGAAGAGTCATATGAGTATACTTCTGGTTATGTATAAGCCTATTAGGGTAGAATAACAAATAGAGAAGTGTGAAGGAGTGAGAAAATGACTTATATTCAGGAAAAAGTGACGTCAATAGGTGGATTAACAAGCCATCTCGTTCAAACAGATAAATTTAAAACCAATACGTTATTGTTACAATTTAGGGCACCACTTGAAGAAGCAACCGTAACAAAACGCGCATTACTGAGTTATGTGTTAAAAAGTGCAACAGCAAAATCTCCAACATCACAGGAACTCCAAAGTCGGCTAGATTATTTATATGGGGCAACTTTATCATCATCTCTTTCTAAAAAAGGTGAGCAACATATTATATCTTTTGTCATGACCATCGCAAATGAACGGTTCCTATCTAATGAGCAGGAACTCCTAAAACAAGCTCTTTCGCTACTAGGGGAATTAGTCTTTGATCCTCTCGTCGACGAACATGCTTTTGATAGTAAAACCGTCGGTAAAGAAAAGAGAGCCCTAAAAGCCAGAATTCAATCTATTTATGATGATAAAATGCGTTATGCCAGTCAACGGTTGATTGATGAGATGTGTGAAAATGAACCTTTTCACCTTCATACATATGGTTATGAAAATGATTTGGATTCTTTAACTCCAGTTGATTTATTTGAATACTATATAAAAATGATTAATGAAGATGCGGTTGACTTATTTATGATTGGACAAATCGATGAAGAAAAAATTATTCCTGAATTGGAACGTATCTTTCCATTTACAAAAAGAGTGGAAAAGCTAGAGGGGATTCAAAATCAGGAAACCACCTTTCCAAATCAAGAACGCGTCATAAAAGAAAGTCAACCTATTGAACAAGGGAAATTAAATTTAGGTTTTCGAACGAACGTACGACTTGGCGATCCACTATATTATGCATCTCAAGTTTTTAATGGTTTGTTCGGTGCTTTTCCTCATTCAAAATTATTCATGAACGTGAGAGAAAAAAATAGTCTTGCGTATTATTGCTCATCAAGCTATGAGAGCTTCAAAGGATTTATCATTGTCATGAGTGGCATCGAATTTTCTAATTATGAAAAAGCTCGAACGATCATTATTGATCAGTTATCTGACATTCAAAATGGGGCATTTTCGGACCACGAAATGTCATTGACAAAAGCGCTGCTCAAAAATTCAATTTTAGAATCACTAGACAATCCATTTTCTATTGCGGATATCTTGTATCAACAGGTTGCTTCAGGAGTTAAATTTACAATTGAAGAATTTATTGATGGTATAGAGAATGTCACAACAAAAGAGATTGTTGAAGTTGCCAATCAAACGAAATTAGATACCACATATTTTTTACAAGGTGCGGTGAAAACAAATTGAAAAAACAATATTTTTCTCAATTAGATGAAACCATTTTTTTTCATACACTAGACAATGGGTTGAAAGTCTACATGTTGCCGAAACAAAGTAACAAAACATTTGCCACATTTACAACACAATATGGTTCAATTGATAATACGTTTAAACCACTCAATCAAGAACAAGTGGTTACTGTACCAGATGGGATTGCTCATTTTCTAGAACACAAGATGTTTGAAAAACCTGATGGCACAGACGTTTTTCATGATTTTGGCGAGCAAGGGGCTTCTGCAAATGCGTTTACCTCTTTTAATCGTACGGCATACCTTTTTTCAAGCACGTCAAATGTTGATAAGAATTTAAACACACTTATTGATTTTGTTCAAACACCAGCATGGACAGATGAAAGTGTAGAAAAAGAAAAGGGGATTATTGGGCAAGAGATTAGAATGTATGATGATAATCCAGATTGGCGCTTGTTTTTTGGGCTGATAGAAAATATGTACCATCATCATCCAATAAAAATTGACATCGCTGGTACCGTTGAATCTATCAGTCATATCACAAAGGATTTGCTTCTCGATTGTTATCACACATTCTACCATCCAAGTAATATGATTTTGTTTGTCACCGGTCCGATCGATCCAGAGCATATTATTCATCTTGTTGAGGATAACCAAGGGAAAAAGGACTACACGAATAAAAAGGCGATTGAACACGTGTTTCCGGATGAACCTCGTCGTGTTGCTAAAAGTGAATCCATTTTACACATGGCCGTGCAGACACCAAAATGTCTGATTGGTTTTAAAGAACCTAAACCCTACCGGTCTGGAAAAGAATTGATGAAACATGAGATCGCTGTTAATTTATTACTTGAACTCATGTTTGGAAGAGGGACTGAACGATACAGAACGTTGATTGATGACGGATTAATTGATGAGAGTTTTTCTTTTGAATATACAGAGGAATATGGGTTTGGCTTTTCAGCTATTGGAGGAAATACAGAGCAACCAGAGCAGTTGAAACAAAAACTGAGAG
Source organism: Terrilactibacillus laevilacticus (assembly GCF_006517395.1). Classification (GTDB taxonomy): domain Bacteria; phylum Bacillota; class Bacilli; order Bacillales; family Sporolactobacillaceae; genus Terrilactibacillus; species Terrilactibacillus laevilacticus. Next base: position 442,808 of record NZ_VDCY01000001.1, read on the forward strand.
AAATGGTTATAAACTTTAAAAATGAAACGATTGATACAAAGTCCTTTGATAATGCAAGGCGTAAAAGAATGGGAAGTATTTTGAGATCATTGAATTCATTGGATTATATCGCAAATCAATTTACCCGATACAAATTTAATCAAATGGACCTTTTTGAGTTAATACCTGAACTAGAAAAATTAACCATCGAAGATTTAAAGCAAACTCTACATGAACATTTTTCTGAAGAGGGCTTTACGTCTTGTACAGTATTAAAAAAATAGACTTCGTTAATCAATCAATATGGATTTTTAACATAACCAAAAGATAAAAAGGTGACTGTGATGAACAAAAGGACAGCATTAATTACTGGGGCGAGTGGAGGAATTGGTCTAGAGACAGCAAGGAAGTTAGCAGCTGAAGGTTGGTCACTTTACTTACATTATTACCAAGGCAGTACGCCAATACAATCTCTTTCTGATGAGTTGGCTGTTAAGTATCCAAATCAGTTTTTTTCTACTATTCAGGCCGATTTATCTGTAAAAACCGGACCTAAGGATCTAATCGAACAATTAATGGATCCTATCGATTGTGTCATTTACAATTGTGGGAGAAGTCATGTCTCACTAATGACGGAAGTCGATCATGAAACATTAGATGCCTTTATTCAATTAAATTTAACGAGTCCGTTTGTTATCCTTCAAGAATTGCTACCTCATATGATTCGTCAAAAAGAAGGTAAAATTATTTTTGTCTCATCCATTTGGGGAATAACAGGTGCTTCAATGGAAGTGATGTATTCGATGGTAAAAGGCGGACAGAATACGTTAATCAAGGCGCTAGCAAAAGAGGTCGCACCAAGTCAAATTTCAGTTAATGGAGTTGCACCTGGAGCTGTGGATACACAAATGATGAAAGACTTTAGTGCTGAGGATTTGGCTTTTATTAAAGAGGATATTCCGATGGGTCGATTAGCCAATCCAACCGAAATAGCCGATTTAATTGGTTATCTTGTTTCTCCTTCTGCCAATTATATAAACGGACAAATTATTTCAATTAATGGTGCCTGGTATTGTTAACAATTTGTCCATTTTATGAAATAGCCGAGAACACTCGTGACTTTAGTCATGAGAGGTTCAGAAGGAAAAATGAGGGAGAATACATATTTCAGCGATAATGAGTCATCCTAATGATGCAAGTCTATTTTTACTTATTAGGAGGAATATTATGTCAGTATTAGAAAATTGGGATCAATGGAAAGATTTCCTAGCTGATCGTCTCCATCAAGCTGAATCTGTTGGATTGAGTCAAGATACTATTGCTAACTTTGCCACTCAAGTCGGTGATTATTTGTCAACAAAGGTTGATCCAAAAAATCAACAAGAGCGTATGCTTTCTGATTTATGGAGTGTAGCAGATCAAAATGAACAACGTACGATTGCAAACTTAATGATTAAGCTTGTTGATAATAATGGTACACATTGAGTCAAACTTATCATGTTCTAAAAAAGGAATGTCTTTACGGCATTCCTTTTTTATACTTCAAGTGTAAAAAGGTATTAAGTATAAGTGCAACTAGCGTAATCTTCTTCAATTAAGCATCGAATTGCCTATAAGGCAAATGACACATTCTTGGTCTCTGTCTGCGCATTACAGGTGGCCAATCGGCAAGTTTTCTTTACAACGAAAACAAGAGTCTTTTATTCATAATACGAAGATCTTCCTTGAAAGCTACGACTATTTATTATACATTAAAGATAATGGTTTTTTGAATTAAGATTATAGGAAGACACATAAACGCTAACTGGTCAAACACGGTATTTTGAGTAGGATGATCAAGGGGACTTGGTTATGCTCTAAAATCCATATATGGCCATAAACGGGGTGAAAGATAAATTATTGAACTTCCCAGTAATTAAAATTATGGAACACCCTGACGTTTTTGTTAAGTATAACGAATACTCTCTAGAGAATTTTGATTAATTAATATAAGAAATTATTTTCATGAGAAGCTGGTTTATAATGAAACTAAATAATAGTTGTGATTATATATAGATTTTAATTTAATATTGGCAGGTGTTTAGTGAGTGAGTGAATTAGGACAGGCATTAAAAGAAGCACGAAAGGAAAAAGGTATGTCACTCGATGACGTGCTTGAAATTACTAAAATTCAAAAACGCTATTTAGCAGCCATTGAAGAAGGTCAATTTGATCAATTACCAGGTGAATTTTATACTAGAGCTTTTATTAAAAATTATGCCGAAGCCGTAGGCCTTGATTCGGGTACCATCTTTGAAGAATATGCGAATGAAATTCCCAAGACAAGGCAGGCACCGGTTGAACCACAGTTACCTCCCAGATCAAGTCGAACGAATAAATCAGCTCCGCGAGTACGTCAGGGAAAAAGTGGGTTAAGAACCATCTTACCAACTGCAATTATTGTTATCTTTATAGTTGTTGTTCTTATCGTTGTTTGGATGTTTTTACAACATACAACAAGCCCTTCATCACTGAAGAAAGATGAAAATAATAGCACGATATCTTATGAACAAAAAGATACACCGAAACCTAAAAAACAATCATCAACAAATAAAACAACAGAAAAGATAACGAAAGACAGCGCGAAAACCGACAATCACCAATCAATCAAACTGGACAGTACACAAGGCGGCGTATCAAATTATACTTTATCCAATACGAATAAATTTGTTGTCGACATTAAAACGAAAGATGGTCAGCAGTCTTGGGTAACGGCTCAAGATACTTCATCAACAAAACGCTTAGCCTATGGGATGGCAACAAGCAAAAAGCCGATTCACTTTGATGCAACAGGTAGTAAAAAAGTTCATTTTAACATTGGAAGTTCAACGGTTGCTGAAATGAAAATTAACGGTAAATTATTTAAATTTCCGAACCAAAATAGTGTACAAAAGTTTAATATTACTTTTGATAACGAAGAGTAGAGTCATCACAGAAGATGGCTCTTTTCCACTGAAAAAAAGCGTACATATAAGAGGTCACATGAAAAAGTCACCAAATAATAAGCTGCGAATCTCGGAAGCCCGCTTGTTTTCCGGTCCAAAGAAAACTGGCGCCGCTTTTTGCCTTCCGACGCCCAGGATGGGCTAGTACTGGCGTTTCTTGCAGGATGCCAGCGTACTTAGCCAGTAACCCTTATCATTTGTCACCTTTTTGAACACACACTATAAGAAAACTTAACGTAAAAAAATTTTATTTATTTTGTATTTTTAGGAGGAATTCAGCATGAATATAGCCAATAAATTAACTGTAGCAAGAATTTTTTTAATCCCCGTATTTCTCATCTTTCTTTTAGTTCCTATGGACTTGGGACATTTCACTTTAGGACAAGCAAACATTCCAATTTCTCAATTCATCAGTGGTATTATTTTCATTATCGCTTCATTCACAGATTGGCTAGACGGTTATTATGCTCGGAAACTTCATCTCGTAACGAATTTCGGTAAATTCCTTGATCCGTTAGCAGATAAATTATTAGTGATGTCTGCTTTTGTGTCATTTGTGGGTATGAACCAAATGCCTGCTTGGATGGTCATTGTTATTTTAGCACGTGAGTTTGCTGTTACAGGTCTTCGATTAGTCGCTGTTGAGGAAGGATCTGTTATTGCTGCAAGTAAAATTGCAAAATGGAAAACTTTCTCGCAAATGCTCGCTATTATTCTCTACTTATTTAGTAACGTTCCATTTGGCTTGGATCATTTTCCTCTCCACTATATCATTCTTTGGGTTGCGGTTTTAATGACAGTTATATCAGGGTTTGATTATTTTTACAAAAATAGAGACATTATTTTTAAATCAAAATGATCTTTGATTATGATACTCATAAGTGGATCGTTTGCTAAAGTATGTGGCTCGAGAGTATGATACAAGTGAGGAAATAACACTTTGTTTATTTGTCAGAAGGATGAGAGGGGATTGCCATGAATGCAGAGTTAATTGCTGTAGGATCAGAATTGTTACTTGGTCAAATTGCAAATACAAATGCTCAATTTATTTCGGAACAATTGGCACAACTTGGGATTAATGTCTTTTATCATACGGTTGTTGGTGATAATCAAGAACGACTATCGTCTGCTATCAAGATTGCAGAATCAAGGTCTGATATGATCATATTTACAGGAGGACTTGGTCCCACAAAGGATGATCTAACAAAGGAGACGATAAGTCGTGAACTAGGGAGAAAACTAGTAGTAGATCAAGAAGCCTTAAACAGCATCTTGTCATACTTTAAAAAAACAGGAAGGGTCATGACTGAAAATAATCGAAAACAAGCTCTCATTATAGAAGGTTCCGACTCGCTCCCTAATCGTCATGGCATGGCTCCTGGTATGTTAATAGAAATTAAGAACAAAACCTATATTTTACTTCCAGGACCTCCGAATGAGATGAAACCCATGTTTGTGAATTCTGCAGTTCCTCTACTAGCAAAGATGCAGACAAATCCCTTGCATTCCCGTGTTTTGCGCTTTTTTGGAATTGGCGAGTCGGCATTAGAAACAGAGTTGATGGATTTGATTGATACCCAATCTAATCCGACGATTGCCCCTTTGGCAAAGGAAAGTGAAGTAACCATTCGTTTGACAGCTAAACACGAAAAGAAAGACGTGGCTATACAATTACTTGATGACATAGAAGAAAAAATCTCCTTACGAGTCGGTGACTATTTGTATGGTTATGGTGAACAGTCTTTACCTGAAACCGTCTTTTGCTTGTTAAAAAAACATCAAAAAACGATAGCATTTGCTGAAAGTTTAACTGGGGGACTTGCTAGTCAATTATTGACCGACATACCTGGAGCTTCTGAAGTATTTAAAGGTTCTATTGTCAGCTATACAAATGAAGTGAAATCTGAAGTTTTGGGTGTGCCAACTCAGACACTTGAAACTTACGGTGCTGTTAGTGCAGAGTGTGCCAAGGACATGGCAAAGAATATCCAATCGAAATGCAAAACAACGATTGGTTTAAGTTTTACAGGAGTCGCAGGTCCTGATAAAAGTGAAAACAAAGAGGTCGGCACAGTGTTCATCGGACTTGCAGACGCTCAAAATGTCTATAGCTTTCCGTATCAATTTTCTGGTACAAGATCACGAATTCGTCTTCAGTCGGCTAAAACAGGCTATGATCTTGTTCGGCGATATCTTCGTCAATTGTCGCCATTTGGGAAATAATCTTCAAGAGGATGTTCGAAAAGTCATCAAATGATAGGCTACGAATCTCGGCGTACGCTTGTTTTTCCGGTCCTCTTGAAGCGGATGCAAGAGGATCTCTAGCTAAAATCGCTCAACGTGTGGCTGGCGCCTGAAGCTATCACAACGCGAGGAATGCCGGTCCAAAGAAAACTGGCGCCGCAGGTGTTATGATCCGTTATGTGAGATAAAATAAAAAACGAATAAATGTTCGTCAAAACTATTGTTATCTTCTAAAAAAAAAGCTATTATATTAATATGAGTTCAAGAAGTGCTCGCATTAGGTAAATGAATCATTCTAATTATCAATGACCAAGATCGTTTTTTGAACAAACTTGAAGAAGCAAGTTAATTAAGGAGTGATTTGATGGGTGATAGAAAAGCAGCCTTAGATATGGCTTTAAGACAAATAGAAAAACAATTTGGTAAAGGTTCCATCATGAAATTAGGTGAACAACCAGAACAACGTGTATCGACTGTGTCAAGTGGCTCTCTTGCCCTTGATATTGCTATGGGTGTAGGTGGTTACCCTCGTGGAAGAATTATAGAGGTTTACGGTCCTGAATCTTCAGGTAAAACAACAGTTGCTCTCCATGCTATTGCAGAAGCGCAAAAAATGGGTGGCCAAGCGGCTTTTATCGATGCGGAACATGCCCTTGACCCTATTTATGCTGAAAAATTGGGTGTCGATATTGATGAACTCTTATTGTCGCAACCTGATACAGGAGAACAAGCGTTAGAGATTGCTGAGGCTCTTGTTCGAAGCGGAGCGGTTGATATTATTGTTATCGATTCTGTTGCTGCTCTCGTTCCAAAGGCTGAAATCGAAGGTGATATGGGTGATGCTCACGTCGGACTACAAGCCCGCCTTATGTCTCAAGCCCTTCGAAAACTTTCAGGTGTCATTAGCAAATCTAAAACCACGGCAATCTTTATCAATCAAATCCGTGAAAAAGTAGGGGTTATGTTTGGAAATCCAGAAACGACACCAGGTGGGCGAGCATTAAAATTCTATTCATCTGTCCGTCTTGAAGTACGTCGTGCCGAGGCACTTAAACAAGGGAATGACATCGTTGGGAATCGTACACGTATTAAAGTGGTAAAAAACAAGGTAGCACCGCCATTTAAACAGGCAGAAGTCGATATAATGTATGGTGAAGGTATTTCCAAACAAGGTGAAATTTTGGATATAGGATCAGATTTAGACTTCATTCAAAAAAGTGGTGCATGGTATTCGTATAATGATGAAAGACTTGGTCAAGGACGTGAAAATGCAAAACAATTCTTGAAAGAGAATGAAGAAATTTGTAATGCAGTAGTGAAACAAATCCGTGATTACCATCACTTGGATCAAAACGTTAGCGAAAAAGATGAGCAAATAGCAGAACAAAGTGAATTACTTTAAGAAAAAATGATCATAATGGGGATAGATGTGGAGCAAATACACATCTATCCTCTATTTCTATTGGTTATAAAACTTTTAGTTTGTCCTTTATAACTCAGTCTTTATGAAATAAGAGATTTTTGTGTAAAATGGTCCATATTTTCTCACTATTAAAAAGATCAGCCTCGAAAGAAAAACCCCTCAGGTTGACAACCTCTTAGAGCAAATATACAATTGACATGTATATTATTAAATTATTAATTTGAAATGATATGCTAAAAACGTAAATTTTATTTAATTTTAATGACAATAAGAAAAGGCAAGGAGGTGAAAAGATGTTATCTTCTGTTGTATTCATCATCTCCATTGCTCTAATCTCTGTAGTTTGTCTTTTCGTTGGTTATTTTATTCGAAAATTAATCGCAGAAGCCAAAATTGCAACTGCCGAAAACGCTGCAAGGCAAATCGTAGAAGAAGCAAAGCGGGAGGCAGAGGCACTAAAGAAAGAAGCTCTTCTTGAAGCAAAAGATGAGATTCACACTTTACGTACTGAGGCAGAAAGTGAAATAAGAGAGCGTCGAAATGAACTTCAAAGACAAGAAAATCGCCTTGTTCAAAAAGAAGATTTACTCGATCGAAAAAGTGAAACCCTTGATAAAAAAGAGGATGTATTAGAAAAAAGGGAGGATTCTCTCAATAAAAAATATCGACAAATTGAAGAGATGGAAAGCAAAGTGGAGGAACTGCTACGCATTCAACATACTGAGCTTGAGCGTATTTCTGGTTTAACCAATGAGGAAGCAAAAGATATCATTTTGAACCAAGTTAGACAAGAAACAGCCCATGAAGCAGCGCAGCTCATAAAAGAAATTGAAACACGAGCTAAAGAAGAAGCAGACAAGAAGGCAAAGAATTTACTTTCACTCGCTATCCAACGTTGTGCAGCTGATCATGTTGCAGAAACGACCGTTTCAGTTGTCAACTTACCAAATGATGAAATGAAGGGTCGAATCATTGGTAGAGAAGGGCGAAATATTCGGACACTAGAAACATTGACGGGTATCGACTTAATTATTGACGATACGCCTGAAGCGGTTATTCTTTCTGGTTTTGATCCAATACGAAGAGAAACAGCAAGACTCGCATTGGAAAAACTTGTTCAAGATGGTCGAATTCATCCTGCTCGTATTGAAGAAATGGTAGAAAAATCAAGAAGAGAAGTAGATGAAATGATTCGTGAATACGGCGAACAAACAACGTTTGAAGTTGGAATTCATGGATTGCATCCAGACCTTATCAAGATTCTAGGAAGATTGCGCTTTAGAACAAGCTATGGCCAGAATGTATTGAAGCACTCAATCGAAGTGGCCTATTTAACGGGTCTGATGGCTGCTGAATTAGGTGAAGATGTTACCCTCGCGCGTCGATCTGGACTTCTCCATGATATAGGAAAAGCGATCGACCATGAAGTTGAAGGAAGTCATGTTGAAATTGGTGTTGAACTAGCAACGAAATATAAAGAACATCCTGTTGTAATCAATAGTATTGCTTCGCACCACGGTGATACTGAATCAACTTCTGTTATTTCAACTCTAGTTGCAGCAGCAGATGCCTTATCAGCTGCTAGACCAGGTGCAAGACGTGAAACGCTAGAAAACTACATTAAACGTTTGGAGAAACTAGAAGAAATTTCAGAGTCTTTTAAAGGCGTGGAAAAATCATTTGCCATTCAGGCTGGACGTGAAATTCGTATCATGGTTCAACCAGATGTCATTGATGATGCAAGTTCTTACAAATTAGCACATGATATTACGAAAAAAATTGAAAATGAGCTCGATTACCCTGGTCATATCAAAGTAACGGTCATTCGCGAAACAAGAGCCGTTGAATATGCAAAATAAAAAAAGCGACAGATGTCGCTTTTTTTATTTTGGCCAAAAAGAAACAGTCGGAATCCTAAGTGTTTACTCTAGGGAAGAATTCAAGCTATAATAAGAAGGAATATGTTAAAGAGGCACTATAACTGACTAACTGACTGGTTTATTGAAGAATTTAGTAAGGGGATTATTATGAGAATATTATTTATTGGTGATGTGTATGGAAAATTAGGAAGACAAATGATTGACGAACATCTAGCACGATTAAAGAAACATTATCATCCGACACTTACCATAATCAATGCAGAAAATGCCGCACATGGAAAAGGAATCACAGAAAAAATATACAAACAATTAATGGAACAAGGTGCGGACGTCATAACTATGGGTAATCATACATGGGATAATCGCGAAATATTTGAATTTATCGATCGAGCAAATAAATTAGTTAGACCTGCAAATTTTCCAGAAGATACTCCTGGTGTTGGCTTTCGGATTGTCCAAATCAATCAATGGAAGGTTGGAATTGTAAATTTACAAGGTCGCGTATTTTTGCCGCCAATCGACGATCCCTTTCGCAAAGCAGAATCGATTATTAAAGAAATAAGAAACGAGACACCTATTATTTTTGTTGATTTTCATGCCGAAACAACAAGTGAAAAATTGGCTCTTGGTTGGCACTTGGATGGGAAGGTCTCAGCGGTTGTTGGGACACATACACATGTACAAACAGCTGATGAACGTATTTTTCCAAACGGGACAGCGTATTTAACGGATGTAGGGATGACGGGGCCATATGATGGAATTATTGGTGTACAAAGGGATACTGTCATTAGACGCTTTTTGACGCAAATGCCTGCTCGTTTTGAAAGCGAAACGGGCGCAGCACAATTGAGTGCTGTCGTTATTGATATAGATGAAAGTACGGGTAAGGCCAAGAAAATAGAGAGATGTCTTATTAATCCAGATCATCCTTTCTTAAAATAAGAATTCTATTTTGTCATTTACCACTGTGCTTGCATAATTTCAAGATATAAAAAGTAAATGCATCAATCGTGATAAAATTATGATTAAAGCAGGAATACCCGTCCTTTTAGTGAATATAATTAGATATGCGGATGACAATCTATAGGGAGGAACAGGAATGGATATATTAAAAGTTTCAGCAAAATCTATACCTAACTCCGTTGCTGGTGCACTTGCTAACACTGTCCGAGAAAGAGGTACGGCAGAAATTCAAGCGATCGGCGCAGGTGCCTTAAATCAAGCTGTAAAAGCAGTTGCGATTGCACGAGGATTTGTAGCACCAGGGGGATTAGATCTAATTTGTATTCCAGCATTTACCGATATTCTAATTGATGGAGAAGAGAGAACCGCGATTAAATTGATTGTCGAGCCTCGTTAATTCGATAACCAAAGAACTATAAACCTGTTTGTTCATAAGAACAAGCAGGTTTTAGGCATGGGGAGGAAATCATGTTACCTATTTTTGATGGTCATTGCGATGTCCTATTTAGACTTGATGATGATTCAAATTTATCTTTTAATAAAGAAAATGGTTTACATAGTTCAGCTCCTTTACTACGTAAAGGCGGGGCAAAGGTTCAATGTTTTGCACTTTACATTGGTGAGAGCATTCCTGAGGAGTCTAAGTATTCAAATGTCTTACACATGGTCGATACTTTTTTCAATCAAGTTATTGAACCAAATCAGGATATGGTCCTTGTACGAACAAAACAAGAAATTGATGAACTTCAAGACCACCAGATTGGAGCTATGCTTACGTTAGAGGGTTGTGATGCGATCGGTCATGACCTAATTAAATTGAGAACATTATATCGTTTAGGTGTCAGATCTGTAGGATTGACATGGAATCATGCTAATTCTTGCGCAGACGGAGCACTTGAACCAAGGGGTGGTGGACTAACCCGGTTTGGCTTTGAAGTTGTACGAGAAAATAATAGCCATAAGGTTATGACCGATGTTTCTCATCTAAGTGAAAGGAGTTTTTGGGATGTCATTGAAGCAGCCAAATATCCTATTGCTTCCCATTCCAATGTTAAACGATTATGCGATCATCCTAGAAATCTAACAGACGAACAAATTACGGCTCTTTTTACTAACGATGGATTTATTGGTGTGACCTTCGTGCCAAAATTCTTAACAACCCAAGCCAAGGCTTCTATTTCGGACATACTTAGACATATTGAATATTTATGTGAACTAGGTGGTGTGAGTCACATTGGTTTTGGATCTGACTTTGACGGAATAGATGAAACACCGAAAGATATGAAAAACTATGGAGATTATCCTAAATTAGTTGGAGCACTACTTAAACGTTACTCTGAAGAACAAGTAAAAGGCTTTCTTTTTAAGAATTTCTATGATTGCTTACCTGGATAGCCGTCACAAAATGATCATTTTGTGATTGCATCTTTCCCTGTTTTTTTCTAATAAATGAGGTACAATAAAGATGAGTATTTGGAGAAATTTGATATCAGGAAGGGTGCATTCATATGAAAGTTAAGGAAATCATGATTGAAGACGTCTTAATGATTGACAAAAATGAAAGCGTAACCAATTTAATGAAATGCCTTACAGAAAATAAAATAGGAGGCGTCCCTGTCGTCGATGAGGATCACCATTTGCTTGGGATGATCAGTGATGGAGATGTTATTCGTGCCTTATCGCCAAAAGAACAAAATATATTTGATTTCTATTCATTAATCGTTCTGGTTGAAAAACCTGAGTTAAAAGAGCGAATTAGAAGATTTCTTGAGAAATCAGTTGAACAAGTCATGACAAAAAGAAAAATTGAGGTTGTCAAACCAGAAGACAGCCTTCAAGATATATTGAATATTCTATCACATCATCATTTTAAAAAGATCCCTGTCATTAATAACGACAATAAAGTGGTTGGTGTTGTAAGTAGAGGGGACGTTATTCGCTATATTACAAAGCAAATGCTGGAATAGATCGTGTTCTATATAAAGGACGTAAGGGTAAAATTCCTTGCGTCCTTTTTCATTTCACATAAAAGTACCGATTCCTTCATGCATTATATTATTTAAAAAAACCAATATAGGGAGCGCTCTTAGACATCTATTATCTTTTCTAATTCAATCCCTTTTGTTATACTAAGAAGGATTTGTTATCTCTAAACAAGAGTTTTATAGCTCGTTTTTTTGTCGAAAATAATAGTGAAGTTTGATTTGAACATGGGTTTCTGAACCGTTTGGTCAACTCATGTAATCTTTTATAAATACTAACCTTTGATAATATCAAACACATGACTTACGATAAAAACAGAGAATCAAACAAAACAAAAAGGAGGCCCTTTTCGTGTCTGAAAATAAAAAAGAGGTAAAACAAGAAAAAGACTACTCGAAATACTTTCAATCGACTTTTAAAGCTCCTTCGTTAAAAGAGGCAAGAAGGCGCCGTAAAAATACAATTCAATATTTGAATGATTTTAGTATTCCTGAAGATATGAAGTCAATTGGTCAAGGAAAGCAGTTTATGATTCAAACGTATGGCTGTCAAATGAACGAACATGATACAGAAGTCATGGCGGGCATTTTATCGGAAATGGGCTATACGGCAACAGAAAATCCTGAAGTTGCTGACGTCATTCTTCTCAATACATGTGCCATCCGTGAGAATGCTGAGAATCGAGTGTTCGGAGAAATCGGTCATTTAAAAACGATGAAACGGGATCGACCTGATTTTATTTTGGGTATTTGCGGATGCATGGCTCAAGAAGAATCCGTTATCAATACCATTTTACAAAAACACCCACAAGTGGATCTCATCTTTGGTACACACAATATACATCGCCTGCCACAACTTCTTAAAGAAGCTTTATTTAGCAAAGAAATGGTCATGGAAGTCTGGTCAAAAGAAGGCGATATTGTTGAAAACTTGCCTAAAGTTAGAAATGGAAATATTCGTGGCTGGGTGAACATCATGTATGGATGTGATAAATTCTGTACATACTGTATCGTTCCCTATACACGAGGAAAAGAACGGAGCCGACATCCTAAAGAGATCATCGAAGAAGTTCGTTCACTTGCAAGACAAGGCTATAAAGAAATCACATTGCTTGGTCAAAATGTCAATGCTTATGGGAAAGATCTTAAAGAACTAGAAAACTATGGTCTTGGCGATCTTATGGACGAGATTCGTAAAATTGATATTCCACGCGTTCGATTTACGACAAGTCATCCACGTGATTTTGATGATCGCCTTATTGAAGTGTTGGCGAAAGGTGGAAACTTAGTCGAACACATACATTTGCCTGTACAATCTGGAAATAGTGATATATTAAAAATAATGGGCCGAAGCTATACAAGAGAACGTTATCTTGAATTGTTCCACAAAATTAAGAAGGCAATTCCACATGCCTCATTTACGACTGACATTATTGTTGGTTTTCCAAATGAAACGGATGAGCAATTTGAAGACACCATGTCTCTTGTAAAGGAATGTGAATTTGACGGCGCCTACACATTTATTTATTCACCACGCGCGGGTACACCAGCGGCAAAAATGGAAGACAATATACCGATGGAAGTGAAGAAGGAACGTCTCCATCGGTTAAATAAACTTGTTAATGAATTTGCGTTGAAAAAAAATAGTCAATTATACGGTGAAGTTGTCGAAGTTCTTGTAGAAGGAACAAGTAAGAAAAACTCTGACGTCCTTAGTGGTCATACGAGAACGAATAAAGTTGTCAACTTCCGTGGACCAAAATCTTTAATTGGTGAATTGGTCAATGTTCGTATCACAGAAACGAAAACATGGTCTTTAACAGGTGAAATGGTGAAAGAAGCGAGTGTTGTAAACGAATGACGCTTTATTCAAAAGAGGATATCCTGAAAAAGGCAGAAGCCATTGCAGACAAGATTGGAAAAATGGAATTGGTTGAAATCTACCGTCAAGCAGAGCAAAAAATTGATAAAAATAAAAAAGTTCAAGACCTCATTGCTCAAATTAAAAGACTACAAAAAGAATCTGTTAATCTCCAACATTTTCAAAAGCATGAGGCGTATAAACAAAATGAAGCCAAAATAGAAGCCTTAAATCAAGAGTTGAATAGCATTCCTATTGTTCAATCCTTTAGACAATATCAAGAGGAAGTGAATGATTTACTGCAATTCGTAACAAGTGATTTGTCTCAGAAGGTATTAAAAACCTTAGAGCAGACTGAATCACCCAACAGTTTTGATAAATAAATGTTAGATTTAAAAATTAAATGCCTGTTCAAAATGTGACAAATTAGAAGCAAGAAGGCTAAGAGCGGCGTCAGTTCCTGAGGACCGGAATGTAGGTTTTTACTACATGAGGACCGGAATAAACAAGCGGGCGCCGAGATTCGCAGCTTATTATTTGGTGACTTTTTGAACAACCTCTTAAAGGGCTTATCCAACAAAAAGACATAGAATAATCAATCTAAAACAGCACCTCTTTTATCTTTCTTCATACTCTGTGATTAAAAGGAATGAGCGGGCGAATATCTTTATTTTTTCAATCACACTAGTTATTCGTCCAGCATAACATGACAGAGAAGATGGTAAAGGAGGTTTGACTCTTGTCAGAACATGCTTATAGAGAAATTATAACCAAGGCGATCTGTGGAAGAGGGAAAAAATTCAACCAAACAGCACATGCAATCTCACCAACACATAAACCTTCAAGTATTCTTGGTTGCTGGGTTATCAATCATAAGTTCAAAACTAGCTACCAAAAAGACGTTGTTGTGGTTGAAGGAACGTATGACATTAACATTTGGTATTCTTTCAATGAGAACTCCAAAACAGAGGTTGTAAGTGAAACAGTTTCTTATAAAGATATTGTTCCGCTAACCTTAAGAGATAAGAAAGTGATCTCAAACAAAATGGATGTAACTTGCAAAGCGCTACAAGAACCTAATTGTTTGGAAGCTAATATTTCTCCAAACGGATCAAAAATTGTTGCTCAAGTGGAAAGAGAATTTCTCGTTGAAGTCATTGGTGAAACAAAAGTAAAAGTTCAAGTTGAAGATGAGGGGCTTTGGGAAGATACTGATTTAGAAGAAGACATTGATATTGAAGACTCTCTAAAAGACTTGGATTCTGAATTTCTTGAAAAAGAATAACAGCTAGGAGGAGAAGAAGAAATTCTTCTCCATTTATTTTAATTTTAAATCACAAAAATGATAAAGGTTGTATGATTCTATCTACCGTTATTTAAGTTGTCGTTGCTCTAAGAGTATGTCTCATACAAAGATGAGATATGGTATAATACATACTTAAGAAGATCTAGATTTAGATTTAGGAGCGACGATTTACATGGCTTACACCCCTATGATTCAACAATATTTAAAGGTAAAAGCAGACTATAAAGATGCTTTTTTGTTTTTTCGATTAGGTGACTTCTATGAAATGTTCTTTGAGGATGCCTTAAAAGCAGCCAAAGAATTAGAAATAGCCCTAACTGCACGTGATGGAGGAGTAAAAGAAAAAATACCCATGTGCGGGGTACCCTACCATGCAGCCAAACAATATATTAAAGTTTTAATCGAAAAAGGATATAAAGTTGCGATATGTGAACAAGTAGAAGATCCAAAAACCGCAAAAGGCGTCGTTAAACGAGAAGTCATTCAAGTTATCACGCCAGGTACGATAATGGATGATCAGTCATTAAAGCCGAAACAAAATAACTATCTTGCTTCCATTACACAAACGGATGCAAAGCAAATAGGTTTTGTTATCAGTGATCTAACTACTGGAGAGATCCGTGTGACTCTTCTACAAGATTTTGACTCATTGCGTCAAGAAATTTTAATTTATGGAATCAAAGAATTAATCGTAGCACCAGAGGAGGACCAAGACTTGACTCGGGATCTCCATCTCCATTTGGATGTGACTCTTTCTTATGAAAATAACGTCGCGGTTCCAACTTCCTTAGAACATCTGATTAAACCTTTGTCTCAAGTTATTCTAAAGGAAACGGTGTCAAGATTATTAAACTATTTAATACGCACACAAAAGCGTTCACTTGATCACTTACAAAAAGCTGAGCATTATTATGTGAATGATGCCATGCTCATTGATAGTAACTCGAAACGAAACCTAGAACTTACAAAAACCATACGTGATCATAATACTTATGGTTCCCTTGTTTGGCTCTTAGATGAAACAAAGACGGCCATGGGTGGACGGAAATTAAAACAATGGATTGATAAACCTTTATTGAACCAAGATGAGATAGAGGAGAGACTTTCATGTGTTGAAGCATTAATCAAACATTTCTTTGAACGAGATGCAATTCGAGAAGCCCTTGATAACGTATATGATATGGAGCGGCTCGTAGGTCGCGTTTCCTTTGGAAATGTGAATCCTCGTGAATTGGTTCAATTAAAACGATCACTTCACGAAATACCAGCACTAAAAGATATTTTGAAAAATGTCGATGAACAAAGTTTAAAGACTTTAGGTGAAAATATGGATCCATGTAAAGACGTCTTTGAGCTTATTCAGCAAGCGATATCCGATGAACCTCCTTTATCGGTAGCAGAGGGAAATATTATACGTGATGGTTATAATGAAACCCTTGATCAATACCGGCATATCTGCAGGAATGGGAAACAATGGATTTCTGAACTTGAACGAAAAGAAAGAGAAACAACGGGAATTAAATCACTAAAAATTGGATACAACAAAGTTTTCGGTTATTATATTGAAGTGACAAAAGCAAATATTAAATATCTTCCAGATGGGCTTTATGAAAGAAAGCAGACGCTGGCTAATGCTGAACGTTATATTACTCCAGAACTAAAAGAAAAAGAAAGACTTATATTGGAAGCAGAAAGCAATCAGATCGACTTAGAATATACACTGTTTTCAGAGTTGAGACAAAAAGTAAAGACCTTTACTAGTCGACTTCAGAAATTAGCTAAATTTATTAGTCATCTTGATGTTCTGCAAAGTTTTGCCGTTGTAAGTGAAACGAATCGTTATGTTAGACCGCATTTTTCTCATGATCGAACGTTAAACATTGAAGAGTGCCGTCATCCTGTCATTGAAAAAGTGATGAAAAATAATGAGTTTGTGGCTAATGACATCGTAATGGAAGAAGATTGTCAAATTCTTTTAATTACGGGACCCAATATGGGAGGAAAAAGTACGTTTATGCGGCAAACGGCGCTTTGTGTAATTATGGCGCAAATTGGATGCTTTGTTCCGGCCACAAAGGCGACATTGCCGATCTTTGATCAGATTTTTACGCGGATAGGTGCGACGGATGATCTTGTTTCTGGTCAAAGTACCTTTATGATGGAAATGCTAGAAGCACAGTATGCGTTAACACATGCTACGCAGGATAGTCTTATTCTTTTAGATGAAATTGGACGTGGAACGTCTACTTATGACGGTATTGCACTAGCACAAGCCATCGTTGAGCATATCCATCATCATATTTCTTGTAAAACATTATTTTCTACACATTATCATGAACTGACTTTTCTAGATCAAACGTTGCCAAAACTTGAAAATGTTCATGTTCAAGCGGTTGAAGAGAACGGACATGTCGTGTTTCTCCATAAAGTTAAGCGTGGACAAGCTGATAAAAGTTATGGTATTCATGTTGCTGAACTTGCTGGTCTCCCGCACTCATTATTAAATCGAGCAACCACGATACTCGCGGATTTGGAAGAAAAAAAACCCGATAAAATAGTGAATGAGAGCCGGGAAGAATTTAAATCAGATGTGGACAGAAACGAAGAAACGGCAGTAACAATTGAACAAAATCATGCTGAAACTAGGTCCGAGCAACTTAACTTCTTTCCCGATCAAGCGACGTCGGAGCAACAAAATAAAGGTTACTCAAAGAAAGAAGAAGATGTCCTTCAAGCTCTTAAAAATCTTGAATTAATGATGATGACGCCGATGGATGCCATGAATCAATTATTTTTATTACAAAAGAAATTGAAATAAACGATGATATAAACGTGGCAACCCGTTCGTAACAAAATGAATAATCAGTCAGGGGAGTGATTATGTTGGGAATCATCAAACGACTGAGTGAACCACTAGCAAACAAAATTGCTGCAGGAGAAGTGGTAGAGCGACCTGCTTCGATAATCAAAGAACTTGTTGAGAATGCGATTGATGCTAAAGCAACAGTGATTGAGGTTGAAGTTGAAGAAGGCGGTCTCAAGAAAATAAGAATCGCTGATAATGGTCATGGTTTTGCTCCAGAAGATTGTGAAATTGCATTTGAACGACATGCTACGAGTAAAATATACCATGAATCGGATCTTTTTCATATTCGATCGCTAGGATTTCGAGGAGAAGCTCTTCCAAGTATTGCATCAGTCTCGTACCTAGATCTCGTAACGTCAACTGGGGAGGGGCCTGGCACACACCTTAAATTAGAAGGTGGGCGTGTGATTGAAAAGAACCATGCCCAAAGTCGAAAAGGAAGTATTATTACTGTCACTCATCTATTTTATAATACACCGGCAAGATTAAAATATTTAAAAACCATTCATACCGAACTTGGTAAAATCACAGATATGATGAATCGGCTGGCTTTAAGCTACCCGAATACGAGATTCACCTTAAAGCATAATGATAAGTTACTATTCCAAACAAATGGTAGTGGTGACTTAGCTCAAGTTTTGGCCGCTATATATGGAATTCAAACAGCTAGAAAAACATTGCCTTTTAAAGGGGAATCACTTGATTTTAAAATTCATGGTTTACTTGTTAAACCTGAACTTACTCGTGCAGGGCGTCAATATGTCTATATCTTCATTAATGGAAGATACATTAAGAACTTCCGCCTTTTTAATGCGATAACGAATGGCTATCATACACTTTTACCGATCGGTCGAAATCCTATCGCAATTTTGCACATTACAATGGATCCAACGTTAGTTGATGTGAACGTCCATCCAGCAAAACTCGAAGCGCGGATAAGTAAAGAAAATGAACTATGTGAGTTAATCGAAAATACCGTCAGAGCCCGTTTTCACCAAGAGAATCTTATACCTGAGGTACCAAAAAAAGAAAGAAAAGAAAAGGTAATCTCAAAGCAACAGTTTTTAAAATTTGAAGACGTTAACTCAAATACAGAACAATCAATGGAGACGACATTCAGTGACAAAGATACGTTTGAAATAGAAGTTAAGGATATCCAAAAAAATCCAAATTCTAGTCGTCTCCAAGACCCACTTTATTCAGAATCCTTACCATCAGAGGTGCATGAAGAAACATTAGAAATTGAGCAAGTAAATGAAGTAAAAAACGATGTAGATGTTGAAAATGACTGGAGAACTTTGGATAAGAGTCCAATAGAACCGTCGAAGGAAGAGGAGATTTCTTCACGAATTCCCAAACTGTATCCAATTGGTCAAATGCACGGGACTTATATCCTCGCCCAAAATGAAGAGGGACTTTATATTATAGATCAACATGCAGCACAAGAAAGAATCAAGTATGAATTTTTTCGTGAGAAGGTAGGACAGACCACGAAAGAAGTACAAGAACTCCTTGTTCCTTTAACTTTTGAATTTACTGCAGCTGAATATGCAACCATTCATGAGTATAAACATTATCTTGAAGACATTGGATTATATTTTGAAGAGTTTGGACAACACACGTTGATCGTGCGATCACATCCAAGGTGGTTTCCTAAAGGAAAAGAAAAAGAGACAATAGAGGACATTGTGCATCAGTTAATACAAGAACGTCATATTTCAATAAAAAATCTACGGGAGTCTCTTGCTATTATGATGTCTTGTAAAGGGTCAATTAAAGCGAATCGCTATTTAAGAGATGATGAAATAGAAGCTTTGCTTGATCAATTGAGGCAAGCTTCAGATCCGTTCACTTGTCCACATGGTCGTCCGGTCATTATTAAATTCTCCACCTATGAAATGGAAAAAATGTTTAAACGTGTGATGTAAAATGATTAATTACATTAACCTAATAAAAGAAAAGGTGGGTAATTTCATATCCACATATTAAGAAAAGGAGACTCAGAAAAAAGCTGAGTGAAGACAGACAAACGGCTTTATCGACTTTACTAAGTTTAGATTTCTTTAGTGCCTTGTTTACAAAGTAAAGAATACCTATGATAATCAGTGCACTAATAATAATAGAAATTAATAGGATCACTTGACTCCCTCCTCTATTATAGAATTTGCAAATGAAAGAGAAGATATTCATGAATGATCAATTTTATAATCCAGTTTATTAACAATATCAAATTAAAAAACAAATAAAATAATGGAAAAACTCTAAATTTAATGTTAATATCAATTTGTGATTGGTCACACAATATGTTACCAAGCACATTGCATATACATAGCATGTAGAAACAGTAACCTCTTTTTTGTTGGGAAGGGCAAGAATTTAGAGGTGAGTGTTATTACTTTTTATGAAAAATTACCAAATGATGTTTTAATTCAGTTTTATTTTGAAATCAAAAATAATATTGACAAAGGTATATTATCAGAAGCTATGTATCAAGAATTAGAATTAATCAAGGATGCTGCATTAAAAAGAGGGTTAACGATTTTAGAAAAACATTAAATGTAATTTAATTTCTTGCCGTTCTCACAAAAAAGGGAGCGGTAAGAAACTAAAGCGTATACAGTAAACGCTTTTATGTTTTAGAGTGATAAAGAAATTTTATATCAATACAAGAAAATATAATATTACATATTATTCCGGGCCGTTTAAAGAATATATTTAGTATTTATAGCGAATATATAGATAAATATATACCTATTGGATATCATGTTTAATATAACTATAAGATAGCTGATTTAATAAGAAAGGAATCAGAATGAAGGAAAAAGTCATTGTCATCGTTGGGCCAACCGCGGTTGGCAAAACTAAGATGAGTGTAGAATTATCAAAACGATTTAATGGAGAAGTGATTAATGGCGATTCCACGCAAGTTTATAAGGGTCTAAACATCGGAACAGCTAAAATAACAGAGGATGAAAAAGAAGGAATTCCTCATCATCTTTTTGATATATGCTATCCTGATGAAGCTTATACCGTAGCAGATTACCAGAGAGACGCTAGGGAATATATTAAAGAGATACATTTACGGGAAAAGTGTCCTATTTTTGTTGGAGGAACGGGACTGTATATTAAGGCAGCTCTTTATAACTATCAATTTTCTGAAGTAAAAGCAAATGAAGATCTCCGTCAAAAATTTCTAAAGATGGCAAGTAGGGAAGGTTCGGATTTTCTTCATCAACACCTTCAATCCTTAAGTCCCGACGCTGCTAAAACCATTCATCCTCATAACATTCAACGCATCATTCGTGCGCTTGAAAAGGCTTATTCAAATGATGGAAAAGGGGATAAATCTGATGACTCAAATAGGTTAGAACCGTTATTCGATATCATCGTTATTGGTTTAACTATGGAAAGGGAACTTCTCTATTCGCGTATCAACGATCGAGTCGATCAGATGATAAAAAATGGGTTATTAGATGAAGCGAAGAACTTATATGATTTAAATATTAGAGAGAGTCAAGCGGCTAAAGCCATCGGATATAAAGAATTATTTCTCTATTTTGATGGAGAATGTTCACTAGATGAAGCCATAAGTTTAATGAAAAGAAATTCAAGACGCTATGCTAAGCGACAATTTACATGGTTTAAGCATCAAATGGATGTCAATTGGTTCAACATGGATCATGCCATTCAAAATTTTTCACATAAAGTCGATGAGATTGCCCTTTTTTTAGAAAAGCAAGGATTACAGCCAATGTAATGTGTAATTAAGTGGATAGTGATCTTGTTGAGTGAATTTTTTAATGTTAGAGAAACGTCATTTATTAGACATGTGAAAAAAACAAGTCAATATGTCATAGGTATAAAACTAACTTATATTTGCCTATATTGTTAGATAGACGATTTTTGGAAGACTTTTGAAACATTTGTATTATCTTTAATATACAATCTTTCATCTTTCATCTTTATTATGAGGAACATTGATCGCTAAGTTAACCATAGACAGGCTTTTTCATGTTTTCTTTGATTATTGTCGTTATAATGACATTTGTTGCAGGAAATTATGATATTAGAGTCGAATAATAGGTTTAGAGAGAAAAGAGGAGGAATACTACCATGAAACCGAATATTAATATTCAAGATACTTTTTTAAATCAATTGCGCAAAGAAAACATTTTAGTGACGGTTTTTTTACTAAATGGATTCCAATTAAAAGGTCTGGTCAAAAGTTTTGATAATTTCACTGTCCTATTAGAAACTGATGGAAAACAGCAGCTCATTTTTAAACATGCAATCTCAACATTTGCTCCCTCAAGGTCCGTTCAACTTAATAATCAAGAGGATAAATGAACCTGTTCATTCTACCTTTTTGAACGATAAGTATAAGAAAATCGATGGGGATAATCTCCATTTATTTGAAACCTTTACAAAGGAGTATCTTTAAAACAGAAAAATGTCTCTAGCCCATTGCTAGAGACATTTTTTATGTCTTAATGTAAAAAAAATACCTTAAGGGATGTCGTTTTCTTAGTTCGGGTAAGAAAGAAGAAGGTGAACCTGCTACCAAAGCTACAAAGAATTAATTCTCGAAAAAGTGCAAGGTTCGGAAGACATTAAGCATTCTATTTTTGCCGCATTCATTTTAAAAAAACTTCTGAAAGACAATTTTTTAACATACGATTATAAATAACATGACTTCATTTCTTTTTTCTAGATCATGATTTTATTTTAAAAAATTAATGGTGAAACTCGTTGAGCCAATGCCTATAACTGTATAGATTAAAGTATGCAATGAAACAGTGAGGTGGAATGTGTGTCTGAATCGTATACTTTTACGAAAAAAAGTCAAATTAATGTGATATTTAACCAAAAGAAATCCAATGATACGGCTGTGTTACCTAATTACCGAGAAGAGAGGTTAAAACATCAGCCACTTGAGCTCATAGAGAGTAAATTAAGTAAACTCATTGGACTTGAAGAAGTGAAGAAAATCGTTAAAGAAATCTATGCTTGGCTCTACGTCAACCAACGGCGGGGAGAGAAAAATTTAAAGGTACCTTCACAATCTCTTCACATGCTCTTCAAAGGAAACCCTGGAACGGGTAAAACAACCGTTGCAAGACTATTAGGTGAACTTCTGTGTGACATGGAAATCCTCTCCAAAGGGCATCTTATAGAAGCTGAAAGGGCAGATCTTGTTGGAGAGTATATTGGACAAACTGCTCAAAAGACGCGAGAATTGGTTAAAAAGGCAAAAGGCGGTATATTGTTTATTGATGAAGCTTATTCTCTAGCTCGTGGAGGAGAAAAAGATTTCGGTAAAGAGGCGATTGATACTCTTGTCAAACAAATGGAAGATTTACGGGAGGATTTTATTTTAATATTAGCGGGATATTCAGACGAAATGGAAGATTTTTTATCACAAAACCCTGGATTACCCTCAAGATTCCCAATAATTATTTCTTTTCCAAATTATAGTGGCAGCGAATTGCTTATGATTGCACATCAAATGCTTGATGAACAAGAATACAAATTAACATCCGAAGCGGAGAAAAAGTTAAAGCGATATTTAGATAATAAAACTATGGAGGAAAGTGAATCCTTCAGTAATGGAAGATTCGTTAGAAACCTTATTGAGAAAATGATTCGACAACAAGCTGTTAGATTACTTAAAGAAGGTCGCTTTGATCGAGAGTCCTTATTGACGGTTAGAGCTTGTGACCTTATCATTGAAGAGAACAAAGATTTAGGTCATTAAATGAATCGTAAATGGGTTAGACTAATGTCGTAAGTAACGGTCTATGAATCGGGACAAAGGTTGTGAAACTAATGGAAAAAGTCATATTGGTCGGCTGTCAACTACCTCATCATTCAGATCAAGCATTTGATTCCTCTATGCAGGAGTTGGCTGAACTCACGGATACAGCCGGGGGAGAAGTCATCTCAACGGTTGTGCAAAAACGACAAAAAATAGATGTTGGTACATATATTGGAAAGGGAAAATTGGATGAGCTTGAAGCTCTAGATAAGGCTCTAGAGCCCAGTACGATTATCTTTAATAGTGAACTAACCCCAGGACAATTGGGAAGGTTAAACGAGAAACTTGAAGCAAAAGTGATTGACCGCACGCAATTAATTTTAGATATTTTTGCGATGAGGGCTTTTTCTCGAGAAGGGAAACTACAAGTCGAGCTGGCGCAGCTTCAATACTTACTTCCTAAGTTAAGTGGAATAGGAACGACGTTATCCCGATTAGGAGGGGGAATTGGCACAAGAGGTCCAGGTGAAACCAAGCTTGAAACAGACAGACGATACATAAGAAAACGGATTTCCGACATAAAGAAGCAACTTGAAACTGTTGTTCACCATCGAGAACGTTATAGGGAAAGACGACACCAAAATGACCAATTTCAAATTGCTCTTGTTGGATATACAAACGCTGGAAAATCAACTATCTTTAATCAGTTAACTGAAGAAAGAACATACGAAGAAAACCGATTATTTGCCACGCTCGATCCATTAACGAGACGATTAATTTGTCCAAATGGATTTATTTCACTTGTATCGGATACCGTTGGATTTATTCAAGATTTACCAACAACATTAGTTGCGGCATTCAGATCAACGTTAGAAGAGGCAAGCCAAGCAGATCTCATTCTTCATGTGATTGATGTTTCATCGACAGATATGTTACAACATGAGAAAACAGTCAATGGTCTATTAGAAGAACTTGGTGCAGGGCATATTCCAAGTCTAAAAGTTTTCAATAAAAAAGATCAACTGACCACTTCATTTATTACACCAAAGGATGCTATATTAATATCTGCTAAGAGTGGACAAGATATTTTAAGGCTTAAGGAACGGATACAGGAACAGATTATTGATCAGATGACACCTTATCGAATGAAAGTCGCGTCGACTCAAGGTCATCTTATCGATCAGTTGAAAGATAAAACGATCATAATGAGTCAGACTTGGATAGAGTCCGAAGAACAATTTGAATTTACGGGTTACATCCATCCAAACCACCCATTAGCCGGGAAAATTTTGCCACCTATGCAGACAGAGTAAGGAGAAAGAAACGAAATGTATAGTGAATTGAAACATGGCTCTTATTTAGAAGAAATGACAGATCATATTGAAAAAAAGATTGCAGAACGTTTCGATGAAATTGAGAAAGTTGCACAAACGAATCAATTTAAAGTTCTTCAAAGTTTTCGTGAACATCAAATTAGCGATTCCCACTTGAACGGGTCAACGGGTTATGGATATGACGATTTTGGTCGAGAAGGATTAGAGGCTATCTACGCGGATGTATTTGGCGGAGAAGCTGCACTAGTGAGACCACAGTTGATATCAGGCACACATGCCATCACTGTGGCTCTTTTTGGTGTGTTGCGTCCGGGTGATGAGCTCATGTATATCACTGGGAAGCCGTACGATACGTTGGAAGGTGTTTTAGGTATAAATGGAAAAGGTCAAAGTTCGCTTAAAGACTTCCAAATTGAATCAAGAATTATCCCTTTGAAAGATCATAAAATAGATACGGAGAAAGTGATTCAATCTATTTCTTCAAAAACAAAAGTGATTGCCCTGCAGCGTTCCTGCGGGTATGCGAGAAGGCCTTCTTTTCACATTGATCAGCTTAAAGAAGTCATACAATGTATCAAAAAAGCTCATCCAAACGTTATTGTTTTTGTTGATAATTGTTACGGTGAATTTGTTGAATTAAAAGAGCCTTGTCATGTTGGTGCAGATCTCATAGCAGGTTCATTAATTAAAAATCCGGGTGGTGGATTAGCTAAAGTAGGAGGTTATATTGTAGGTAAAGAGCATCTTGTTGAGCGATGTGCGGAAAGACTAACTGCCCCGGGATTGGGAAAAGAAGTGGGCCCAACTCTAACACACCTATCTGATATGTATCAAGGCTTTTTTCTTGCACCACATGTCACTAGCCAGGCTTTAAAGGGAGCCATATTCACAGCGGCTTTGATGGAAGAGTTAGGTATGTCTACAACACCAAAATGGGATACTAAACGAACAGATCTTATCCAATCAGTCACTTTTGAGAATGAACAAGATATGGTCACCTTTTGTCAAGGTATTCAAATGGCTTCTCCCATTAACTCACATGTGACCCCGTATCCAAGTCCAATGCCGGGTTATTCAGATAAAGTGATTATGGCTGCAGGAACCTTTGTTCAAGGAGCAAGTATAGAATTATCTGCAGATGGACCAATCCGGCAGCCTTACACGGTATTCGTTCAAGGTGGTCTTACCTATGAGCATGTTAAAGTGGCATTGATTACCACGTTAGATCAACTGATGAGTCAGTGGAAATAAATATATCATCGAAAAAGGTTGTTAACTTCTGCTTAAGGGCTAAATTTGAAGAAAATATGTCGAAAATGAAAAAAATTATCAATTTATCATATTTTTTCTGTAAGAAAATGTAACATAGTTTGACATCATATTTTGCGTACCGTATAATATTAAATGTTGAAGGGGGGTTTGAATATGGACGATCGTCTACGTCGTTCAATGCCTTTATTTTCAATGGGTATTGTTCAAAACCTAACTGGATTAACTGCTCGCCAAATTCGTTATTATGAAGAGAATGCCTTAATAGAGCCCGAACGAACAGAAGGAAATAGGCGCGTCTTTTCGTTTAATGACGTTGAGAAGTTGCTAGACATCAAGTCTTTATTGGACGAAGGTGTGAACTTGGCCGGTATTAAGCACGTACTTAGTTCAAAACCTGTTGAAGCCAATCAACCCCTAAATGTTGTAAAACAAAAGAAGTCTGACTTATCTGATGCTGATTTAATGAAATATTTAAAAAGCGAATTAATAAATGCAGGTAAGTTTGGGGATCAAGCAGCGATACAAGGAGAATTCTCGAGGTTTTTTAACCAAAAATAATTCCTTTGTATAAATGGTTTTACTAAAAAAAGATAAAAGATTTTGGGGAGGATCACACATGGCAAAGAATTATAGCAAGTCAGACATTCTAAAAATTGCTAAAGAAGAAAACGTAAGATTTATTCGTTTACAATTTACAGATTTATTAGGAATCATAAAAAATGTTGAAATTCCTGTCGATCAATTGGAAAAAGCTCTCGACAATAAAGTTATGTTTGATGGCTCGTCAATTGAAGGATTTGTTCGCATTGAAGAATCAGATATGCTTTTATATCCTGATTATAATACTTGGGTGGTCTTCCCATGGACTGCTGAAAAAGGTAAAGTCGCACGTATGATTTGTGACATTCACAATCCAGACGGAACACCTTTTGCAGGAGATCCACGTAGTATTTTGAAAAGTCAACTTAAAAAAATGGAAGAACTTGGTTTTACTAGTTTCAACATCGGACCAGAACCAGAATTCTTTTTATTCAAAGTTGACGAAAAAGGTGAACCAACTCTTGAATTAAACGACCAAGGTGGTTACTTTGATTTAGCCCCAACTGACTTAGGTGAAAATTGTCGTCGTGACATCGTTCTTGAGCTTGAAGACATGGGATTTGAAATTGAAGCTTCTCACCATGAAGTAGCTCCAGGACAACACGAAATTGACTTTAAATATGCTGATGCGGTTACAACTTGTGACAACATCCAAACATTTAAATTAGTTGTTAAAACAATTGCACGTCAACATGGCTTGCATGCAACGTTTATGCCAAAACCTCTCTTTGGAGTGAACGGTTCAGGTATGCACGCAAACATGTCATTGTTTAAAGGCAATGAAAATGCGTTCTACGATGAATCTTCTGCTGACGGTTTAAGTGAAACAGCTAAACAATTTATTGCAGGTATCGTTAAACACGCTCGTGCGTTTACTGCAGTAACAAACCCAACCGTCAATTCATATAAACGTTTGGTGCCAGGTTATGAAGCTCCAAGTTATATCGCTTGGTCTCTCAGAAACCGCAGCCCACTTATTCGTATCCCAGCGTCACGTGGAGTGGGAACTCGTATTGAAGTACGTAGTGTTGATCCTTCCACAAACCCTTACTTAGGTATGGCTGTATTACTAGCAGCTGGTCTTGATGGAGTAACATCTAAAGCAACTCCACCGGCTCCAGTTGACCGTAACATTTATGTTATGGATAAAGAAGAACGTGAAGAACTCGGAATTCATGATCTTCCATCAACGCTTAAAGAAGCTCTTGATGTCATGAGTGGTGACCCTGTTATCACTGAAGCTCTTGGTGAACACGTTCTTACTCGTTTCCTTGAAGCTAAAGAAATTGAATGGGATATGTTCCGCACTCAAGTTCACCCTTGGGAACGTGATCAATACCTCAACTTATATTAATAATAGATTAAGAGAATCCCTTGATACATTCGTATCAAGGGATTTTTTTCTATCTTAAAGGAGTCGAGATATGAATACATTTTAAAATTAGTAGCAATAAAATGCACCAACAATAATAAGCAAGATAAATAGAACAACGATTAAGGCAAATCCATTGCCGTAACTATTTCCACCATCGTATCCCATAAAAACACCCCCTTATGATTATTCAGTATAAGATATGCAATAAATGACATAACCGAAAGGTATAAATGCTGATAAAGATGAAAACCGTGCTATAGAACTCAACAAACACGATTATCGGGCTTTTGAATAGGATAAAGAAAGAGCAAATATAGTAGGAAGGGGAATTTTAATTTGAATAAATGGTTTAAATATATATTCATACTGGCCTTCTCCTTCGGGGTCGTTTTTTTATTTATACCAAGTAGTTTGGCAGAAAAGCCCGATGCTGACTTTATAGATGTATCCCACCACAATCGACAAAGCGGCTTACCGCTTGCCTTCTATCAAATGATAAAAAATAGCGGAACAAAAAGTGTTGTTGTTAAGGTAAGCGAAGGAACTTACCATGTTGATCCTGCGGCAAGCGTTAACATCGCGAACGCAAAACAGGCTGGTTTGGTCGTTAATGCTTATCACTTTGCTCATTACAATAGTCATTTGAAAGCCAAATTAGAGGCCGACTGGTTTGATAAAAAATTAAGATTAGTCGGGTTTAATAAGACAAAAGATGGCTATGTTGTTGTTGATATTGAAGCTATGAATCTATCGCAAAGCCCAAAGAAATTAACTGGGTATACGAACACATTTATTAAAGAGATGAAACGATTAGGATATCCTAAGGTTGATATATATACTGGTTCTTATTTTTATAATAATCGCTTAGATCCCGAATCTTTAATTATTACGAAACCTTGGCTAGCCTCTTATCCCAAAAATCCAATAAAAAATAAACCAACAGCAATATTTAGTCATGGAAAAGGCGCCTGGCAATGGACAAGTGACTATTATTTCTTGGGATTGAAAAACTATGGGAATTTTGATGCGAGTGAGGATTATGCGGGAAAGTATACTAAGCAAACCCAATCATCTACTAAGGGGGTTAAACAAATAAAAACGGTATCCCTCGTTAATTACATGAAATCCAAAAACATGAATCCTTCATATAACAATCGTGTGAAATTAGCCAAATCCTATGGTATTATCAATTATTCAGGGACCGCGTCGCAAAATATCGCTTTACTTTCAAAATTGAAGTCGGGTGTTAAACCTGCTAAAGTCAATATAAGTAATAGTAAGCTTACAACAAAAACGACCACAAATTTAAAGACTAAACAAACCTTCTATAAAGTCAAGTTTGGGGATACTTTAAGTGAAATTGCTTCTAAATTAAGAACAACCGTATCTAAATTAAAGTCTGTAAATCACATCAAAAATGCGAATATCATCCGTATAAACCAAAGGCTAAAAATTCCTCGATCAAATTCAACATCTTTAACCACGTCTAAGAAGTACTATAAAGTCAATAGAGGAGATTATCTAGGTAAAATAGCCATTAAATACCATACTTCGGTAAGAAAAATTAAATCATTGAATAGCTTGAAATCAGATATCATTTTTCCAAATCAAAGGTTAAGAATTAAATAATGTAATTCGCTTTTATTCATTTATCTTTATTCCTTATAATTAATAAAAACGATCGAGGGACCGGTTGTTATGATACCAATACTAGATCCAAGAAAATAGCCTGTTCCAATAGTACAGCCAACCCCCAATAATGGTAAATACGACCATTGTGATTTATTCTTTTCATTCAGATTATTTGTGATCCTGGAGCACAGGAAACCAATTGTAATCCTCCGAGTTTTACGACTCTTGACTAAAGGATAGTTACATTTTTATTTTGATACATGACTTTTGTGAAGGTCTATCTTGCTCTAGATCATGTTATCGATTATTATCCGAATAGCGATAGGGTAGAAAGGGGGATAATAGGGTCATAAATTGATTCTAAAGGGAGAATGGGTTAATGCACGAAGATATGCACTATAGTGATGATTATAAATATATACCGATGACGTCTATAAACTCGGGTTTAGGTCAGGAAGTGTTAAAAGATCTTTATTGTTATACCATTCAGATCGTTAATATTTGTTTTGTGGGTAATCCAGAAAAGAATGATGAGTGGATTTTGATCGATGCGGGAATGCCCAAATCAGCTAATAAAATTGTTTGTGAAGCAGAAAATAGGTTTGGTTCTAAACCGCCTAAAATGATGATTCTCACTCATGGGCACTTTGATCACGTCGGAGCGATCGTTGACTTGGTCAATTATTGGCACGTTCCAGTCTACGCGCATGAGTTGGAATTACCTTATTTAAAAGGACAAAGAAGTTATCCAGAGCCAGATCCAACTGTCGAGGGTGGATTAATTGCTAAAATGTCTGCCATACTTCCACATGACCCCATCAATTTAGGAAAGCATGTCCAGGCTTTACCAGCAAATAATCTTATTCCTGAAATGCCAGAATGGTGCTGGATTCATACTCCCGGACACACACCAGGGCATGTATCATTATTTAGAAATAGGGACCAATCTTTAATTGCGGGGGATGCTTTTATTACTGTCAAACAAGACTCCTTGCTTAATGTCCTTGTTCAAAATTTAAAAATTAGTGGCCCACCAAGATATTTAACTATGGATTGGCAGAAGGCATGGAAATCAGTAGAAAAATTACAAGCTCTAAAACCAAAAGTAGCGGTTACTGGTCATGGTATGCCTGCACAAGGCGTTACACTCGAGGATGGACTGACAACTCTTGCAACAAATTTTGATCAATTAGCCATTCCGGATTACGGTCGTTACCTGAATTAATCACTTCTTTCGACTTATATAAAAATTAACCCATTAGAGTACGAATACCCTAAGTCCCGAAGTAAATACCAAATGCAATCAGCGATAATCCAGATAGTATGGAGATCACTTTTAAAGTCCATAGGTTTAATAAAAGTCTTAGACCACTTGTTAGAACAGCTACCGTAAATGCCCTAACCAAAAAGTATCGATAATGGGCTTAAAATCAACAACAAAAAACTGATAAAAGACAGGAAATATTGAATCCTTCTTTCTGTTATCTATTAACGTGAGCTTGTTTAAATTTAGAAGACCTTCATGATCAAGACTCAGAATCTTGAGGAGGGGGTCTTACTTATCGTTAAAGCGTGATAAAAAACTTTAAGTAGAGTAAATAAGAAAAAGGATAGTAAGCTTGCAATCAACACAGAAAAATACCCCTAATCGTTATCAGGGGTATCATTAGGAACGGATGAATAATCAATGGCATGTGGAAGTACTTTATGATTAGTTCCGCCCATAGTTTTATTATTAACCCATTTTCTTTATTGTATTCCTTAATTAAGGAAGTCCATATAAAAAAAGATCACGTTGAAAAGAAACTTATGTTATAGCTTTTATTTAATTTTTATTCTGTGATTGTCAAATGATGTAGAAATTGGGCAGGAATCTATAGCCGTCATGTAGAATATTAAATATATGAGAAATTTCAACTAAAAAATTATAATGGGCTGATAGGTTAAATGATGACTGTGAGGATGATTTTATGTGGTTGACCGATTATATTATTTTACTCATTACCATGCTTGTTTCCATGATGATATTCAAAGTGCTTTTTCATGGATTAAATAGAAGTATTTTACATCTTTTTGGTCCGTTGCAAAAACGAACCAAACGGTTAAAAAATAAAAAGAGAACCCAAAATATTATTTTTTATCTCCTTATCATAGGTTTCCTCATGATATCAAATACCGTTGATCTAAATAGCCTGGCATCAGGAATTATCATGGGATGTCTTATTAGCTTAATTGAAATCATTTTTTATGATGAGAAAATCACTTCATAGTTTCCTAGATTGATTGGTGTTAAATATTGAGAGCCTCAATTTCCTGTATAAGGCGTTGTTAAATATAGCTCTCAGTTGCCTTAAGTTGAAATCAACAGCTACATGTTTGATCGCCGCTTATAAGAAAGAAATGACTGAATCCTTCATATAGCCTTCCCGCATTTGTAATAACTCAATTAATACCTCTTTATCCTTATCCAAATTTCAATATGATACAATATGATTAGAACTCTAAGAACAGGGGGAATCGTCATGGGTTTTGTATCAGTTGTCGCAACTAAAGATTACTTGAACGTTTTGAGTGATGGTCTACATACTCAAGATCAAAAAGATGGGGAAATAACGATATTAAGTGAAGATACGCCTCATTTCATAAAGATTAGCCCAGACCAATTCTTTGCTTTTACAGGCGATAAAGGTCTCTTTGATCAAATAAAGAAAGAGCTTGTCTATCAAGACCATGGCTATGATTTAATTGACCTTGTTCATACATATCATACAAAAATCAGCAAAATTCCATATGAAAAAGCGCCTATTTTTATTACTATCGGAGGTTTAGATGATAAGCGAGATATGCAAGTTTTTGCTTTTTCAAATGAAAATAACACAGATAAAAGTTGGCTTCATTATACACCTAAAGAGAATGATTTATGCTGTACGTTTATGGAAAGTAGCCAGAACATTGATCAAAAGAGTCACCAAAAAATCACCGAAAAATTCAAAATCTATTTGGGAAAGTATGGAACAAACACAGCGAATAAAGCATCTAGAGCTCAACACGATTTAAACGCTTATGTGGCCTCTATCGATTCGACTGTAAACAAAAAAACTTTTCAACTCACAATTAAAAAGTAACTTTAGAGATAAATCAAGGGAGACTGGCGCGGATTATTGCCGAGAAGCCCGGCGATCAAATATTAATAGTAGTAAGAGGTTGAAAAATGACAAAAGTAGTAATTGCTGAGAAACCATCTGTCGCAAAAAATATTGCAGATGCTTTAAAGATTAAGGGTAGGAACAATGGGTATTTTGAAGGTAATGGATACATTATTACATGGGCTTTTGGTCATCTTTTGCAACTTCTTGATGCCAAAGATTATGATGAGAAGATGGCCAAATGGCGCATGGAAAACTTTCCCTTTATTCCACATCGTTTTCGATACAAAGTAAAAAGTGATCCCCGAAACCGAGGAAAAGAAGACTCTGGTGCAAGAAAGCAACTAAAAATCATTTATAGTTTAATCAAACGTCATGATGTGGATATGATTATATCTGCCTGTGATTTTGATAGAGAGGGTCAAATTATTGGAGATACAATCATTTATAATCTTAAGACCCAGAAACAAGTATATCGTCTTTTATTAAATGAGTGGACACCGGACGAAGTGTTAAAAGGACTTCAAAATATTAAGCCTAATACTGAAATGAGACCTCTTCAAGCCGCTGGTATAAGCCGCCAATGGGCTGATTGGGTCATTGGCATTAATTTAACATCAGTGGCTACATTAAAGTATCAGAAGGGATCTGGAAAGGCTCTAAATATTGGAAGGGTGCTGCTTCCTACATTAAAAATCATTTATGATCGAGATAAAGAAATAGAAAATTTTGTTCCAGAGGATTATTTTAAATTAGTAGCTACTTTTAAAACAAAAGACGATATAGAGTACGAAGGTACTTATGTGGAGAATGAAAAGGAAAAATTTAAAAGTAAAGAAACTCTGAAATTAATACAACAAGCGCTAATCAATCAAACAGCAACGATTCTAGACAAAAAAGTTGAACGTAAAAAAGAATATCCTCCATACTTATTTAACCTTTCTAACTTACAAGGTTTTATTACTAGTAAATACAAAGGCTGGACTTCAGATAAAGTCTTGAAAGTAGCCCAATCCCTTTATGAAAAAAAATATATTACGTACCCACGTACTGCAAGTGTGGTGTTAGAAGAAAGCTTAGTGGATAAAGTAGCAAAGGTACTCAATAATTTAAAAAAAGGGCTGCCGTATGAAAATGAAATTACATTTGCAAAAAAGAAACGTGTTTTTAATAATTCAAAAGTAGAGAGCCATAGTGCCATCATTCCAACCTATTTACTTCCAAAATCATTAACGAGGGATGAAGAAATCATCTATCATGCTATTAAAAATCGTTTTATCATGCAGTTTATGCCTATTGCTGAGCATGAAGAAACTAAAATAATGACCAAAGTTAATAATGATAAAATAAAAGGTCTGTTTACATCAAAAGGGAAAGTTCAGCTTGTTGAAGGATGGAAAAAGGTTGAGAAAATTGAATCTAAAGATACTATCCTTCCTTTGGTAAATATAGATGAGGTTGTTAATATTATAGATCACAAATTGACATCTCATGTGACGAAACCACCTAAGCATCATACAGAAAAAACGTTACTAAGAGTTATGGAAACATGCGGCAAGGGCAAAGACAAAGAGGATGAAAACAGTGAAGAAATGATGGCCGCTATTTTAAGCGGTTATAGTATTGGCACTCCAGCTACACGTGCAGAAATAATAAAAAAACTTAAAGATGTAGGCTACATGGCGTCTCAAAATAAAAATTTAATTTGTACTGAATTAGGTAGAAAATTAGTTGAAACATTTCCTGTAAAAGAATTATTTGATTTGGAATTTACAGGTAGATTAGAAAAAACATTGTCAGATATCGAGAAACAAAAGTTTACTAAGGAAAATTTCTTGAACTTAATTTTTGACTTTACAACTAAGTCTGTTAATACAATTAAAAACGACAAAGATATTATTATTAATGAAGTGACTAAAGAAAAGAAATCAATTAAGGTTCTTGGAAAATGTCCTCTTTGTGGTCATGAAATTATAGAGGGGCAAAAGGGCTTTGGTTGCAGTAACTGGAAAAATGGTTGTAAATTTGTCATATGGAAAAACGATAAATTTTTAGCATCGATGAAGAAAAAACCAACAAAGACAATGGTGAAAATGCTTTTGAAAAATGGAGTAACGACAGTCAAAGGTTTGACAAGTAAAAAAGGTAATAAATTTGACGCAAATCTAAGATATGAGAAAAATCCTGATAATGAATATTTTAGTTGGAAGATGGAATTTATTAAAGAGGTTGTTCAAAAAGTCAACAAATGATAAGCTACGAATTCTCGACGCCCGCTCGTTTTTCCCGTCCTCAAAACAGCGCCGCCTTGATCTTCTTGCTTCTAATTTATCGCCTTTTTGAACACGTATTTAAAGATAATAAATAATTTCATTCTGAACCTCTCATGACTAAAGTCACGAGTGTTCTCGGATATTTCATAAAATTTCTCTCTATTATTTACGCCTCTACGTGAGGCTTTTTTTATCGATTTTTTTGGCTTAGCAATGACCTATTGTTAATATCTTGAATATCTTAAACACTTTGATTTTGATACGATATTGCGTTATAAAAATCAATCTTGCTAGTTTTTCTAAATAGAGAGATTCCTTAATTTTCACGAGAAAATGATTAGAAACCACTAAATTTGGGCATATGAATAATAACTTACAACATAAGGAGGCAAAAGAATTATGGGCTTTATTTGGTCATTAATTATAGGAGGAATTTTAGGTTGGTTAGGAAGTTTAATTGTTGGACGAGACGTCCCTGGAGGTATTATTGGTAATATAATTGCCGGATTTATTGGTTCTTGGTTAGGGAACTTTCTACTTGGCCAATGGGGACCGGAAACAGGTGGATTTTACATTTTCCCTGCATTAATTGGGGCAATCGTGTTGATCTTCATTCTAAGTCTAATACTAAGATCATTTAAGCGAAGAAATGCCTAACGTTTAGTTGTACATTAATTATGAAAAGACAAGAAGAAAAATTTTCTTACTTCTCTTCTTGTCTTTTCTAATATAGGATATATAAATTACCATAACTTGGTTTAATCGATGTATTCTCTAAAAATTCAACATTAAACAATTGAACTACGGGTCATTAGATACTTTTCTAATGAAAAATCCTGGATCAACATAGAAAATATTCTACAAATTATAAATTTGGTCGTGACTTTAGTAATTTAATATGTTAAATTAATGAAGTAGTAAAGTAATGACCCCTATTGAATAAGCCCTGCTCCCTTAGGGCTTATTTTTATTATTTATAATTCAATTATGTTATCTAAAGTATTATATTGGTTGTATCTAAAATATCAAAATAAATAAAAATGATTAAGCTTGTGGAGGTTGTATTCTACAAGCTTATTTTATTTGAGAAAATACGTTAAAGAGAAATCAATCGTAAATTCCAGACTCTTTGGGCCTGATAACAATCGAAAATGGATTGGCGTGATATTGATTATGACGATGGGAAGTAAACCATATATTCGAACTTACGTGAATGTAGATGAAAATATTAGAAAGAGCAAATCAATATATGATAGATAGGCTATCAGAAGTAACACGTTTTGAGGCAGCTTGTACTTGATATTGTAGGTATTGACCATCTGACTCATTCCCTTAAAAAGGCTATTGAGTATTTTGGAAAAGCTGAACATGGTCAACTACGATTCGTAACTAAATTTCATCACATCGATCATTTACTCGATGCCAGACACAAAGGAAGGACCCGTTTTCGTTTTAGTGTAAATGCAGACTACGTCATAAAGTATTTTGAGCCTGGTACATCACCGTTAGACTATCGAATTGAAGTTGCACGTAAAGTTGCAAGGGCTGGGATATCCACTTGGATTTATTGCTGCACCTATTTATATTTACGAAGGTTGGAAAGAAGGCTATAGAGAACTCTTTGAAAAACTCGACTCAGAATTACCAACAGAATCAAGAAATGATATAACATTTGAGTTGATTCAACATAGATTCACTAAACCTGCAAAGCGCGTTATAGAAAAGAATTACCCTAAAACAAAGCTAATCATGAATGAAGATGAGCGTCGATATAAATGGGGAAGGTATGGGATTGGCAAGTATATATATCAAAAAAATGAAGAGCAAGAACTTCGTGAGGCATTAGAAGCTATATAGATCACTTTTTCCCTGAAGCAAAAATTGAATATTTTTCTTAGTAATTCATATATATCTTATAAAAATGATGATCATTATCGTAATTAAGTAGGATACAAAAGGCGAGTGAATAAGTTTTCACACGCCTATCGAAGGGAATTCAAATACGGTTTAATTTTAATAAAAGGAAAATTGCCCCAATAAGAATAAGTAAAATAAATAGAAAAGCGATTAAGGTAACACTAAAACCTCGAACAAATTGAGCGGATGATAAACAACTCCTTTTTCTTACCCCTTGGTTCCTGTGTTCTTCTTATATAATAATATGTATCTATTTTATGAGATGGATAGGCAAATTGACAGGAAAAGAGAAGATAAAAAGGGATATGTGGTACCATTTTGAATGCACCCGAATCATTAATGGAAAAATGTTCAACCTATTAATGAATATCCCGGAATACCCCGATGACTTTTCCAAGAATCACACAATCATTTAATATGATAGGCTCCATTGTTGGATTTTCTGGTTGAAGCCTGACATGGCCTTTTTCCTTATAAAAGCGTTTAACAGTAGCCTCATCGTCTTCCGTCATTGCAACAATTATTTCACCATTATCGGCACTTCTTTGTTGGCGAACAATGACTTTATCTCCATTCAGAATGCCCGCTTCAATCATACTATCCCCAATGACATTTAAGACAAAAACATCATTATCGTTGACCATTGTCTTTGGTACAGGGAAATATTCCTCAATATTCTCGATCGCAGTAATAGGTAGTCCAGCAGTCACTTTACCGACAACAGGGACGTGAACGACGTTATTTTCTTCTGGTGTAAAACTAGCAGATGAATCATCAAGGACTTCAATAGCACGGGGTTTTGTTGGATCTCTTCGGATCAATCCTTTTTTTTCTAAGCGTGAGAGATGTCCATGAACGGTAGAACTGGAAGCGAGTCCTACAGCGTCACCAATCTCTCTGACTGAAGGGGGATAACCTTTAGTTTGAACTTCGTGTTTTATAAAATCAATGATATCTTGTTGTCTCTGAGAGAGTTTCATAATTATTTCATTCCTTTCACTGCACTCAAAATTTCCACTATTATTATAACATGTCGATTTAACGAACACAAACATTCGTTCGAAAAAAATACAAACAGTTGTTCTTAAAAAATATTGACACAAACGGTTGTTCGTAATAAACTATAAACGAACAAACATTCTTATTTATGGGGTGGTTAATGATGCATTCAACAACTCAAAATGTCAAAGGGACTTCTTTCATTATTATATTTGTTTTTCTTATTCTTTTTATTTCTTTCTTTACGGCAAGGACCATTCTGGCTAATAGTCCTGATCAATATAAAACAATTACCATTAATAGAGGAGAAACGTTATGGTCAATTGCCAAAACATATAAAAATGATACTCATGGTTTTAATA
This sequence comes from Terrilactibacillus laevilacticus, assembly GCF_006517395.1. GTDB lineage: Bacteria > Bacillota > Bacilli > Bacillales > Sporolactobacillaceae > Terrilactibacillus > Terrilactibacillus laevilacticus. The sequence continues at coordinate 480,961 of NZ_VDCY01000001.1, forward strand.
CGAATGAGTTTATTAATTGGGTTGTAAGAGAAAATGATATTGACAATGACCGATTAAAGTCGAATCAAAAGATCATTATACCGGTATTGAAACAGTAGCCTTGCATATCCATCTCCTTTACGATAAGCTATTTTCAACTTAATGTAAGGAGAATATATATGCTGGCTAAAGAAAAATTAAAACGAATTTCGGAACTAAGTAAAAAGTCAAAACTTGAAGGATTAACGATAGAGGAAAAAAAAGAGCAACAAGCTCTCAGGGAAGAGTATCTTAAAGCGTTTCGAAAAGGATTTCGGGATCATTTACATACCATCAAAGTAGTAGATGAAGAAGGGACAGATGTGACCCCATTAAAATTAAAACAAAGTAAGGAACGCCGATCAAAGAATTAGAAGATTATTTTTGATATACAAAAATAATTAGAATTCAATTTTGATATAAATTTGATGAAGAATTTATATAGTTTGTGTTAAACTGTAAGTGTTCCTTATTTTCAGATGAAAGGATGAAATTCATTGTCTCAAACTATTAAGCAACCCGCTATTGAACAACTATCGATTGACACCATTAGAACATTGTCTATCGATGCTATTGAAAAAGCTAACTCTGGGCACCCAGGAATGCCGCTTGGTGCAGCACCAATGGCATATACGCTATGGTCAAAAGTTATGAAGCATAGCCCTAAAAACCCAAATTGGTTTAACCGTGATCGTTTTGTCTTATCAGCTGGACACGGTTCGATGCTACTTTATAGCTTACTTCATTTATTTGAATATGGTCTTACAATCGAAGACTTAAAGAATTTCCGCCAATGGGGCAGTAAAACGCCTGGACACCCTGAATATGGACATACAGCCGGTGTCGATGCAACAACAGGCCCTCTTGGTCAAGGGATTGCTATGGCAGTTGGTATGGCTATGGCTGAAGCACATTTAGGTGCAAAATATAATCGTGAAGGCTTTAACGTGGTTGATCACCATACATATGCTATTTGTGGTGATGGAGATCTTATGGAGGGTGTAGCTTCTGAAGCGGCATCTCTAGCTGGTCACCTTAAACTTGGAAAACTTGTTGTACTCTATGATTCTAATGATATTTCTCTAGATGGAGACTTAAATATGTCCTTCTCAGAAGATGTCATGAAGCGCTTCGAAGCATATGGATGGCAAGTTATTCGTGTTGAAGAAGGAAATGACATTCAAGCAATCAAAGAAGCATTAGACAAAGCCAATGCTAAAACAGATCAACCAACATTAATAGAAGTAAAAACAGTTATTGGTTTTGGTGCTCCTACTAAAAGTGGTAAAAATAGTTCACACGGATCTCCACTTGGTGAAAAAGAAGCTTTAGCTGCCAAAAAGAACTATGGCTGGGATTATGAACCTTTCTTTGTTCCTGAAGAAGTGAAACAACATTTCGAAAAATTCAAAGAAAAAGGTGCAGAATTAGAAGAAGATTGGAATAAACTATTCAATTCATTTAAAAGCGCTTTCCCAGAACTTGGCGAAGAACTTCAAAATGCGATTGATGGTAAATTACCAGATGGCTATCAATCTGAATTACCACAATATAAAGTTGGAGATAGCAAAGCTTCGCGTATTACTTCGAATGAAGTACTTAATGCACTTGCTGGTAAAATCCCACAACTATTTGGTGGTGCTGCGGACCTTGCCTCCTCAACTAAAACATTAATGGGCCAAGATGTTAACTATAGTTCATCGAATTATGAAGGTCGCAATATTTGGTTTGGTGTAAGAGAATTCGGAATGGCAGCCGCTGTTAATGGTATGGCACTTCATGGCGGTGTTCTTCCATACTCATCAACTTTCTTTGTTTTCTCTGACTATTTGAAACCAGCTGTTAGACTTTCGGCACTTATGGGATTACCACTCGTTTATGTATTTACACATGACAGTATTGCTGTTGGTGAAGATGGTCCTACACATGAACCAATTGAACAATTAGCTGGTTTGCGTGCGATTCCTAACTTAAGTGTTATCAGGCCAGCTGATGGCAACGAAACTCGAGAAGCATGGAAACTTGCTGTAGAAAGCACTGATCATCCTACTGCTCTTGTTTTGACTCGTCAAAACTTACCAACACTTGAAGGCATGGTTCAAGGAGCTACTGAAGGTGTGGCCAAAGGGGCTTATATCGTTTCTGAAGCTAAAAAAGAAGCGGAAGGTATTTTGATTGCAACAGGATCAGAGGTTTCAAAAGCTGTGGAAGCTCAACAGATTCTTGAGGAGGACAACATTTTTGTCAGAGTGGTTAGCTTGCCATCATGGGATCTATTTGATCGCCAATCGAAAGAATATAAAGATTCCATTCTTCCTCCAAACTTAACAAAACGTGTTGGTGTAGAAATGGCAGCATCACTTGGATGGCACAAATACATTGGACTCGAAGGAGATCTAGTTACAATTGATACATTTGGAGCTTCTGCAAACGGTGATAAAGTTCAAGAAGAATATGGCTTTACAGCAGAAAATATTGCTTCAAAAATGAAAAAATTATTTAACAAATAACTATTGAATAAGGATCTATCCAATTTGGATAGGTCTTTTTTTATTCTTTTGTTGATACTTATCAAATTCTAGACATTTAATATGCCTATTATCTTACATATAAAAAACCTAAGTACTAATAAGAATCTTTTTTATTCTTGCTTTAAAAAAGGTTTTTGAAAGACTTTTGAAACAAGGAAAAAATAATTTTCTACTAAGTACACAAATAGATGATATTCGACAAAACTAGTGCTGGCTTGTCCCTCGTTTAGACACTCATTGCAAATAAATTATATTATAATGGTCATAAATTAGAGTTGTATAACGGGGGTGGGTATATTTGAGACAATACATGATTTATTTAATTGAAGAAGAGATATCAAGGTATTATTTTGGAAAAGAACATAAATTATATGAATTTTTTCTTGAAGCAAAACAGGACCATCAACCAAGAATGAAACAGTTGATTCAAAAGCAAATGGATTATATTGTAAGACCAATTTCATATTCTGAGATTTCAAAAATTCTTCAACGTCATTGCCGTTGTCTTTCCCACGCAAATATGTTTTCGTTGAATTGTTCGAATGGTACAAGTTCTGCAAAATTAATGATTCAGGAAAAAGAAATTAAACTTTTGTCAAAAGGATACTATGACGCCGAAGCAACATTTCTAGAAATCCTTAGACAGTTTGATAAACACTTTTTTGCCATTGACTATGCAAGTCATCAATTTGGCTGGCTAAATCCAATCAAAGATGCATATTATATTACGCAATAAGTTAGAGGCGCTTCATGAGCGTCTTTTTTTCTTGATCGATAATTCAAATTATAAAGATAAAGACAGTTTATATGATACTCTTTAGGTAAAACATGGATAAAAAGGTTTGGAACTTAACTTCTTTATTATAAACATTCGATGAAGAGGTTGTACTTTTCTATTTCTTTATAGTACACTAATGAATGGATATTAACATAAGGAGGACAACTAACTCATGTGGTTATACTTAATAGTGGGCATTGTCGTTGGTCTCATCTTGGGCGTCATTCTCGGCTTCTTCCTTGCCCGTAAATATATGATGGATTATCTCAAAAAGAACCCACCCATTAATGAAAAAATGCTTCGCGTGATGATGTCTCAAATGGGACAAAACCCATCACAAAAGAAAATTAATCAAATGATGAAAGCTATAAATAATCAAATGAAATAAAAACGAACCCCTTTTTAAAAGGGGTTTTTATCTTTTTTGTATCTGATTAAAAAACTCCTTATAATAGACCTTTTTTTAAATAGAAGGATATCAAAGGGAAGATATGGGCCATTACAGTAGGTTAACCATCAATTCATATGGTATAGTGATTTATATTGTATAAAGAATGGCCCTTAAAGATCAAGTCTAGAAGGTGATTGAATGCTTGTTGAAATATTAAGTTTATGTATCGGCGTATTATTCGCAGTTTCTGTCATTATGGTTCGATTAAAGGCATCGACAAGACCGACAAATGCGAAAAAAATATTGTTGCCTCCGATCTTTATGTCGACTGGCGCTTTGATGTTTCTTGTTCCAGCTTGCAGAGTGAGTTGGAAAGAAGCCATAATAGCATTTATGATAGGTATGTTATTCTCCATTCTATTAATAAAAACATCTTCATTTGAATGGCAAAATAATCAAGTCTATTTAAAAAGATCCAAGGCCTTTATATTTATCTTATTAGGTCTCCTAATCATACGGACAATCATGAAGATTATGGTGGAAAAGAGTGTAAATCTTCCTCAAACGAGTGGTTTGTTTTTTATTCTTGCATTTGGAATGATCTTACCATGGCGGATCGTTATGTATATTATGTACAGACATTTCATTAATGAAAAAAAGACATTCGTCAACTAATTTTGGAGATAATAACAAAAACATCTCGCTATTATTGATATTCAGCGGGATGTTTTTGTTTATTATTTTGATTTAATGTAAGACATTCCTTAATAACTTAGGCATTCTGACTTCTACTAATGGCCTCATAAATGTCCTTACCGGACGACTTGCGAGAATATAACAAAGAAGAATGGATCCGATAAACAAAACAGAATAAGAGTAAATGTTTTGTATTTTTTCATACAAAGGTAAGAGGGCAGCGATTTTTATAAAAAAGCCATGGAGTAAATAGATATATAACGTTTTTTCGCCTAATGTTGTAAATGACCAATGTTGTGAAGGAATAAGGGCTAAAAATGAAAATGTCGTGAGTAAGGTTAATGCATAGAGTGAGAGTCTGATGAATCCCCCTAACCAACTTGAAACGCCTAAACTTTGATAAGATGATGAATTGAGCAGCCAGGGCTGAATATCATCTGGAAAAAAGAAATAACTGATTGAAAAAATGACAATTAAGACAATTAAAGAAGGATATTTAATTTTAGGCTTTTTTAGAATTTTAAAATGCTCTTTCTTCAGAAGATATCCCAAATAAAATAGGGGGAAAAAAGCAAATGTACGGGAAAAACTCAAAAACGTTCCGATTTCATTAAGATAACCTGCGAATATCCCGATAAGTACGGCCAATGGAAAACCATAAACGCCAAACCTCGAAAAAAGCGGAAGTATTAACTGCCAACTAAGTAAGCTAATAAGAAACCATAATGTCCAATGAGGTGATAATAAATCAAAAGAAAATTGATCTTCGTACCCAGTAATATAGTAAAAACCTGAGTAAATCACTTGAAAGATTAAATAGGGAATGATGGTTTTTTTTATTAACTTTTTATGATAACCAGGTTTATTAAATCTTTTTGAAAAATAACCAGAAATTAAAATAAAAGCGGGCATATGAAAGATAAAGATAAATGTATAAATGGTTGAGATAATATGAGTATCTGATTTTAGAGACGTGATGCTGTGTCCAAAAACGACTAACAGAATTAAGATAAATTTTGCATTATCAAAGTAATTGTCTCTAACTTTAGACATGTTGATCCTCCTTTTGCACCTTATACATATAATTTTCGGGAATATGGTTTTTCTTTGGCTACTGAAAAGAAACTGTTAAACGAATGAAATATTTTGGAAATAACAACTTATCTAGTAGGTTTCTTAAAATTATTTTAATAGAAACATTTCCGATAATAGAATACGCCTCTTTATGAACAATTTCTACTATCTGGTCCATTATTAATCCCTCGTTTTATTCTCATTAATCATAAAAAACCGTATTGTAATGAAAAGCTATAATTATAGATGTATAGACAACCATACATAACGCTGATATAATATAACAAAAAGGAGCGAATCGAAATGGCGATTGTATCAGGATGTTCAATTTATTCAGATCAAAATTGGATTAAGCGAGGAAGTATAAAAGTTGATCGCGAAAAAATCGTTAATATATCAAGCAATCGGAAGATAGAAGATGCGCGAGAAGAGGTATACCATTTTCCCGATACATACAAATGTTTACCGGGAATGATTGATATTCATATTCATGGCGTTGCGGGAGCGGATACGATGGATGCAACGCCTGAAACATTCACTATGATGTCTCATAGTCTTCCGAAAGAGGGTACAACAAGTTTCCTAGCAACCACAATAACCCAATCAAAAGAGGCAATTGAAAAAGCCCTTTCTGCGGTTAATTTATACATGCAGAATCAGCAATCTGGTATGGCAGAGATTCTTGGTGTACATTTGGAGGGACCCTTTATCAACCCTAAAAGAGCAGGGGCTCAACCCATCGAATATATAAGAAACGCCGAGATCAAGCTATTTGAAAAATGGCAAAATCTTGCAGGTGGGAATATTAAAATTGTGACCCTCGCGCCTGAGGTAGGCGATAACCTTCATTTTATCAAGTATTTAACCAAGCATGATGTTGTCACCTCAATTGGACATTCAGATGGGACATTTGATGATATAAACAAAGCGGTTCTTGCAGGAGCGACGCAAGTCACGCATTTATACAATGGCATGAAAGGGTTGCATCACCGAGAGCCAGGTGTCCTCGGATCAGCTTTTATTTTTCCTGAACTCTATACAGAGCTAATTTGTGATGGGTATCATGTCTCAAAAGAAATGGTCAATTTCGCTTATCAAATCAAAGGTAAAGAAAAAATCATTTTAATTACGGATGCCATGAGAGCAAAGTGTTTGAAAAATGGTGTATATGATTTGGGAGGACAAGACGTCTATGTTAAAGATGGAATGGCTAAAACAGTCCATGGAACTCTTGCTGGAAGTCTTTTGAAAATGAAGGATTCAATTCAAAATATGTTGATGTTTACTGATGCCAAATTAGAAGATATTGTTCAAATGGGAGCGATTAATCCAGCAAAGCAGTGCGGAGTTTATGAAAAGAAAGGATCACTCGAGATAGGAAAAGATGCTGATTTAATTGTCCTTAATGAGAAAAACGAACACATTTTTACGATGTGTAGAGGAAAAGTAGCTTATGATCGAAGGGAGAAGTCATCATTATGAAACTAATTCAAGTCAAAGATAAAGACGAAATGAGCCGTTTGGGTGCAAAACATATTATTCATCGTGTGAAGAATCATCCTAAGCTAGTTTTAGGCTTGGCCACGGGAGGGACTCCTTTAGGGACGTATCATTATTTAGTAGAAGAGTATAATAAAAAACGAATTTCATACCAAGAGATGACGACGGTAAATTTAGATGAATACGTTGGGTTGACGCAGAAACATCCTAATAGTTATCATACGTATATGGAGGAAACCCTGTTTAAATTTATCGATGTTCCAGTAAACAAGACTCATATACCTAATGGAAGTGCAGAGCATTTGGATAAAGAATGCCAAGCATATGATACTCTAATTCAATCACTAGGCGGGATCGATTTGCAATTACTTGGTATAGGAGAAAACGGTCACATTGGATTTAATGAACCGGGAACCTCATTTGACCAAAGAACCCATATCATTCAATTGACTGAATCGACTCGCATGGCCAATGCTAGATATTTTTCTAAATTAGAAGATGTCCCCAAGTATGCGATCACAATGGGGATATTAACGATATGTGAGAGTAGAGAAATTGTATTATTAGTTTCAGGAGAGAATAAAGCGGAGGCACTAGATCAATTATTGAGACAGGAAAAAGAGGATGAAGCGTTCCCTGCTTCGGCTTTGATTCACCATCCCAATTTAACCATTTATGCAGATGAGTCAGCACTTACTCTATATAAAAGTAAAAAGATAGGATAGAGGCGTTTTTATGATTGACAAGCAATCACCTATTCCGATCTATTATCAGATTGAAGAATATATAAAAAAAATGATTGAAAATAAAACATTTAACCCGGGAGAAGCTATTCCTTCTGAAAGAGAATTCACTGAGATGTTTGAAGTCTCACGAATGACAATACGGCAAGCTTTGTCAAATTTGGTCAATCAAGGAATATTGGTAAGAAAAAAAGGAAAAGGAACATTTATTTCTGAAGGTAAGATTGAACAACCCTTAAAAGGATTAACGGGTTTTTCAGAAGAAATGGAAAAGAGAGGGCTTGTACCATCTAGTCAATTACTTGAGTTCAAGATTTTACCGGTTCCTGAGTCTATGACAAAACGGTTAAAGATGGGTCCGAATCAGAAAGTATATGAAATAAAACGGATTCGTTATGCAGATCAAATCCCTATGGCCATAGAAACAGCTTATGTTTCTTGTGATATCATAAAGAATTTACACGAAGAAGATACGTTACAATCATTCTATGCCTATTTAGAAAAACAAGGATTGAAAATAGGTCATGCTAGTCAAACATTAGAGGCTTCATTGGTTACAAAAGAGGATGCAAAGTTACTGGATGTTCCTGAACAATCTCCCGTTCTCTTAATCGAACGTTTGACATTTCTTTCCGATCATCGGCCATTGGAACTAGTTGAATCCATTTTTAGAGCAGACCGATATAAGTTTGTTATCGATATACAACGCCAAGATTAATCTAATTATTTAACGTATCCCTCTAGCCCTTTAGGTACGAGTACTAAAGGGCATTTACATGTTTTTTATCTTATTTTTATATCAAGATCAGGTTAGATGACTATATCATAAAAAATATCAATAGATAATGATCTGATAGTTCAATTTTACTTATCTTTCTGAATGAATTATCATAATTATAGATTAAATATGGCAAAAGAGATCGAAGACTAGGGGTGAAGAGATGGAGATAACCATGGATAATAAGAAAAAAGATATTTTTCAAGCCCGGGATCATTTCATTAGTAGTGGAAAAAAATATAGCTATTATAAGCTATCATCATTAAATAAGTATGGTGAGATTAAGAAATTACCGTATTCTATCAAGGTCCTATTAGAATCCGTATTAAGACAATATGATGGAAAAGTGATAAAAAAAGAACATGTTGAAAATTTGGCGAAATGGGGAACAGCGAATTTAGATAAATCAATTGATGTACCGTTCAACCCTGCTCGAATTATTCTTCAAGATTTTACTGGTGTTCCCGTCGTCGTAGATCTTGCATCTTTAAGAAAAGCGATGGCAGATCTAGGTGGAGACCCGGATAAGATTAACCCAGAAAAGCCGGTGGATTTGGTTGTGGATCATTCGGTTCAAGTTGATCGATTTGCTTCAAACGATGCTTTGAAGTTTAATATGGAAAGAGAGTTTCAACGTAATGGCGAGCGTTACAAATTTCTAAAATGGGCTCAACAATCGTTTGAAAATTATCGTGCCGTTCCACCAGCTACTGGTATCGTGCATCAAGTGAACCTTGAGTATCTGGCATCGGGTGTTCTTCAAACGGAGGAATCTGACGGTTCTCGTATGGCCTTTCCTGACACTCTCGTTGGAACAGACTCCCATACAACCATGATTAACGGATTGGGTGTATTAGGCTGGGGAGTTGGTGGAATTGAAGCAGAAGCCGGAATGCTTGGTCAACCTTCCTATTTCCCTGTACCGGACGTTATTGGTGTTCGCCTAACAGGTACGCTCCCTGATGGTACAACAGCGACAGATTTAGCCTTGAAGGTAACAGAAATGCTTCGAGAAGAAAAAGTCGTCGGTAAATTTGTTGAATTTTTCGGTCCGAGCATGTCTCAAATGTCTCTAGCTGACCGTGCAACGATTTCAAACATGTCGCCAGAAAATGGGGCAACAGCGACTTTTTTCCCAATTGATACTGAAACGATTAATTATTTGAAATTAACGGGTCGAAGCGATGAGCTAGTTCAATTAGTTGAGGATTATTGTAAGCAAAATGGCCTTTTTTATACTCCGGAAATGGAAATCCCTAATTACACGAAAGTGATTGAACTTGATTTATCAACGATAGAACCGGCACTAGCTGGTCCTAAACGTCCACAAGATCGGATCCCACTATCCAATATGAAAGACGAATTTAATCAGTCATTAACTCGTGAAGCAGGAAATCATGGCTTTGGCTTAGATGAGGATGAGATCAATAAATCAACGACTATAACTTTATCTGATGGTGAAAAAATTGAGCTGAAAACAGGCGCAGTGGTGATCGCTGCCATTACAAGTTGTACAAATACCTCAAATCCAAGTGTTATGCTTGGCGCAGGATTAGTCGCTAAAAAAGCAGTTGAAAGAGGTTTGAAAGTACCGAGTTATGTCAAAACCAGTTTAGCACCAGGATCTAAAGTCGTCACCGATTACTTAGATGATGCGGGGTTAACTCCTTATCTTGAACAATTAGGGTTTAATACAGTAGGTTACGGATGTACGACATGTATTGGAAACTCTGGCCCCCTCCCAGAAGTGATCGAACAAGCGATTAAAGATCATGATCTTACGGTATCTTCCGTTTTATCTGGAAACCGAAACTTCGAAGGACGTATTCATCAATTAGTAAAAGCAAATTATCTGGCTTCTCCACCTTTAGTGGTAGCTTATGCCTTAGCCGGTTCTGTTAATTTTGATCTCGTAAACGATTCATTTGGAAAGGATCAAGAAGGAAATGATGTCTTTTTCAAAGATCTTTGGCCAACAAGAGATGAGATTTCTGCATTATTAACTCAATCAGTAAATCCTGACATGTTTAAGAAAGAATATTCGCGTGTTTTTGAGGAAAATAAACGTTGGAATGACATTTTAACAACTGAAGGCCAATTATATGAATGGGACGCTGATTCAACCTATATTCAGAATCCACCTTTCTTTGAGAATCTATCTAAAGAACCAAGCAAAATTCAATCATTAAAGAACTTAAGAGTCATTGGAAAATTTGGTGATTCCGTCACAACCGATCACATTTCACCAGCTGGAGCTATTGCCAAAAATAGTCCTGCAGGTCAGTATCTATTAGCAAAAGGTGTCTCAACTCGAAATTTTAACTCTTATGGATCAAGACGTGGAAATCATGAAATTATGATGCGTGGTACATTTGCAAATGTGAGAATACGCAACCAGATTGCTCCTGGAACGGAAGGCGGATATACAACATATTGGCCAACAGGAGAAGTGATGTCTATTTACGATGCTGCTATGAAGTACAAAGAATCAGGAACAGGACTTGTAGTATTTGCAGGTAGTGATTATGGAATGGGAAGTTCAAGAGACTGGGCAGCAAAAGGTCCTAATCTCCTTGGTGTCAAAACCGTCATTGCAGAAAGCTACGAACGAATACACCGCAGTAACCTTGTTATGATGGGTATTTTACCGCTACAGTTCAAAGCAGGTGAAAATGCAGGGAGTCTTGGCTTAACGGGTGAGGAAATCATTGAGATCGATATTGATGAAAATATCAAACCAGGAAAAGAGGTCAACGTGACCGCCATTTCTGAAGGTAAGGAGAAAAAATTCTCAGTCATTGCTCGATTTGATAGTGATGTCGAAATCGATTACTACCGACACGGTGGGATATTACAAATGGTTTTAAGAAGAAAACTTGAAGATACAAAACATTAATATTTTTTTAAAGCTAATGTATATAAACTTGAACATTGGTTACAATAATTAGGGAAGAAGTCATTAAAGTTATTTAGACTTCGGATAATTTAGGGAGATGGTAGCGTTGGAAAAAATAGGATTTTTGACAATGTAACTTGCTTCGAAAGAGGTGTCTCCGAAAGATAATTGACCGAATGTCCTAGACAACTTCATTTATCTTCTTCATTAGGAGCTCTACCAATACGGTGGAGTTCCTATTTTTTTAATAAAATAACGTATATAAATCGTCATATTGGTTAGAATAGTGATTGAAGAAAGCTTGAGGTCTTAAAGTAGTCGGATTTGTTTCAGGGATCATTTCGTTGACTAAAACGGTATGTTTTACAATGGAATAAGGAAAACCTTTGAAAGAGGTGTCCCCAAAAAAACAATACCGAAGGCTTATAAACTAAAACTTCTTCGAAAAAGAGTTCCGTCCAAGCGGCGGAGCTCTTAATTTTTTATCTAATAATTTTTAAGTATAATTTTTAAAAAAATGGTTAAGTTATAAATAGGAGAAAGCCATTTAGTTTTTATATGGATTCGGTTATTTTTGGGAGTTGTTGCATATGAGAATGCAGCGAACCTGGGAAAAGGTGACTCTAATAAAGATAGTCCAATAATATAAAAACTTTATCCTTTTCTCCGTAAAGAGCTTTGTCTTAGGACAAAGCTCTTTTTCTCAAAATAAATGTTAGAATATATTGAAAAGATAATTTCGTTATGTTATATTTAAATAGTAAAATGATAGCGTTTACAAAACCTAGTAATTCAAAAAAGAGCCTTCTAAGCGAAAGCTCTTTACTCAAAGATTTAGGATAATTTTTCTTTAACATTGAAAAGAAAGTCAACAAGTGATTCTAGTCCTTTGTCAAAATTCTCTAAGTGAAAATGTTCGTTAGGTGCATGGAAGTTCTCTTCATCTAGACCAAAGCCCATGAGTACGGCAGGTAAACCGAGAGTGGTATTAAAAAGTTCGACAATGGGAACTGATCCGCCCATTCGAGCATATACTGGATCAACACCGTAAGAAGATTTAAGGGCATCACCCGCGGCTTCGATAGCTGGATGGTCATATGGCGTTAAAAATGGTTTTGCTTGATCATGCCATGTTATGGCTAATTTTACGCCAGTAGGCAAATGAGATTCTAAATGTTTTTGTAGCAGGGCAGCTATCTCTTTAGGTTCTTGATCCGGAACAAGGCGACAAGTGATTTTAGCATGGGCTTCAGAAGGAATAACAGTTTTAATTCCTTCACCTTCAAAACCGCCGTATAATCCATTTATTTCAAGTGTTGGCCTTGCCCAAATACGAGCAAGAGTTGGATAGCCTTCTTCACCGTACAAGGCATCAAGTTCCAATTGAGTTTTAAGGTCTTCATCCTGTGATAATTCCATACAAGTTTTCATCTCTTCTTCAGAGATAGGCTGAACAGCGTCGTAAAAACCGTCAACGGTGACTTGACCTTTATTGTTATGCATAGTTGAGAGCAATTCTGTTAAAGCATGAAGAGGATTCTGAACGGCGCCGCCATATATACCTGAATGAAGATCGTGACTTGGACCTTTTAATTCTATTTCAAATGCACACATGCCACGTAGACCATAACAAACAGTAGGTTTATTTTTACCTACCATTGTGGTATCGCTAACGAGTAAGACGTCTGAAGAAAGTAATTCCTGGTGATTTTCAACGAATCCATAAAGGTTTGGACTGCCAATTTCTTCTTCACCTTCAATACAGAACTTAACATTAACAGGGAGTTCACCATTTGTCTTTAATATGGCTTCAACCATTTTAATGTGCATAAACACTTGCCCTTTATCATCGCTTGCACCTCGGGCGAAAATTTTATTATCTTTTATAACGGGTTTAAACGGCTCTGAGTGCCACTTGTTTAACGGATCAACCGGTTGCACGTCATAATGGCCATATATAAGCACGGTTGGTTTACCATCTGCATGTAACCAGTCAGCATAAATGACAGGATGTCTTTTGGTTTCCATAATTTGAATGTTTTCCAAACCAGCTTCTTTTAATGAGTTTGATAACCACTTTGCGGCTGTTTTGATATCGTTGGCGTGTTCTGATTGGGCACTAATACTTGGGATAGAAAGAAAATCTTTTAGTTGATCTAAATGTACGCTTCGGTGATCTTTTAAATAGTTCTTGATAGAATTGGTCATGGTTTCTACTCCTCCATTTTAGATCTATTTGTGGGGATGATAAGTAGGGTCAAAAAAATGAATACCTAATTAAGGCTTTAACGAACGTTTTTTAATTATCTTAATACTGATATAAATGATGACGAGTAAAAGGACAACAAGCAAGATAATATGCATATAGGGTCCAGTCACATCTTTAATCTTATTCCAATTTTGACCTAATTTTTCACCTAGATAAACAAAAATAATGGCCCACGGAATTGTAGCTAGAATGGTAAATAACAAAAAAGTTTGAATAGACATTTTTGCAATACCAGCGGGAATTGAAATTGCTTGTCTCAAAACAGGGACAAAACGGGCAAAAAATACAACACCAGCACCATAGCGTTTAAACCATTGCTCTGTGATATCAATATGTTTGTTATGTATTAAAAAATATTTTCCATACTTATTTAAGAATGGTCTGCCACCGTAGTATCCGATGTAATAGAGTATCAGCTGCGCAACTGTCATGCCAATGATTGCTGCGATAACGGTGAAAGAAAAATTTAGATGTCCTAAAGACACCATAAAACCACCGTAAGCTAAAACAAGTTCACTTGGGATAATTTCAATAGCAAGGGCAAGAGCAACACCAAGATACCCAAGGCTTACAATAGCATTCAAAAGTTGAATGATCAAATGTGTCATGTTAAGTCCCTACTTTTCTAATTATTATTATACCCATTATAACTAACTTTTGATCATCATGGTATATTTTTGTCACTTGAAAGATAATTCTGAAAAATGAGAAGCGAAACGAAAGGATGAACGCATATGTCGTTATATCCTGAATTCACAACCCCACGTCTCAAGTTTCGTCAATTTAATATAAACGACGATATTGAACCTGTTTATCAACTTTTTTCTGATCCAGAAACGATGCGTTTCGATGGTGGAGAATTAATGGCAAGTCGTGATGAAGCTAGAGATTTAATTCAAGCTTTTTCTTCTTTTCAAGCACCAGCAGTCAGGTGGGCAGTGGTTTTACGTGAAAATAATCAATTCCTAGGATCTTGCGGGTATCATCATATAGATCACTACAATCAGAAAGCTGAACTTGGCGGAGAACTAATCAGACAATATTGGCGTCTTGGGTTTGCAAGGGAAGGATTATTTGAACTTCTTAGATTTGGGTTTGAAAGAATGAACTTCAATCGAATTGAAGCATGGATATCGCCGGAAAATAGAGCGGCAATTCGAACAATTAAGTGCGTGCCATTTCAAGAAGAAGGGTATCTTCGTCAGTGTCAACGTTGGGGTAATCACTTTGTAGATATGAAAATCTATAGTTTAATACGAAGAGATTGGGATATGTTTCATGAACAAATAAAATTTTCGGAACCTTTGTAATACTTTTTGCGTAAATGGGTATAACTATAACTAAATTACACAAGATGTCTAATCATCATCTTAAGTGTTCAAAACATAAAACTTAAAAAATATAAAGGCGGTTATGAATATGAAAAGAAAATTATCGTTTAAAGAACTTGTATCTCAGAATAAATCAGAAATTTTAAAAGATCAAGCCATTATAGAAAAAATCGAACAAAAAATTGATAAAAAACTTGGCTTACGATAATCACAAAAAAATGTAACATCAAAAAAACCACAGGGACACTTCTTCTTGTGGTTTTTTTGAGTTGATTAAAAGACATTTACTCACTTACCGAGCTATAGGGATTCTATTATTTAAATGAGTGCAAATGGCTATTTTATGATACAATATATGTCGAAAATTCGTTTTTTTATACGTGCTTGGAGGTTAGATTGTGAATCAAAAAAATAGAAAAGTTGAGGTTGTCCCATACACTAGAGATTGGGTCAAGCAATTTGAAAAAGAATCATTACGACTTAAGCAAGTATTATCTGACCTTTTAGTCAATATTCATCATGTTGGTAGCACAGCCATTCAAGGGATGTGGGCTAAACCAACTATAGATATGATGCTTGAGGTGAAAAATATCGATCAAGTAGACCTACACATGGATCAAATGACGTCCTTAGGCTATGAATCTCTTGGCGAGAATGGGATGAAAGGAAGACGCTATTTTAATAGACTAGCTGAGGATGGCGTAACACATCTAACCCATTTACACGTATTTGAACATGGCAGTGTATCAGCCATCCGCCATTTAGCATTTCGAGATTTTTTAAGAGCTCATGAAGAATTGGCAGACTTTTACGGTCAATTAAAAACAAAGTTGAGCACACAATTTCCATACGATATCGAAAGTTATATAGAAGGAAAAGAGGTTGCCATCAAAAAAATTGAGGAACAAGCGTTAATATGGTGGTATGAGAATTAATGAAGGAAGGGTTTTAAGATAAAAAAGACAATCATTTTGATATGTGGACTTATATGTATAATACTCGCAACTTTTTTTGTTATCAATCAACAGTTTCATCTATTAAATAAAGCTAAAGCTCTTGTTAATGTGCAACAAAAGACAAATAAACCCATTGAAAAGAAAACCCTTAACATCGTTGCTATTGGCGATTCATTAACTCAAGGTGTGGGTGACGAAAAAAACCATGGTTACGTGGGAGCAACCGTTGAGAAATTGAATCAATTAAAAACAGTTAGACGTGTCAACGTGGCTAACTTTGCACATAAAGGAGATAAAACGCAAGATCTTCTTATGGTCTTGAAAAAAGATCACGTACAAGATCAGTTAAAACAAGCTGACTGTATTTTCATGACGATTGGTGGAAATGATATTACTGGAGTTTTACGTACAAGGTTACTAAATTTAAAGGAACAAGATTTCAAAAACGAGCAAGTAGCGTACGTAGAAAGACTAAATACGATATTAAAAAAGATTAGGGAGTTGAACCCAAAAGCACCGATCTTTTTATTTGGGCTTTATAATCCCTTTGAAGACTATTTTGCAGATGTGAACAATCATTTTGTCCAAATACTCGGTGATTGGAATCATGAGACGGAATCGACCCTCGCTAAGTATTCAGACACCGTCTTTATTCCAACCTACAAAACATTTAAAGGGAAAGGTGATAAACTCCTTTTTGAGGATCATTTTCATCCCAATCATAAAGGATATGGTCTTTTATCTGATCTCTTATTTTTAAAAGTTAAAGAGGATTTTTCTTTGTAAGGCATGTATAATTAAAATAAACATGACCATCCTAAGACTTAATTCGCCATGTGTGCGAAGAGTAATAAAAAAAGGTGGGGTCATATGATGGCAGATAAAAAGAGACATTCCAGTCAACAAAATGGAAATCCAAAACCTTTAAGTGGGAATAAAAATGCTAAACAAAGACAAATGAAAAGACAAAAACATGGTGAAGGAAGTTAACTTTTTAAGCTTAAGCGAAAGCCTAGTTGGAATAAATTCCAACGGGCTTTCGCTTTTTTATGTATTGTCTGATTTAAAATGATCTGTATTATTTCTCTAAAAGGAGGGTTCATTTATACACTTACCATTTAAAATGTTATAATTCTAATTAATCAGTATACGAAACCAATTAGTCATTAAACAAGGGGATGAATATTAATGAGTACAATTCTTTATAATGATCAATTTGTACCTAGAAAAGAAGGAAAAGTCGACATTGAAGATAGGGGTTATCAATTTGGAGACGGGATATACGAAGTATTTCGCGTTTACCACGGGAAGGTTTTTCTTATGGAATGGCATTTAGATCGCCTTCAGCGAAGTATTAAGGAACTTTATTTAACACTTCCTTATCCAATCCAACAAATTGAGAAAAATATATATGCTCTTATAGAAAAAAATAGCCTCATTGAAGGCACCGTCTATCTTCAAATAACACGTGGAGCAACAAGTCGAAATCACTTATTTCCTACTAACACAAATCCCGTTCTTATTGCGTATACCACACATTTAAAAAGAGAAGAGGCGGTTGTTAAGGATGGAATTAAAGTAAGTCTATTAGATGATATCCGGTGGTTACGTTGTGACATTAAAACACTAAATTTACTTGGTAATGTACTAAATAAGGAAAAAGCACATCAAGAAGGTTCAAGCGAAGCGATTCAACATCGTGGCGATATTGTGACTGAAGGATGCACTTCGAATGTCTTTATCGTCAAAGAGGGCGTGTTAATCACTCATCAAGCCGATCACTTTATCCTAAATGGTATAACCCGTATGTACGTATTGGAATTAGCTACAAAGTTAGGCATTAAAATTGAAGAACGTCAGTATACGATCAACGAATGTCTCCAAGCAGATGAAGTTTTTATCACGAGTACTGGAGCAGAAGTGACACCTGTTATTCAAATTAAAGACCATCTCATAAATCAAGGAAAGCCTGGCCCGATTACCAAACAACTTTTTTCAGAATTTGAAAATGAAATTAAAAGAATGGAAAAAGTTTCTCAATAATGTTTTTTTAAATGTGAAAACACCTCTTTATCCGAAAAGAGGTGTTAATTATGGGGTATCAGCTAAAGTACGCCAAGTAAGAAGATCATTATCTTATGATAAATGATTATTTTGCGAGCTTTTTATTTGCTTGATCACTTTATCAGCCTGATCAATATCTTGTTCTGCTGTCTGAATAAGTGGGTCTTGATTGATCTTGCTTTGTGCTAATTCTTGTTTTGCTTTTTGGGTATATTGTTCTGTTTGATGAAACGCAAGATTATTTTGCATGGCTTCAGCTTGTGTGATTGAATTCATTGCATTTTGTAAATAGTTTTGTGCTTTCTTTAGTGATTTAAGGTGTTCTTTAGATTGGATTTGATCCGCTTCATTCATTTATAGTTCCTCCGTAACGTAGATTTTCACTTCTCTATTGTAGTTTTTCACCTTTTTAATAAATTTATGTTTAGGACTTGAATTACTCGCCTTAACGGCTAGTAAAGACCCCCACCCTCAAGGTAATAAGTGTAAACGAGCATTTTCTAGGTGGGAGTAACTGCCCGTAAAAGTCCGATTGGTTCAGACTGACAACCAGTGGGGGATGACACAGGCTAAAAACCAGGCGTCCTGTCGCAATGCCTGCACTAGCACATCCTGTATGTCGAAAAAACCCCCACTGATTGAAGTACGGCCTCATAAATAGTTGAAAAAATGACACAAATGAGTCATTCATTCAATTTCCATTGTGATAGGATGAGATAGGATAATTTAGTTAGTTGGTTTCGGAGGGTACAGAAATGATCGAAGTTATTGCTACAGCAGAATCTGTTAATCAGGCTAAGGCCTTGTTAACAGTAGGTATAGATACATTGTATGTCGGTCAAGATCAATTTGGTTTACGATTACCAAAGTCATTAACATTGGATGAGATTGAAGAAATCGTTCAGGAAGCACATAAGTTTCAAAAACGCCTTATTGTTGCTGTAAATGGTTTAATGCACAATCATCATATTGATGATGTTCCAGACTATTTAAGTAAACTGGATCAAATAGGCGTGGATGCCATCACAGTAGGTGATCCTGGTGTGATTATGACCCTTCAAGAACTAAACCTATCTTTACCTTTTATATATGATGCTCAGACGATGGTTACTTCAGCCGACCATATTTCTTTTTGGGTAAAAAGAGGCGCTATTGGAGCTGTGGCTGCGAGAGAGTTAACATTAATTGAACTTGAGAATATTCAAAATAATATTTCCGTTCCTTTAGAAGTTCAAGTTTATGGACCGACATGTATTCATCAATCCAAACGGCCCTTAGTATCAAATTATTTTAGATATTCACAAAAAAATGAAGCAACAAATAGAGAAAGAGGCTTGTTTTTATCTGAACCGAAAGATCCCGAAACGCAGTATCCTATCTATGAAGATCAAAATGGAACACACATTTATTCAACAGAGGACCTCTCGTTGATGCCTTATCTTGATCGGTGTGTCCAAAAAGGAATAACTACTTGGAAATTAGACGGTGTGCTTCTTCAAGGTGATCGATTTGTCCGTATTGCTCAATTATTTGTATCTGCAAAACAAGCGATTGAGTCAGGCGCCTACTCATCTGCTACATTTGAAACAAAACTTCATGAATTACAACCAACAAATCGACCACTTGGAGCAGGATTTTATTTAAAACAACCTGGAGACGTTCAGTAAGGAGTTAAGTAAGATGGGAGTAAAAATGAAAAAACCTGAAATTTTAGCACCAGCAGGGAACTTAGAAAAGTTGAAAATCGCCATTAGGTACGGGGCAGATGCTGTTTATATCGGTGGACAAGACTATGGACTACGTTCAAGAGCAGGAAATTTTGATTTTGATCAAATGCAAGAAGGGATTGCTTTTGCTCACGATCGTGATGCCAAAGTATATGTAGCGGCTAATATGGTCACCCATGAAGGCGATTCAAAAGGATCTGGAGAATTTTTCCGAACCTTAAGAGATATCGGTATTGATGCCGTCATCGTGTCTGATCCCGCTCTAATTGCGATATGTATGAGTGAAGCACCAGGTCTACCAGTGCACCTATCTACTCAATCTTCTGCCACAAATTATAAAACGTTAGAATTTTGGAAAAAGGAAGGATTAGAGAGGGTCGTATTGGCTCGTGAAGTCAATATGGAAGAAATTCGTGAAATCCGCCGAAAAACGGATGTTGAAATTGAAGCCTTCATTCACGGAGCAATGTGTATTTCTTACTCTGGTCGATGTGTCTTATCTAATCACATGTCAAATCGTGATGCCAATAGAGGAGGATGTGCTCAATCTTGTCGATGGAAATACGATTTGTTTGATATGGATGATGTAGCGACGAAGCATAGCCTAATTAAAGAAGGTGACGATCCTTTCTCAATGAGTGCTGTGGATTTAGCCATGATTCGCCATATACCAGATATTGTAAGCACGGGTATTGATAGTCTAAAAATAGAAGGGCGAATGAAATCGATACATTATGTATCAACCGTTGTTAATGTTTATCGAAAAGCGATTGATACGTATTGTTCTGATCCAGAAAATTATACTTTTGACCCTGCTTGGGAAGAAGAGTTATGGAAGACAGCTCAACGCGAATTAGCATCTGGCTTTTATTATCACATTCCAACAGAGAATGAACAAATCTTTGCCAAACCAAGAAAAATTCCTCAGTATACTTTTGCAGCGCAAGTCATTGATTATGACCCATCCACGAAAATGGCAACGCTACAACAAAGAAACAACTTTGGAGTGGGGGAAGCGGTTGAATTTTATGGACCGGGTTTGATTCATCATAAACAAGTTATTGAGGCTATTTGGGATGAAAATGGAAATGCTATTGATCGAGCTCCAAACGCCATGATGATCGTTAAAGTCAAAGTGGATCATCCTGTTGATCCTTACTATCTAATGAGAAAAAAAAGATAAAGAAAAAAGATAAAGATGTTGCTCTAATAGGGCAACATCTTTTTTGATTATTAATTATTTTGTGCGGCCAAAGCTTTACCAACTTTATTTAAGAGTTCCGGCATATCCATTCGATCCATCACAACCTCAATAAAGTGGAGTGTATCTGTATTTGCGATGGTGTTTTTTAAGGCATCAATCAGTTCTCCTTCGGTTGATACTTTTACTTGATTAGATTTTGCTCCTAAGACTGACGGTATTTCTGCATAATTCCACATCTGAATATCGTTATACACTTGTTTTTCCCCATGGATGGCACGTTCAACTGTATAACCATCATTGTTAAAAACAAAAATAATCGGCTTGATTTGCTGTCTCGCCATGGTTGATATTTCTTGGAACGTCAGTTGAAAGGCCCCGTCACCAATGAATAAAATATTTCTCCTTGTAGGATCGGCGAGTTGCGTACCTAGTAGAGCAGGTAATGTATAACCGATTGATCCCCACAATGGTTGACCAATAAAGGTTACGTGTTCTTTTAAAGGAATCGTGGATAATCCAAAATAGGCTGTGCCTTGGTCTGCGATAAGAACGTCATCTTTTTGAATAAATTGATGCATTAATTCCCAAAATCTTTCTTGTAAGATGGGCTGTTCAGGTTTTGCATAGAAAGAGGATAGATGTTTGTACTCATCTTGAGATAAAATAGGTTTTATATCTAAAGTCTCTGGACCACGTTTGGTTATTCGAGTTGATAGAGCCGTTAAAGCATCAACCATTTCGATGTTTTCCCAAGTATCATCTTGGTATCGAATTCCGTGAGGCATGATATGAATAACCTGCTGCTCAGAAAAGCCTTGTGAAAATCCACTTGTTATGGAATCGGTGAGTCTAACACCAATACAGATGATACAATCTGAAGAGTCGATGCGTTTTCTCAAATATGGAGTACTTGTTTTACCACTATAGACCCCGATATGTTGAGGATGATCCTCATCAAATACACCCTTACCCATACTTAAGGTAGCTACAGGGAAACCCGTTTTTTCAGCAAAAGTTTTTAAAGTTGAATAAGCATCGTAACGGTATACCTGATAATCAGCTAAGATGACGGGTGATGTTGCTTTTTCAATAACTGGTAATAAGTGTCTGATCAATTTATTTAATGTATTCGTATCAGTCTGAGGAAGATTTTCTAATAAAGCCGTTTTGGGCATTGTCGCTGGTTTAGAATGTATATCAACAGGTAAAGTAATATGGACAGGTTTCTTTTTCAGTACACACAGGCGTAGTACGCGATCTATTTCATCCGTAGCATTTTGTTCATTCAACGTCGTTTGAGCGACGCTTACTTCACTGAACATTCTTGAAAAGTGATGAAAGTCCCCGTCACCTAGTGTATGATGGACTAATTTTCCTGCATTTGATACAACAGTCGATGGAGCTCCCGTAATTTTGACAACAGGGACTTCTTCCGCATAGGATCCAGCAATTCCGTTTATTGCACTTAACTCACCAACACCAAAAGTTGTGACTAGAGCACTGATTCCGTGAATACGTGCATAACCATCAGCTGCATATGACGCATTTAATTCATTACAATTTCCGACCCATTCCAGTGCTGGGTGATCAACAATATCATCCAAAAATGATAAGTTATAGTCTCCTGGAACACCAAAGATATGTCTAATACCAAGCTCAGCTAAACGGTCGATTAAATACCGTCCGATTGTATATTCCACTCTATATCACTCCCAAGAAGAAATTAGAAATTAGGTCAATAAGATTGACTTATATGATTATTTTATATAAAAAACGAATTTAGGTCAATATACTTGACCTAAAAACCATCACTCAAATTATAGTTTATCGATTATCTTTTTTAATACTCGTGTTCGAAATAGTGAAAATGATGGTATGATATATTTACAGCGAAAGGGGAATCTAAACAAGTGAATCACGAAGAAGACGAACTTAATGAATTGCTCATATTATTTTATTTTGGATATCGAACATTTACAGAAAAACCCAATCAAATGATTCAAAAGTATGGAATTCAGAGAGTCCACCATCGTATTTTATTTTTTATTGCAAGAATTCCAGGAATCACGGTAAATGAATTATTAACGGTTTTAGAAGTAACTAAGCAAGCCTTAAATCATCCACTTAGACAACTTACGGAAAAGGGTTTTATTTTACATAAACCAGGTGAATTTGATAAAAGATATAAGCAGCTTTATTTAACGGATCGTGGAGTGAATTTGGAAAGAGAACTCAGTAAAGTGCAACAAGAGCAAATGAAAACGATTTTTACTAAATTAGGTGGAAATCATCAGGAAGCCTGGGTCGATGTGATGAAGGAATTATCTAGTGTTAGACCTGGTCAAAAATTCTTTAAAGATTTATTTTTAACAAAGAATTCAGAGACCAATATAAACAATAAATAACCTATGCAAAATAATCAAAATGTTGAAGATCCAACAAATATGCCAAAATATTCTTGAAAACACAATCAATAAAAGAGAATTAATGAATGAAAAAACGTCATACCTTAAAGGCTATGACGTTTTTTATGTGATAAACAATTATGTAAAAACCTAATTTTTATCAACTTTACTTATATCCCACCAGTGAAAGCCTTCTTTAGCAAGGAGATCATCAGCAGCTTTTGGACCCATTGATCCGGCAGTGTAGGCTTCTAGAGAAACATTCTCTTCTCTCCATGCTTTTGCAATTGCATCAACAAAAGTCCACGAGAAGGCAACCTCATCCCATCTAATAAAGTTTGTCGAATCACCATTTATACAATCCTCAATTAAACGTTCATAAGCTGTTGCAACATTAGGATTTCCCGAACAGTTATTACAGAATTCCATTTTAACAGGGATCGTATCGTTTTCTTGACTATATTGTTTTGCATTAAGCTTTAAGGAAATACCTTCATCCGGTTGGATATGAATGGTTAAAAGATTTGAACTTAACTCATTAAAGTTATAGAAATATGGATTTTTTGGTACATCTTTAAATTGAACAGTAATTTGTGCCGATCTCTCAGCCAAACGTTTACCTGTTCTGATATAGAATGGGACACCAGCCCAGCGATAATTATCGATAAAAAGTCTTGCGGCAACATAGGTCTCAGTTTTTGATTCTGGATCAATATTTTCCTCTTTTTTATAACCAATGACAGACTCACCATTAGGCATGGTTCCTTCAATGTACTGTCCACGAACGACATGTTCTTTAACTTCTTGGCTATTAAAAAGACGAAGCGATTTTAATACTTTCACTTTTTCATCACGGATATCTTCTGTAGCAAAACGGCTTGGTGGCTCCATTGCTGTTAGCGAAACTAACTGTAGCATGTGATTTTGAATCATATCTAGCAAGGCACCGGTTTGGTCATAATAACTTGCCCGTTCTCCTACACCGAGTTGTTCACTTAAAGTGATTTGAATATTTGAGATATAACGGTTATTCCAAACTGATTCAAAGATTGGATTTGCAAATCGGATCACTTGAATATTTTGAATCATTTCTTTACCAAGGTAATGATCAATGCGGTATATTTCACTTTCTTTAAATACCGCATGAAGTGACTCATTTAATTCAGTTCCTGATTCTAAGTCATGTCCGAAAGGCTTCTCAATGATAAGACGTTTCCAACCATTGTCATGAGTTAGACCAGCTTCTTTGAGATTGCTTGTTACTTGTCCGAACAAGCGTGGGGCAAGTGATAGGTAGAAAACACGATTACCTTGTAACTGAAATTTTTGGTCAACTTCATCACTTAAGGTTTTCAATGAAACGAATGCCTCAAGGTTATTAACATCCAGTGGATGGTAATAAAATGCGTCTAAAAAGTCTGTCAAATCAGTATCTTGAGCTACAAAATCCTGTATAGAGTCTTTAACCAGATCGCGAAACGATTGATGGTTGTGAGGTCGGCGTGCAAGCCCTATCACCGCAAATGGTTGTTGCTTTTTATACAGGTTATATAGTGCAGGGTACAGTTTTCTTCTTGCAAGGTCGCCAGTTGCACCGAACAAGAAAAAGATATTAGCTTCTTTATTTTGTGTCATCTTTTGAATCCTCATTTCTAATAAAAATCGGTATCATATATATTTTATCAGAGTTATGAAAAAATGTTAAAAAAGAAAGCTTAAAAATTTGAAAAAGAATGTATCATTGTGTCGTCCAATATACTCGTTTTTTGATTGAAAAATAAAAATTTATTTTTAGAATGAATAGTAGTTTAGTTTAAAATAATAAGGTGTATAGAGTAGAATGGGATTAAAATTGCAATTCAGTAACGTACATGATAAAGTAAATAAGTATTCTTATGTGGGTGGAGAATTTTCCTATTGAAAAAATTGATGCTAGGCTTAACTGTTTAGTAGGCATTTTCCGCCTGGAGAATGCCTAACTATTTGTAATAATAAAGGAGAATGTATTTATTAATGAAATTTTCTGAACTAAAAATTGATGAAGCAATACTAAAAGCAACGGAAAAAGTAGGCTTTGAAAATATGACGCCTATTCAAGAGAACGCCATACCTCTTGCATTAAAAAAAGTGGATTTAATCGGTCAAGCACAAACTGGAACAGGGAAAACAGCCGCTTTTGGTATCCCGTTATTGCAGTTCGCTGATCCAACAAATCGAGAAATACAAGGTATCATCATCACTCCGACTCGTGAACTTGCGATACAGGTCGCCGATGAACTAAATGGTCTTGGGCGCTATAAAGGTGTTACGACTTTACCAATATATGGTGGGCAAGATATTCAAAAACAAATTCGATCTCTAAAAAAACGTCCTAGCCTTATTTCAGCAACACCAGGTCGATTATTAGATCATATAAAAAGAAGAACTATCCGATTGGATCATATCGAACATGTCGTTCTAGATGAAGCAGATGAAATGCTAAACATGGGCTTTATTGACGATATTCGTTCTATTTTAGAGAAAACACCTGCCGATCGACAAACGTTACTGTTCTCTGCAACGATGCCAAAGGCTATTCGTCTTTTAGCTGAGCAGTTTATGAAAAATCCTGAAAAAGTACAAATTAAGGCAAAAACTTTAACGGTGTCAAGAATTGAACAGGGATATGTTCAACTTAGAGAATCAGAAAAATTTGATGTACTAGCCCGTTTTCTTGATTTACACACACCAGAAAGAGCGATTGTTTTTGGTCGAACGAAACGTCGTGTCGATGAGTTAACGCGTGCTCTTCAAAAAAGAGGGTATACAGCGGAAGGGATTCATGGTGATTTAACACAATCAAAACGAGATCACGTTCTTAAACGTTTTAAAAATGATCAAGTTGACTTACTTATAGCAACAGATGTTGCTGCACGTGGACTCGATATTAGTAATGTCACTCATGTTTATAACTTCGACTTACCACAAGATCCTGAAAGCTATGTGCACCGGATAGGTAGAACAGGTCGTGCAGGAAAACAAGGGATGGCTTTAACGTTTATCACACCTAAAGAAATGCCTCACTTAAGCTCAATTGAACGTGTAACTAAACAGCAAATGAAGGAAGTTAAAGCGCCAACGTATCATGAAGCTTTAGTTGGTCAACAAAAATCGGCGGTTAATGCGGTTGAAGACTTACTTTCAAATGCCAGATTAGATAGTTATAAACAACTTGCTGAGGATTTGCTTGAAGACAAAGATGCTGTTCAAGTGGTAGCAGCAGCTCTTAAAGCGTTAACGAAAGAGCCAGATTCTACACCAGTTCGCTTAACAAATGAATCACCATTAATGGTGAAACGAGATCGTAAACGTCCGCCTAGAGGAAAAGGAAGAAATTATAGTCATGGGCGAGACCGTTATCAAAACGGTAATAGAGATCGTTACCAAGGTAACCGTGATCGTAATCGAAAACATGCTCAACAACACTAAAACATGATGAACATAAGCTAATGCCTAATTAGAGCATTAGCTTATTTACGTTGTGCCTAAGAAATTTATGTTTAAAGTCATAAGTCGGTTAGATCTTTACTATATATAGTTAATAGTTATATAATTTAATTTGTAAGCGCAACCAAAATATTGTTTAAATTTTCGAAAAAAAATTAAACGGAAAGGTTGCAAAAGTCTGAAAAATAGTTTAAGATAGTAAAAAGTGCAGAGGGGGCAGTTAAGATGAAAAAAGATCAATCTTTTCAGCAAGATACAAAGGCGCTCGTTCTTTATAAAGAACAGCATGCTAAGATTTCAGTCGTCGAAATGTATGCACAAATGATCCTGGATGAACTTGAATACAATCACCGAGTTGAACAGCTGAAAGTGGCGATTGATAAAAGCCTTGATTGTCGCGATGAAGCACTATTCTTAAAACTAAGCGAAGAATATCGTAAACTCGTGTCTTAAAATTGAATAGAATATTAAAAGCGTCACTCATTTCCGAGTGGCGCTTTTTCAGCATATAAGAAACATCAATTAAGCCCTATTTAAGCTTGTTTCAATTGGTCTTGAATCGCTTTTTTTGCTAATTCGTCTGCATTTTTATTTTGTTTGCTGGGAATCCATTTGATAAAAAATAAATTAAATTCATCAATTAGTTTTGTTGCCCGTTCAAGATAGTTTTGGTAATCCTTTCGTTTAACAAAACCTTTTTCAATCGATTGATTCACGAGCTGAGAGTCTGTTCGGAAAGACACTTCAAGATAGCCGTGATTTTTGCAGTAAGATAAAGCGTGTATAAATGCTTCAAATTCAGCTTCATGGTTACTTAGAACACCGAGCGGTATAGCCTGACGCTCTTCCTTTGAGTGATGGTTAATATAAATGCCGGCTCCCGATAACCCTGGATTTCCTGCACTTGCTCCATCAAAATAGACATCAATCAAGGCCATTCCTCCATCTATAGACATATTAATAATCCTTCATAATAAAAAAATCATCATATCATGGTCCTAGTCTAGCAAAAACGTGAATGAAATATTGGTTAGCTGGTAATGTTTTTATGTTAAAATAATGTGTAACGTTTCTTACCTATTTTATTATACTTTAATCTGATAGTAATTTGTTGATATCGTAAATAGTGATAAAGAAAATTATCATAAAGTTATCATAACTTGAAAATATTTGCACTTAGTTTGTTGGGAGGCTCTTTCGTGAAAGAATTTAAAACAGATGTTGACATTGCACAACAAGCGACACTTTTACCAATAGAAAACATAGCGGCGCAATTAGATTTAGAGAAAGACGATTGGGAACCTTATGGACGTTATAAAGCGAAAATATCAATACATACACTAGACCGTTTGCATGATCAAGCTGATGGCAACCTTATATTAGTGACCTCAATTAATCCAACACCAGCGGGTGAAGGGAAATCGACTGTGACCGTCGGACTTGGTCAAGCCATGAACCGTATTGGAAAGAAGACGGTTATTGCTCTTAGGGAACCATCACTTGGACCAAATATGGGATTAAAAGGTGGTGCAGCTGGTGGGGGGTATTCACAAGTTGTTCCAATGGATGACCTGAATTTACATTTTACAGGGGATTTTCATGCCATTACGACAGCGAATAACACGTTGTCATCCATAATTGATAATCATATTTATCAAGGCAATGACCTTAACATTGATCAACGGCGTATTGTTTGGAAACGCGCATTAGATCTAAATGATCGTGCCCTCCGTCAAATAGTGGTTGGATTAGGTGGACCTTTTGGTGGTGTGCCGAGAGAGGATAGTTTTCAAATTACGGTTGCTTCAGAAATAATGGCTATTCTATGCTTGGCCACAGACATGGATGATTTAAAAGCGAGATTAAGTCGTATTGTTGTTGCGTATACATATGACAAAACGCCTGTTACTGTTAGTGATTTAAATGCACAAGGTGCATTGACGCTCCTATTAAAAGACGCTATTCATCCTAATCTTGTACAAACATTGGAAAATACGCCAGCCCTTGTACATGGAGGACCTTTTGCTAATATCGCTCATGGATGTAATAGTATTCTTGCAACAAAGTTAGCATTAAAGCTGGGTGACTATGTCGTTACAGAAGCAGGATTCGGGGCTGATCTAGGTGCGGAGAAATTTTTGAATATAAAATCCAGAGTAGGCCATTTGTCTCCAAAAGCTGTCGTTATTGTAGCTACTGTTAGGGCTTTAAAAATGCATGGGGGACTTCAAAAAAACGAATTAGATCAGGGAAATCTAGTTGCACTAAAACATGGTATGACGAATTTACAACGACATATTGAGACGATTCAATCCTTTGGACTGCCTGTCATCGTAGCTATTAACCGTTTTACAGCGGATACAGATGAAGAAGTTCACTTTATTAATCAGTGGTGTAAAGAGAATAATTACCCTTCAGCTCTTGCAACGGTTTGGGCAGATGGAGGAGCTGGGGGAGAAGAACTTGCACGTACGGTCGTAGATGTGATTAATCAAGGAGACGCTCAATTTAAGCCTATATACTCTTTAGAAGAAAGTATTGAAACAAAATTAAATAAGATTGTAACCCAGGTATATGGTGGACAAGGGGTTTCTTTTTCTGAAAAGGCACTCAAGCAAATCAAGGAATTCAATCAATGTGGTTGGGATAAACTACCAATCTGTGTGGCGAAGACACAATATTCATTATCGGATGACCCGAGCCGTTTGGGGAGGCCGAAAGATTTTACCATCCATGTTCGTGAATTCCATGCCTCTATAGGTGCTGGATTTCTCGTGGCTTTAACGGGTAACATTATGACGATGCCAGGTTTGCCAAAAGAGCCTGCAGCGCTAAAAATGGATATCTTAAGCGATGGTACGATAAAAGGTTTATTCTAAAAAGCGCATGATTTTGAGCAGGTGGTTTGCGCATAAAGCTAATAATTGATATTTTATAATTATACGCTCTATAAGGATGATGATTTAATGGATATGATCCACATAAGAGAGGATGATCGATATGTCTATGGCATATGAAGAATATATGAGACAAATTGTTAAACCAATGCGTGAGGAACTTACTCATGCAGATTTTACTGAACTTACCACTCCAGAATCAGTGGAGAACTTTATGAGTCAAGTAGAGGGAACGACCTTGGTTGTTGTTAACTCTGTATGTGGATGTGCAGCGGGTTTAGCCCGTCCCGCGGTTGTTGAAGCTTTAAAAGGTGAAAAAAAACCTGATCATTTAGTGACCGTTTTTGCTGGTCAGGATCGTGAGGCTACTCAAAAAATGCGCGAATATTTTACCGATATAGAGCCTTCGTCTCCATCAATGGCTTTGTTAAAAGGAAAAGAAGTTGTTCACTTTATCCCAAGAGATGATATTGAGGATCATTCTCTAGAGGAAATAAAAGGTAATATCGAATCAGCATTAAAAAAACATTGTTAATCGGGATGTTTAATAAGGGCTACTCTATCGCTATGGTTATGAAATAGTGATAGCAGCAGTCCTTTTTAACACTTTAAGAAAGTATAAAGTACAACTTGGCCTCTGTCAGCGCCTTATAGGCCCCCGCAATCGGCAGGTTTACTTTACATTCTTGGAAAGGGTATACATAGATATGAGACTTCGATCTGATCAAAAAACCGTTATTATACAGAAACTTCAAGATTATTATTATCAGGAACATGAAAAAGAACTAGGTATTATTGGTGCCGAAAACTTATATGATTTTTTTATGAAAAATTGTGCACCTTTGATTTATAATTTAGCTATTGAAGATATACAAGGGGTTATTTTACAACAATTTGAATCAATACAAGAAGACATAGAAGTATTAAAAAAGAGATAATAGGTACTATATTACTATGCCTTCGACTTTTTATTCTATATTATGGATGTAATTAAAATAAATGTCCAATACTAATGCATAAATGGTTCAAGTTTGGTATCATATTTTATGACACCTTTTTAACATTTTATATAATGTTTAAAAATAATAAATAACTGCAATATTTATTAATGAATAAGGGTGGAATCAAATATGACAGAACACAAACCATATCGTGTATTACTTTATTATAAGTATGTACCGATTGAAGATCATGAAGAATTCGCTAAGGATCATCTTAAATTTTGTAAAGAACTAGGATTGAAAGGCAGGATCTTAGTTGCACATGAAGGTATTAATGGGACAGTCTCTGGAACATGGGAACAGACTCAGATTTATATGGATACACTGAAAGCAGATCCAAGATTTAAAGATATTGTTTTTAAAATAGATGAAGCAGAGGAACATGCATTTAAAAAAATGTTTGTAAGACCTCGGAATGAAATCGTAAGTCTCAAACTAGACGAAGATTTAGATCCAAATCATATTACAGGTAAACATCTACCTCCAAAAGAGTTTCTGAAATACTTGCAACAAGATGATGTTGTGGTTATTGATGCTCGAAACGATTATGAAACACAAATTGGCCACTTTAGGAATGCTATTATCCCAGATGTTAAAGCGTTCCGAGATTTACCAAAATGGATTCGTGAAAATTTAAGTGAGTATAAAGATAAAAAAGTCTTAACCTATTGTACGGGTGGAATTAGGTGTGAAAAATTTACTGGTTTTCTAATTAAGGAAGGGTTTAATGACGTTAACCAATTAGAAGGCGGTATTGTAGAATATGGAAAAGATCCTGAAGTTCAAGGTCGGCTCTATGATGGAAAATGCTATGTCTTTGATGAAAGAATATCTGTACCTGTGAATAGGACGGACGAAGATGTTATTATTAGCCATTGTCATCATTGTGGAAAAGAAGTTGATCGACTTGTAAACTGTGCTAATCCAGAATGTAATAAACAATATGTTTGTTGCCCTGAATGTGAAGAGAAATACCATCGTTCATGTTCTGACGAGTGCAGAGAACACCCACGGAATCGTTTTGAATTAGATAAAAAACGGGCTGTACAACATAATTAATATCATTGATTATAAACATGCAGGTGGTTTTTATGCCCCGCATGTTTTTTAAATCTAACATATGGATCATGTTCGAAATGACAATGATGAAACGTTACGATAAAATAGAACAAGACAGTTCTAAAATTAAAGTTTTGACAGGAGGGCTAATATGTTTGATCTCTATGCTTCTTTTATAAAAAATGACCGGCATAAAGAACTTGTTGACATGGCGGCAGCACACGCCAAAAAATTCAAACTAAGAGCGGCAAAATATGATAAAGAAGCATCATTTCCATTTGAAAATTTTGCAGAATTAAAAGAGTCAGGTTATACGGCTTTGTCTGTGCCTAAAGTTTATGGAGGCCAGGATTTATCTCTATATGAATTTGCTCTCATTCAAGAAAATTTGGCTCAAGGGGATGGACCAACCGCATTGTGTGCAGGGTGGCATCTCGGTATAGTGATGGACTTAGTGACTCGAAGAGAGTGGGAGTCATCTGCTTTTGAAAAGATCTGTCAACAAATTGTTGATGAAAAAATAGTGATAAATCGAGCCGCAACAGAGCCGAAAACAGGAAGCCCAACAAGAGGTGGTAAGCCCGAGACAGAAGCTATTCAGACTGAAGATGGATGGCTGATCAATGGACATAAAACATTCACATCCCTAGCACCAATTGCTGATTATTTTATTGTTAGTGCGCAAGTCAGAGGCAGTGATGAGATTGGTGGATTTTTAGTACCTAGAGATGCAGATGGCGTTTCAACGAAAGAAACTTGGGACACACTTGGGATGAGAGCGACTCGAAGCGATGATTTAATCATTGACCATGTCAAACTCCCTAAAAATGCTTATGTTGAGCGAATTGGGTGGCAAGATAAAAACCATACACCCCCTGGATGGTTAATACATATTCCTGCTTGTTATTTAGGTATTGCTTTAGGTTGTCGTCAAGATATGATTGATTTTGCCACAAACTACAAACCAAACAGTTTAAATAAACCGATCAGTGAATTGGAGCACATTAAAAATAAGGTTGGACAAATTGATCTCGAACTCATGAAAGCAAGATATTTGATGTATGGTGTTGCAGCTGAGTGGGACGAATTTCCTGAAAGACGTGAATATCTAGGGCCAGAATTGCAAGCTGTCAAATATGCAGCGACGAATGCAGCTCTTAAAGCCGTTGATCTAGCTATGCGAGTGGTTGGTGGTCAAGGTTTATTCCGTTCAGAGCCTTTCGAACGGTATTACAGAGACATTCGTGCAGGAATTCATAATCCGCCAAGTGATGATATTGTTTTGCAGACTCTCGGGAAACGGGCATTTGAACAAGAATAGACGTGTGGACACCTTCTTAAATAGGATTTCAAATTAATCGTACTCATACTGAGTAGAACCTAATTGAATGGGAACACGACTCATTTCATTAGATGTGTAATTAAAAAGGAAATTAAAATCTGGACGAGTCGCACTTGTCATTAGATAGGCTGAAGCCGTGGCACCGATTCGCCGATATTTGTTTAATTCATCGATCATTGCATTCGCATTAAGGTTTCCTATTCCATGTCCGAAAAACTTTTGATCTGGCATTTGAATGGCATTTTCACCTTGCCATTGTGGTGTTCTTGGATTTACTTCGGGATTCTTGAAATATCGAATATCTCCAAGAATTCCTTGAGAGACATCGATTAAAACCAGAGGATAGTTAGCATGATGATGCCAATCCCATAGATATAGTTGGCGGTAAAATTGATCAAAATGACGTGATCCAATCACTTCAATTAACGCTTTATATAAGATAATCATCATGGCTGTTGCACATTCAAAGGCATATTGGTCTCCGTTTGTAAAAATGTCAATGATGGCGACGCTCGGTGAGCTTCCGACCCTTAATTCAAAACCGCCTTCCTCATTAAGAGTCCAATACCGCGGGTTACAGGCTGATTCATAAAAAGTGGCAAAACTTGCTCGGCTTTCTGATAAGAGAGATGCAGCGTTAATGATAGCTTGCCTTAATTTTATTTCAAAAATTAAAGCTTCTTGATTAGGGTATCGGTAAGTACGGAGGTCGCTGATTAGTCCATATACAATTTCTTTGGTAAATGGACCTAAGTTTCCCAACACCTGTTGTTCGACTGATGAAATGGGTCTATTTTGGATCAATATCATGGCTTGCCTCCTCCATTCAAGAATAAACGTTGATCTTGTAAGGAATAGGTAAGAATTTGTTTCCATTTTGAACGTTCCTGTAATCGAAGCTCTAATGATTTCTCTGCTAATGTCATTTGTTCTTGTTTCGATAATTGGACAAAATATCGATAGTTCCGTACATCTGTAGATGATAATCTAAGAAGAGGATTCCCGGTTTTATGTGATATAGGTTTACCTAAATATTTAGCAGCATAGTTAATTCGAAACGGATGGTGTTCTGGAGAGACATCATTTGTTTCTCCCGTATAAACAAGATAAGGGCTATTGTGCTCATACCAATTCACAAATACATCAAAAGTTTCTTCGGCTGATGCGCTTTGAACTTCAGGTATAAAACTTAACAATTGCTTCGCGTATTTTCGATCTGTAAGATATTCCGATAATAAATAATTAGAAAAGTGAAGAAGAACAGTTGGATCACCAAGTTCGTAAATGGCCCAAAGTAAATAATGACGCTGGGATTTATGACGATTTCTAAAAAATAACAATCTGATTAGTTGTTGAAGGTAATCCTGATGAAAAGTTAATAAAACCTGAATCGCTGTACTATCGATTACTTGAATATAATCTAATGAATGAATGGAATCTGATCCTGTCTCGAGGATCCATAAGAATGAAGTCACGATGGTATCGTGTTGATCATGAAATGGACTTTCGTTTGTTAGTCCATAATCCGTTCCTCTCAAAACATTACTAATATGGTTGATAACAATTTGATTTCGATCATTAAGGTCTACTGAATCTTTCCTAACTTCAAGTTCATGTAGAAGAAGAAAAAGGGTAGGAAATTCAAGTGCCTGATCATTAATTAATTGAATAGCATAATCTTTATTGGTGCTATAAAGAGTTTGCCATTCTTTTTTTAATTCTTTTATCCCTTTTTCACGAATTTTGTTTAGGGGATGATCTGATCGATTAAATTCACTCATGATTTTTTCCTCCAAATAATGCATCCTAAATCAATAGTATGTGACAAAGAAGAAAATCATGATAAAGGAATAAGTAGTCTAAGGAGGTGTATTACATGGAATTAAATGTAAATGGTCTTGTATATGCTCGTTATAAAACGGGGAAATATGTTGCAAAAATCATTCAGCTAGACGTCAATCATGCCATCGTAGAGATCTTAGCTGTTTTAACGCACCCGACTCAAGGTGATTTACACCATCCTAACGAAGTAAGCGTACCCCTTTTTCATCAAAGAAAAGCACTAAGTTTTCATGAAAAAGCACGGGTCCCATTGCACACCTGCACGCCATTTGATGAAGATGTGATTCCAGACTATGAAGAATCTTTAAAGAGCGCCCTTAAGAAAATTTCCTCCAAGCTTAAGAAACGAGACGACGCATGGTCTTCTGAGTCGCTCAAGCAGCTTCGCGATTTGGAGAATGACTATTTTAAAAAGTAAGATTAGACAGAATAGGCCAAAAGTCTTTATGAGGTGATGAAAAATGAAGCAATACCTAGATCTATGTAAACGTGTTTTAAAGGAAGGCAATGAAAAGGGAGATAGAACGGGGACAGGTACTCGGAGTGTTTTTGGCCATCAGATGCGTTTTTCTCTTCAAGAGGGTTTTCCGTTATTAACAACAAAAAAACTCCACTACAAATCCATTATTTACGAATTGCTTTGGTTTTTAAAAGGAGATACAAATGTTAAGTATTTACAAGACCATGGTGTTAGGATTTGGAATGAATGGGCAGACGAAACCGGGGAACTTGGGCCTGTTTATGGGCACCAATGGCGATCATGGCCAGGGAAGAATGGAGAAACGATTGACCAGATCTCTAAATTAATGGATATGATCAAATTAAATCCAAATTCCCGCCGTTTGATTGTAACGGCTTGGAATCCCAGTGATATTGAAGAGATGGCTTTACCTCCATGTCATTGTTTATTTCAATTTTATGTAAGTCGTGGCAAGCTATCATGTCAGTTATATCAGAGAAGTGCCGATATCTTTCTCGGAGTTCCGTTTAATATTGCATCATATGCTCTTTTAACACATGTGATTGCTCATGTCTCCGGACTCGAAGTCGGCGAATTTATCCATACGCTAGGCGATGCACATATTTATAACAATCATATTGAACAAGTAAAGGAACAATTGAACAGGACACCTAAAGAGCTGCCTACATTATCTTTTAAACGCAAGGTTCCAACAATATTTGATTTTGAATATGAAGATTTCGTTATTGAAGGTTATGATCCTCATCCTCATATTAAAGGGAAGGTATCAGTATGATATCTTTTTTACTGGCAATGGATGAAAAAGGTCTTATTGGAAAAAACAATGATTTACCGTGGCATTTACCTGCAGATTTACAATACTTCAAAAACATCACGATGGGCCATAGTATTATCATGGGAAGAAAAACGTATGAATCAATAGGAAGACCACTGCCTGGGAGAAGGAATATCATCTTAACACGGAATAAAGATTATTCTAGTGAACAGGCGCAAGTTTTTTATTCAGAAAAAACATTACTTAAGTATTGCGATGATCCAAGCGAAGAATATTTTATCATCGGAGGGGCCGAATTATTCAAAAGTTTGTTTCCTTATGCCAATAAATTATATATAACGCGAATTCATCATATATTTGAAGGTGATACCTATTTTGGAGGCTTTAATCCAGATGAATGGCGTTTGGTATCTGAGATAGAAGGAGTGGTAGATGCAAAGAATAGGTATCCTCATACTTTTTGCATATATGAAAGGAAAAGTGAATAGATAATGATTAAAACCGATCAGGCCAACTGATCGGTTTTTTTACACTTTAAAAAAGTATAAGTGCGGGCTTAGGCCTCTGTCTAAGCCGTAGGCCCCGCATCGGCCAGCTTTCTTTACCCTAATGAACTTACTGAAATTCAGAAAAAAGGGTTAACGCCGCCAGCTTTAAAATAACACCGATCAAATTACCACATGAATGACATGTATTTCCGTTTTTTCTGCACGCCTATTTTTCGTTTTGCATAATGTATAGAAAAAGCGCTTGAAATGGCGAGACGGAGCTGATAAAGATGATGTTGCAAATGCTGAACTTGGTCCTCGTCTATCTTATTTGTGGTACCTTGATTAGTGGATCGCTAACCATATTACCATTTAGAAAAAGGTCTTGGAAGACCCATGCTATTCCATTCTTAATACTCACCATTCTATGGTTTCCTATTAGTATCGTGACGATGATGCTGGCTCCCTTTATTCATAATATGGAATTGGATTGATCGAGATGATTGATTTTATAACAGGATCTTTAGAGCAGGGATAAGGAGGCGTGAGGAGTGTTCTTAAATCATGTTTGTTTTGAAAGCATTCTAGAGCCTGAAAGAATCATCATTCCATCTGAAATTTATAAGCGGATTAAAGTGATCAAAGTGATCAAGGATGAGACGTTAGGATATAGAGAATCAATTGAAAGAAAGCAGGACATTCAGAAAGATAAAGCGATATTTATTGTGAACCCTTTGGATTCGGCTTGGGTTGATGCTATGGTCATCGATAATGAACTTTTTGTTATTGAATCACTGTTTCCTAAGCTGAATTTGAATGGAAAAAAAGTATATGAACAAGGAGATTTAAATCGATCAAACTTAGATACGATTCTTTTATTTGAAAAACATCGATTTATGAATGAAGCGAGAAAACAATTTAAAGTCGCAAAAAAACATGCGAAAAACATCGCAAGTATTATGGATCATGCCACTCAATATGATCAGCTAAACCAATTTCTAAATCATCTCTCTGTTCAATTATTCAAAAATGAACAAGTTGTTGAAACAAAAGAGATATTCTTGTCTTCCTGTCAGTATGGAACGATTCTTCAACCCGCTCTTGATCCATTATTTATGATTCGAAATATTCGTCATTTCATTATATTAAAAGGAACAAACCAGCAATCGATATCCACTTGTTTGCATCAACTAAAAAAAGTAGCCATGATAGAAGAACATGCCCCTATTAGCTACTATTGCCCCTTCTATACAGAAGATATCGATATGCTTTACTTACCTAAGATGAAGATAGCTATATTAGATGGGATGTCCCCGCATCGTTTTGAACCGATTCATCCAAAGGACAAAATATATAATTTAGATTATATTGTGATGGATCAGGAGAAACGTTTGGAACATATTAGTGATTTAAATGAGTATATGAAATGTTACCATCATTACATGAATAAGGGGTATTACGCATTGCACCAGGCAAAATATTACCAAAACCAATTATTAGCCTTTAGTTCTCATAAAGATCAGATTCTGCATTACGTAGATGAGAATAAGTAAGCATAAAAACACTTTCTTAGTACAGAAATGAAGGATTACAGTGTAGCGTATCTGTAATCCTTTTAGGTCTATGATTGGTTAGATTTGAAATCATAAATCAACAGGATTAAAATCTTCTTCCCCGGTCAGATGACAAATCATATCAGTTAATAAATCTATTTCCTGTTCAATATCTTTAAAGCTAACGGTTTCTACTGGAGCATGCATATATCTAAGAGGCAGAGAAACAAGGGCAATAGGTACTCCTTCACCAGTTAAACGCATTCTATCTGCATCGGTACCCGTCATCCTAGGTGTTAGTTCATATTGCAGGTTGATATTTAATCTTTTTGCTGATTCCTCGATGATAGAGTTGATTTTATGATTTATAGGGGCTCCTTTTGCTAATACTGGTCCACCATCCAAGGTAATATGACCGTGCTTATTTTGATCCACTTCTGGAAAATCGGTAGCAAATGTGACATCACAGGCGATAGCGAGAGTAGGTTTTATTTGACTCGCTGCAAAATAAGCTCCACCCATATTCGTTTCCTCGTTAACTGTACTTGCTACATAGAGACCCACTTTACTATTCCTTTCTTTGCAACGTTTCAGAACTTCAGCAATGATAAAAGCACCAGTACGATTATCAAGACCGCGAGCACTTAGTCTGTGATTAAGGAGTTTTTCAGGTTCCCGCTTATAAACAGCAAGATCACCAACTTGGACATATTGCATGATTTCCTCTTTGGACTTCGCTCCACAATCAATATATAAATCGCTAAATTCAAATTCCTCCTTAACTCCACCATGATGTTCGGCGTTAACTCCAACAACTCCTACAATGCGTTGTTTGTAACCGAGAATTTCAATTTTCATGCCGATTGCGGGTTTTGGACTGATTCCTCCCAAACTATCTATGTATACAAATCCGTTATTGTCCATCCCTCGAACAATAAAGCCAATTTCATCAGAATGACCAGCAAGAAGTACTTTAAAGGGTGCTTCAGGATTTAAGATGCCAATCACATTTCCAGAAGAATCTGTACGTATTTCATCACAAAAAGCTTTTACATAGGATGCCCATTTGCGTTGAATAACAGCTTCCTGACCTGAAGGGGATGGAGTAGCTAATAAATCAAATAAGAATTCATATGATGGTTGTGTCATTATAGACTAGACCTCCTAATAAATTTAATTGCACGACTAAGCACTCATATGTTTATACAACATGGCTCTTAAAGAAGAAAGGGGATAGACATCTCCAAACCATTGATCCATGTTATATGTCATCACCATTTTACATCAACTTAAGGTAAGATCCTAATAACACAGAAAAAACATTATGTAAACTAAAAAGTCTATTATAATCAAATTTATCACGCCCATCAGTGAGGAATGACGCAGGCTAAAAACCAGGCGTCCTGTCGCAACGCCTGCACTAGCGCATCCTGTGTATCGAAAAGCCCCCACTTATGGAAGTTTCAGCTTTTTTGTCGAATAAGCATATATATTGGTGAATTGTGACGAGTTATGTTATACTGAATGTACCATTTGAAATACTGTACTTGATATACAAAACTCTCTATTCTTATACGGATTAGGGAGTTATTTTTTTAAAAAATATTTTAATTACAATAAACAAAAAGGCAGACTCTTATAAGAGTCTGCCTTATATCTTTTGTATTATAATTTAACAACGTTAGTTGCTTGTGGTCCGCGTTGACCTTGTTCAACTTCGAAAGAAACTTCTTGACCTTCGTCTAAAGTTTTGAAGCCGTCAGTTTGGATTGCTGAAAAGTGTACGAATACATCGTCTCCACCTTCACGTTCGATAAATCCAAAACCTTTTTCTGCGTTAAACCATTTTACTTTACCTTGTTCCATTGTTGTTGCCTCCTAGTGCGTTAAGCACACATTTGTTACTATCCTTGCTCAATTCTTTTAGATTTAAAGTAGTTACTTCTCAATCCAGACCGAACAAAAATAATTCTTGTTTAGTATAACAAGGAATAACAGATTTTGCAAATTTAATTAAACAAAATATGATCATGTTTACGAATAAGAAATCACCTTCTTTAAAATATGATGAATTAGTATACCCCATTTTCATTCTTTTAGTCCGAGTATCAGCTATTTGTCACCATTCGTTTAATTTAATGGATTATGAAAAAAATTTATTCTCTATTTTATGTGAAAAATAATTCCAATCTTTATATGGCTTTCTGAACGAGTTAATATGCAATAATGCATAAGCTATGCAATAATGTATAATTGAATTGCGGGATAATTTTAAAAATTAAATAAAAAACTGTAAAAATAATGCTTATTCAATTGTTAAACGTTTTGGCATTAAACTTGCATAATGATTATTGATGAAACTGTTAGTTTATCAATTTGTAAGAAATTATGAGGAAGAGGGATTGATATGGGAGAACAAACAACATTGAAACGTTCGCTCGGATTATGGTCGATTATTTTGCTTGGTCTAGGTTATATGACACCAATGGTTGTGTTTGACACATTTGGAATTGTAGCTGGAACGACCAGTGGAGGAGTTCCGCTCGCTTATTTGGTCGCATTAGTTGCCATGTTACTAACAGCGCTTAGCTATGGAAAAATGGTTCAAGTCATGCCGAGTGCAGGAACAGCTTATTCTTATACATCAAAAACGATTAACGGGCACCTTGGTTTTATGGTTGGCTGGGCTTCATTACTCGATTATTTATTACTGCCGATGGTCAATGCGCTTATTTTTCGAATTTATATGAATTCATTTTTTCCAGAAATCTCAGTTTGGATTTGGATTACGGCATACGTCATTCTATTAACAGGATTAAATATTTGGAGTGTAAAATTGGCTTCACGTTTTAATAGTTCACTCGTCTTTTTACAAATTATTATGGTTGTATTTTTCGCAATTATTGCAGTGGTCAAACTACATAACGGCCATGGAAATGGTGTGATATTTAGTATCGAGCCATTTATTCATTCAGGAATTCATTTTCAAACATTAATGATGGGGGCAACGGTTGTTTGTTTTTCATTTTTGGGTTTTGATGCGGTAACCACTTTTTCAGAAGAAACACCGAATCCAAAGAAAACCATACCAAAAGCAATTATCCTAACAACGTTATTTGGAGGTGCCTTGTTTATTGTTGCATCTTATTTCGCACAATCGTTATATCCACACCTTTCAACATTTAAAAATACTGACGATACGTTACCTGAAATCGCAAAATATTCAGCTGGTGTGACCTTTCAAGTGTTCTTTTTTGCTGCAGCGTTTGCAGGGGTTTTATCCTCTGGCTTAGCATCACATGGAAGTGTTTCTCGCTTATTGTATGTCATGGGTAGAGATGGTGTTTTACCACGAAAAGCATTCGGTTATGTGCACCCGCGCTTTCGCACCCCGATGTTTAATGTTATTTTAGTCGGATTAGTG
This sequence comes from Terrilactibacillus laevilacticus, assembly GCF_006517395.1. Lineage (GTDB taxonomy): Bacteria > Bacillota > Bacilli > Bacillales > Sporolactobacillaceae > Terrilactibacillus > Terrilactibacillus laevilacticus. Next base: position 522,670 of record NZ_VDCY01000001.1, read on the forward strand.
ACGTTTGCTTCCATGTCTTTTAGTCTTGATCTCATTAGTTCCTTTATTAATTATGGCGCACTTACGGCTTTTTCTTTTGTCAATTTATCTGTCATTGCCCATTATCTGTTTAAGGAAAAACGCTTTAAGACACCAAAAGAAATTATCAACTATGCAATCTTACCGTTAGGTGGATTTGCTTTTATTGTCATGCTTTGGACGTCTTTATCTCATGATTCGATTTATTTTGGTTTAATCTGGTCGGCCATTGGTTTTATCTACTTACTTTGGCAAACGCGTTTGTTTAAGGTCCAACCTAAACAATTTGATTTTGAACTTGCTGAAGATACAGTTGAACTAAAAGCACAATAATAAGGTGAAAAAACAGTAACACAATGATTATATAGCTAACTATTGATGTCATTATTTATAACTAGGTATGTTATAATCGTTTCATAAGGAGGGCGATTAATAGATGCTACCCATTCCTAGTGAAAAAATAAGACCTATTGTTAGTATTTCAATCGATCAGACAGAAGAAAAATTATCGGAATATTTGAGACATTCATTCAACGATTATATTTTTATAAAAGATGGTAATCGGTTAACAGGTTATTTAAACGTTACAGATGCCTTTAAGAATGAATCTGTCACTTTTGACCAAATCAAACAACTCACCCATCCACTAGATCACGCCTGTTTCCTGAACAAAGAACATACGTTGCTTGATCTATATCAAGTGATTGGGGAAGCTGTCACTCTTGTTAAAAATGATCGTAATCAAGTTATCGGTTATATCAAGAGAGAAGACTTGCTTGTAGAAATGTTTAAAGATGAAAGTCAAAATACAGATTTATTAAAAACCATCTTAACATCTATACCAATGGGTATATTTGTCGTCAATCAAGATCGGAAAATTATCAATTGTAATGATTCTGGTTTAAAAATGATCAAAAGAAGGGCTATGGATGTGATAAATAATCCTGCTTGTCTCATTTTTAAACAAAAACATATTGATTATGTTTTTCGAACTGGTGAAACATTATTGAATCAAATCATTACTTCGGATAACATGGGAATTCTTGCTGATTATAGCCCAATAATTCAAAATAACCAGGAAGTAAGTGGGGCCGTCATTGTTGTCCAGGATTTGCCAATGGTAGAGAAAATGGCCATGGAAATGGAGTATGTAAAAAATTTAAACAATGATTTAAACGCTGTTTTATCCAGCGTATATGATGATATTTTAGTATTAGATGAGAATGGCGTACTCCTAAGATGCAGTGAAGCTATGACACCAGACTATTGGGACATCGATTTTAAACGGTTTATTGGGAAATGTTTGCTTCACATGGATTTTAATAGTGAATTCGACCCGAAGGCCATCCAATATGTAAAAGAAAACAAGGAAAAATATACTATTGTATATGAAACGAAAATTGGGAAAAAAGTGCTCACTGTAGGTACGCCAATATTGGATGAAGCAGGGGATTTACAACGAATCATTATTGCGTTACGGGATATAACAGAAACAGCCAACTTAAAACAGCAATTAGACCAATATAAAAAGGAATTAGATGGTTTAAAAAAGAAAGACATATTTTTTAATCAAATGGTGTATCGCAGTGCAAGAATGGAAGAATTAATGATTCGTGTTAAGAAAGTAGCTGAATTTTCATCAACGGTCTTGATAAGTGGAGAATCTGGAGTAGGAAAAGAAGTCGTAGCCAAAGCGATTCATCAAATGGGTAGCCGCTCTAGTCAACCGTTCATTAAATTAAATTGTGGAGCTATTCCTGAACAATTATTAGAAAGTGAATTATTTGGTTATGTCAAAGGCGCTTTTACGGGAGCAGACGTTAAAGGTAAAAAAGGGTATTTTGAACAAGCTAATGGCGGTGTGATTTTTTTAGATGAAATAGGAGAAATGCCTATTCAACTTCAAGTGAAACTCCTTCGTGTTTTGCAAGAAAATGAAGTTGTACCTGTTGGAAGTACAAAAACCATACCGATTGATGTCCAGATTGTAGCAGCCACTAATCGTGATTTGTCTATCATGATCAAAGAAGGGGAATTTCGTGAAGATCTATATTATCGTTTGAATGTCATTCCTATCCATGTACCGCCCCTGCGCGAGCGAACAGAAGATATAGCTCCGCTAACCATGCATTTTTTAAAACAATTTAATGAAAAATATCATAAACAGTATACGTTCATGCCGGATGCATTAAATTTACTAGAATTGTATAGTTGGCCTGGGAATATTAGAGAACTACAAAATGTTATTGAAAGATTAATTGTAGCATCGGATGATCATATCATTAATGCTGATCTCGTGACTAAGCTGATCAAGTTTGATTTAAGTTTGCCAGAATCGGAACCATTGAATCGAGTGATACCTATGCGACAGGCAAAGGAAAAATTAGAAAATGAGTTAATTATTTTGGCGATGAAGCGCTACAAAACGACCATCCGTGCAGCCGAGGTTCTTGAAATAAGCCAATCCACGGTAAGTCGGAAATATAAGAAACTGCTAGAGCAGAATCAATAGACTATCAAACTCCCCATTACATTTTAGTTTAATAAAGTAACTTTCATCAATGGGGTCTTTCTAGCCGTTAAGGCGGGATAAAAAAATAGCTCAAACCACCATTCTTTAGACGGGGATGGTGGTTAATTTTTTCTTTAATAATGCAATTAAGAATACTGTTATGCAAAAAAGCATAGTCTTACAAACTCTTCTTATTCGGTTGGAAACGAAATTTCTTCATTTAGCGCCTCTTTTGTGCCTCAGTTCGTGATGTCTTTAAGGTTTTCAATGATTAAAGGAGGATTAATAGTTGGCATGAAGTTTGCATGTACTAGACTAAGAGGGAATAAATTAACGATCATTTAAAAATATATGGAAGGAGACATGATACGGTCGTATCAATGAATCGAAAAATAATGAAATTAAATATGTTTATTGACGGATCTTGGCAAGGTGGTGGTACCAACCAAACACGCCAAATTGTCAATCCTGCCAACGGGGAAATCATTGCTGAGGCTGCTGAAGGTACAACAAGTGATGTAAATTATGCTATTTCAATTGCAAAGAAAACGTTTGAATCAGGAATTTGGTCTGAGAAGCCCGCTGAAGAGCGAGCAGAAGTTTTATTGAAAATTGCACAAAAGATTGATGAAAAACAAGAGGAATTAGCAAAACTTGAAACTCTCGATAATGGAAAAACTTTGAGAGAAGCAAGTTATGACATGAGTGATGCAGCCAACTGTTTCCGTTATTACGCAGGTTTGATTCTAGCGCCTCATGGTGAAACCTATCAAGTCCCAGATCATATGCAGGCCATGGTCGTAAGAGAACCGATTGGAGTATGTGGACTCATCGTTCCTTGGAATTATCCTCTCTTAATGAGTGTATGGAAACTAGCTCCAGCACTCGCTGCTGGAAATACCGTCGTCTATAAACCATCTGAAGTAACCCCAGTGACACCTGTTAAGTTATTCGAGATTTTTGAAGAAGTTGGTCTCCCGCGTGGTGTAGCAAATCTTGTCATGGGAGAAGGGAAAGTGGTTGGCCATGCGATTGCTGAGAGTCATGATGTGGATATGGTTTCGTTTACAGGAGGGACTGAAACAGGTCGCCATATCATGAGAACTGCAGCAGGTAACATGAAGAAAGTGTCTCTTGAATTAGGCGGGAAATCACCAAATATTATTTTTGCTGATAGTGATTTTGAAACAGCCGTCGACTATGCCTTATTTGGTATTTATGCTGGTGCAGGTCAAGTCTGCTCGGCTGGCTCTCGGATTTTAGTTGAAGAAAGTATCCAAGAGGCTTTTATTTCGCGATTTGTTGAAAGAGCAAAAAAAATCAAGGTCGGTCCTGGTCTCAATCCAGACTCGGAAATGGGACCACTTGTAAGTGAGGAGCACATGAAGAAAGTGCTTCGTTATATTAAGATTGGTCAAGAAGAAGGGGCAGAACTTGCCTCTGGTGGTTACCGGATCGTCGATGAAGGGTATGATAAAGGTTATTTTGTTGCCCCAACAGTCTTTATTCATACGACACCGGATATGCGAATTGTTCAAGAGGAAATTTTTGGACCTGTCGTCGTCATCCAAACCTTTAAAGATGAGAATGAAGCGATAAAACTCGCAAATGATACAAAGTATGGCCTTGCAGGTGGCGTTTTTACCCAAGATGCAGCCAAAGCAATGCGCGTCATTAAAAAAGTTCGGGCTGGTATCACGTGGGTGAATACATACCATGGCACTTATAATGAGGCTCCGTGGCATGGATATAAACAAAGTGGAATTGGTTCTAGTTTAGGTACTTATGGATTGGATGAATTTCTAGAAATTAAACAAATCAATTTCAATTTACAAGTAGAACCAATCGGTTGGTTTAAAAATTAAAAACAACAGGATGAATCGAGGAGAAATGAACATGTCAATGGATACATTAGATTTAAAAAACCAGAAAGTTAATGAAGCGAATGAATATGCAAAAAAGGTATTAGATCTCATCAATAAAAAGGACACAGACATCACAGCAGAAGATGCTGAATGGATCACTCAAGAAACAGTTAAAGATTTTAGAGATTATGTCAATCCTGGATTTTTGAAATATCGAAAGTCGGTCACTAAAGATGAGCAATTTGCCGCTGTTGAATGGTCAGATGAAGGGGATTGTTTTAAAGACGTAAATGGTAAGAAATATATCGACTGTTTAGGTGGATTTGGTATATATAATGTCGGGCATCGTCATCCTAAAGTCGTTCAAGCTGTCGTTAATCAAATGAATCGTCAAGCCCTTCATAGCCAAGATTTACTGGACCCTCTTCGTGCTTTTTTAGCTAAAATACTTGCTGACATCACACCAGGTGATCTACAATATTCATTTTTCACGAATAGTGGTACAGAAAGTGTGGAAGCAGGTCTAAAATTGGCAAAGATGTATAACCCTGAGCGTCATACATTTATTGCGGCAACACGAGCTTTTCACGGTAAAAGTCTTGGATCATTGTCAGGAACAGCAAAAGGAATGTTCCGTAAACCGTTCCTTCCGTTAGTTTCCGGTTTCCGTCACGTCCAATATGGTGATATTGAGATGCTTAAGAAAACAATGGAAGCATGTGCGTTAACTGGGGAAGACGTGGCAGCGGTTCTTTTAGAGCCGATTCAAGGAGAAGGCGGTATTATTATTCCTCCTGAAGATTATCTCCCTCAAGTGAGGGCTCTTTGCGATAAGTTTGGCGCATTACTTATTTTTGATGAAGTACAAACAGGTATGGGCCGGACGGGTAAAATGTTCTGCTGTGAACATTCTAATGTGGTCCCCGATATTCTTTGTCTTGCAAAGGCGTTTGGTGGAGGTATAATGCCAGCTGGAGCCGTCATTGCAAGCGAGAAGGTCTTTGAGAATCTCTTTCCTAATCCATTCATGCATACGACAACTTTTGGAGGAAATCCATTAGCCTGTGCAGCAGCTATCGCAACCATCAACATATTAATTGATGAAAAATTACCAGAACGTGCAGCACAAATGGGCGAATATATGTTGGATGGCTTGAAAAAAGCAGCTGAAGGCCATGAAGACAAGGTTAAGGCGATTCGAGGCAAAGGGTTTATGATTGGGATAGAATTTCAAGAGGATGTAATTGGTTATGAGTTCTCTAAGAAATTATTTGATAAAGGTGTCCTTGTCGCAGGAACTCTAGTCAATGCCAAAACGATTCGAATCGAACCGCCTTTGACCATTAAAAAAGAAGAAATTGAAACGGTCATCCAAACCGTTGCGGAAGCATTAAAATAAAGATAAAAATAAAACCTTGACTCTTATCAAATGAATAGGAGCAAGGTTTTTGTGCTTGGATGCAAAGTTCTGGCCATAAAGCACATCCTTAATAAAAACGACTCGCCGATTGTTTCAGGACCTAGGTATTATTTTGAAATGTAAACATTATGAATCTAGAACATGATCATCATGTAATTAATGGAAATAATGAACGTTTATTCAATCTTCAAAGCTCACGTATCATTTGTCAACTTTCATAGTTTTTAATTGAAAAGAAAGAGGAGGATTTAGAGAAAACATTCGAAATATTAATGAAGAAAAAACAGAAGAATTAATATCATCTCTTTTAGGCGTTAGCCCTCTCATAATCATTTAGGTGACATATAGTATTGAATGAGAGGCAGGCATTTGTCATGTTTTGTATTCGTTTATGATGCAATAAAAAGAGGAGAGTGGCTTTATGTCTATTCGAGATAACTATAATCAATCTTATCAGTACTTGAACCAAGCAGTGGAAATCATGTGTGCAGACGGCAAGGTTTATCAAGGAATTGTTCATTCTGTCGACCATGAAAATGTGTATATACAACCGTTTAATGAGAAGGCACAACGCCCCTATGAAAATGAAGATGAAAGGTTTTTTGCAGCTCCATTTGTCGGAGCCTTGACGGGCGGTTTGATCGGGGTTAGTCTAGGCAGTATTTTAGCTTTTAGACCATGTGGCCCTTATGGTTGCCCTTATCCATATGGTGGTGGATATGGCTACGGAGCTGGTTATGGATATGGTTATGGATCGGTTCCTCCTTACTATGGTCCAAGACCGGGATATTATTAATAAGTATGAGGAACTTGTGATAATAATACATGATCTAACAAGTATAATAAAATGAAAAATGCTCCTAGTTGGGAGCATTTTCATTTAACTATCTTAATTTATTATACATATTTTATTGAACCGCCATTGACGGCATATTCAGACCCTGTTACGTAAGAAGCTTGGTTTGAAGCAAGAAAGACAACAACGGCCGCTATCTCCTCGGGTTTACCTATAGAACCTCTAGGAATTTGCCTAACATTTTTCGCAAAATGTTCTATGGCTTTTTCACCATCCATGTTAAATTTTTCAGCAAGCATATCAATCATACCGCCGGGTTGTTCCCACATATGCGTTCGAGTAGGTCCAGGGGATACACAGTTAACACGAACCCCTTCAGGTCCAAATTCTTTTGCTAAGGCTGACGTAAGGTTGATAACCCCTGCTTTACTTACGCTGTAGTCTATGGCAAATTCATCTGGTTGATGACCACTTTCTGAAGCTATGGAGATGATGGAAGATTGGTCTTGTTTAGTAAGATGAGGTATGGCAGCACGACTGACTCGAATCATACTATACAGATTCGTCCTTAATGTATTGTCCCAGTCATCGTCCGTTAAAGCTAAAAAACTATGTTTATATTTTGCTATGCCGACATTATTGATTAGGATATCAATTTTTCCAAATCGATCAATCGCTTTATTAATTAATGTTTCAGCGCCTTCTTGTGTACTTAGATCGACTTCAACAGGGAATAGACTATCTTGTGAGGCGATGTTTTGAAATCCCTCGATATGTATATCTCCGGCTACAACCTTAGCTTCTTCGTTAAGAAAGGCTTTAGTAATGGCGAGACCCATACCGGCATGGGCACCTGTAACGACAACGACTTTTTCCTTTAAACTTAAGTCCATAGATCCTATCTCTCCTTTTTCCTTTTTTAAACTTATACCCTTATTCAATATAAATAAAACCTACTGATGAAAATTGAATACAAAGTTTAAATTTAAAAACAGTATTTCTTGTTCAGATATCTGTACTATAATAATTAATAGAGGGACGTACAGTACAGATATAGATACCAAAAAAATCACAAAATAGGTGGTAAAAGAGGAGGACATAGAGATGGAGATTATGGGTATCCACCATATTGCTATTATTTGTTCGGATTATGAAAAATCAAAGCATTTTTATGTCAATATTTTGGGTTGTCAAGTTATTCATGAACATTACAGAGAAGAGAGGCAGTCGTATAAATGTGATTTGAGATTAGGTGAGTCCGATCAAATTGAATTGTTTTCATTCCCGAGTCCACCTGGAAGATTAACTCATCCTGAAGCCTGTGGATTACGGCATCTAGCGTTTAAGGTCAAGGATATTAACCAAGCTAAATTAGAACTAGAAGAAGCGGATATAGAAGTTGAGTCGATTCGTAAAGATCCAATCACCGGAAAATTATTTACTTTTTTTCAAGATCCTGACCATCTTCCGCTTGAGTTATATGAAATATAAGTGCGTGTTCAAAAAGGTGACAAATTAGAAGGGTTACTGGCTAAGTACGCTGGCATCCTACAAGAAACGCCAGTACTAGCCCGTCCTGGGCGTCGGAAGGGGAAGAACGGCATAGCTCCTTAGGACTAGCATTCCACATGATGTGGTAGCTTCAGGCGCCAGCGTGAGCGATTTTAGCCAGCGATCCTCTTGTATCCACGTACATGAGGACCGAAAAAACAAGTGGGCACCAAGATTCGCAGCTTATCATAGCATTTTTTTTCAACGATCGTATAGCTTAATCTAATACTTATGCCAATAAAAGGGTTAGTTAAGCTCCCCGCCTCAAGACTCTGAGTATTCAAAGAAGATAGGAGGGGGATCAACTGCCCGTAAAGGACTATTAAAAAATCGCGGCTTGTAAAATCAAGGCGGGAGGGTAAAACCATCTTTTATTCAAATGAAGATGACCATCTGCTGAAAATATAAAAACAAACGATTGATCATGCTCGCCACGAGTGAGATATACACGTTGAATAAGAGGTTTTGGTAGATAAAACGGTTAACCGTCTGTTATGATGTAATAAGTATTTATATTTAGGAAGTATGAGGAAATGAAAATGAGGAAAGAAGTGATGTGCGATGAATAAGCGTGATGCCCTCGTTGCACTTAAAGAAAAAGGTTATAAACATACGGATAAACGAGAGGATATTTTGCAGCTCTTTGAAAATAGTAATGGCTATATCTCAGCTAAAGATATCCAAACGGCTTTAAAGTCAACTTATCCAGGTTTAAGTTTTGATACAATCTATCGTAATCTTTCACTATTTGTAGACATGAACATACTAGAGACAACGGAACTTAATGGCGAGAAAATGTATCAGTTTTACTGCTCGCATCATCATCACCATCATTTTATTTGTCTAAAATGTGGAAAAACACATTCAATCGATGTCTGTCCAATGGAGAGTATACACGGACTAGATCCTAATTTTGTTGTAACTGGTCACAAGTTTGAAATTTATGGTTACTGTAAAGAGTGCAAATGCAAATAAAACGAGAAAAAGTGTGTGAATACGTTCCTAGTTTATTTGGATGGTATTTATTTTAAAATAAAATAGGATGAATAGATGAGCCTCCACTAGATAAAAATACCTTTATATTGTTATCGCATGGAGGCTATAAGTATGCCTTATTTTGAAAATTCAAGTGGCGTGAATATCTACTTTGAAACCATTGGAGAAGGACGGCCGATCATTTTTATTCATCCGCCTCTATTGGGGCATAATGTTTTTAAATATCAAAAAAAATTAAGTGAACATTTTAAAGTTATTTTATTTGATGGAAGAGGGCATGGAAAAAGCTCTTATAAGCCTTGTTCAGGAGGTGTTCTAGATACGCATGTCAAAGATTTAAGAGATCTGGTTGAGTTTCTTAATATAAAGAAACCCATTATTGTGGGATATTCTAATGGCGGTTTAATTGCACAATTGTATGCTCTAAAATTTCCTAATGATATTGAAGTGTTAATTTTTTTTGGCGGTTATCCTGTTGTAAATTCAATAACATTAGCTATGATTTATCAACTTGGAATCGGTTTTATGAAAACGAATAATAAGACATTATTGAGTTATATCCTTTCTCGTACTCATGCAGTAACGGAAGAAGATCAAAAAGAACTGTTTGTTTATATGTTAAAAGCAAATAATAAATCTGTATTGGAATTATATTGTGAAGGAAAAGACACCAATTTAATCGACCAACTTAGTAAATTTAACAATCTTCCCATTTTAGCGATATATGGGATGAATGATTGGTATACTAAAAAATACAATAAATTTTACTCGGGACTAAAGCAGTCAAAAACGGTTCTAGTTGAAGGAGCAACTCATCAAATTCCTATTCGTTGTCACGAAGAGGTAAATGCTGCGATCACTCATTTTTTAAGAGATTTATGAATAAGGTTGTGGGTAATAAAGAAAACAACTTGCCGAGTGCGGGGCCTGTAAGGCGCTAGAACAGAGACCTGAGCCCGCACTTTTATGCCTTTTCTTAAAGGTGTAAAAAAAGACCCAAGCCGATATGACTTAGGAATGTTAAAGCGCTTTCAATTAATAAAAAATCAATGTTGGATTGGATAAATTTATTATAGTTTATCTAGACATAAATTGCAAGTTAAAATAAAAGGAACCTTTTCTCTAGAAAATATATACGTATATAACATATGAAGGTTCGTATTTGTTGTAATAAACAACGATACTATACATAAACCGAAAAATTCACTTTAAAAAAGGAAGAATTTAATGAAATCTGCGTTCAACTCTTATGGGATAAACCGAAAAATAGTGGATCGATTACAGGGATTAGGGATCAATATACCTACAAACGTTCAGGAACTTTCGATACCGCAAATCCTTTTTAATAGAGATTTATGTATTCAAGCACCAACAGGCTCAGGGAAAACATTGGCTTTTCTCCTACCTTTACTTCACCTACTCCAAACTTCATTGGGTGAAGGACTGATTATTGTACCGACCCGAGAATTAGTGATACAAATAGCAGAGGTGGCTAGGTCACTTGTCGATGATCTAAAGATACTGGCCATTTATGGCGGACAATCTTTAGATAAAGAAATGGCTAACTTAAGCAACAATCATACTGATTTAATTGTAGGAACACCAGGTCGATTAAACGATCATTTGAGAAGAGGGACTTTGACATTTCAGACAACAAAGTATCTTGTCATTGATGAAGCCGATTTGCTATTTAAATTGGGATTCAAGGAAGACGTTGAGAGTATTGTTCAAAATGTATCAAGTGAACGCCAAACAGTGTTAATTTCAGCGACTTTAGCTCACCATTTAATGGATTGGAAAACTTTTTTTAGACAAGAACCCATTGACATTAGGATAAATTATAAAAAAAGTGATGTTAGTCATATCAAACAGTTAGCGATAACAACTTCTGATCGAGAAAAGTTTGAAACACTTTGCCGAATTATCCATCAATTTCAGCCCTTTAAGTCTATCATTTTTTGCCGAACAATTAGGCGGGTTAAAAATTTACATAAGAAGTTAGAGGATAAGGGCTATCATGTTTTAGCCCTTCATGGAGATTTATCACAGAATCAAAGAGAGCAGGTTGTATCGCGGTTTAAAGATGAATTGATACCTATCCTTGTCGCAACTGATCTCGCTTCCAGAGGATTAGACGTTGATTTTGTTACACATATCGTAAATTATGATTTTCCGCGAGATGTTGAAACATATGTCCATAGAATTGGAAGAACTGGTCGTGCAGGTCAATACGGCTTAGCTATAACATGCGTCACACCAAAAGAGGAGAAACTTCTGAAAGATATTGAACACACGTTAAACATTCATCTAAGCCTTAAACGCTTAGTTGATAAATAAATCATATTTATCTAATTGATGGCAAGCTATTAAAGTTTTACAACTTAACGGGAAGCAGTTATGAGTCTACCGTTAAAGCCAATATAACATTCTAGATTGTAGTTTCACCATATTGGATAAGATGAGAGATGGTAATAAGATTACAAATAAAGGTCTTTTACTTGTCGAATTCATATATTCTAATGAGGTCAAATGATTCGAGTTCTCTTTATTTACTCTTTACAACGTAACAGTGTTATGTTACATTGTTTGTGGAGGTTATGATGATGGAAAATGATCTTATCGCAAAAAAAGATCTATTAGAAGTAGCACATATTTCATATGGTCAACTTTATCGGTGGAAGAGAAAAAAATTAATACCAGATGAATGGTTTATTCGAAAATCGACTTTTACAGGACAAGAAACTTTCTTTCCAAAACAAAAGATATTAGATCGTATTGAGAAGATTATTAGTTTAAAAGACGATCTGTCACTAGATGAATTAGCTGATATGTTCTCACCTAATCCACAGTCTGTGTCATTAACTGTTAACCAAATTATAGAACGTCACATTGTTTCATTGATGACAGTGGATGTTTTGTTTCCTGAGGAAGAAAGAAACAAGTCATTATCATTTGAAGCGATCCTGTCAGCTAATATTGTTGAAAAGGTATTGAAATCAGGTGAAGTCAATCGAGAAGAAAGTAAACAACTCTATACTTTTTTAATCAACAATTATGGTAAGTTATACGGTCAGCCTTTTTATTTATTAATTTTTCGAAAACTTGGAGTAACGTCGTTTTTATTAATATCTAAGCAAGAAAATTATTATGTTGATGATCTTACTAATGAAGTCTTCAAATTAGATATTTTGCAAAGTATTGAAGAACTTAAGAGTTTATTATCGAAGGGAGCATAAATGATGAGAGGAAAATACAGTTGCGGAGATTGCAAGAGGAAATCATAAGTCAAAATTGTTCGATTGATCCGTTGGAATATAAAATAACATGTCAAATAAATAGAACATCAAATATAAAGGCAAAAGTGAAAACTTAATTACAATGGAGGAATGAAGAAACATGATTAAAACAACTCAAGCAGCCGATTTAATCATTTCGGGATCGGGTTCAACTTCAGGCGGAATATTTCGAGATGTTAAAATCAGCGGTTCAGGTAAAGTCAGTGGGGATATAGAATGTAACCAATTTCAAACAAGCGGTTCCAGTCGGATCAATGGAAATGTGAAGTCAGAAAACATGAAAATAAGCGGGAGCTCTAAAATCCTTGGGTCGGTGACTTCGGATACGATGGATATTAGCGGTTCAACGACAATTGAAGGAAATGCGGATGTGAAAACCATTCATATTAGCGGATTTTCTCGTATAAAAGGAAATATGAAAGGAGAAAGGGTGTCACTTAGCGGAGGTATTAAATTGTATGGTAGTTTGGAAGCCGACTCAGTTCAGTTAAAAGGTGGATTTATGATTCAAGACTTATTAAATGCAGACGAGATAACCATTGGCATTGGTGGTGATTGTAAGGTAAAGGAAATTGGATGTGGAACACTTAAAGTAACGAAAAAAACGTTTGGTTTAGATATTTTAGGTAAATTGTTTTCTAAACATTTAATCACGGATCAAATTGAAGGTGATGATATCTATTTAGAATATACAAAAGCAAAAACGGTTCGGGGAAATCGAGTGACGATTGGAACGGGTTGTGAAATTGATCATGTAGAATATAAAGACCATTTTTCTAAAGTTGGCAATGCGATGGTGAAACATTCAGAGAAAATATAAGGGAGAGTTTTAATTTTGACAGCAAAACAAATGAATATTGTCGTTATAGGGTTATTATTAAGTATATTTACAGCGTCAATGGATCAAACGATCGTATCGACTGCTATGGGTACGATTGTTGCTGATCTCGGTGGCTTAGATAAATTTGTTTGGGTCACATCCGCTTATTTAGTAACTGAAATGGCCGGTATGCCTATTTTTGGTAAATTATCCGATATGTATGGACGAAAGCGATTTTTTATCTTTGGATTATGTGTTTTTCTTCTAGGTTCGATTCTTTGTGGGACAGCGACCTCAATAACCCAATTAAGTCTATATCGGGCTATTCAAGGTATAGGAGGGGGTTCGTTGATGCCAATCGCTTTTGCGATTGTTTTTAATATCTTTCCTCCAGATCAAAGAGGTAAAATGGGTGGTTTGTTTGGAGCGGCTTTTGGTTTATCAAGTGTCTTTGGGCCTCTTTTAGGTGCCTATATTACAGACCATTTTAGTTGGCACTGGGTCTTTTATATTAATTTACCTCTAGGTATTTTGTCGGTTGTTCTTATTTCCTTTTTTTATAAGGAATCTAAAGAACATCAGAAGCAAAACATTGATTGGTGGGGAGCGATTACCCTTGTAATAGGAACAGTTTCCCTTATGTTTGCACTAGAACTAGGCGGTAATAAATTTGATTGGGGATCAGTTCAGATTATAGGTTTATTTACTTCATTTGTGATTTTCTTTCTATTATTTTTGTTCGCAGAAACAAGAGCTATTGATCCCATTCTTCCGTTTAAATTATTTAGAAAACGCCTTTTTACTGCATCTAACCTTATTGGTATATTTATCAGTATTCCCTTTATTGTAGCGATTGTTTTTATTCCCCTTTATGTCCAAGGGGTTACAGGTGGAACGGCCACAAGATCGGGATTAATTTTATTACCGTTAATGGTTGGAACAACTGTATCAAGTATTTTAGGCGGATCATTAATTCAAAAAGTCAGTTATCGAAATACCATGATTTTCTCTGGGTTTGTTATGTTCATTGGAATGATTTTATTAAGTACAATTACGGTAAACACACATATTGGTTTATTAATTGTATATGTGTTCTTCGTTGGTTTCGGTGTGGGTTTTTCTTTTTCAGTCTTAGGAACGGCGGCTGTTCATGGATTAAGTCCTAGAGAATTTGGTTCAGCCAGTTCGACTCTTGCTTTTTTAAGGGAACTTGGTATGACAGTGGGACTCACGATATATGGAGCTATTCAAAGTCATATTTTAAAAGATGAATTACATGATTTATTTCGATCCATGGCGAAAATGGGATCAGCTGGGCAATCCCAAAACCCAAGAGTTCTGCTATCACCTGAAGTAAGGGAACATATTCCATCCAATATTATTGATCATCTAGTCAGTGGATTATCTAAGTCCATTTCTCATACGTTCATTTGGGCCATTATACCTACTGTTATTGCTCTAATCTGTGTTTTTGTGATGACAAATGAGAAGTTAATCATTGAAGAAAAGCAAACAAAACAATCTTTTTAATGTATCCAGTACCTATTCTTTAGAACAGGTACTTTTTTATTAATTAGATAAAACATAACGGAATATTCAAATAAGAGGAGAAAAAAAGTCTTGTTATTTTATCTCTGTATGATATTATCTTTATATTATTAATTTTATAATAAATATGTATGTTTTAAGCTAAAAGCAGATGTTACGCAGGGAGTGATACTCATGACAAAATTATGGATTTCAGTCGATATGGAAGGAATCTCAGGCTTACCTGATTATACATATGTAAATTCAAGTGAATTTAATTATGAAACTGGCAGAAGAATAATGACAATGGAAGCAAATAGTATCATTCAAGCTGCTTTTGATTATGGGGTAGACGATATTGTAGTGAACGACAGCCATTCAAAAATGAACAATATCCTAATTGAAGAAATTCATCCTGAAGCCAGATTAATTTCTGGAGATGTTAAGCCAATGTCTATGGTTCAAGGATTAGATGATCAAGTAGACTTAGCTGCTTTCATTGGCTATCACGCCCGTGCTGGAAAGAAAGGGGTGATGTCACATTCTATGACTTTTGGAGTTCGGAATTTTTGGATTAATGATCAAGTCGTTGGGGAATTAGGTTTTAATGCCTATGTTGCGGGTTTCTATGATGTTCCGGTTATCCTTGTTGCTGGGGATGATTGTGCATGTGAAGAAGCAGAAACACTCATACCGGGGATCACGACTTGTATTGTAAAACGCGCCTTATCGCGCTCTTCGCAAGAAACATTATCACCAGCTAAAGCTACGGAGTTAATACGGGAAAAAACATTAGATGCTCTTGGTCAAAAATCGATCGAGCCACTAAAACCCCCAAAAAAGCCTACTCTTAGAGTAGAGTTTACAAACTATGGAGAAGCCGAGTGGGCTGCTCTCATTCCTCAAGTTACCATCGAACCTGGAACAACCATTGTCAAATATGAAGCTAATACAATTATTGATGCTTATCAAGCCATGGTTGCGATGACTGAACTCGCAATGAAAACAAAATTTTGTTAATTAAGCCATACTACATAGATTAATAGATTATTTGATTGAAGGGGGTAACAGAGATGATGAATTTTATCTTTAGACGACTACTAGCCATGCTCCTAACCATTTGGGTTATAGCAACACTTACTTTTATTCTAATGCATGCTATTCCAGGATCCCCGTTCAATAGTCATAATGGTAAGCAATTGAATGAAACGGTTCAAAAGAACATGGAGATGCATTACAACTTAGATAAACCGTTGCCTATACAATATCTGATCTACATGAAATCCGTTGCAACATTTAATTATGGACCCTCAATTAAGCATCCAAATGACACAGTCAATAGTTTAATTTCCGATGGATTTCCCGTGTCCTTTGAGCTAGGCATGATTACATTGATTGTCGCTATTATTTCAGGTCTTATTTTAGGTGTTTTAGCGGCTCTAAAGGCTAATCATTTCATTGATTATGTAGCAATGACCATAGCAGTACTGGGTATATCGATACCTAATTTTGTTTTAGCTTCATTATTAATACAAGAATTTTCCGTTAATTTAGGGTGGTTGCCACCTTCCATGTGGACAAGTTGGAAAAGTGAAGTGCTACCAACCATTGCCTTGGCTACAGGTCCAATGGCGATTATAGCGAGATTAATTCGTACTAGTATGATCGAAGTGTTGACACAAGACTATATTCGAACGGCACGAAGTAAGGGTTTATCTCCTTTTCTTATCGTTATGAAACATGCTTTAAAGAATGCCTTGCTACCCGTTATTACACTTCTCGGCACCTTAGCAGCAGGCATTTTAACGGGTACTTTTGTTATCGAAAAAATATTTGCTATTCCTGGAATGGGAAAATATTTTGTTGATAGTATTAATTCCCGTGATTATCCCGTTATCATGGGAACCACTGTTTTTTATAGTTCCATACTGATTGTTTTACTATTTATCGTTGATATGGCTTATGGTTGGCTAGATCCAAGAATTAAACTTCATAAGAAGGAAGTGAGCTAATTGTCCGCTATGAGAATAGATGAGGTGCCATCAACAAACGAAATTAAAGACGAATGGTTTAAAAAAAGAAACGTGGAGAATAGCGACGTAGAAGACATCACACGTCCAAGTTTATCTTATTGGAAAGGAGCGTGGTATCGTCTTCTGCAAAACAAACTAGCCATGTTTGGTCTAATTTTTATCATTTTACTCGCTATAATGGCCATTTTGGGTCCGGTAATGTCGAAATATTCCGTCTCTTACCAAAGCTTACAAGAGCAAAACTTAAGCCCTTCAATGAAACATTGGTTTGGAACTGATGACCTAGGGCGCGATGTGTTTACTAGGACATGGTATGGGGCTAGAATATCTCTTACTGTTGGACTATTAGCAGCTTTAGTAGATTTGTTTATCGGTGTTATTTATGGCGGAATAAGTGGCTATAAAGGAGGAACGGTTGATAGCGTTCTTATGAGAATTATAGAGATCCTTTATGGCCTTCCATACCTTCTTGTTGTTATTTTGATGATGGTCGTTATGGGACCTGGGTTGTTTACGGTTATTGTTGCCCTTACCATTACCGGATGGACGGGGATGGCTCGAATTGTTAGAGGTCAAGTTTTACAATTAAAAAATTATGAATTCGTGTTAGCATCAAGATCATTCGGGAGTCCAACTTTACGGATTGTTAAGAAAGATTTAATACCAAATACGATAGGACAAATTATTGTTCAAATGACCTTAACCGTTCCTTCAGCCATATTTGCCGAAGCCTTTCTAAGTTTTTTAGGACTCGGCATACAAGCCCCATTTGCAAGCTGGGGGACGATGGCGAACGACTCGTTATCTGCTATATTAACCGGTTATTGGTGGCAATTATTTTTTCCAGCATTTTTTATTTCGATGACCATGTTTGCCTTTAATGTCTTAGGTGATGGTTTACAACATGCACTCGACCCTAAATTAAGGAGGTGAAACTAATTGGAACCATTACTTGAGGTAAAGCAGTTGCACATTCAATTTCAAGCCCATGGCGGTACCGTGAAGGCGGTAAGAGGTATCGACTTTACCATTGGGAAAGGAGAAACCTTGGCTATTGTCGGCGAATCCGGCTGTGGGAAAAGTGTTTCTTCTCTTGCCATTATGGGTCTTATCGATCATCCAGGTAAAATTACAAATGGTTCAATAATTTTTAAAGGAAAAGATTTAACTAGGCTAACTTCAAAAGAG
Organism: Terrilactibacillus laevilacticus; assembly: GCF_006517395.1. Taxonomy (GTDB): domain Bacteria; phylum Bacillota; class Bacilli; order Bacillales; family Sporolactobacillaceae; genus Terrilactibacillus; species Terrilactibacillus laevilacticus. The sequence continues at coordinate 540,692 of NZ_VDCY01000001.1, forward strand.
ATGCGAAAAGTTCAAGGAATTGACATTTCGATGGTTTTTCAAGATCCAATGACGGCGCTAAATCCGACCTTAACGATTGAATCACAATTAATAGAAGGTCTTATTCATCAAAAGAAAATGTCGAAGCGTGTTGCCAAGAAGGAAGCCATCAAAGTATTAGAATGGGTTGGTATTTCGAATCCACATGAACGATTAAAACAGTATCCCCATCAGTTAAGTGGGGGGATGAGACAAAGAATTGTTATCGCTATGGCACTGATTTGTGAACCAGATTTACTTATCGCAGATGAACCTACAACGGCATTAGATGTGACGATCCAAGCTCAGATACTGGATTTATTTGAGTCTATTCAAAAAAGAACCGGCATTTCTATTGTTATCATTACTCATGATTTAGGGGTTGTAGCAAAAATGGCAGACCGAATCGCTGTCATGTATGCCGGTAGAATCGTGGAGATGGGGAGCAAACGTCAAGTATTCTATCATTCAGAGCATCCCTACACGCGTGCCTTACTTAATTCCGTTGTGAGATTAGATCAGACAAGTCATAGTTTAAAACCCATAGAGGGCTCACCTCCGGATCTATTTTCTCCACCTAAAGGTTGTGCGTTTGTTGATCGTTGTCCATTTGCTATGGAGGTCTGCGGACGTGTTCAACCCCAAAAATCAAGGTTACGTGAGGGACATCAGATTGAGTGTTGGTTACAAGATACAAGGGCAGTTGCCGTAAGAAAAGAAATGCTAGCAAGTCAATTGTAATAAAATTACAGGCGAAACAGAACTAATTTTTAGGTTTACATACAACTAATAACTTAAAAAATCAATACGCTAGTAAAGAATGTCTAACTTTCAGCTAGGGGGTTTCAAAATGAAAAAAACATTAACCATTCTGTTATCGATTATTTTAATTTTGGCTTTATCTGCTTGCACAGCTAACAGTTCGAGAAACTCTGATTCCTCTTCAGGTCATAAAAAAGTCCTAAAATTAAACAATGGACTAGAACCATCTTCATTTGATCCGCCTAAAGGATTTGATGCTGCTTCATGGAACCCTTTAAATAATTTGATGGAAGGCTTAGTACGACTTGGTAAAGATAATGAGCCACATCCTGCTATAGCCGAAAAATGGGATGTTTCATCGGATGGAAAAACATATACGTTTCATATACGTAAAAATGCAAAATGGTCAAATGGGGATCCTGTAACAGCTAACGATTTTGAATTTGCATGGAAGCGCCTTTTAGATCCGAAAACCGCGTCACCTGCAGCCTTCCTTGGTTATCTCATCGAAGGAGCCGAAGCTTTTAACTCTGGTAAGGGTTCGAGCCAAGATGTTAAAGTTTCAGCTACTGATAAAAACACACTTCAAGTGACTCTCACTGCACCACAAAAATATTTCTTAAATATTATAACAAACCCATGTTTCTTCCCTATAAATGAGAAAGTAGCCGAAAAAAATCCAAAGTGGTTTGCTAATGCCAAAACGTTTGTCGGAAACGGTCCATTCAACCTCACGACTTGGAAGCATAATAGTCAAATGGTATTCAAGAAAAACAATAACTACTGGGATAAGAAGAATGTCAAATTAGATGAAGTAGATTGGGCCATGATTGATGATCCAAACACGGAGTATCAAACCTATCAATCTGGTAATCTAGATGAGGCTAGTGTGCCGCCTGGACTTAGCGACAAATTATTTAAAGAAGGAAAAGTTAAAGTTGAACAGCAAGCAGGAACGTCATTTATTAGTATGAATGTTCATCAAGCTCCGTTCACAAATCAAAAAATAAGAAAAGCTTTTGCTATGTCGATTGATGGTAAGCAAATTGTTGATTATGTCACCAAGTGGAAACAAACACCTGCTTTTGGATTCGTGTCACCGGGATTTAAAGACCCAGATGGCAATGACTTCCGCGAGAAAAACGGAGATATGTATAAATTCAATCCAACTGAAGCTAAGAAACTATTGCAAGAAGGCATGAAAGAAGAAGGATATTCGAAACTGCCACCTGTCACATTTACTTATTCGACAACAGATGAAAATAAAAGAATAGCGGAAGCCATACAAGAAATGTTAAAGAAGAATTTAGGGGTAAACGTGAAATTGGCTAATATGGAATGGAATGTTTTTTCAACCGAACAAAAGGCGGGTAAATTCCAGTTTTCTAAAGCATCCTTCTTAGCTGATTATGGTGATCCAATTAATTATCTTGAAAACTTCCAAACCGGTATGCAAATGAATAGTGCGCGTTGGAGTAACAAAGAGTATGATGCTTTAATCAAAAAAGCAAAAAACGAAAAAGATGAAAAAGCTCGCTACAATGAAATGTATCAAGCAGAAAAAATCTTGTTTAAGGACATGCCATACTCCACAATTTTATTCTATAATCAGCCGTTTTTACAAAAGAGTAATGTCACAGAAATTGTTCATCATCCAGTAGGTTATTTAGATCTTAAGTGGGCTAGCAAAAAGTAATACACTTGATTTAAATATTTTAAAATTTTAAGGGTCGTTTTATAAACATTTTAAGTAGGGAACCCGCATATGTTAATAAGAATATCGGGTTTCCTTCCATTAATATTTACTTAAATCTGGTATTATTAACCAATAAATTATACATTCCTTTTAGTTTATAAAAAAGGAGAGAAAAACGATGCTAAGACCAACGAGATTAACTATAGGAGATACCATTGGCATTATCGCTCCAGCAAGTCCACCCAAAATTGAACCCCTAAAAAAAGGGATTAATATCTTGAAAAAGTTTGGTGTAAAGATTCATGAAGGTCAACATTTATACGATGAAGTTGGATACCTAGCAGGTTCTGATTATGATCGTGTGAATGATTTACATAGTATGTTTTTAGATCCAAAGATTAAAGCAATTTTTTGTGCATGTGGAGGGTACGGAACGCCTAGAATCGTAGATCGACTCGATTACAATTTAATAGCAAATAACCCAAAAATATTTTGGGGGTATAGCGACATTACCTGCTTACACACGTCTATACATAAAAAAAGCGGGCTCGTGACGTTTCATGGTCCAATGCCAAGTTCGGATATGGGTCATGATGATTTTAAGCTTTTATCAGAACAGTTGATTCAACAATTATTTGAACCTACAACTTTACATTATGATGAAACCATTTCACCATTAGATGTTCTTGTTGAGGGGATTGTAGAAGCTCCCATTGTAGGAGGAAATCTTTCTTTACTTGTAAGCAGTATTGGTTCGGACTATGACATTGATGTAAAGGATAAAATTCTCTTAATTGAGGATATAGGTGAGGAACCTTATAGAGTTGATGGTATGTTAAATCAGTTACGTCTTTCTGGAAAATTAAATGATGCGGCAGGATTTTTGATTGGTTCATTTACTGAAGCCGAACCAAAAAAACGACAATCATCTTTAACTTTAGATGAAGTATTCCATCATTATTTAAATCATTATGGAAAACCTGTTATGAAAGGTTTCCTAATCGGACATTGCCAGCCTCATTTTTCTATTCCACTTGGCGCTATGGCCATCCTTAATACTTATACAAAAACACTTACGATAGAAGCGGGGGTTTGTTAATCCTTCTCATAATCGAGGTTAAATAACTGAAGGGGATAGAATCATGAAGATTACCAATATACGTACAGATCGATTAATTGTACCACTGAATAAACCATTTAAAACGGCTTTACGTACAGTAAAACACTTAGAAACAGTTATTGTATTTGTTGAATGTGAAGATAGAGTTGGGGTAGGCGAAGCACCTGCCACGCATGTTATTACTGGAGATAGTTTAGAAAGTATTCAATCTACAATAGACAACATTTTTTGTCCTTTAATGGTTGGTATGGATATTTTAAATTATCAACAAATATTTGAAAAAATTGATCAGGCGATCATTCATCATTCAAGTGCTAAAGCTTGTATTGACATGGCTATCTATGATCTTTTATCTCAAAAAACAAATCTCCCTCTGTATCAATTGCTAGGGGGCTACCGCAATGAGCTTGAAACAGATTTTACAGTAAGTGTAAATGAGCCGCAAATGATGATTCATGATGCTATTGAGTTAATCGATAAGGGCTTTGATACGTTAAAAATCAAGGTTGGAAAAGGGGATATTGAAACGGACCTTGAAAGGATTGAACAAATACGACGAGCGATTGGCCCTGAAGTTAAACTTAGATTGGATGCAAATCAAGGTTGGACTGTAAAGGAAGCGATCTATGCAATTCGCTATTATGAAAGAAACCATTTAAATATTGAACTTATTGAACAACCCGTTCCAGCATGGGATATTGAAGGGTTAAAGGAAGTCACAAGAGCTGTTGAAACACCCATAATGGCTGACGAAAGTGTGTTTACACCACATGATGCTATGAAACTATTATCAACACGGTCGTGTGATTTAATCAATGTCAAGTTGATGAAAGCAGGTGGTATCCATCACGCGTTAGAAATTAACCACATAGCTGAATCGTACGGAGTAGAATGTATGGTTGGAAGTATGATTGAAAGTAAGATTGGGATAACAGCTGCTGCTCATTTCGCTGCAAGTCAAAAAAATGTGACGCGATGTGATTTTGATGCTCCACTTATGCTATTAGTTGATCCTATCGAAGGAGGAATCATCTATCAAGGTCGAAAGATGACCATGCCAACTTTATCAGGTCTCGGAATTCGTCATATTGATGCAACATATCTTTCAAGAGGAAGTGTGCAAGGATGAATCAAAATGAGTGTTTCCTTACAAATGTTTCTGTTGCAACGGTGTGGAAGAGACCTGATTCGGTGCGCCAAGTAGATAAAAAAGCGATAAAAAATCCATGCGATATACTAGGATGGCTTGGTGATATGTCTAAAGATGAAAACATAGCGTTATGTAGAGAAAATCGCCTGGAAACCCAACTTCTTTTTGGTGAAGAATTTCTAGTAGAAAAAATTGGTGACGGTTGGGCGTACGGCTATGCCATCATGCAGCCTTCGTCTAAGGACTCAAGGGGTTATCCTGGATATGTCCCTGCAAGCCAGCTCGTACAAAAACCTTCAAATTGGGATAATCAACCTAATTGGGTGATAGTGAAAGAAGATCGAGTCCCTTTATATGATCAAAAAGGCGAAATGATAACGATTCTGAGTATGGGGACAAGTCTTCCGGTTATCGATGAAGGGGATAGGTATGTTAATGTACTAACACCTACAAGTGAGATTGGATATCTAGACAGAAAAAATATAGCTTTTGAGAAAATAATGCCTTTTAGTGGCCAAACGATCATAAAAATAGCTGAACGTTATCTCGATTTACCCTATCTTTGGGCGGGTATGAGTTCTTATGGATTTGACTGTTCTGGATTTAGCTATTCTTTGTATCGTATGTTTGGGAAAAGAATTCCCAGAGATGCCCATGATCAGGCGATTACAGGAGAAGAAGTAAAGTTGGGTGAAGAAAAACCTGGTGATCTTCTCTTTTTTGCATACGAAGAAGGACGAGGAACGATCCATCATGTAGGAATTTATTATGGCGATGGCAAAATGATTCATTCTCCGACGCCAGGTAAGAAAATCGAAGTGACCGAGCTTAAAGGAACGATATTTGAAAGAGAGTGTTGTTCAATTAGACGATATTTAAAAGAATCGGAGGTTAATGCATCATGAAGGATCCTATCCTAGAAGTACAAAATTTAAAAAAATACTTTCAAATGAACCGGAACGAAACGTTAAAAGCAGTGGATGGGATATCCTTTACTTTAAATGAAGGAGAAACTCTTGGAATAGTAGGTGAATCAGGTTGTGGTAAATCGACACTTGGTCGAACAATTCTTGGTTTATATGAGAAAACAGAAGGTAACATACGATATAAAGGAAAAAATTATCCCCAAACTAAAAGAGATCGTTTTAAATTAACAAAAGAGATGCAAATGATATTTCAGGACCCTTATGCATCGTTAAATCCACGATCTACAGTGTATGATCTTATTGCTGAACCAATGGACATTCATGGACTATACCCAAATAAAAAACAACGACTTCATCGTATCGAAGAACTCATATCAGAGGTAGGTTTAACGAAAGAACATTTAAATCGTTACCCCCATGAATTTAGTGGCGGTCAAAGACAACGTATTGGTATTGCACGTGCACTTGCTCTTGAACCTTCTTTGATTATTGCTGACGAACCTATATCGGCTTTGGATGTTTCCATTCAAGCACAAGTCGTATATCTTTTAAAACAATTGCAAAAAGAAAAAGGCCTAACCTTCCTTTTCATCGCTCACGATTTGTCCATGGTTAAATATATGAGTGATCGCGTGGGAGTTATGTATCTTGGGCAATTGGTTGAATTGACAACAAGTGATAAGTTATATCAACATCCTCTTCATCCATATACTGAAGCCTTATTGTCTGCCATTCCGATTCCTGATCCTGATATTGAGGAAAAAAGAGAAAGAATTATATTGGAAGGAGATGTTCCAAGTCCAATAGATCCACCATCTGGATGTGTCTTTCGAACCCGATGTCCTCGTGCTATGGCTATTTGCTCGAAAATTAAACCGAATTTTAATGAGATAGAAAAAAATCACTTTGTTGCTTGTCATCTTTATCAACATCAAGAAGAAAAGTATAAAGAAAAAGAAGTAGGTGTGTAAAGTGACCTCAACAATTTTTGAAAAATTAGATCGACTTGTTTCACCTTTTGGAAATAAAGTTAGTGTCGTGATTCAAGAAGGAAAAAATCACTACTCGTTCAATGAATCAACTAAAATGCTTTCCGCAAGTTTAATTAAACTCCCCATTTTTCTTTATGCATTTGATCAAGTGATAAAAGGAACTCTATCACTTGATCAAAAAATACCTATATCACCTGAAAAGATGGTTGATGGTTCAGGCATTATTCAAGTGATTCAGGACGTCAGAGAATGGTCGATTCGAGATTTACTCGGTTTAATGATTAATGTATCAGATAATACGGCAACCAACGTCTTAATGGATGTATTAGGGATTGAACAAATTCAATCCTGGATAGAAAATAGTGGGTTAAATGGGACAAGTATACAGCGAAAAATGATGGATATACAAGCTAAAAAAGAAGGTAAAGAAAATTTCACTTGCGCATCAGATGTATCACAGTGTATGGAACTCATTTTTTTAAGACCTAATTCTTTAAGTTGTGAATTTCCTTTCGTTAAGCATTATTTTTTAAATCAACAGTTCAGGGGGAAAATACCAGGTAAAATCGAATACAGCCCCGTAAAAATTTATAACAAGACGGGAGAAATGGAAGGCATCTCACATGATACAGCCTTCATGAAATTAAAAGATAAAACGTCGATTGTAACTTGCATGACGTCCGGCTTTGAGGATGCTACTGAAGCGGACCAACTAATCCAAAAAATGGGTGAATGGGTCTATTTATTTTTAAATGAGCAGGTTTGATCACAAAAATTGCATGGGAATGTCCTCTTAGGTAAAATATAAGGTACTGCCCATGCCTGCAGAAATTTGTAAGAAGGTGATCAATGGATGCTAAAACAATTTATTTCGTATTATAAACCGTATAAAGCATTATTCATATTAGATTTTTCCTGTGCGGTTATCGCAGCTCTATTAGAGCTTGCCTTTCCAGTAGCCGTAAATCAATTCATTGACCAACTGTTACCGAGTCGTAATTGGTCTTGGATCATGTTAGCCGTATTAGGTTTACTGTTTTTCTATTCTTTAAATACGGCCATGCAGTTTGTCGTAAACTACTGGGGACATATGCTTGGTATCAATATAGAGACAACCATGCGCAAACAATTATTTGAGCATATTCAAAAGCAATCATTCTCATTTTTTGATAATCATAAAACAGGTCATTTATTATCACGTCTAACCAATGATTTATTTGATATCGGAGAAGTGGCACACCATGGTCCTGAAGATGTTTTTATTGCGGTGATGTCTTTGTTCGGATCATTTGTTTTAATGTTGACGATAAACTGGAAACTCGCCTGCTTATCCTTTGTTCTAGTTCCGATCTTAACTATCCTTATTGTCTTTTTTAATAAAAAAATGACTCATGCAACGACGAGAATTTATAAAGATATCGCTGCATTCAATGCAATAGTAGAAAATGCTGTTGGTGGTATTCGCGTTGTCCAAGCTTTCTCAAATGAAGCATATGAAAACGAGCAATTCAAGAAAAATAACACCAGGTACCGCTTGGCTAAGTTATTATCTTATAAAATCTTAGGTGCCAATAATACCTTTAATTACTTTCTTATGCGCCTAATTACTTTATTTACACTCGTTTGCGGTGCTTATTTTACTATTAAAGGTGAAATTACTGATGGTCAATTTGTGAGTTTCTTATTGCTAACGAATATCTTCATTAGACCGATAGAGAAGATCAATGCTGTGATTGAATTGTATCCAAAGGGAATTGCTGGTTTCAAAAGATTTATGGAATTGATGCAAACAAAGCCTGAGATTATGGATCTTCCTCACGCGATTGATGTTGATCATGTTGATGGCCACATTATCTATCAAGATGTCTCATTTGGGTATGAAGGAAAAAAAGATATTTTAAATCATATTAATCTAGAAATAAACCCTGGGGAAACCATTGCTTTTGTTGGACCTTCTGGGGCTGGTAAAACAACCATCTGCAATTTACTCCCACGCTTTTATGACATTAAATCTGGTGAAATATTGATCGATGGCCTTTCAATTCGTGATATGACATTGTCATCCTTGCGTCAGCATATTGGAATCGTGCAGCAAGATGTTTTTCTTTTCTCTGGAACATTACGTGAGAATATCGCTTATGGAAAATTAGATGCAACAGATGAAGAGATATGGCACGTTGTCCGATTAGCTCGATTAGAGGAAACCGTTAAAGCGATGTCAGATGGACTTGATACAGTCATCGGTGAACGGGGTGTTAAACTGTCTGGTGGTCAAAAACAACGACTTTCGATTGCAAGGATGTTCTTGAAAAATCCTTCTATTTTAATTCTAGATGAAGCGACATCAGCATTAGACACAGCAACTGAAATGGCTATTCAACAATCGCTAGAAGAACTATCTGAGGGCCGAACGACATTAGTCATTGCTCATCGATTAGCAACAATAAAACATGCAGATCGAATCATAGTAGTCACAGAAGAGGGAATTGTAGAACAAGGAAGCCATACTGAATTAATAAATAAAGGTGGCGTTTATAGCGGGCTTCATCAAGCACAATTTCAGATGTCTTAATAAAGGTAAGGTGAGAAGACACCTTACCTTTTATTTTTCGTTTTCTATTAAGCTCGAGAGGGGAACAGTCTGTTCATTTTCTGGTTTATCAAGTGGAAAGATTCGTGCGGTTTTGTTTTCGTCATTCACGGCTTGAATGTAGATCGGGGTACCTTGATACGTTACATCAGCCATAATTGGTGAGGTACTAATTTCATTTGCTCGTTGGATATTTATGATCAACACCTCCATTTTATATTGAGAAGCATCATTAGTCTTTGCAAACTAAGTCAGAACATACATGTAGCGATTATTCAGTTAATAAGTTCATAGAAGAGGTTGTTCAAAAAGTCACCAAATGATAAGCTGCGAATCTCGGCGCCCTCTTGTTTTTCCGGTCCTCATGTAGCAAAAACCTACATTCCGGTCCTCAAAACTGCGCCGCCTTGATCTTCTTGCTTCTAATTTGTCACCTTTTTGAACACGCACTAGAAGGAGTGGCCTATTATCAATAAACATGAATTAATCAATGATCATCTTGATGAAATAAGATGAAGTGCACACATCATGCTTTTTATTTGGCCGCTAACAATAGGAATGACTTTTCAACGTTTCTTCCTTGCAATTTAAGGTGGCTATGGCTTAAAATGATAAAGTGTAATAATTATCAGGTAAATCGATTTTTGGTTTAAGGATTTTGATGGATCATATTGTAGACGTTCAAAATAAAAAACCAAAAAGAGTTAATTTCAGTTGTGAAGGAGAAATGTAAACATGGTTAAACAACAGATTGGTGTTGTTGGTTTAGCTGTTATGGGGAAAAACTTGGCTCTAAATATTGAAAGCCGTGGCTATTCCGTTTCAGTTTATAATCGTACATCATCAAAGACAGAAGAATTTTTAGCTAATGAAGCAAAAGGAAAAAACTTTGTTGGTACATATAGTGTTGAAGAATTTGTTGAATCACTAGAATCGCCTCGTAAAATTTTATTGATGGTTAAAGCAGGGTATCCAACTGATGCGACAATTGAATCGTTAAAACCATATCTTTCAGAAGGTGATATTCTCATTGATGGAGGGAATACATTCTTTAAAGACACCGTGCGTCGTAATAAAGAACTCAGTGATGCTGGCTTAAATTTCATCGGAACAGGGGTATCTGGCGGTGAAGAAGGCGCCTTAAAAGGACCTTCTATTATGCCTGGTGGACAAAAAGAAGCTTATGATCTAGTTGAACCCATCCTTAAAGCGATCGCAGCCAAAGTTGACGGCGAACCTTGCACAACATATATAGGTCCAGATGGTGCGGGTCACTATGTAAAAATGGTTCACAATGGTATTGAATATGGTGACATGCAGTTAATTTCAGAAGCTTACTTCCTATTGAAAAATGTTCTCGGATTATCGACTGATGAACTTCACGAAGTATTTACTGAGTGGAACAAAGGAGAACTCGATAGCTACTTAATTGAAATTACAGCTGATATCTTTACGAAAAAAGATGACAAAACGGGTAAACCATTAGTTGACGTCATTCTTGATACGGCTGGACAAAAAGGAACAGGTAAATGGACAAGCCAAAGTGCTCTTGATCTTGGTGTACCACTTCCAATTATTACTGAGGCTGTTTTCGCCCGTTTCATTTCTGCAATGAAAGAAGAACGTGTAAAAGCAAGTAAACTCCTTAAAGGACCAGAAGTTAGTGCCTTTGATGGTGATAAAAAAGCTTTAATCGAATCCATTCGAAAAGCTCTTTATATGAGTAAAATCTGTTCTTATGCTCAAGGTTTTGCACAAATGAAAGTCGCTTCAGAAGAGTATGATTGGAATTTACAATATGGAAACATCGCCATGATCTTCCGTGGTGGATGTATCATTCGTGCTCAATTCTTACAAAAAATCAAAGATGCTTATGATCGAGAAGCAAACCTTGATAATCTCCTCCTTGATCCGTATTTCAAAGACATCGTAGAGAATTATCAATCAGCCTTGCGTGAAGTCGTTTCGCTTAGCGCAAAACAAGGAATTCCAGTTCCATGTTTCTCTGGTGCACTAGCTTATTATGATAGCTATCGTACAGCAACACTACCTGCAAATCTACTTCAAGCCCAACGTGATTATTTTGGAGCTCATACGTACCAAAGAACAGATATCGATGGCATATTCCATACTGAATGGATGAAAAAGTAATAAAGTTTAAATGGACAGCGATTTATTTTCGCTGTCTTTTTTTTAACTTTTATTAATTAATATAAACATTATGTAAACTATCAAATTAATCAATAAAATTTTTTATAGCTGAATGATTGAAAAATGATAAGATGATGATAGAAAAAGAAATTATAGGGGGACATATGGGATCAAGGTATTGGTATTATTTTTTAATGTTGCGGCGTGCCTATCAGCAATACGAAAACCATGTCAAAATTGAGATATCAATGAATGACATTGTTAATCTTTTTTACTGTACACAAAGAAATGCAAAAATTATTCTGAATAAGTTAATGGAAAAAAATTTAATTGAATTTACACCTGGAAGAGGAAGAGGAAATAGGTCAACCATCCTTTTCTTACAGCATTTTAATGAATGTTTACGAAAACGAATTGAAAAACTTCTTAATGAAAACGAGATAAATAAAGCGATGGAATTAGTCAAAGAATTTGGCGGTGGAACGGATGTTGAAGATTATTTTATAAAGCGGATCACCCATTTCTTTGGATACAATAAAATTCAAACGAATCAAGATGAGCTGGAATTGCTACGATTCCCTATATTTAGACCCATTACAACGGTAGATCCATCTCAAATCTTTTTTGATTTCGATGCTCACTTAGTAACGCAAGTTTTTAATACATTAGTCACCTATAACGCATCTTCAGATAGTTTTGAAGGATGTCTTGCTCATGCATGGGAATCAAATGAAGATAAAACACAATGGCTATTTTTTTTATATAAACAAGTTAAATTCCATAATGGAAAGGAGTTTACTGCGGAAGATGTTCAGAAAAATATTCAAAGATTGGAACAATCACCGCACAAATGGTTAGTCGAGGATATTATCGAAGTCGAACTAAAATCCAAGTATTCGTTACTCATCAAATTAAAGAATCCGAATCATTTATTCTTACACTTCGTTTCTTATTCACCTATGTCTATTGTTGATACCTCAAAATCTTATGAAGGTTTTGCCCAATATCCAATAGGAACAGGACCATTTAAGTTTGAAAAAATACAATCAAATGTATGTGAATTGATCGCTTATGATGCTTATTTTCAGTCACGTCCTCATCTGGACAAAGTTGAGATTATAAAAATGTCCGAGAATCTAAAGGAATCTTTAGGAGATTGGGGAAAAATTGTGATGGACACAGGTGAAATAGAAATTCCTCATCACTCTAATTTAAAGGCAACCCAAGCAGTCTTTTCCGGAACTAATATTTTAAGTCTTAATACTAGAAAAGGCCCTTTGCAAAATGAAAAGTTTAGAGAATATATTTGTCAAATTATTGATCGAGAAGAGTTAACGAAACTAGGTGATCCTAGACTTAGACCAGCTTATGGATTTATTTTATACGGCCAAGAATGTAAAGAATCTGAAAGAAAATCACTTTACTCTAACAAAGAATTTTTAAAAACGATGGGTTATCATGGTGAATCACTACGACTTACGACATATGAAAGACATGTATTAGATGCTAAATTAATACAAAAAACATTCAATGAGTACGGAATACATCTAGATATAAAAATTGAAGATTGGTCGACGATACAAAAAGGAGAACATGTCAGCCAGACAGATATCTTTTTATATGAAGGGACACCTAATGAAGGGATCGTTTCAGTTTTTGACTTATTATTTTATCAAGAGGGATTTATTTATCCACTCCTGACAGATGAATTAAAGTTGAAAATTAAAGCGTATGTGAAGAGAATCACATCACAAGATAATTCTTATAAAAGGTTATTAAAGTATTTTGAGCTAGAGAACTTTTTAATAAGTAAAGGAATCGTTATCTTTCTTATTCATAAAAAGGTGGATGTATCCTATGATTTAACGCTGGAAGGAGTCTCTATTAATCCAAGAATGTGGATTGACTTCGATAAGCTTTGGTATAAAAATGAAACACTATAGGATACCGAGTCATAGATCTAATTAGTCCATTTAGGGATTAAGTTGTTAGATTTTTCATTTTTTGGTTCATTAGTCAATTTCGCTTACATAACGAAAAACTAGAAAAAAAGAAAAAATTATTACGATTTTTATCATCCTAATGTCGCGATAAGATGAATGTGTAAATAAAATTCACGTGATTAGGAGATAAAATAATGGGATCAGATTATTCATATCAAAGTAAATCGATATGGCAATACAAGGAATTCACTTTATTACTTTCGGCGAGTTTGTTATTAAGTATAGGAAATAAAATTTATGAATTATTGTTACCATTGATTATGTACGATCAATCCGGTGGTTCGGCTATCGTGATGACTTCGATGAGGACAGCTGAATTGTTACCAAATTTATTTTTCGGCATTTTTATTGGGGTCATTGTTGATCGAGTAAACAAGAAGACATGGGCGATTATGATGATCTTATCTCAAGCCATCGTTCTCCTAGGTGTGTACCTTATGTTTGGAACAGGGGTATACAAACCAATGATATTTTATCTAGCTGGTTTTATTCTCATGACATTAAATTATGGATTCTTTAATACTCAGGTAAGTTTAATAAAATTAAGTGTTCCACTTAATATGCTGACCTCAGCTAATGCCAAATTCTCTTTTGTCGATACTTTTGTTAATATTATGGGGCCTGTATTTCTAGGCATTGTCTTGTCTTTTTTAAGTATGACACAAGGAATACTCGTCACGATCCTTTTATACATGACCGCCTTTCTATTAATCAAGTATCTTTCAATCTCTGAAATTCAGAAAGTGGCAAGCAAAAAGTCTTTTTGGTCCGATTTCAAAGAAGGATGGTTTGCTTTCAAAGACAATCAATATTTGAGAACGATGACCATCTATGTCATCCTTGTGAATAGCACGATGTCTGTCGTAAGTACAACCATCCTATTTTTCGGTATAGAGAATTTAGGTTTATCGAATTCATCCCTTTCGATCATCTTATCTATTGCAGGAGTTGGTGGCTTAGTAGCGAGTTTGACAATTAATGAGTTGAGGAAAAGAATGAAATTGGGAGTGCTATTCGGTATCGCAATTTTTTTAAATGCAGTAGCTTATATAGGTTTGTATATGACAAATCATCTCTTACTCTTTGCAGTATCCTTATTTGTTCTTGGGTATGCAACGACTATTTATATCATTAGTGCGTATACCTTTAGACATGAACAAACACTCACACATTTGATGGGAAGAATAGGTGGAATAACCGGGACTTTATTTAGAATCGGTATGCCAATCACCATGCTAATTTCTGGGTGGATCATAAATTTTTGGGGATCATCATTCGTATTTCTTGGTGCAGCGATTATGAACCTTCTTGTTTTCATGAGTTATTGGAAAACAAGTCTCTCTAAATTAAAATAGAAGCTATATAATAGCTTATAAAAAGCCTAAAAGTGATGAGTCTACTCACTTTTAGGCTTTTTATCCCACCTTAACGGCAAGTAAAGATCCACCTCAAGATACAGGTGGGGGATCAACTGCCCGTAAAGATCCGATTGGTTCAGGCTTTCCATCAATTAGGATGACGCAGGCTAAAAACCAGGCGTCCTGTCGCAGAACGCCTGCACTAATACATCCTGTGCGTCGAAAAACTTCCCACTGTTGAAAGTTTCACATTATTAATGTTGGGATGAAAGTTTTTCGGAAGCGGCTTTATTTCCTTGTTTTAAATGCTCTGTTAACCAGCCGCTTTTAATTCCCCATAGATAGAACACAAATCCAAAGATAGCTATCACTAAAAAGTCATATCCAAAAGGAATAATATTTAATCCACCAAATTTACTGCTGCCGATCCAAGATATCATAATCATGAAAAGCAAATAGGCGATCAGCCAAATCCCTGCTTTTAAGTCTTTTGCAAATCCTTTGAAATGATCTTTTACTTGATAGTAAAAATAGAGTGGCAAGCCAATAATGATAATAAATGTGACCTTACCGGTAAGTGGCCAAGTGGCCCAGTAGTAAATTAGTGAAGCAGCGATAAAGGCTATCGGTGCAATGATATGCATTCCTTTGATTTGTAGCGGGTGCTTAATGTTATCGCCAAATTGTCTAAATACCATGACACAAACGGGCCCTGTAACATACGAAATTAATGTGGCTACAGAGATAACACTAGCAAGAGATCCCCATCCGCGGAAAAGAAAGAGAAAGATGTAAGAGACAACGAGGTTAAACCACATTGCGGCTCGTGGAACTCCAACTTTTGAATTGACCTGTCCAAAAATCGGTGGGAAAAATCCATTTCTCTCCATTCCGTATATCATCCGTGCTGTGGTAGCTGTATATGTAATACCTGTACCAGAGGGTGATACAAAAGCGTCAGCAAATAATAAAAGAACTAGCCAGTTTAACCCAAGAGCCATGGCCAAATCGGCAAAAGGAGAGCTGAGATTTAAATGTGACCATCCGGATTTTAACATTCCTTCTGTAACGCCGCCAAGGAACGTGATTTGTAAAAGGACATAAATAACCCCAGCAATCAGAATAGAGCTAATGACCGCTATTGGTATGGAGCGTCCTGGTTTTTTTGCTTCACCAGCGAGGTTAATCGGGCTTTGAAATCCATTAAAGGCAAAGACAATGCCAGAAGTAGCGACGGCTGTTAATACACCAGACCAACCATTTGGCATAAATCCACCATGTTCAGGTGCTATAAAATTATGCGTATTGAACCCTGTATACATTATCCCTACAATTACCATAACCGGAATAATAAATTTAAAAATAGTAATAGTGGAATTAACTCTAGCAAACAAACTGACGGTAAAATAATTTAAAAGGAAATACACGATAACTAAAAAAGCAGCAATAATAAGACCTGGGAAGGTTAATTCTGAGCCATTGTAAAGCTGGTGAGTCCATTCAAAATTCCATGAACTTAAATATTGGGTCGAAGCAACAGCTTCAACTGGAATAACGGATACGATAGCAATCCAGTTTGCCCAGCCAGAAATAAAACCGACGAGTGAGCCATGAGAGAATTGCCCATATCGTACCATTCCTCCGGACGCTGGAAACATTGCGCCAAGTTCAGCAAATGTTAGTCCAATAAATAAAATAATAATCATACCTAAAATCCAAGAATAAATCGCAGCAGGACCTGCGACACTAGCCGCTTTCCAAGAACCAAAGAGCCAACCAGAACCAATGATGGAACCGAGCCCTGTCATCGTAAGAGCAAATGTGCGGATATCACGACGCATTTCATTTTTCATATTTTTTCACCTCTCTAAGTTGTCATAATGTGAATTGCGAACGAAAAAATATTATCACTTAAAAATTTTTCATTTTCACATTTCCTCAGCTATCTATCAATTAAACGGACATTAAACAATTTTATCACTTTTTTGTGAACTTGTCTTATATTTTGACTAATTATTGTTCTAATTAAATAAAATATGACAACAATTTGTTAAAGTTAGTCGAAAAAAATTTAAGCTATGAATGATCATTTATTCTTAAACCCGTTAAATTGTTTGATGAAAATACCATTTTTATTCATAAGCTAAATGCAGAGACGTAAATAATATGAATAGAGGAATAAAGCTATACTCAAAATACGACTATTAATGCCATTCAGGTTATAGGAATCGGAATGTTTATCAATTGGGAATTTAATAACTAGTTTAATCTTTACGGAAAAGGGGTAAGAGACGTTTAAAGATGTATGTTTTCAGAGGGTGAAGTGAATTGAGAAAAGATAATGATAATAACAAAAAGGACCACAAACTCACGAATGAATCAAAATATATTCAGCAACACTTAGCAAATGAACGTACCTTCCTTGCCTGGATACGAACTGCAATTGCCATCATTGGGGTAGGCTTCTTGGTTACTAATTTGCATTTTAATATGAGATCCAGTCTTTCACCACTTGGTGATTTATTAGCCGATTTAATTGGGTTATCATCTGTAGGGTTAGGTATATTAACCATCATGTTGGCTATTTTTTCATATTTTAAAAAAGTGATTACCATTAATGATCAAAACTTCCAAACACCAAAAATTACAATTATTCTACTTGGCTTTTTTGTTATCTTGATTGCACTAATTTTTGGTATCTATTTTTTAATATTATAGGATTGTTTTAAAAAAATGGATAAATGTTTCTTTCTAAACTTCGGCTATCCATTCACTTTTTTCACCATACTAAAACAGGAGGTGGAAAAAATGACAATTGTACGACTTGGTTATGTTGCTATGAGCATGGAACTAAAAAATGCCTCTCCATCAAAGACGATGACATTTGCCCAGTTCCAAAAATTATTGAACAGGGAAGCGGCATTACGAAAATTGGAGCGTATTGCACAACTAAACTTACAAAATACTCTGAGACTATTGAAGCATAACTTAGCGTCTAGGATTCACTTTTACCGTTTAACTTCACGTCTCATACCCTTAGCAAATCATGAGGAGTTGCTTGATTGGGATTATATGAAACCGTTACAGGAGAATTTACGTGATATAGGGGGTTTTATAAAAAAACATAAAATGAGAATTGATTTTCACCCAGATCACTTCGTCCTACTTAATTCCCCTAAAGAAGATATATTGAAGAATGCAATTAAAACGCTTAAACTTCATTATTTACTGTTAAAGGGGATGCAGTTAAATCCTATACATCGATGTGTAATCCACGTCGGAGGAAAATATAAAGAGACAGAAAAGTCACTCGAACGTTTTATTGATAATTGGATGATCGTTCCTAGATCCATTCAAAAAACGATCATGCTGGAAAATGACGATACATCATTTACATTAGAAGATACACTCTATTTATGTGAAAAATTAGATATTCCGCTCGTTTTTGATTATCATCATCACCTTGTTCATCATCATTCTAATTGGGAAGAAGATTGGGATCGAGTGGTTCAGACATGGAGACATTCCCCCTTGCCTATTAAGATGCATATCTCAAGTCCAAAAAGCGATAAAGAGGTTCGACATCATTCGGATTATGTAGACATAGATATGTTCTTCAAATTTTTAAACGTCATAAAAGGAAGCATTCCACAAATCGATTGCATGATTGAAGCTAAGAAAAAAGATGAAGCCCTTTTTAAATTAATGGATGAAGTGAGAACAAGGAAGGATGTTGAAGTGATTGATGGCTCGTCTTTTTTATTGAAGTAAATGTCATAATTTATGAGTCAAGCGACTTACCATTCTGGGTAATACCAATCAAAGAAGAACTTAAAAATAAATGACTTTCCAAAACTAACAATTATTTCGATAAAGATACTTATTAGGGTGTCTTTTCTTTTTATTATGGGCAACATAACTATAAATGAACCTTTTAGGAGGTGATGCCCTGTGACATCTAAACAAGAACCCAATCGATTAATCGCTGGAAAGTCTCCATATCTTCTTCAACATGCTTACAACCCTGTCGATTGGTATCCATGGGGTGATGAAGCATTTGAAAAAGCGAAACGTGAAAATAAACCCGTTCTCATTTCGGTTGTATAGCACATGCCATTGATGTCATGTCTGTAATTAACAGCATTTTTTTGTATTAATGAGTTATTGAGGAGTATTGTAAGGGCAATGGTGGTTGGATAAATAGAAGTAGAAGTTTTTATTAAGGCGAAATAGGAAATGGATTGTCAAATAATTGGTTAAGTGGGCAAGTGAACTCAAATATTATTTTGATTTTTGTTTTCAAATTATTTATAAATATCACCACGGCTGTCTAAATCAAATACAAAAATCACAACTTCTTTATCTATGATCGTATATAAAGCTCTGTATTTACCGACACGTAATCTATAGGAATCTTCATATCCAGCTAATCTTTTTATATCTAAATTTCGAGTTCCATATGGGTCCTCGGCAAGTTCCAATAAAGATTTTTTAATTCTATCTTTTGTGTTTCTATCTAACTTTTTCAAATACTTACCTGCACCTTTAGAAAAGCGGATTTCATACATTACTTTCACCATCCTCGAATACATCATCAAAAGTTAGGTATTCCCCTTTTGAATATTCCTCCAACGATTTTTCCAAGTTCTGTTTAGATTCCTTGTCTAAAACAACCTCTTCCTTTATTTGCTTGTTTAGTTTATCTAAATACTCTTTAACTTTTTGGTACTTTTCGACTGGCATATTATCAATTTGTTTAAATAAATCCCATTTTGTAAGTCCCATATTTGTTCCTCCCGAAAGTAAATATTTGCTATAATTATATCACGTTTAGTCTTAATTATCAGTAAAGAGATAAGGACATATTCCATTTCTGGGTACATTTGATTTGTACGTGTCATTTATACCTTTTGGGTAAACTAGATTGTAATAATAAAAAAATGGAGGTGATGCCCAATGACATCTATACAAAAACCCAATAGATTAATCGCCGAAAAATCTCCCTATCTGCTTCAACACGCTTACAACCCTGTCGATTGGTATCCATGGGGAGACGAAGCATTTGAAAAAGCGAAACGTGAAAATAAACCCGTTCTCATTTCGGTTGGCTATAGCACATGCCATTGGTGCCATGTCATGGCCCATGAATCGTTTGAAGATATGGATACTGCGCGGATCATAAATAAGCATTATGTTGCGATAAAAGTGGATCGTGAAGAACGACCGGACATTGATGCCGTTTATATGACCGTCTGCCAAGCATTAACGGGTCATGGCGGTTGGCCGCTAAATGTTTTCATCACACCAGATCAAAAACCATTCTATGCAGGAACCTATTTTCCTAAAACATCCATGGGTGGAATACCAAGTTTTAAAGATGTTTTACTCTCTCTTTCGAAGCAGTATCAAGAAGATCCGCAAAAAATTCAAGACGTTGGTCTGTCTATCGTCGAGGGATTATCTCAACAGTCAGCGAACGAAAAAAAACTGACTAAAGACATTTTTAGTGAAACTTTTGAACAATTTTTAGGATCGTTTGATACTTCTTATGGTGGTTTTGGTTCTGAACCGAAATTTCCTTCACCTCATCAACTGACCTTTTTACTTCGCTATTTTCATTGGACCAAAAACGAATCAGCTCTGAAAATGGTAACAAATACGTTACATAGTATGGCAAAAGGGGGCATCCGAGATCATATTGGCGGTGGATTTGCACGGTACTCAGCAGATAAAAAATGGCTTGTTCCTCACTTTGAAAAAATGTTATACGACCAAGCTCTAATTACACTTAGTTTTACGGAAACCTATGTATTAACAAAGGATCCGATTTTCAAAGAGGTGGTATATGACATCATTCAGTATGTAGAAAGAGAGCTATTAGACGATAAAGGCGGGTTTTACTGCGCTGAAGATGCAGATTCAGAAGGGGTCGAAGGAAAATATTATGTATGGTCTCCATTAGAAATATTAGATGTCTTAGGGGATACCCTTGGTGAGGTATTTTGTGCTGCTTATGATATTACTGAGGAAGGAAATTTTGAAGGGAAAAGCATTCCTAACCAAATTAACGTCAATTTAGACGAAGTCATGGATACATTTGAACTATCAGAGGAAGAGATGACGAACCGTTTTAATGAAGCAAAAGAGATTTTACTAAGTCACCGAAACAAACGAATTCATCCACATAAAGACGACAAAATATTAACATCTTGGAATGCGCTAATGATTGTGGCATTAGCTAAAGCGGGACAGATTTTTGAGGACGAACATTTTATAAATTTAGCGGAAGACGCTTTTGATTTTATCGAATCGACTCTAACGAAAGATGGAGAGTTGATGGCTAGATACCGATTAGGTGAGATAAAACATCACGCTTACTTAGACGATTATGCCTTTTTGGCTTGGGCATGTGATTCCTTATATGACGCCACCTATCGTATGCCGTATCTTGAAAAGATGCGTCACTATGTAGACAAGATGATTAAAAAATTTGAGGATAAAGAAAAGGGCGGTTTCTATCTTAAAAGTGTCTCAATGCCAGATTTAATTTTAAAAACAAAGGAAGTTTATGACGGTGCAATACCATCTGGAAATAGTGTTGCCTGTTATGTTTTATATAGATTATCAAGACGATTAGGAAACACAATATATGAACAACATATGAGTCGTGCTATTCAGGCTTTTTCTGATCAAGTCGCATCGTATCCGATGGGATATTCGTATTTTCTTTCGAGTATTCTTCAACCATATGCGGAACCAAAAGAACTCGTGATTGTTGAAGGAGAAAGTCGTCAAATTAAAAACAATGAGTTGAAATTAGGCCAATTATTTTTGCCGAATGTTGTTGTCATTTCAGGAACGGAGGAAGAACTAACACGATTAAATTCTGATTATCAAGCATATAAAGCAATCAGTGATCGAACAACCTATTATCTATGTCAAAATTATCAATGCCAAGCACCAACAAATGATGTTAATAAAATAATAACTCAATTATAAGGAACCAATCTATCCTGCATTATTGTAATAAAAACACCTTTCCAATTTTAGGATAAGGCGTTTTTTATTGGAAATAGCCGTAAAGCTCGAATGGTTTCAAAGCAATTTTCAATGGGATGATAATCCGCTTTTGATACAGAACTTTTAATATTTGATAACTTTTTATTATCTCTGCTTAATGTAGCAAACCAACCGCCAAATTCATGATCTACAAAAAAGTTCCATGCATAGTTGAAAACGACTTCATAATTGGCCCAATATTGTTTGTTTCCGGTTCTTACAGCAAGTAAAGCCGAAGCTCCAATCGCTTCTGTTTGGACCCAATAATATTTATCTGTATCAATGGGTTGGTTTTGATAGAGAGAGTAGTAAAGACCACTAAAGGCGTTATCCCATCCCTTACTCATTCCGAGTCGATATAACTGTTCTGCTTTTGGTAATATCCAAGGTTCAGGAGCATAGCGTTCAAGCATCACGAGCAATTTACTCCATTCGATTGAATGTCCAGCAATAAATCCAAAAGGTCTTATTTCATCATTTTTCGTATTAAATTTATTATAGTTCCAATCAACCGTCCAATTAGAATGATAGTTTTCCCAAATCATGTCGCCTGTTTGAGAAGTCAATTGTAGGGTCACGTTTTTAGCAAGTAGGAGGGCTCTTGATAAATACTTCTCTTCTTGAGTGACTTCATATGCCGATATGAGCGCTTCGCACATATGCATATTTCCGTTTTGACCACGATACGTAGACAGTTGTTTCCAATCTTCAGTTAAGCCATCAATATAGAGTCCATAGTCGGATTGAAATAAATAATCCTCCATTGTAAGGTAGATATTATTTATGATGGGTTTTGCAAAATCAAAACCTGCTTCAAGGGCTTTTGTTGCTGCTAACAATGCAAACGCATGACCATAAGTGTACTTGCGACTATCTTTTACTTTTGTTCCTTCAAGAATCCAATAATATCCGCCGTTTTTTCTATCTAGAAAATGATTTTGTAAGAAATCGAGTCCATGCAATGCGGCATCACGGCACCAAGATTTTCCACTAAGGATATAACCGATACTGAAGTTATAAATGAATCGGCAAGTTCCAACAAGGTTTTTTTGTGGATCCGGGCATAAATCCCCATCATCATAATAACAGCTATAATATCCGCCATTTTCTTTATCAATACAAATGGGATAATAAAATTTTAAAATATCGAAAATATGGCTCTTAAGCCAGTCTTGGTCCTTAAAATCTATTTTTTTTTGCATTAAAACGACTCTCCTTCGTTAGTCAATATGTAATACATTCATTCCCTAAAGAGTATTTTCAAAACTATAAATTAGAAGATTATGTATAATGAAATTAGCGGACCAATACATATATATATGAAAATTTTTGAGAGAAGGTCGTCTATGTCAGAATGGTTAACGATATTTAACGATGATGGAATAAACATAGGGATTAAGGAACGTGATCAAGTTCATCTAGATGGTGATTGGCATGAGACATTTCATTGCTGGCTTTTTGAAACTGATCATCAACGAATAAATCTATATTTTCAGAAAAGGTCTCATACTAAGAAAGACTTTCCAAGTTTATATGATATTACGTGTGCTGGCCATATTGACCATGATGAAAAAGTGATTGAAGCGGGATTGCGAGAACTTCAAGAGGAATTAGGTGTCATTCTAAAAGAAAAAGATATAATCTATGATGCCGATTTTAAAGAAACGATTCAGCTAGATTCGTTTTTTGATAGAGAGATTTGCCACCTTTTTTTCATGAACTTGACTGAATGTAAGTTAAACTTATTGAATATAGGTGATGAAGTTGAAAGTATAGCAAAAGTGGATATCAATCTATTTGAGCAATTAATTAAAAAAGAGAGAATGGACATTCCAATGCTAGAATTAACTAAAGAAGGTTTCATTCAGAAAAAGGTTACAAAATCCTCGTTTTGTCCTCATGATCATGAATACTTTAACCATATTATACAGGTATGTAAGAAACTTTCTTAGTTTCTCTATATTATATTGAAAGGATGGATTGATATGATGTGGAAAACCGTTTGCTTTGATTTTGATGGAACACTGGCAGATACATTACCGTTCACCTTTCATTGTTTAAAGGTAAGGATGTTCATGATTTAGAAAGATACGAACAACTAAGACAACTTAGTATACAGATTATGGAAACCTATTCGGGTGTAAGTAGGGATAAAATTGCTCTAACATTTGCTAGTGATACAGGATACGCTACGCCAAAAGTAGATATCCGGGCCGTTATTTTAAATGAAGAAAAAGAAATTCTTCTTGTTCAAGAAAAGAGTGATGGTAGATGGGCACTGCCTGGATGATGGGCCGATATCGGATATTCTCCATCAGAAATTGCGGTTAAAGAGACCAAGGAAGAATCTGGTTTAACGGTTTCACCGATTAGACGACTTGCTGTCATGGATAAAATGAAACATCATCATCCGCCTGAACCATATCATATTTATAAATTGTTTATCCAATGTGAAATCATAGGCGGGAAGATGATGAGTGGGGTTGAAACTAACGAAGTTCGCTTTTTTTCTATAAATGCGCTCCCAAATTTATCATTAGAACGAAATACAATTCAACAACTTCTCGATATTTATCAGTTAGCGATTCAATCAGATCATGCCGTTATTTTTGATTAATAAATGTAAATAACCTCGAAGCGTCAAGCATATATATATATTAATACAAAATGACAAAAGAGGTGTCAGTATGCCTTGTGTGAATGGTAAACAGTATATTAATCGAATTGATCAATTAAAATCCAATGTTTGGATTAATGGTCAAGAAGTGACTGGTAATATTTCTGAACATTCATCATTTAAAGGCATTATGAAAAGTCAAGCCTCGCTTTATGATTTACAATGCCGGGAAGACATGATAGATATCATGTCGTATTTATCTCCAAAAACAAATGAACGAGTAGGCATGTCGTTTCTACAACCAAAAACACGCAAAGACCTTGAAAAGAGACGGAGAATGATTGAAACTTGGGCGAGGCAAAGTGCTGGCATGATGGGTCGTTCCCCAGACTATATGAATACGGTGCTGATGAGTTTTTCTGCTGCGGCCGACTTGTTTTCAGATCCAAAAGGTCAGGAGAATTTTGTCAATTACTATGAATACTGCAGAGAAAATGACTTATCATTGACACATACGTTTATTAACCCTCAAGTCAATCGATCATCAAATTATATAGATGATTCGGATAAGACCATTTCCGCTCGTGTCATAGATAAAAATGAAAATGGAATTATCGTTCAAGGAGCAAGATTGTTGGCAACGCAAGGAGGCATAACAGATGAAATTCTTGTATTTCCTCCTGGTGGAAATCAAGTTGATACATCACTGTGTTATGCTTTTGCCATTCCATCGAATTCACCTGGCTTAAAATTTCTATGTCGCGAATCTTTTGATTACGGGCATGATGAATACGATCATCCGCTTAGCACAAGGTTTGATGAAGTGGATGCCGTTGTTGTATTTGATCATTGTGAAGTTCCTTGGGAACGAGTTTTTATTTATGGCGACCCTTTTTCTGTGAGCCTCCTTTATAGTGAAAGTGGATTTTTTCCACATCAAATCCATCAAGTCACAACAAAAAATGTGGTAAAAACAGAATTTGTTTTAGGCGTTCTTCAGTCAATTGTTGATACAATTAATATTGGAGAATATCAACATATACAAGAGAAGATAGTCGAAGTGGTGATTGCTCTTGAGACATTAAAAGGGTTTTTAATTTCATCTGAAACAAGTGCATCGCAAGATCGATGGGGATTTATGGTTCCAGACCGCAACCCTCTTTATGCTGCTATGGCTTATTTTCCAAAAATTTATCCGAAGTTCATTGAAATCATGCAGTTGATTGGTGCAAGCGGGTTAGTTTCGATTCCGACAGAACGGGATTTTCGTTCAATCAATCATAACGAATTAAATAAATATTTGCAATCAGCAACATTGAAAGGATATGAAAGGGTGAAATTATTTCGATTAGCCAGTGATATATGTATCAGTGCCTTTGGTGGGAGACAGACCTTGTACGAACGCTTTTTCTTTGGCGATTCGGCAAGGTTATCCGGAACGGTTTATCGTGAATATGATCGATCATCCTTTGTTGATTGGGTTAAAAAATTTTTGCATCAGTCATGAATGTTCTTACATTTTTGGATAAAAAGCGATCGATTTCTATGCTCAGGTCATGACCAAGTAACTTAAAAAACCCCAAGCAATTAGCTTGAGGTTATGTTCAATAGGGTTCTTTCCCTTCCTTGGTGATTAAGTCAAAAATTTGATTGGATTCAAAGTAATCGAAGAGTTGATTTAACCATTTATAGTACTCAATTGCATAGTTAAATTTCTCTAAATCACGAAGAATGGTTTCTTTTTCATCAATCGTTAAATCTTCCTCTAATACCGTTTTTAATTCTCGTATAGATTGATTTATGGCTTTCACATTTAACGAAACCACTTTACGCCACTCGTTAGAGAAAAAATCAATAAAGATTTGATACCAGTCCTTTTTCGCTTCATAAAGATCTTTACGAACGCCTTTCTTCCAAACCTTCTCCACCATATTAAGATCTGTTAGCGTTCTTACAGACGTACTCATACTTGTCTTGCTCATTTTTAATTCTTCTTTCATCTCATCAAGTGTCATAGGTTCGTTATTAAAAAAGAGTGTCCCATAAAGACGTCCAATTGAAGGTGTAACACCGTATAAGTACATGTTATGTGAAATGGTTTCAATGACACGTTCTCTCGCTGATTCCATAATCGTTTTTTTATCCAATTTCATAACCACCATTATTATTTTTTGTTGTTTTCTATAAGTTATTTTACCCATTGTTGATAAATAATGAAAGAATCAATTTGATACGGAAAATCGAGTAATCGGGAGGATTACTTAGAAAACGAGACATAAATTACATACAGAATAAACTGTACGTACAAAATGAATAGTTTTAAAAGTATTTAATGTTTGCTATTATGTTTTAACTCACGTTAGAATAATAAAGACGATGATGCTTGAGCAAAATAGAGAAGGGTTATTTTTTTTGAAAAAATTGAGGTGACTAAATGAACAAGATTGATGTTAAAAATATAACGAAGGTTTTTGGGAAAAATCCAAAACGTGCAGTTGATATGTTAAAACAAGGATTAAAAAAGCCTGAGATATTTAAAAAAACTGGCATGACCGTAGGTGTCAATCAAGCTGATTTTCATGTCAAAGAAGGTGAGATTTTTGTTATCATGGGACTTTCAGGTAGCGGAAAATCCACATTAGTCCGCCTTTTAAATCGTTTGATCGAGCCTACATCAGGTGAAATTCACATTGATGGTCAAGATATTACGAAAATGAATAAACAAGATTTAAGACAAGTTCGTCAGAAAAAAATCAGTATGGTTTTTCAGCGTTTTGCTTTGTTTCCCCATCGTACCATTTTAGAAAACACAGAATATGGGCTCGAAATACAAGGTATGGGTAAGGATGAACGTCGTAAAAAAGCAATGAAAGCCCTTGAACTTGTTGGACTAAAAGGTTATGAACATCAGAACCCTAATGAACTATCAGGTGGTATGCAACAAAGGGTTGGGTTAGCTCGTGCACTTGCAAGTGATACAGATATTTTGCTCATGGATGAAGCTTTCAGTGCATTAGACCCATTAATCCGTAAAGACATGCAAAATGAATTGTTAGACTTACAAAGCGACATGCATAAGACGATTGTGTTTATTACTCACGATCTTGATGAGGCTTTGAGAATTGGTGATCGGATAGCGTTAATGAGAGATGGCTCGATTGTCCAAGTGGGAACTCCTGAAGAAATTATGATGAATCCAGCTAATCGTTATGTTGAAAAATTCGTAGAAGACGTTGATATGAGTAAAGTTATCGTGGCAAGTAACATAATGATACGTCCAGAAACAATACTTATTGATCGTGGTCCAAGGGTCGCGTTGCAACTTATGCGTGATGAAGGCATTTCTTCTATCTATGCCATTGATAAAGGTAAAAAATTTCTTGGGATTATCAGCGCTGATGACGCATTAGATGCGACTAAAACGGGCAAGTCCTGCCGAGAAATTGTCAAAGAAATTGGGACGGTTAAACCGGATACTTTATTAAACGATTTATTTGAGGATATGAACCATTCACCCGTTCCACTACCTGTGGTAGATGACGAAGGCAGACTCCGAGGTATTGTTAAGCGTGCTGAAATAATTGCCGCTTTATCTGGAGATCAGGATGCTCTAAATGGAAATGAGGTGAAATTATGAATGATCATTTATTACCAAAAATACCTCTTGGGCATTGGATAGATCTATTCATTCAATTTATTACAAATAATTTTGAAGGTTTCTTTGGCCAGATTGCAAGTGGTCTAGCAGGTTTTGTTGAATTACTTGTCACGGCATTTGAATTTATCACCCCAATTGGATTTATTATTCTTTTTACGGCCATCGCTTTCTGGCGTCGGGGTTGGGGTGTTGCGTTGTTTACTTTGCTAGGACTAGCTTTAATTTATGACCTTGGATATTGGCATAATGCCATGCAAACCTTCTCTCTTGTCGTAACATCGGTCGTTCTCTCTATTGTTATCGGGTTACCTCTTGGGATCATTGCAGGAATTAATAATACATTTAAAAGTATTATTACACCGATACTTGACTTGCTACAAACTATGCCATCTTTTGTTTACCTTATTCCAGCTATCTTTCTTTTTGGAACAGGGATGGCGCCTGGCGTTGTAGCAACCATTATTTTTGCCATACCGCCAACCATTCGTTTAACGAATTTAGGGATTAGGCAAGTTCCAGAGGATTTAGTTGAAGCTTCGGAATCTTTTGGTTCTACAACCATGCAAAAATTGTTTAAAGTACAATTACCTCTTTCTATGCCTACTATCATGGCAGGAATCAATCAAAGCATCATGTTAGCGTTGTCTATGGTCGTTGTAGCGTCTCTTGTTGGGGCTCCTGGACTGGGAGCTGACGTTAACTTTGCAGTAACTTCTTTAAGAACTGATATTGGTTTTGAAGCTGGTATAGCTATCGTGATTATTGCGATTATGTTAGACCGGATTTCACAAAATACAAGAAGCAAAAAACAATAGGAGGATTTTTTTATGAAGAAAATTAGTTTAAGCATCGTGGCGCTGTTTGTTGTCATTGGTATGGCACTGTCAGGATGTGGAAGTAATGGGAATGATAAAAATAAGTCTGTTGGAGATCAAACGAATCATACAATTACTGGTATTGATCCTGGTTCAGGGATAATGAAGGCTACTGACAAAGTGATTAAAGATTACAATCTAAATGATTGGAAAGTTCAATCAGGTTCAGAAGCAACTATGACAGCGTCACTTGATAAAGCCATAAAAAATAAAAAACCGATCATTATTACAGGTTGGACACCACATTGGATGTTCTCGAAATACGATTTGAAATACCTTAAAGATCCAAAGGGTGTATACGGTAAGAATGAAGAAATTCATACGGTTATCAACAAAAATTTCGCGAAAAAAGATCCTAATGCTACAAAATTCTTAGATCAATTTACTTGGTCTCCAGAAGATATGGGTAAAGTTATGCTTGATATTCAAAATGGAAAAAGTGAGCAAAATGCAGCGAAAGCATGGATAAAAGCGAATCAAGACAAAGTTAAACAGTGGACAAATGGGGTCAACAAAGTAAACGGTAAAACGGTAAAATTAGCCTATGTTAGCTGGGCATCTGAAATTGCAAGTACAAATGTTGTTGCAGAGGCTCTACGTGATCTTGGTTACAAAGTGAACTTAGAACAATTAGGTGCAGGACAAATGTTTGCAGGACTCGCAAAAGGCAGTGATGACGCGATAGTGGCTGCTTGGTTACCATCAACTCACGCTGATTACATGAATGAATTTAAGAACAAGCTAACGGATCTTGGTCCTAACTTGAAAGGTACTAAATTAGGTCTTGTTGTTCCAAAATATATGAAAATCAACTCAATTGAAGATTTAAAAACAAAATAACAAAGATCATAAAAGAGGAGCGGCGATTTAAGCCGCTCCTTTTTGAAGTTTAATGATAAATATAAATAACATTATGTAAACTAATTCAATAATGTATAATTAAATAAACATTTGTTTAAGGGATATGTTCGGTTAAAATAGCTACCAGTTATTTAATAAAAATTTTAAGGCAAATTATCTAACGAACGCGTATTCGTTATGTTAAAATGGGAATATGATAGTTCATTTATCTCCTAAGGAGCATTGTTTATGAAAGTGAGACAATCAATTGAGAATTTACTCACAATTTTAAGAAATAATCCGAATATAGCCCATTGGCATACAATTCCTGAACGACATGCTCAGTCTGTCTCTTTTCCAGAAGAGATGGACAAACGATTAATTGAGGCATTAAGTCACAGAGGAATTTCATCTTTATATCGTCATCAAGCTGAAGCGTTCTTAAAAGTTAAAAAAGGAAAAAATATTGTGGCGGTTACCCCAACGGCTTCTGGTAAAACGCTTTGCTACAATTTACCTGTTCTGCAAGGAATCATTGAAAATGAGTCAAAGCGGGCGTTATATCTATTTCCAACAAAAGCACTTGCTCAAGATCAAAAAAGTGAAATGAATGAATTGATCGATGAGATGGGCATATCAATCAAAAGTTATACCTACGACGGAGATACACCGGGGCAAATTAGACAAAAAATAAGACAAGCTGGTCACGTCGTGATAACCAATCCGGACATGTTACATTCAGCGATATTACCACACCATACAAAATGGGTTTCATTATTTGAGAATTTACAGTATGTAGTCATTGATGAACTCCATACATATCGAGGTGTATTTGGAAGCCACGTAGCTAATGTTATCAGACGGTTAAAAAGGATCTGTGAATATTACGGTAGCCATCCAGTTTTTATTTGTACTTCAGCAACGATTCAAAATCCGAGAGAACACGCAGAAATTTTAACTGGTGAGAAAATGCATTTGATAAACAAAAATGGTGCACCAAGTGTACGGAAACATTTTATCTTTTATAATCCACCTGTTGTCAATTATGCGCTAAATGTAAGGAAAAGTGCAACACTTGAAGTTAGAGATCTTGCCAAAACTTTTTTAAAAAACGATATCCAGACCATTGTTTTTGCAAAAAGTCGTGTCAGAGTTGAACTGTTGCTAAGTTATCTTCAAAAACTCAATACGGGTAGACATGAACGATCGAAAATAAGAGCCTATCGAGGCGGTTATTTGCCTTCTGAACGACGAGCCATCGAAAAAGGATTAAGAAACGGAGAAATTATGGGTGTTGTGAGTACAAATGCGTTAGAACTTGGAGTGGATATCGGACAACTACAAGTATGTATCATGACAGGTTATCCAGGTAGTGTCGCAAGTACATGGCAGCAAGCAGGAAGGGCAGGCAGAAGGCAAGACGAAGCTGTGATTGTAATGGTCGCTTCTTCAGATCCTCTTGATCAATATATTGTTCATAACCCTAGTTACTTTTTTGAAAGAAAACCAGAAGCGGTACGTATCAATCCAAATAACATTATGATATTAATAGATCATATAAAATGTGCTGCTTATGAATTGCCGTTTCAAGTTGGTGATCGTTTTGGTGATTTAGAAGTTGACGATCTTTGTACCTATTTAGCTGATGAGGATGTTCTACATTTTCAATCTAACAAATGGTATTGGATGAATGATGCCTTCCCAGCGACAAATATTAGCTTAAGGTCGGCCTCTCAAGAAAATGTCGTTATTGTTGATCAAACCCACCCTGGATCTGTTCAAATCATTGGTGAAATGGATCGATTTAGCGCAATGACCATGTTATATGAAGAAGCTATCTATCTTCATCAAGGAAAGCAATACCAGGTGGAAGAGTTAGACTGGGAAGAGAAAAAGGCTTATGTACGTTCAATTAGTGTGAATTATTATACTGATGCTAATTTAGCGGTACATCTCGATGTACTCGATGTTGATCAATATGATAAAGAGATGGGAGAAACAATAGAGCGAGCTTTTGGCGATGTGTCTGTTCGGGCTCTGCCTACGATATTCAAAAAAATAAGATTTGAAACCCACGAAAATATTGGTTCAGGACCTATACATCTTCCAGAGGAGGAAATGCATACGAGTGCAGCATGGATAAGTTTTTCAAACGAAGTAGTTGAAGAGGTAGGGAAAGAGACGTTTGAATATGTCTTGCTCGCTTTAAGCCACGTTCTCAAAACGGCCGCGTCATTATTTGTGATGTGTGATGTGGGAGACTTGTCTGTCGTCCCCATGATTAAATCCCCTCATAATGAGAGAGCAACGATATTTATCTATGATCGATACCCGGGTGGAATCGGGCTCAGTAAAACGATCTATCATAAATTTCCGGAATTACTTGGAGAAGTAACGTCATTAATTGAGGGGTGTCATTGTGAAAAAGGCTGTCCTTCTTGTATTGGTCTTGGTGAAGAAGCGCCAAAAAACATAAAAAAAATCATTATTAATCTATTGAAGGAAACTAAATCGTGTCATTAAAAAAGCAATTAGAACGATATAAGCAAAAAAAGAAGCAAAAATCTATCCATGAGACGCCCATTAGTCATGAAGGTCAACCGTCCAAGGTTAAGGAAAGGCGTAAGTTTTCGAAAGAGGAAATATATGAGAAAGAGCTTCGATTAGCAGCGCAAAATCTCCATGCTGATATTAAAACTTTTGACAATCAAATGGTTCTTATCAGATCAAAACAGATTGATTTGGACGAAAAAATAGGTCCATACACGGGGAGACAACTTTTTGATATTATATCGAAATGGCAGGAGCTGACGCTGACTCATCCTTTATCGGCACAAGGGTTAAAAGCAGAGGAGTTGCTATTCTTTGATACAGAAACAACGGGTTTAGATACTGGGGCTGGAAATATGATCTTCCTGATTGGTTTTGCACGAGTATCAGAGGATGGAATTATCTTAAAGCAATATTTTTTACCGGGACCTGGACACGAAACGGCTTTTTATTATCATTTTTTAACGGACTGTAAGGAACTTAAACACCTTGTGACGTATAATGGAAAAGCCTTTGATTGGCCAAGAGTGAAATCACGCTATCAATTTGTCCAAGATCGTGTACCCAAACTACCTGCTTTTGGACATTTCGATTTACTTCATGCCTCGCGGAGGCTTTGGAAAAATCGTCTCGAACAAACACGTTTACAAACAGTTGAAAAAGAGATTCTGGGGATTGATAGGGGAGGGGATATCCCTGGGCATATGGCTCCATTTTTATATTTTCAGTTCCTTAAACAACCTAAAGCATCGCTTGTTGAAGGGGTCATAGAACATAACTTTCAAGATATTCTAACATTAATTAGTTTATATATTCATCTTTCTATAAAATGTTTTGGTGAAGAAAATGTAGACGATGATGAACAGTTTGAAATAGCCAGATGGTTTCAGTATTTAAAATGCAACGAGGAAGCGATCGCACGATTTGAAAAATTGATTAATTCTTCATCTTCATCCGAAATAAAGGTTAAAGCGAATCTGAATCTTGGAGAATTATATAAAAAACAAAAAAATTATTCACTAGCTTTAAAGCATTATCTGAACATCATTGAAACGGGGCAAGTAGAAGATGAATCCACCTATATTGAAGTGGCCAAATTATTCGAACATCAATATAAGGATATAGATCAAGCACTAAAATATACACAATGTGCCATGAGATTTATCAAGAATCGAAGGATCACTCATACATCAGATTTGTCTAAAAAAATGGAACCATTAATCAAACGAGAAAACCGTTTGAAGCGAAAGGGAAATAATAAAAATTAAGATAAAAATATTCCCCGGGTAAGCGCAAAATACGTCTTTCTTCGCTATTATTAGTGTTGAATAAACCCTTTATCTGACTTTTTCGACAAAATTCACTCGAATTTAAGATTAAATAAGGAAGGTTCTCCATGAATGCACAAGTCTATCTAATAACAGGTTATAAACCTAATGAGTTGGGCATATTCTCTGAAAAGCATAAAGGAATACGAGTGATTAAACATTGCTTGCGATCACAGATTCTTCAGTTAGTGGAAGAAGGCGTCCAATGGTTCATCATCAGTGGTCAACCTGGCATAGAAATTTGGGCTGCTGAAGAGATTTTAACCCTTAAGGAAGAAGGATATGAAATGAAACTAGCCGTAATGCCTCCCTTTTATGAACAGGAAGAAAGGTGGTCAGAGGCGATGAAAGAGACCTACCAACGTATTCTTTCTGAAGCAGACTTTGCTGACTTCATTTCAAAACGACCTTATCAAAGTCCATTACAATTGAAACAGAAAAATGATTTTTTAGTTGAGAAAAGTGACGGAATGCTTCTTTTGTATGACACAGAACAGCCAGGAACTCCGAAATACTATTTACAAGCAGCTAGCATAAAAAATAAAAAGGTCCATTATCCCATCCGTTTTATTACTCGATATGATATTGAGTGGGCGGCGGAAGAATTAAGGGAACAAGATCCAAATTATTGGACTAAATGAGTGATTGACAATTCGTGATTGTTTTGGAAAAATAATAGAAAGGGGCTTGAATAAAGAGGTGAGAAGAAATGAGTAAATTGGTTAACTTAACCACTCAAGATATTCTTGATAAAGAATTTAAATCGGGACTCAGGGGATATCAACCTGACGATGTGGACAAATTTTTGGACATCATTATAAAAGATTACGATACATTTGAAGCAGAAATTAACCGTCTTCAAAAAGAAAATCAACGTTTAAAATCAGAATTAAATAATCAACGAGCGGAACCTAGACGTCCAATTTCTGTTAATCAAGGTCAAACAAATTATGACATATTAAAACGGCTTTCTAATTTAGAAAAACACGTATTCGGAAGTCGATTGCACGATTGATGTTGCTTTTTTAATTGAAATAGTGTAAAATATATTTTTGTGATGTTATTGATGTTCAGGTAATCGCTGTACCATCATTGATGGTATAGAGGAAAGTCCATGCTCGCACGATCTGAGATGATCGTAGTGTTCGTGCCTAGCCAAGTCATAAGCTAGGGTAATCTGGATTTGTCTAGATTAACGGCTAGAAAATCACCTAAGTCTGTTTTTATAGATATGGTTATTTTCTTGTAAAAGTGCCATAGAGACGAGTTTTACTGGAAACAGTAAAAGTGGAACGTGGTAAACCCCTCGAGCGAGAAACTCAAATTTGGTAGAGGAATTCTCTGGATGGAAATGAACGGAAAGAGAGACGGAATATAATTTCTGTAGATAGATGATTACCACCGGCGTACGAGGATAACGGTCCGTATGAAGTACAATGGATACAGAACATGGCTTATCGAACATGAATAATGCACGTTACACGAGCCCAATTTATGGGCTTTTTTCATACATAAAATTATTGAACTTAGCTCGTTTTGAATCAATGTGGCTTAAAGGGGTTGTTCAAAAAGTCACCAAATGATAAGCTGCGAATCTCGGCGCCCACTTGTTTTTCCGGTCCTCGGGAACTGCCGCCGCTCTTAGCCTTCCGACGCCCAGGATGGGCTAGTTAATGGCGTTTCTTGCAGGATTCTAGTGTACTTAGCCAGTAACCCGTTTCGTTTGCCACCTTTTTTTGAACACGCACTTAAAAAGGTTTTCATATATATTTTGATTTGCCAAATCGATGAATTTAATTACATGACAAAATAGGTAAAAACATAAAAGATGATCAAACTAATATTAAATAGATTTAAAAATCGCACTTATTCGAGGAGGAAAGTTAGTGACAAAAAAGTTAACCCTTATTGCGACAACTGCGATGGGTTTAGAAGCAATTGCTGCAGATGAACTGCGAAAGCTAGGGTACACGGATTTACAAGTTGAAAATGGAAAAATTACATTTCAAGGTGAACCAAAAGATATTTGCAGAACAGCACTATGGCTTAGAACAACTGAACGAATTAAAGTAAAAATAGGTGAATTTAAAGCAACGTCGTTTGATGCTTTATTTGAGCAAACCAAAGCTCTTCCTTGGGGTGACTATTTGCCCGCTAATGCAGAATTTCCAGTTTCGGGGAAATCGATAAAATCGGAGTTATACAGTGTACCTGATTGTCAATCCATTGTAAAAAAAGCGATTGTAGAGAGTTTGAAAAATAAATACCATATCGATTGGTTTACCGAAGATGGACCTTTCTTTAAAATTGAAGTGACATTAAGAAAGAATATCGCAACCATCTTAATTGACGCAAGTGGTGCCATGCATAAACGGGGATATCGTTACCTACATGGAGAAGCCCCTCTTAGAGAAACTCTTGCAGCCGCTCTTATCTATTTAACAAAATGGACACCAGACCGTCCGTTTGTAGACCCGTTTTGCGGTTCTGGAACATTACCGATCGAAGCAGCCTTAATCGGTCAAAATATTGCGCCAGGTTTTAATCGCGAGTATATTTCAGAAGATTGGCCATGGATTCCAAAGTCAGATTGGGATGAAGCACGCTTGGAAGTAGAAGATTTAGCTCGCTATGATCAACAACTCAACATTTTAGGAAGCGATATTGATCATAAGATGGTTGAATTGGCCTCACATAATGCAATGGAGGCGGGGTTTGGTGATTTGATTAAGTTTAAGCAAATGCAGGCAGCGGATTTTACTACACGCGAGGAGTACGGCTGTATGGTAGGGAATCCCCCTTATGGTGAAAGAATGAGCGATATTGAAACCATTCGTAAAGTATGCGGTCAATTAGGCCAAATTTATAAAGAGAATCCTACTTGGTCGTTTTATTTTATCTCTTCATTCGCTGAATTTGAAACTTGTTTTGGAAAAAAAGCATCAAAAAAACGTAAACTCTATAACGGTCGTATACGAACGGACTATTATCAATATTATGGTAAACGACCGCCTAGACAATCTGAATTTGAACACAACGAATAACTTTCTTCTTAAGCAAAGCAGGAATTAGAGGTCATACCGTCGAACGCTTTTTAAAGTAACATTTACATTAATAAAAAGGGTGTGTTTGTAAATGCCTATCCAAGAAGTGGAAAAAGCTTATTTTGAGTATGTAAAGAAAATGATGGACTTTAACGAAGCAATCGCGCTTGCTGCTTGGGACATGCGGACGGGTGCCCCAAAGAATGGAATTGGACAAAGATCAGAAGTTGTAGGTACTTTATCTGACGAAGTTTTTAAACGGTCGATTTCTGATGAAATGAAAGGATACATAGATGCTTTATCTGATCCTGCTGTTCAAGATTCACTAAGTGAGAGAACGAGGAGATCAGTTGAAAAATCACGAGAAGAATACAATCGCAACGTAAATATTCCTCCAGAGGAAAATAAAGCCTATATCATTCTTCAAACAACAGCAGAAAGTGTGTGGGAAGAAGCAAAAGAGAAATCAGATTTTAGTCTATTGCAGCCTTATCTTGAGAAAATGGTAGATTATAAAAAACGCTTTATTCGTTATTGGGGAGAAAAAGGTGGTTCGAAATATAACACCCTTCTTGATTTATATGAGCCTGGAATAACGGTTGACATCATCGACCGAGTTTTCAAACAACTTAGGGAAGGCATTGTTCCACTCGTTAAACAAATAGCTGAAAAAAAGCAGCCTCAGACAGCGTTTTTAAACGAACATTTCCCTAAAGAAAAACAAAGGGAATTTAGTATCCATATGTTAAAGAAAATGGGGTATGACTTTCATTCAGGTCGTTTAGATGAAACCATGCATCCATTTGAAATAACTTTAAATCCAGGCGACGTACGTGTGACCACTCATTATCTTGAAGATGATTTTCAATCGGCTATCTTCGGAACCATCCATGAAGGCGGACATGCTTTATATGAACAGCATATTTCAAAAGACCTCATTGGAACTCCGCTTTGCACGGGAACATCGATGGGTATTCATGAATCTCAATCATTGTTTTTTGAAAATGTGGTCGGGCGAAGTTATGCTTTTTGGGAAGCCCATTATGGCGAACTAAAATCATATAGCAGCGGTCAGTTTGATGATGTTTCTTTAGATGATTTCTACCGGGCTATTAATGTTTCAAAACCGTCGTTTATCCGTATCCATGCGGATGAGTTAACTTATCCGTTGCATATAATGGTTCGATATGAACTAGAGAAGGGTCTTTTTGATGGAGATTTACATGTTAAAGATTTACCAGGTGTTTGGAATGAAAAAATGAAGGAATACTTAGGCATTGTCCCAACGAATGATCGGGAAGGTGTATTACAAGATATTCATTGGCCAGGAGGAGATTTCGGCTATTTTCCATCATACGCCCTTGGGTATGTGTATGCGGCCCAATTCAAACATAGGATGTTAAAAGACATACCTGATTTCGATCATCAATTAAAAAATGGTAACATTGATGCGATACGTTCTTGGTTGACGAAACATATTCATCAATACGGTAGTTTAAAGAAACCGCTAGAAATTATCCTTGATACAACAGGTGAAAACATTAATGCCAGTTATCTAATTAACTATCTCAATGAAAAATATAAGGAAGTTTATGGGCTGTAATTTTAAGAAATTTTTCATTTGAGATTTTAAACATGAGGTGATCACTTTGTCGATTATTCAGCCTAAGGATATTAAAGAGATATTATCGAGGAGCAAGCGGATTGCCGTCGTGGGATTATCAGATAAACCGAATCGAACGAGTTATCAAGTAGCCAACTATATGCGCCAAGCAGGGTATACTATCATACCCGTCAACCCAACAGTCGACGAAGTATTCGGAATAAAGGCTGTTCCGACTTTAAAAGATGTTGATGGCTCAATTGATATTGTGAATGTTTTTAGACGTAGTGATGCTTTGTTAGAGGTTGCAAAAGAAACGGTAGACGTACAAGCAAAAGTTTTTTGGGCTCAACTTGGATTATATCATCAAGAAGCGGAGTCCTATTTAGCAAAGCATCACATTCCAACGATTATGAATCAATGCATTAAAGTGGCTCATCAACACTACATCCTATAAAAAAAGATGGACTTTGCTAAAAAGTAGAGTCTATCTCTTTATTGATTTCAGAAAAGTCAAAATATTGAATTTGACGATTTCAAGGTATTATGCCATAGTAGAATACGTGTTCTTTTATGATGATCATAAATAGAGTCCTTATTTCATAATAAACATTAAAAAGATTGCTCATTTTTAAAGTTACTGGTTTAATACATAAAGAGGTTGTTCAAAAAGTCACCAAATGATAGTGCGAATCTCGGCGCCCGTTTGTTTTTCCGGTCCTCATGTAGCGGATACAAGAGGATTGCTGGCTATAATCGCTCACGTCCTGTGACTGGCGCCAGAAGCTAGCATGTCATGTGGAATGCCGGTCCTAAGGAACTCTTATCCTTCCGACGCCCAGAACGGGCAAGTAACTGGCGTTTCTTGCAGGATGCCAGTGTACTTAGCCAGTAACCCTTTTCATTTGTCAACTTTTTGAAAACGCACATAAAGTGGAATGTACATTTTATTTTTCTTATAAAATTTTTCTTTTTTATAAATGTTTTTTTTTGCAGCATGAAGTGAAGGGAGTTTGAACGATGGTTAAACAAACTTATA
Source organism: Terrilactibacillus laevilacticus (assembly GCF_006517395.1). Classification (GTDB taxonomy): domain Bacteria; phylum Bacillota; class Bacilli; order Bacillales; family Sporolactobacillaceae; genus Terrilactibacillus; species Terrilactibacillus laevilacticus. Next base: position 580,071 of record NZ_VDCY01000001.1, read on the forward strand.
ATGACGATACGATACAGGTTCTTGAAGGGCTTGAAGCGGTTCGGAAACGACCAGGGATGTATATAGGTTCAACAGATGCCAAAGGATTGCATCATCTTGTTTATGAGATCGTTGATAATGCAGTGGATGAGGCACTTGCTGGTTATGGAGACCAAATCCTCGTAACGATTCATAAAGATAATAGTATCAGTGTACGAGATTATGGTCGCGGAATGCCTACAGGAATGCATCGAACCGGTAAACCAACCCCTGAGGTTATTTTTACCATTCTCCATGCAGGTGGAAAATTTGGGCAAAGTGGTGGTTATAAAACAAGTGGGGGCCTTCATGGTGTAGGTGCCTCCGTTGTGAATGCTTTATCAGAATGGTTAGAAGTGACCATATGGCGAGACGGAGAAAAATTTAAACAACGATTTGAACATGGTGGCCATCCGGCTACAACGCTTGAAAACTTAGGTAAAGCAAAAGGAACCGGGACGCTCATTCACTTTAAACCTGATTCATCCATATTTAGTACGATCGTTTTTAATTTTGACGTCTTAAGCGAACGACTACAAGAAGCCGCTTTCCTACAAAAAGGACTAAAAATTATCCTTAACGATGAGCGGTCAGATAAAGAAGAGACGTATCAATATGAAACAGGTATCCAGGCCTTTATTGAGTATTTGAATGAAGATAAGGATACTTTGCATCCTGTTGTTTCTTTCTCAGGTCATTCAGGTGGAATCGAAAGCGATATTGCCTTTCAATTTAACGATGGGTATTCAGAAAATATCCTCTCCTTTGTCAATAACGTCAGGACACGTGATGGTGGAACGCATGAATCCGGTTTTAAAACGGCGATTACACGTGCATTTAATGATTATGCAAGGAAGAGTGGCCTACTTAAAGAAAAAGACAAGAATCTTGACGGAACAGACATTCGCGAGGGATTTACAGGGATTGTGTCTGTAAGGGTACCAGAAGAAAAGCTTCAGTTTGAAGGTCAAACCAAAGGAAAATTGGGGACGAATGAAGCACGTTCAGCAGTGGATGCCATCGTCTCCGAACAATTAAGTTATTTTTTAGAAGAAAACCCGAAAATCAGTGAAATGTTGATAAAAAAAGCAGTCAAAGCCTCTCAAGCTCGCGAAGCTGCAAGAAAAGCTCGCGAGGAGGCGAGAAATGGGAAAAAGGGGAAAAGAAGAGAAACCGTCTTAAGTGGTAAGCTCACTCCAGCTTCTTCAAAAAATCCTGAACGTAATGAACTGTATCTTGTGGAAGGAGACTCAGCTGGTGGATCGGCTAAGCAAGGGAGGGACCGCAAATTTCAAGCTGTTTTGCCTCTTCGCGGAAAAGTCATCAACACTGAGAAAGCAAAACTTGCTGATATTCTTAAAAACGAAGAAATAAATACCATTATCCATGCCATTGGTGCTGGGGTTGGACCTGACTTTAACCTAGCTGATACAAACTACGACAAAGTGGTGATCATGACTGATGCAGATAATGACGGGGCACATATTCAAGTCTTGTTACTGACCTTTTTCTATCGTTATATGCGACCGTTACTAGAAGCAGGAAAAGTTTATATCGCGCTCCCACCTCTTTATAAAGTTAGCAAAGGGTCCGGAAAAAAAGAAGTGTTAAAGTATGCTTGGGACGAACGAGGGTTGAAAGAAGCAATTAAAGAAATTGGAAAAGGGTATATCTTGCAGAGATACAAAGGATTAGGTGAAATGAACGCCGATCAATTATGGGAGACAACCATGAACCCAGAAACAAGAACGCTCATCCGAGTTAAAATTGATGATCCCGCACATGCAGAAAGACGTGTAACCACACTTATGGGCGATAAAGTGGAACCAAGACGGAAATGGATTGAATCTCATGTTGCTTTCGGTTTAGATGAAGAAACAAATATTTTAGAAAATGAAAATATCTCTGTTACTGAAGGAGAGAGACCATAATGGCGAGTCAAGAAAAACTACTCGATTTACCTCTTGAAGAAGTCATTGGTGATCGATTTGGTATTTATAGTAAATATATTATTCAGGAAAGGGCTTTACCTGATGTAAGGGATGGTTTGAAACCCGTTCAAAGGCGAATTTTATATGCCATGTATCAAGATGGCAACACGTTTGAAAAACCGTTTCGGAAGTCAGCTAAAACAGTAGGTAATGTTATTGGTAATTACCATCCTCATGGAGACTCTTCTGTTTATGATGCCATGGTTCGTATGAGTCAAGATTGGAAAGTGCGAAATGTTTTAATCCAAATGCATGGTAATAATGGGAGCTTAGATGGTGATCCACCTGCAGCGATGCGTTATACAGAAGCAAGATTGTCATCCATTTCAAGTGAACTCTTGAGAGACATCGATAAACAAACGGTTGACTTTGTTTCAAACTTTGACGATACAACCGAAGAGCCGATTGTTTTACCTTCCCGATATCCAAATCTTCTCGTGAATGGTTCGACAGGAATATCAGCAGGGTATGCTACAGAAATTCCTCCTCATCATTTGGGTGAAATTATAGATGCGACTATCTTACAAATGGAAAAACCGGATTGTACATTAGATGAATTAATGGCCATTGTAAAAGGCCCTGATTTTCCTACAGGCGGAATTGTACAAGGACTTGAAGGTATTCGCAAAGCATATCGTACTGGCAAAGGAAAAATTATCGTACGTGGTCGCGCAGAGGTAGAACCATTACGTGGTGGCCGGGAGCAGATTGTGATTAATGAATTACCATATGAAGTCAATAAAGCAAACCTTGTGAAAAAAATGGAAGAATTGCGTTTAGATCGAAAAGTTGAAGGTGTGGCTGAAGTTCGTGACGAAACCGATCGTACCGGTACAAGGATCATCATCGAGTTAAAAAAAGAAGCCGATGCCAATGGTATTCTAAACTACTACTATAAAAATACCGATCTACAAATCACATATAACTTTAATATGATTGCGATTAATCGTAAAACACCTGAATTGATGGGTCTTAAAGACATTTTAAAAGCTTATGTTGATCATCAAAAAGAAGTTGTCATCAATCGATCAAAATATGACTTGAAGAAAAGCGTGGATCGTGAACATATCGTTCAAGGGTTAATTAGAGCTGTTTCTATTTTGGATGAAGTGATAGCAACCATCCGTGCATCCAAAGATAAAAAAGATGCTAAATTGCACTTATCTGAACAATTTGGTTTTACAGAACCACAATCAGAAGCTATTGTTAATTTACAATTGTATCGCTTAACAAATACAGATGTTGTGACATTAGAAAAAGAAGCTGAAGAATTGAAGAAAAATATAGCAAGCTTGCAGAAAATATTATCTTCAGATAAAGTTCTTGTGAATGTGATAAAAAAAGAGCTGCTCGCCACGAAGAAAAAGTATGAAGATCAAAGACGTACAACCATTGAAAATGAGATTGAGGAAATAAAAATTGATCTTGAAGTCATGGTAGCTTCAGAAGATGTTATGGTTTCACTTACCAAACATGGTTATGTAAAACGTTCAAGCCTACGCTCTTATGCAGCGAGTAATGACAATGATATTTCGATGAAAGATGATGATTACTTGTTGTTTAAACAAGGAATGAATACGACAAATACCTTGTTGATATTCACTAAGAAAGGCCATTATCTTTACCTTCCTGTACATGAAATTCCAGATAAGCGATGGAAAGATATGGGCCAGCATGTAGCAAACATCATCCCAATTCAATCTGACGATTCGGTGATATGTGCTTATCCAATTGTCGATTTTAAAGAACCATTATACCTTAATTTCATTACTGAGCTTGGCATGATCAAACGAACAGAGCTGATGCAGTATCAAGCTCAACGTCATTCTAAACCTCTCATGGCCTTGAAATTGAAAAAAGGCGATCAATTAGTTGATGTTCATTTAACAGATGGACAAGCGAATGTATTGATTGCCACAAAGCATGGCTTTGGATTATGGTTTGACGAGGCTGAAGCTGGAACAGTGGGTCAAAGAGCAAGTGGCGTCAAAGCGATTAATTTAAAAGATAACGATGTCGTGATTGGCAGCGCAGTCTTTGGTGTAGGCCAAAACCCAGAAATAATTCTTGTTACACAACGCGGAGCAGTTAAAAAAATGTCGATCTATCATCAATTAGAAAAGACTTCTCGTGCAAGAAGAGGGGCCATGATGTTACGTGAACTAAAAAAATCACCGCATCGACTGGTTGGTGTGTCATTAATTGATAGCAGCGATCATCTCATGATTCTTACCGAAAATGGGGAAAGAGTCGAAGTAAATGCAAGTGATATCCGCTCTAGTGATCGATTAAGCAATGGATCCTATGTACTGGATCAAAATGACACCGGTGATGCGATATCTATCTGGAAAAAATTAATGGATAAACAAGAGGATAAATAAATACCTAAATTTAAAATAACAGGGTCTATGCTTGCCATAGACCCTGTTTCAAATCGTCTGGTTTAGCCATTTACTTATTATAATTGCTGCCAACATCTTATGTTAACGATATAAAAGAGAGCGTTGACAAACTATTTGTGTTAACTTAATATAAAATTAAGTTAACATGAGGAGATTAAGATGAAAACAAAAACTTTAGTACTTATATCATTATTTGTTGCTTTTATGGCCGTTTTAGGATTTATGCCAGGAATTCCAGTACCAGTGATTAGTGTATCAATTACTCTGCAAACTTTAGGTGTCATGCTGATTGGCGGAGTACTTGGGGCTAAAAAAGGATTTACCACGCTCTTTGTCTTTACTTTACTTGTCGCTATTGGAGCTCCTTTTTTAGCAGGGGGTCGTGGAGGATTATCATCACTTGTGGGTCCTTCTGGTGGCTATATTCTTTCTTGGCCAGTAGCAGCTTTCGTCATCGGTCTATTATCAAACTTCGTAAAACCAGGTCGCTATCAAGTTGTCAAATATTTTGGGATTAATGTGTTAGGTGGTATTATCCTTGTCTATGCTGCAGGAATTATGTATTACTCAATGATTACATCTTCGCCAATTATCCCGGTAACGGCTGCCAACTTGGCGTTTATTCCTGGTGATGTGATTAAGGCAATTGTAAGCGCCGTTTTGACAGTGCAACTTAGAAAAAGACTAAAACTATCTAATAATACAAAAATGGCTGCATAGCTTAAACAGCCATAATAAAACATAAAGTAAAGTAAAAACTCTCTGGATCTACTTAATACCAGAGAGTTTATTCATGTCATTAACCAGACTGCTATTCTATAGCTACGATTAAACCGAGGTAAGCTAAGAAAAGGCCGACTAAATAGGTTAAAGTCAGATAAAGACCGAATGCTTTCCATTTTTTACTTTTTAATAGTTGAATTAACTCTAAGTTCAACGTTGAAAAAGTCGTGAAGGCTCCCATAAATCCTGTTCCTAAAATTAGTACCCAAGTTAAAGTAAAATCACTCCCGGCTATGAAACCTAATAAGAATGATCCTATCCAGTTAATGCATAACGTACCTATTGGTAAAGTAGATGATATGTTTTTCTTAGCCATGTTACTGATAAAAAAACGAGCGGTTGCACCTAGGAAACCACCTATTGAGACTTGAAGTAGATGTAATATCATTCGTCATCTTCCTTAACTTTTAACGTGTAATTGAACATCATTCGTTCTCCTAATTGATAACCCAACCAGGATGTAAATAATCCGCCTAATAGACTTAGTAGGATATAGACAAGTGATAGACTATAATAGCCTGTTTTTAAAAGTGAGATACTTTCAACACTAAATGTAGAGAAGGTCGTAAAGGCACCAATATATCCTGTTCCTATTCCTATCACAACATCACGAGGGAAGATCTTGCGCCGAGAAAGGTAGGTTGTTAACCAGCTTAGTAAGAAGCAACCAATTAAATTAATCAACAAGGTAGGTAGTGGAAACGAATGTTGCCATACATGTGTGAACGAAATTCCAAAAAAATAACGAGTTAAGGCTCCGAATACACCGCCTAAACCAACAATAAAATATAGCATACCTAACTGCTCCTTAAGTTTGCACAAAAAGATAGACTCCTACCAGCTAAAGATTAACTAGTAGGAGTCATCAGCGCAAGTGCATTTAATGGCGAACTCCATCGCCTATTTTAACTGTCATTAGTTTATCAAAGCTCATACACCGTGTCAACGGTGTCTAATTGTTTGTTTTTATGAAATAGCCGAGAACACTCGTGACTTTAGTCATGAGTGGTTCAGAATGTGGTTAATGATTGTATTATTTATCGCTTATTGTAATAAATATCTTTTATATGCACTCTAATCGAAAAAAGATTTTACATCAGGATACAACTGTATTAAACTACTTTAAGGAGAAATAAAGTGATGTTTAGAACGGAAACGAGGGAAGAAAGACTATGAAGAAGAAAATTGTATTTACTGGCGGGGGATCGGCAGGGCACGTAACACCGAATCTTGCACTAATAGATCATTTAAAGAAAGACTGGGATATTCATTACATAGGCTCAAAAACAGGGATTGAAAAAGATCTCGTTGAAGCTCAAAATATAAAATATGACGGCATCTCTAGTGGGAAATTACGCCGTTATTTTGATTTAAAAAACTTTAAAGATCCTTTTAAAGTTCTAGGCGGGGTCATGCAAGCGTATTTTATTATCAAAAAGATAAAACCAACGGTTATTTTCTCAAAAGGTGGTTTTGTTTCAGTTCCTGTCGTGATTGCTGGATGGCTGAATCGGATTCCTGTTTACATTCATGAATCGGATATAACCCCTGGGCTCGCTAACCGAATTGCCATTAAGTTTGCAAGTAAACTATTTGTTACGTTTGAAGAAGCGGCTAGCCATTTTCCACAAGAAAAAGTGGTTCATACTGGGGCGCCTATTCGAGATAAATTACTAAATGGGCGCAAACAAGCAGGACTTGATTTTCTAGGGTTCAAATCGTCAAAACCGATCCTCCTGATGATGGGTGGAAGTCTTGGAGCAAAAAAAATTAATGACGTCTTAAGATCATCCTTAGACGACCTACTTAAAAAATTTCAAGTCGTTCATCTATGCGGGAAAGGTCATTTAGTACCTGAAAAGGAAGGTTTAGATGGATATCGACAGTTTGAATATATTAATGAAGAACTTCCTGATGTATTAGCGGCATCCAGTATTATTTTGTCTCGAGCGGGTTCAAATGCAATTTTCGAGTTCTTAGCGTTAAAGAAACCGATGATTTTGATTCCCTTACCTTTAAGATCGAGTCGTGGAGATCAAATTTTAAATGCAAAATCTTTTAAGCAAAAAGGATTTTGTGAAATCTTAGACGATGATACATTATCAGAAGATCAGCTTATCAAAACCATTGAAAAAGTGTATCACGATCGGTATGAGTATATTGATCGGATGAATAAAGCACCTAACACCACTAATGGTATTGAAAAAATATTAAAATTGATCACTAATAGTTAGAAAAAAGTAGAAACCAAGGAAGAATCAAAAAATAATTTCTTGGTTTCTACATTTTTTTTGAATATAAATGAGTCTTATGAATAAAAAGACAGCCCCTGAAGCAAGACCAATAATTAATCCAATCCAATAACTAAAAGGACCTAGATCTGTGATATGGAGAAGAAGTAGTCCACAAGGAAGTCCCATCCCCCAATATGAAATTAGAGCCACAATAAATGTAACATTGACATCTTTATAGCCTCTTAATGCTCCTTGTATAGGTGCTGCGACAGCATCAGAAAGTTGAAAGAAAATGGCATAAAGCAGAAAATGCTGAATCATTTTCACAGCTTGTGGCGATGAAGCATAAAGGTGAGCGATAGAACCCTTTGTAAAAAATAATCCAAATGAGAAGATGAGACCAATCGATATGGCCATAATGATGCCGATTTTACTATACAAGGCGGCGTGATGGACACGTTTTGCACCAATTTCAAAACTAACAGAAATGGTCATCGCCATTGAAATACTGTACGGGACCATATATAGTAGCGATGCAACATTTATTGCCGCTTGATGAGCAGCGATAATGACCGTATCAAATTCACTCATCAATAAAGTGATGGCTGAAAAGATACTTGTTTCAAGAAAAATAGCAAGACCAATTGGCACACCAACAACAAGCAATTTTTTCCATATTTTAATAGAGATAGGGTATAATTTAGTCCCAAATTGATAGAGAATAAAGGGTTGTCCTTTTATTAAAAAGATAAAAGAAATCATTGCCATGAGCCAGTAGGTGATCGCTGTAGCGATACCTGCTCCAACTCCACCAAGACGTGGAAAGTCAAATGTTCCAAAAATAAATACGTAATTCAAACAGACATTCACAGGAAGGCCTAAGAGCGTAATGATCATCGTCATTCTGGTTATTCCGTGAGCATCAATGAAGTTACGACATACGGTATAAATAAATAAAGGAATAATTCCAATCGATAAAGCAAGTAAATAATGGGAGGCAATTGTTTGTACCTCAGGAGATAAACCCATATAATTCAAGATAGGATGAATCGATAGTAAGCCGAGAAAAAATAAAACAATGGAAATGACGACAGCGAGATAGATAGCTTGAAAGAATATAAATGGAATCTCTTTCAAATTCTCAGCACCCTTTAAATGTGAAATAATGGGCGTAATACTATACAATATACCGCCAAGTCCAGTGAAAACAGGCATCCAGAGACTCGATCCGATGGCGACGCCGGCGAGATCATTTGTACTTGCCTGACCTGACATGATCGTATCGGCCACATTCATGGCACTAATACTCAACTGAGTAACCAAAATGGGACCTAGAATTGAAATTAAAAGGGATATTTTACTTCCTATTGAATGTGTTTTATACAAGACGTACTCAATCCTTATCTGTAGAACTTGCCGATGCAAAATTTAAACCTTACATGAGTATAACATAACTTATTAAAGTATGAATATAGAAATGAGGAGTGGTTGGATGACGTATCAACTCTATTATCAAGACCCATACATAAAAGAGTTTGAAGCTATGATAAAGAGAACAGAGATTGATGAAGAAGGGAGATCTTATGTTGTTCTAGATCAAACAGCTTTTTATCCCAATGGTGGTGGGCAACCTTGTGATCTAGGAACAATCAACGGTATACCCGTGACGAATGTAGAGAAGGAAGAAAATGAAATTCGTCATTTTTTAAGTCAGCCTTTAAATGACACCTATTCCCAAGTTAAAGGAATAATTAATTGGGAACGTAGGTTTGACCATATGCAACAGCATTTGGCACAGCATATATTAACGGCTGCGTTTGTTGAAAGATTAGGTATTGAAACACTCTCATTTCATTTAGGGTTGGAAGATGTAACGATTGACTTAGATGTCAAATCATTGGATAAAGAACAACTTAGTATGGTTGAGGAACGTGCTAATCAAATTATTGAACAGAATCAACCGATCCGAACAGAATGGATTGATGAAAGTCAGTTGACAAAGTATCCCCTTCGAAAAAAACCAAGTGTTCATGAAAATATCCGGCTCGTTATTATAGATGATTTTGATTACAATCCTTGTGGAGGTACACATCCTCATACAACAGGAGAATGCCAGATGGTGCTTATAAAGGGAATGGAGCGACATCGAGGAAAAATTAGGATCCATTTTGTTGCAGGACACAGAGTTCGTAATCAATTTCACGCTCAATTTGATGTCCTTAAACAACTGGGTGATAGGTTAAGTTCTGGTCAGGATGAACTGCCAAAACGGCTTGAACAAGTCATTGAAAAAAATACTTTGTTAGAAGACCAAATAAAGACGATGGTATCTGAAAGGTTAGATGATGAGTCGGATACCTTAATCGCAAATGGTGAAGAAATAGGCGTGCTTAAATTAATTGTTAAACATTTTCACAAGGGAGACTTTAAGTACATTCAAAGCTTGACTCGGCACTTACAGCAGAAGGATGAACACGCGATATGTTTATTTTCTTTAAAAAAAGAAAATCGACTTCATCTTATATGTGGTAAAGGCCAATCAGTCCCTTTAAATATGAACCAATTAATTAAAGACACTCTTCCGATGATTGATGGAAAGGGTGGAGGAAAACCTGAAATGGCACAAGGAGCAGGCTATGTGCCAGAGGATGAAACAGCACCTCTTCAATTCCTACGTGAGAAGCTTTTTGAACAAGTCAATAAAATTTAAGACTCTTAGCTAATTCAACCAACTCGGGTAGGTTGAATTAGCTTTTTTATTAAAATAAAATAAAAAAATTCACAAAACTAACACCATTAGTTATAATACTAATATAATTAGTTAATTAGATGAATAAGGAGGTTTATCGAAATTGAAAATAACAAGAGAAGGCACTGTGATTCAATTAAGTTTTTTCTCAACCTGGTTTCCGATAAATTGTTACCTCATCGATGAAAGGGAAACATTCACTCTTATTGATACTGGACTACCATTTTTTTATAAAGGAATATTAAAAGTAGCCCATAACGAAGGAAAGCCGATTTCTAGAATTATTTTGACGCATGGACATGGTGACCATGTTGGTGCACTTGATCATTTAAAAGAGTTATTACCAAATGTTGAAGTGATCATTTCTCAGAGAGATGCAAAGTTATTAAGGGGCGATGTTACATTAGAAGAAAATGAAACGCCATTACCGATCAAAGGTGATATACCAAAAAAAATAAAAACCGTTCCTGACAGACTTGTATCTGATGGAGATAGGATTGGACACCTGCGGGTTTTCGAGACAGCTGGGCATACCCCTGGTCATATCGCTCTTTTAGACGAAAGAAATCATTCGCTCATTGCGGGTGATGCTTTTCAAGTCAAAGGGGGAATCGCAGTATCAGGAGTATTCAAACCTTTATTTCCATTTCCAGCTATGGCAACATGGAATAAACATGAGGCTTTATTAAGCGCCAAAAAGCTTGAACAGTTGTCACCTTCTCTTTTGGCTGTAGGACATGGTCGAATGATTAAAAATCCAATTCAAGATATGAATAAAGCTATTTTGCAAGCTGAACATAAGTTACAGAGGATAAAAAATGAGAAAAAAAATTACGAAAAAAATCATTCTTGATATAAGCGTAGAGATCATTGCCGAAGAAGGTTATGATGCACTAACACTTAGCAGACTTGCCAAATCACTTGGAATAAGAACGCCATCACTTTATAACCATATCTCAAATTTAAATCAACTGAGACAGGAGATCGCTATCAAGGCATTTAGTCACTTGCATGAAACTTTAACGGACGCAGTCATTGGAAGGAGTGGTGAAGCCGCTCTAAAAGAAATTTTTCATTCATATGTCAGTTTTATGAGAAGTCATCCAGGTTTATATGCAGCAATAACTAGAGTCCCTGATCCTGCGGATGAACATATTAAAGAGATAGCAGACAACTCAATTGATGTCATTTTCCGTATTTTAGAACCATATCAGCTGAATAAGAAAGACGAAGTTCACATGGTAAGGGGATTGCGTGCAATGGCCCATGGTTTTGTTTTTATCGACATGCAAGGTGGTTTTAATATGGATGTTGACATTAAACAATCAATGAATGAGTCTATTGAGACATTCCTTATAGGATTAAAAGAGGTATCTCTTAATAACAAAAATTAAGATTATATTTAGAAGAACAAAAGGTTCTTCTTTTTTATTCTTAATAGTTAAATCAACCAATTGGTAAAGTTAATTTTGTTTAATATAACTCGTGACATATCTCACACAATGTACTAAAATCATAAATAGAATTAATATTATAAAAATTGTAAATGATTTAGGCAATTATGCGGTAGGTGTTATCGATGGTCAGTTTATCTAAAAAAAGTCTTGCAATAATCAACAACGAAATCAATAAACAAATCTTTAATATCGGTGTGCAGGACCAAAAAATAGATATTTTGGATAATAAAATTCTTATTATAGCGAGAACAAAACGTATTCCGGCTTTGAGTATTTTAGAAGAAGACTATCACCCATTAGTTTCATCGGTCGATTCGGCTTTATCGGTAAAGTATAAGCAGTTGTTAAAAGAAAAGATCGAAAAAGCGTTTGATCTGAAAATAACCTACTTGTTTAGAGATTATGATCCATTGGTTGAAAGAACGTGTATTGTTCTTTGTTTCGGATAAACCAGTCACTGAATAATGCTACTTTGAGTCATTTATGTGTTAAACAAATGAAACTTTAGAGGGGATTTCCCCGATATGTTTCTGATAATTTAAGCTTTAGTCTGATGACCCGTTAATAAGAGATGAAGATATTGTAGGGTAAGCGTATCATCGTTTTTCCTATAATTTGAAAGAGTGATTGCGGATGCTTAACTTCTGTTATACGGAAGAAAAGAGCCGTGAAGATAGATATGGACTGTCTATCTTCACGGCTCTTTTCTTATTTTATCCCACCTTAATGGAAGTTTCACCTTATCGTTAAGTATCTTAACTTATAAAACCTTCGAAAGGAAGAGACAAATGAAAGAACCTTTGACACTTAAAAACAAACAAATGATCGATTATCCAAAAGACTGTACCTTTAGTAAAGAAGACTGGGAGGTATTAAGTAAGTATTGGTTCCCGGTCGCAGAAAGTCATGAGGTCACTGATAAACCAATATCGATTAAACTGCTAGATGTTAATTTAGTCGTCTATCGTACCAAACATAAAGTTGTGGTTGCCCGTGATCTTTGTGTTCATCGCGGAACGCCGCTCAGCATGGGCTGGGTAGATGGAGAAGATATTGTTTGTCCTTATCATGGATTTAGATATGGAACAGACGGAAAATGCACGTCCATTCCCGCACATCCTGACGCGAAAATTTCACCACGTCTATGCATGAGTGTCTTTCCTGTCATTGAACGATTTGGACTTATTTGGACATCGTTATTAGGAGAAGAAGATAATCTACCCCACTTTGATGCTTGGGACGATGATGATTTTCAACAAATCGTTTGCCCTCCATTTGATATTAAAGGTTCAGCAGGAAGGCAAATGGAAGGGTTTCTAGATGTCGCTCATTTTGCTTGGGTCCATACTGAATCATTTGGAGATCGAAATAATGCTTTTGTTCCGCGATACCAGGTTGATCACACAGATTATGGTCTTCATGTAGAGTATTTAAGTACTGTAAGCAACTATCCTAAAGATCAACAATATCGTGCACCAGAGGATTTTAAATGGCTCCGTGTATTTGACGTTTATCCTCCATTTGGGGCAACATTGAAGGTTTATTTTCCAAATGGCGGTGAGTTATGGATTATGAATGCTGTCTGTCCGATTTCTGCACGCGAAACAAGATTGTTTGTTCCAATTGCGAGAAATTTTGATAAAGACTCACCAATCGAAGACGTCTATGCTTTTAATCTTCAAGTTTTTACGGAAGATAGCGAAATGGTTGAAAACCAAAAACCAGAAGAGTTGCCTCTTGATTTACAGATGGAAGCTCATATTATGGCAGATCGGACATCCGTAGCTTACCGGAAACTACTTAAAAAAATGGGATTGGGAGCTATTTATACAAGTTAATGAGTTAACGAAAAGAAATGTTTGAATAATCAATATAGAGGTTGTTCAAAAAGTCACCAAATGATAAGCTACGAATCTCGGCGTTGGCTTGTTTTTCCAGTCCTCATGTAGCAAAAACCTACATTCCGGTCCTCAAAACAGCGCCGCCTTGATCTTCTTGCTTCTAATTTGTCACCTTTTTGAACACGCACATATAGTAAAACAATATGCTTGATTAGATCCTATTTTAGAAATATGAGCAGTGAAAGGAGAAAGTTATATGCCTAAATATACCATTGTTGATAAGGATACTTGTATAGCGTGCGGTGCTTGCGGAGCTGCTGCACCCGATATCTTCGATTACGATGAAGCGGGTTATTCTGAAGTTGTGATCGATAAAAACAAAGGAACGATCCCGGTTTTGGAAGATTTAGAGGATGATTTAATTGATGCAAGAGATGGCTGTCCAACAGAGTCTATTAAAGTCTCTGATGAACCCTTTCTTTCTAAAATATTAAATAACTAATAAGATTAATTACATATTGGGAGGGATAACGAATGGGAACCGACAAAAGACATGAAATAGACCCTGTTTTAGCTAGTGAGTGGTTACCTATTGCCTATGCTCATGACATAGCTGATCAACCCATACAAGTGACTATATTAGAAGAGAGAGTGGTCTTGTTTCGAACAGATGATGGCATTAAAGCTTTTAAAGATTTATGTATTCATCGCGGGGCGGAGCTATCATTAGGAAAAGTTGTTAACAATTGTCTCGTATGTCCTTATCACGGCTGGGAGTACAACCAAGAAGGTAAGTGTGTAAAGATACCTCAACAGCCTGCAAGGCGAGTTATTCCCCCTAAGGCTAAAGCGGTCGTTTTTCCTTGTATGGAACGGTATGGTCTCGTCTGGGTCAAACTGAATAAGGAGGAAACAATGGCTTCAACATTACCAGAGTATGAAGAGTTTGACGATCCATCATTTAAGACGGTTTATGCCAATCCGCATATTATCAACGCAGCCGCCCCAAGGGTCGTAGAAAACTTTTTGGATGTGAGTCACCTTGCCTTTGTACATGAAGGAAGTCTAGGAGATTCTGATCATGCTGAAATTCCAGATTACAAAGTTCATTGGAAAGATAATCGGTATGTGTCGGATGTCATACCGGTATATGCCGATCCAGATGGTACAGGGAAATGGTCGATCTTGAATTATACCTTTGAGATATTAAGACCGTTGCTTGCCAGGCTAAAAAAAGTCAATGAGGAGACAAATGAAATTTTCTCGATGTTATTTGCTGTCCAGCCACAAGCTGAAAGGAAATCAAAGATTTTTGCCTTAGTGTCTAGGAATTACGATTTAGAGACACCTGATCAGTATTATATCGATTTTCAACAACTGATTATTGACCAAGATACGGCTGTAGTTGAAAGTCAAAGACCCGAAGAATTGCCACTAGATTTGCAAGCTGAGCTTCACCTTCCGCCAGATAGAGTTAGTATTGCTTATCGAAGATGGCTCAGTGAACTTGGGGTAACTTACGGTAGTGAAGTAAAGAAACACAAACAAATGAAATGATAAAATAATGACAGATTGATGGGGGAAGATGGATGACAAATTTAGAGAAATCAGGAGAAAAAGAAATCGTTAAAACGAAAGCTAATCCAGTCTGGTTAGAAAAGCTTTTTCATTTAACAGAGCGAGAAACAAATGTTAAAACAGAAATTATTGCTGGGATCACGACATTTATGGCCATGAGTTATATTATCTTCGTGAATCCAATGATATTATCAGATGCTGGCATTCCAAGGGAAGCAGCCATTGGGGCAACCATTTTCGCAAGTGTATTAGCAACGGTATTATTTGCACTATGGGCTAACATGCCCATTGCAGTTGCCCCTGGGATGGGGCTTAATGCCTTTTTCGCATATACTGTCGTCTTAGGTCATGGACTAAATTGGCAAACTGGGTTAGGTGCTGTCTTCATTTCTGGCGTGGTATTCTTTGTTCTGACGATAACGGGATTACGTAAAAAAATCATCCAGTGTATTCCCAATGTACTAAAGAGTGCGATCTCAGTAGGAATAGGACTCTTTATTGCTTTTATCGGTTTTAAACAAGCTGGGATTATTGTTAGTCATAAAGAAAATCTTGTGGCTCTTGGTGAGATAACAAAACCAGAACCTCTGCTCGCGCTAATCGGATTTATTGTGGTGGCCGTTCTCACGGTTCGCAAAGTCAAAGGAGCAGCGATTATGAGTATCTTTTTAGTGACGATCTTAGGTATGATAATTGGAATCGTCCATCCACCTAAAAGTATCATATCGTTTTCTCTTCCTAGTATATCTGATACTTTTCTAAAGATGGATATCTTAGCTGCGCTCCATTATGGGTTATTTTCAATTATTTTTTCCTTTACTATGGTGGAGTTATTTGACAATTTGGGCTCAATGGTTGGATTATCCAAGAAAGCGGGTCTAATGGATGAAAAAGGGAATATAGAAGGTTTAGATAAGGCATTAATAGCTGATTCAATGGCAACCATGGCGAGTGCTGCGATGGGATCTACTGCGATGAATGCCTATGTTGAAAACGCCACAGGGATAGCAGAAGGTGGTAAAACAGGTCTTAAAGCCCTTGTTGTTGCTTTCCTCTTTCTTTTAAGCCTTTTGTTTACACCTTTAATTGGAGTGATCCCTTCATTCGCCACATCGCCTGTTCTTATTTTAGTAGGCGCTTTTATGTTAACTGAAATTAAGAATATTTCATTGAATGACTATTCTGATGCCATACCTGTTTTTCTAACCATTGTTCTTATGCCACTAACATTTAGTATCGGAGAAGGACTAACGTTCGGTTTCTTATCTTATACGATCATTAAGCTATTAACCAATCGAGCAAAAGAAATTCATTGGTTAATGTACATCATAAGCGCGGCTTTTATCTTAAGTTTTATTTTTCAAGTTTAATTGGTAGTGGATGGTGACGTAATTTAGTGTCTCTATCCTCATTATGCACGGTCTCATGAGTCATGCTAAGAACGACAATTTCTCGAAGTCGATGGAAAGTCAAATGATATCTAGCACTTTGAAAGTCATTTAAATCACTAATAAAGCATCTACTAAAAATACGTTGTTTATAGAGGTTGTTCAAAAAGTCACCAAATGATAGTGCGAATCTCGGCGCCGGCTTGTTTATTCCGGTCCTCATGTAGCAAAAACCTACATTCCGGTCCTCAAAACAGCGCCGCCTTGATCTTCTTGCTTCTAATTTGTCTCCTATTTGAACACGCACTTATAAATAATTCTTGACACTGTAAATTTTACGTACCAAAATACAGAGGTATAGATCTAAACATGTGAAAAACGATTGTGTTTTTCGTCTGAATCTTTTACATTTTTGTTCAATGGGGGTCAAGGAATGATTCCTACGCGTATGATGAGGTGATGTGATGGATGTGATTCATTTTGCGGATGTGCGAGTCTTTATTAGAGACGTAGAGGCATTCTTACTTGAGAAAGAAGTCGAAAACAATTTAATTCTAGGCATTTGTTATAAACAAATTCAAGATAAAATGTATTTTAGCAATGAAATTATGACGACTGTAAACGATCAAAATCGATGTATTCTATCATTGTTTATGAGCAAGAAAAACAGACTCGTTATTTCAGGGGATATATCTAACAATAATATTGACCAAGCCATCGTGTTAGCGATAAAAGCCATTATTAATCGTTTAATATATGTTAGAAGTGTGATCGGAGAGAAAGAACTTGTTTCGTTATTTGCTGAGATAGCAAAACGTTTTTTACGGAAACCCTTTAAGGAATTTCGACATGAACAAATTTACCAGCTTCAAAAATTAAATCATATCACGCATCCAAAAGGTCTTTTTCGTAAGGCGAATGAAAAAGATATGGTAAAAATTAAACATTGGATTCAAACGTTTAGCGAATCAATCAACGAACCCTTAGCTGATTCAGAAATTGATATGATGGCGGAATCCTATATTACTAGACAGTCTTTATATGTTTGGGAAAAGGATAACACCATTGTTTCAATGGCTAATTTAATAAGACCACTGAAGAGCGGAGCCGGCATTAACCTTGTTTATACGGCCCCTGAGCATAGAGGGCAAGGTTACTCCACCGGTTGCGTAAGTTCTTTATGTCAAGAAATATTAAGCCATGGTTATAATTTTTGTTATTTATACGCAGATCGAGCCAATCCTATTTCAAATGCAGTCTACCAAAAAATTGGATTTATGCCTGTAATTGAGTGCTTACATCTGACCAATTAATAGGCAGATCAAAATCATATATAGTGGAATAGTTGATAAATTTAATATAAAATAAAGTAATTGAGAAGTAATTGAGAATCAAAATGTCTAAATAGGTATCTACTATAAGTGCATGTTCAAAAAGGTGACAAACGAAAAGGGTTACTGTCTAAGTACGCTGGCATCCTGCAAGAAACGCAGTTACTTGCCCGTCCTGGGCGTCGGAAGGCTAAGAGCGGCGCTGTTTTCTTTGGACCGGCATTCCTCGGTTGTGGTAGCTTCAGGCGCCAGCCACAGGACGTGAGCGCTTTTAGCCAGCGATCCTCTTGTATCCGCTACATGAGGACCGGAAAAACAAGCGGGCGCCGAGATTCGCACGATCATTTGGTGACTTTTTGAACAACCTCGATAAATAGGATGAAAGATACAGAGCTCAATTAGACTAGAAACCATCTTTAAGGAAAAAGAGATGTTGGAGGGTGAAGAATGACAGAAAGTACAGAACAATTTGATGTAACCATCATTGGGGGAGGACCCACTGGATTATTTGCTGCGTTTTATGCAGGTATGCGAGATATGAAAGTCAAGATTATTGAGAGCATGCCCCAGCTAGGAGGACAGCTTGGCGCATTATATCCTGAAAAAGATATATATGACGTGGCTGGATTCCCGAAAATTAAAGCTAAAGACCTTGTCAATAACTTAAAAGAACAAGCTCTGAAATTTAGTCCAACGATTATCTTAGAACAAACCGTTGAAAAGTTAGAGCATCTTGAGGATCAAACGATTAAGTTAACGTCAACGACAGGAGAAACGCATTTTACAAAAGCGGTTATTATTACAGCCGGTGTTGGAGCGTTCCAGCCTAGACGGATCGATACTGAAAATGCAAAACAATATGAAGGACAAAATCTTCATTATTTTGTTGAAGATTTAGAGGTGTTCCGAGATAAAAAAGTGGTCATTTTAGGTGGAGGAGACTCTGCGGTAGATTGGGCTAATATGCTAGACTCTATTGCAAAAGAAGTCATTCTTGTCCATAGACGTGATAAATTCCGTGCTCATGAACATAGTGTTGATTTGTTAAAAAAATCGTCCGTTATCTTAAAAACGCCTTTTCAAGTGAAAGAGCTTGTCGGTGATGAAACGAATATTAAGCAATTAGTCATTCAAGAAGTACGTGGAGAGAAGACAGAAACGTTAGATTTAGATGCTTTAATTTGTAACTATGGTTTTGTTTCTTCTCTCGGCGCGATCAAAGATTGGAATCTCAACATAGAAAAAAATGCCATTGTCGTCAATAGTAAAATGGAAACCAATTTACCAGGTGTCTATGCGGCTGGGGATGTTGCTACTTATGATGGTAAAGTAAAATTAATCGCCACTGGCTTTGGAGAAGCACCAACGGCGGTTAATAATGTAAAACATTATATTGACCCGAAATCCCGCACACAACCGATGCATAGTACAAGCTTATTTAATTAAAAAGAAAATAGTGAAGTTTAAGACATCTCAAATTTTGAGGTGTCTTTATTTTTATGAAATAGCCGAGAACACTCGTGACTTTAGTCATGAGAGGTTCAGAGTCTATTTCTACTAGCTGTCAGATAATCTAACGTAATACATGTTAAGTAACCTTACGTAAAAAAAGCGTGTTTTATGACTTTGTTTTTCTCAATTTATAAACTTGAAAAAATCATATATTTTTTTATACTTTTTTTAAAAAAAGTAGTGCGAAAATTCCCTATTGGTGCTATTATTACAGACGTTAGCCCTTTTTTAAAAAATAGGAGTGTGAAAGTTATGCAATGGTTTTTATTACTAATTATTATTATTATGAACATTGGGGTGTTGCCTCTCGTGAACCGAGTGCATCCCATTATCATTGGGATGCCTTTTTTTCTGTTCTGGTATCTTTTAAGTATGATCGTAACCCCCATTCTTTCATGGTGGATATATGCGATTGGTAAAAAGAAACATGATAGTGATGTAAGGAGTGCTGAAAAATGACTGCGTTAGTTGTGACTTGTTTGATTGTTTTAGCGGTAATATTCGTTGGCTTTTTAGCCGGTAGAGACAAAGCTGCCCGTAGTTCTATTGAACAATGGAGTATTGGCGGACGAAATTTTGGTAGTTTATTAGTATGGTTTTTAGTTGGAGCGGATATTTATACGGCTTATGCTTTCTTAGGGATGACGGGATATGCTTATAGTTTTGGCGCACCAGCTTTCTTCTCTATCGCGTATGCTGTTATGTGTTTCCCAATTGCTTATTTTATTATCCCTAAAATCTGGCGATATGCATCAAAACATAATTTAACGACGCTCGCGGATTATGCACGTGAAAGATTTCAAAGTAAATTACTTGGTGTATGTGTTGCAATTGTTGGTATTGTCTTTTTAATTCCATACATTTGTTTGCAATTATCAGGTATTACGGGTGTGGTTCAAGTTGCTGGGCAAGGTGTTTTTGAAAATCCTAAGGCTGTAGGTACAATTGCACTTATTATTTCTTTTATATTAGTTGCTTTATATACTTTCTTCAGTGGACTTCGTGCACCAGCTTGGACAGGCGTTATTAAAGATCTCTTGGTTTGGATCGTTCTTATCGGCATGATTGTGACGATTCCATATATTTGGTTTGATGGATGGGGAGATATGCTACATCAAGTCGTAACAAAATATCCTGAAAAATTAACCCTTCCAGGTACAAGTCCAAATGGAATGTTAAACAGTTTCTGGTTTGGAACAGCGTCATTCATTTCAGCCCTAGCTCTATTTATGTGGCCGCACGGAGCGACAGGGGCATTAAGTGCTAAATCTGAAGATTCTGTTCGTAAAAATACGGTTTTCTTATCTTTTTATAATATTCTCTTGTTCTTTGTAACATTGCTTGGGCTTATTGCCTTCATGGTCTTGCCAAAGCATCCAGAAGATCCATCGTTTGCAAACTTTGCTCTGCTTCACTTGATTGATGCATCTTATTCAAACCCAATTGTTCAAGGTGTTATGTTTTCAACCATCGCTCTTGCTAGCCTTGTTCCAGCATCAATCATGGTTCTGGCAGCAAGTAACTTAGTGGCAACAAACATTGTAAAAGATATCTTTGTACCAAATATTTCAGGTGAAAAACAAACATTAATTGCACGCTGTTTTGTATTTGTGATTACTGGTCTTGCCTTGCTCTTTGGTATTTTATTCCCGAACTACCTAGTTCAACTTCAACTTGAAGGCGTAAGTGGAACGGCACAATTATTGCCCGCTATTTTCCTAAGTTTATATTGGAAGAACTTAGCCACAACTCCTGTTCTTGTTGGTTTAATCTCAGGAATTGCTTTCGTCTTCCTTAATCACTTTATTTTCCAATTACCTGGATATGATGGGTTCTGGGGTCTCATTGTCAATGTGGTTGTTGTCGTCATTCTTAATCTCTTCTTTGCACATCAAGCAAAAGAGAATATCAGAACAAATAAAATGTTAGCTAATGATAAGTAAGATTTGAAGGTAAACATGTGGGCGTGACATATAAAGGTGTCACGCCCTTTGTTTATTTTAATCAATGATCATAGTATCTGATTATATTCTTTCTAAAAGAGTGATGGCTTGAAGATATAAGCGATCACTCTTTTAGAATTAATAAAGGCAATAGAGAAGTTGGCAGATATTAAATGCATCTGATAAGATAAACGATGTATTCTTTTGAAATCAACCATTTAAGGAGAAACAATGAAAACCAAAGAGGCGTTAAATTCAAAATTACAACCTATTCTATCTATTCTTGATCAAGAGTCTATTGCTTACACCATTGAGGGAGCGGCCTCATGCCTCTTGCAAGATGTTGAAGTTTCTGTAACAGATCCAATCGATATTGCCGTTCAATGGGACTTCTGCGCTAAAGTTCATGAACTTTTTGATAAAAGAAGGCTTCAAAAAGTAATGAAAGATGACCAAAAGACCGTTCTTTCTTATTTACATGAAGATCATCCGTTTCATTTTATATTCTATTTTAATCATGTCATCGTCACAGATCCATTTCGCTTACCAATAAAGATCGATAATAAAACGGTTTGGGTTCGATCATTGGATGCTGAACTGCGTTTCTTAAAAAAGGAAGATTCTCTCTATCAAGCCATTAAAGATCATTTTCGGAAGTTACAAGAATCAAATACGGTTCTAAACGGGGGAGCTTGGAATCAAGAAGTTTATCAGGCATGGATTGAGCGATTTGGGAGTCCTAAAGAAATGGCTCATAAACTGCTTTCCCATCCAAAAAGATCATTGTCTCATTTACTTGAGTATTTAGGGGATCTTCAAGGAAAGAAAGTGATTAATCTTCTAGGTAGTCATGGAGCCAAGGCCATTGCCATGGCTATTCTTGGGGCATCATCTACAGTCGTAGATATCTCAAATGAAAATGCTAAATACGCTAGAGAGGTGGCCGATGCTGCTGACGTTCCCTTAAATTATATCATTTCAGATGTTTTATCACTTCCTGAAACCGAAAAAAATTGCTCTTATGATCTTGTTTTGATGGAACTGGGAATTCTTCATTATTTTATTGATTTGGAACCTTTAGCGACTTTGGTTTATCAGCTGCTTGATCAAGGTGGAAAACTCATTCTGCAAGATTTCCATCCTATTTCTACAAAATTAATTACTTCAAAAGGAAAAAAACATAAAGTTACAGGGAACTATTTTGACAAGAAACTTGAAATAAGAGAAGTCGCCTATACAAAACATTTAACGCAATCTCAGGACAATAAACATGACGTTTATTTAAGAAAATGGACGATAGGTGAGATTGTGACAGCTTTTGCTGAAGCAGGATTAACGATCACTCGACTAGATGAATCTCCAAATATCAAAATCAGTGATATTGGCATTCCGAAAGTCTTTACACTTGTGGCTGAAAAAAAGGGTTAATGCTATGACTTGTTAATGTAGCAAGGGAAGACTAAAATGAATAAGAAACTGAAATGAAAGGAATGATGATCGATGTCTTATCCCGATGTTAAAGAGACCATGAAATTAATAAAGGATTTAGTATCTATTCCAAGTCCAACAGGCAACACAGGGAAAGTAATTACGTTTGTTGAAGATCTTTTACATACATATGGTTATGAAACAGCGCGAAATAACAAAGGCGGTCTTCTCATTACTGTTCCTGGTGCTAATTCGTCCAAGCATCGTTTTTTAACGGCTCACGTTGATACGCTAGGCGCCATGGTAAAAGAAATAAAATCAAATGGCAGACTAAAACTATCAATGATTGGTGGTTTTAAATGGAATGCCGTTGAAGGTGAATATTGTACAATTGAGACCTCCTCAGGAAAAACTTATTCCGGAACGATTCTCATGCATCAACAGTCTGTCCATGTCTACAAAGATGCAGGGGATGCCGAACGAAGTAGCGAAAACATTGAAGTTCGCATTGATGAAAAAGTAACAAATGAAGAAGACGTCAGGTCTCTAGGGATTGAAGTTGGGGACTTTGTTTCGTTTGATCCACGTCCTGTAATCACGGAAAGTGGTTTTATTAAATCCCGCCATTTAGATGATAAAGCAAGTGTCGCTATCCTTATTCGTTTATTGAAACATTTAAAAGAAGATAACATCACTTTGCCTTATACAACGCATATCCTTATTTCCAATAATGAAGAAATCGGTTATGGGGGAAATTCCAATATTCCACCAGAGACAGTGGAATACGTTGCTGTTGATATGGGGGCTTTGGGTGACGGCCAATCTTCAGATGAATACACGGTTTCCATTTGTGCGAAAGATTCAAGTGGTCCCTATCACTATGGTTTAAGAAAACATTTTGTAGATCTAGCAAAGGAGAACGATATTGATTATAAAGTGGATATTTATCCTTACTACGGATCTGACGCATCGGCTGCTATATCAGCTGGAAATGATATTATCCATGGATTAATAGGTGCAGGGATTGAATCTTCCCATGCATTTGAGCGGACTCATCAATCTTCCATTTTAAATACGGAAAAATTGGTGTATGCTTATGTTTTATCAGATATGATCAGATAACTTTAAAATAATAGAGAAAAGCTGGCATCTTTATAAAGGTGTCAGCTTTTTTAATCGTAGTAGATTCTTCAATTATCTTGCCGCTTGTTTCGTAGTTATGAATTTTTGAGATCGTGGTCTCGTTGCAATGAAAAATGCATATAAACCGAATAATCCTAAACAAAGAAACAAGAAAGCCATCATAATGGAAGGTAAAAAGGCGCCTAGGATAACCCCGACTGAGCTCATTATTTTGGCACCTTGAAATACAAACCCGTAAATGGCCATATATGAACCCCGCACATTCTCTTTTGTCAGGTCAGCCACAATGGATTGACATACCGGAACGTACATTAATTCCCCTAATGTTGCAACGAGGATGGCAATAAGTAATAAAAACCATAGATTACTAAACCCAAGAACTGTATAACCCAATGTGTAGATGATGATTCCCATATAAAATACACGAAGAGGTTTGAACTTACTCATCCATTGATTCACAAGGATGGTACAAAGAACAACAAGAACTGTATTTTCAACTCGGATCCAGCTTAACATTTTTAATCCGTCTACGGATATAAGGCCAAATAGGTTCGCATGAAATTCATTTTGAAGTCGTATAGCGATATAATTATTCGTCTGAAATTCAAGTGAGAGTGCAAGTAAATTGCCAAGACAAAAAATGAGAAAGTATCTATCTGACATGACATTTCGATAATTATGTCCTATCTCTTTTACGATATCAAGGATATGTTTTGAAGTTGTTTTTTGATTTCCATTATGGCTCTCTGACATCATCCAGGTGATAACTATGAATATGATACAAGAGGTTAGTGTCAATGTTGCAAATAGAGCAAATCGGTGGGTATGAAATAAAAATCCACCGATAATTGTACCAATTGCAATCGATAAATTCGTTGCCCAGTAGTTAATGCTATACATAAAACGTCGATTTTCAGGGGTAGAGACATCTATTAGCATCGCTTCTGCAGCAGGATTCATCAGTCCGCTGCTAATATTTTGAACAAGCATCATGATAAAGGTCAGTATTGCAGAAACAAGCCATGGTGAATTTGCTAATGCCATTAAACCAAAGGCTAGAATTTGAATACCTTGAGCGATAACCATCATTTTTTTACGACCAACCCGATCTGAAACATATCCACCAAATAGACTCGTTGTCATAGTTACGATGACATTGAGAAAAATTAATGCTCCCGCTTTAGCCACACCAAATTCGGTTGCAAAATAGATCGCCATAAAGGGAAATACCATATTTCCAACAAATCGGGATATGAAAGTTGTTATAATCCGAATTTTGATGTTAGGATGTAATGCCATAAATGATTTCAATCGTGTCACACTTCCTTTCTCTCTGTTTATCTATTTTCATCTAAAAAAAAGAGGAAAAAAAGTGTAGAATTAAAATAAAAGTTTCACCTTTTTGGACATTCTCATAAAAGAAAGGAAAAGGAACATGGCATTACTCGATTACTATACAAAACTATATACAGAACTTAACCCAACATCTCCTCAAGCTATTTCAGTAACTATAAGACAATGTGTCTCTTATTTTCATTGTTCTGACAGAAATACAAAATTAATTATTCGACGACTGCATGAAGAGGGGTATATTTCATGGGAAGCTGGACGTGGTAGAGGGAATACTTCTAAAATCACTTTTCTTAAGCCTTTAGATAAAGTGATTAAAGATGAGGTTATGCATGATATTCGAGAAGGAAAATTAGATAAAGCCTTACGATTTTTAAATGAACATGCCCTTCCAGAAACAATTCTCCATGAATGTCATGGATTATTGCAATCGCATTTTGGGTTTCAAGTTGAAAACCAGAAGGAGAAATCGATTGATATTTTACGTATTCCGATGCGCCGGCATTTTGCTACACTTGATCCAGCGTTTGCTGCTATTACAAGTGAAGCACATATAAGTCATCAAATATTTGATTGTTTGATCAATTATAATGTCGTTACAAATCAATTTGAGGAACATCTTGCCCATAGTTGGACAACAAATGTACCAAAGACAGAGTGGACCTTTTATTTACGAAAAGGGATCCTTTTTCATCATGGTAAAGAATGTACATCACAGGATGTAAAGTTTACTTTTCAAAGAATAAGAGATCAGTTGAAGCAAATTCCATGTCGTTGGTATTTAGATGATCTTGATGAATTTAAAACGATCAACGATTATGCCTTTACTCTTATATTTAGAAAGCCAAAAGGTTTTCTTCTTCACTTATTAAGTTCAATCAATTGTGCTATTTTAGCCTCAGATGTTGGTTATGATCATGAGCATAATATTGGAACGAGCCCTTTTCGTATTTTGAAATATGACAAAAAAGGACTTTTGCTTCATCGATTTGAAAACTATTTTAAGGAGCGAGCTCTTTTAGACCGTATCGAATTATTATTTGCCCCTCATTTAGTAAACAAAATGAAAAGGTATGATGTTCCGTCATTATCGTCTAAAGAGAAGGGTTATCATGCAAAAGTACATCAGGAAAATGGCTGTAGTTTTCTATTATTTAACTTCCGAGTGAATGGTATTCAAGAGGATAAAAATGTGAGATGTGCGATTCGTGCATTAATTAATCAGCGGGAGCTTATTTCAAAGCTTAAAGGCAATCGGTTTGCCCCGGCAAGTCGATTTATTCCTTCACATAGTAAGTTACATCCTAGAGCTCAAGAGACATTTGATGATGCTAAACGATATCTTGTGAATAGTTCATACAACGGAGAAACTTTGCATGTGTATTACTTTGATCATAAAGAAACATTAAACGATGCCGTATGGTTGAAGGATAAAGCGGAGAAGATTGGCTTAAATCTATCACTTCATGCTTTCCCGCTGGAGAATTTTTATGAGCATGAAGTGGAAGAGAAAGCAGACATCCTCTTTTGCGGAGAAGTTCTGGAAGAAAATATGGAACTCGGTCTAGCCAATCTATTTAAAAATTCGACGAGTTTACTCCGGCGTTTTTTAAATGATGAACAGAGAAAAACACTTGATCACTTGATGCAATTTTTTATTGAAGAACTGGACTCTGAAAAGCGAATGCAGAAAATTGAAGAGATTGAAAGGTCGCTTACTGAAGACATTAATATTATTTATCTCTATCATAATTTAAGAGAGATGACGTTTCATGCGGCTCTTGCTGGCATAACACTCAATGCCTTTGGCTGGGCTGATTTTAGCAAGCTTTGGATTAAACCATGAGAGGATCATTGAAAATAAAAAAAGAGTTGTTCATCGTGTGTTCATAAAACGAGCGTACAATAACTCGAGATGAATAGGAGAAGTCAATGGATTTTGATTGGAGGAACAACAATGCTAAAATTGTCAAAGTATTTACTCCCTTATAAGTGGTCGATTGTTTTTACGATCATGTTCGTTTTTTTACAATCACTGGCTAATTTATATCTACCAACTTTGATGTCAGATATTGTTGACACTGGGATCGTAAATGGAAATATCGGTTATATTTTAAAAATGGGAATTTATATGCTGCTTATCACGCTTGTGGCAGGAGCTTTCACCATTATAGCCAATTATTTGTCTGCACAGGTGGCGTCTCGATTTGGCAGAGACATCCGTTATCGAATGTTTTCTCATATTGAATCTTTTTCATTAAGTGAATTCGACGATTTAGGAACAGCATCTTTAATTACACGTTCGACAAATGATATTTCTCAAGTTGAACAAGTTTTTCTTATGATTTTAAAATTAATGATTATGGCACCGCTCATGTGTATTGGTGGGATTATTATGGCTTTTTATAGTGATGCCAAACTTTCACTTGTTCTTGTCATGGCCATACCTGTCATCGTCGTGACTATTTTACTCATTGCAAGACGGGGCATCCCTTTGTTTAAACAAATACAAAAGAAAATGGACCGCCTTAATTTGGTTTTACGTGAAGGGTTAACTGGTATACGTGTTGTACGTTCATTCAATCGAGTAGATGATGAACTCAAGCGTTTTGATCAAGCCAATCAAGACATGACCATCACAAGCGTCAAAGTGCAAAAAATAATGGCTGCGATGATGCCGATGATGATGCTGATTATGAATGTGTCAACGATTGCTATTGTCTGGTTCGGTGGTCTTAGAATTAGTCATGGTGCCATGCAAGTCGGGGATCTTATGGCTTTTATACAATATGCCATGCAAATCATGTTTTCTCTTATGATGGGAGCCATGCTTTTTATCATGATACCTAGAGGTCAGGCTTCATCTGTTCGGATTAATGAAGTTTTGGCTACAAAGCCCGATATTACAGATGTTTTAGCGAAAAAAACACAGAATGTAAGTGACATTCCCAATCGCGGTGCTATTGAGTTTAAACACGTCACCTTTCGATATGAAGGGGCGGAAAATCCCGCCGTTATCGATTTGAACTTCACAGCCAATCCTGGTGAAACAACAGCCATAATTGGTGGAACCGGAGCTGGTAAATCGACCATTATGAATTTAATTCCTCGTTTTTATGATATTGAAGACGGTGAAATCCTCGTCGATGGATACAACATTGCAACCATGAAAATCGAAAGCCTTCGTCAAATGATTGGCTACGTTCCACAAAAATCCGTACTTTTTACTGGTACAGTTAAAGATAATATTCGTTACGGTAAGGAAGATGCAACAGATGATGAAATTAAGCAAGCTGCTAAGATGGCTGAAGCGGATAGTTTTATTCAGGATATGAAGGATGGATATGATTCTTTACTAGCTCAAGGCGGGAAAAATGTATCTGGGGGTCAAAAGCAACGTTTATCCATTGCACGTGCGATTGTCAAAAGACCCTTAATTTATCTCTTTGATGATAGTTTTTCAGCGCTTGATTATAAAACGGATGCAAAATTAAGAAAAGCCCTTAAATCCATTACAGCAACGTCAACAACGATTATCGTGGCTCAGCGTATAAGTACGGTCATTGATGCAGATAAAATAATTGTCTTAGATGAAGGGACGATAGCGGGCATCGGTACTCATGAGTCATTGATGGATACCTGTCAGGTTTATCGAGAAATTGTATCGTCTCAAGTGGATAAGGAGGAACTAGCATGAGTAAGGATTCAAAACGTGGGGGTATTCGTCCCGGAGGGTTTGGTCATCACGGGTCTCATCGAGGGATGCCTAAACAAAAAGCGAAGGATTTTAAAGGAACACTAGTGCGCTTCCTTGGTTATTTAAAACCACATCGGAGCATTTTAGTTATCGTGTTTTTCACGGCTATATTAAGCACAATTTTCTCTATTGTTGCTCCCAAAATGCTAGGCATGGCCACAACGAAATTGTTTGAAGGGGTCATGATGAAAATAAAAGGTGTTCCAAATGCATCCATTGATTTTCATTTTATTGGTCGAATTTTGATTACTCTGCTTGTATTCTATCTCATTAGTTCATTATTCATGTATCTGATGCAATATTTAATGAGCGGTGTTGCACAAAAAATAGTCTATGTCCTTCGTAAACAAATAGATGAAAAAATTTCGAGATTACCTCTTAGCTACTTTGACAAAAGAACACATGGCGAAGTCCTCAGCCGTGCTGTTAATGATACTGAGAATATCAGTAATACTTTGCAGCAAGGTTTGACGACGGCCATTACCTCACTCGTAACGTTTATTGGTGTGATTGTGATGATGCTATCAATCAATGTCCTACTAACCGTTCTTTTGATTCTAACGATACCGTTAAGTTTTATTGGGATAAAGTGGATTTCAGGTAAATCTCAGGCTCATTTTATTCAGCAGCAAAAGCAAATTGGGAACTTAAATGGTCATGTTGAAGAAATGTTCACAGGTCACCAGGTTGTTAAAGCTTTTGGACGTGAAAAACAGGCAATTGAAAAGTTTGAGACGATCAACAATACACTTTATCATTCAGCCTGGCGAGCACAATTCTTGTCTGGAATTATGATGCCGTTGATCATGTTTACATCGAATATCGGTTATGTGTTAATCTCTGTGGTTGGCGGGATTTTGGTCACGAAGAGGATGATAGAAATTGGTGATATTCAGGCATTTATTCAATATGCTCGTCAATTTACACAGCCGCTAACGCAAATCGCCAATATTTCAAATTTAATTCAATCCACAATGGCATCAGCAGAACGTGTGTTTGAAGTGCTAGACGAAAAGGAGAATATTCCAGATCGGAAAGATGTAAAAGTCTTATCGTATCCCAAAGGTCATGTGCGGTTTGAAAATGTTTCATTTCGTTATAAGGAAGAAGAAGCGCTTATTGAAGATATGACGATTGAAGCAAAAGCAGGTCAATCTGTTGCGATTGTTGGACCAACAGGTGCAGGAAAAACAACTCTTGTCAATTTATTAATGCGCTTTTATGAGCTCAGATCGGGGCACATTTTCATCGATGGCATCGATATTACGGATATGAAGAGGCAAGACTTACATCAATTATTTGGTATGGTCCTTCAAGAGACTTGGTTATTCAAAGGGACGATTCGAGACAATATAGGCTATGGAAAACAAGGAGCAAGTGAAGAAGATATTATCGCAGCTGCAAAAGCAGCCAATGCAGATCATTTTATCCGAACCCTGCCTGATGGCTATGATACCATTTTAAATGAAGAGGGATCTAATATTTCTCAAGGACAGAAACAACTCTTAACTATTGCGAGAGCGATTTTAGCGAACCCAGCAATACTTATTCTTGATGAAGCAACAAGTAGTGTTGATACACGGACGGAAATGCACATTCAACAGGCCATGAATCAATTAATGAAGGATAGAACCAGTTTTATCATTGCACACCGATTATCAACGATTCAAGATGCTGATCTGATTCTTGTGATGGATAAAGGGCGTGTCATTGAACAAGGAACTCACAAGTTTCTTCTTGAAAAAGGTGGATTCTATGCAGAACTATATCGTAGTCAGTTTTCTGAATCTGATTCGTTCACTGAGTTAAAATCAATTTGATGGATTTCTTTATGTAAAGGATTGATGTATATGAATGAAGTTATTGGATTAGTAGTTGATGACGATCCAAATATCCGTGAGCTTGCTGGCTTATTTTTAAAAAAAGAAGGTTTCACTATCATTGAAGCCGCAAATGGAAGAGAAGCCTTAAATTGCTTTGAAAAACAACCGATAGATTTTGTGATTTTGGATGTGATGATGCCAGATACGGATGGATTTGAAGCTTGTCAGGAAATTAGACATTACTATGGAGATGACCTGCCCATTTTAATGCTGACAGCTAAAGGTGAAACCGTTCATAAAATAAAAGGGTTCCAACTGGGTGCCGACGATTATTTGGTTAAACCATTTGATCCCCTCGAACTTGTTGCTCGAATCAAAGCATTATTAAAACGATATCACATTTTAACATCTCAAATCATTCAACTAGGTCAAGTTAAAATAGATCTTCACTCGCATCAAGTCAAAATAAATGACCGATTTATTCAGATTCCACTTAAGGAATTTGAGCTTTTGTCCAAATTAGCGAGCTCACCAGGAAAGACATTTTCTCGAGAGCAATTGATTGAAGAAGTATGGGGATTTGATTATGAAGGGGATGAACGTACCGTTGATGTACACGTCAAGCGGCTAAGAGAACGGTTTCCGAAAGAAGATTATCCGTTTTGGATTACAACAGTTAGAGGTCTTGGTTATCGTTTTGAGGTTGCCGAATGAAAAAGATCAAAGAACACCTTCATATTATTAAATGGA
The DNA here is from genome assembly GCF_006517395.1 of Terrilactibacillus laevilacticus. GTDB lineage: Bacteria > Bacillota > Bacilli > Bacillales > Sporolactobacillaceae > Terrilactibacillus > Terrilactibacillus laevilacticus. The sequence continues at coordinate 611,549 of NZ_VDCY01000001.1, forward strand.
TAATATTGGTTAATGTGTGCCTTATTTGTCTTTGGATATTGACTTATTGGTTAACTTTTTCAATCTACTATGCCTTTGGATTTTGGCCATACGAATGGATTAGGAGCATAATAACTGCTTTTTTGGGGTTTTTTATCTTTGGGATATTAATTAATATTTTAGGACGATGGCGAAAGAAGAAACATGAAAACGTGTGGGCAATTATCATTAATGCCTTAAAAGAGATGTCGAAAGGAAATTTTAATGTAACGGTGAATTGGCCGCATGGTAAAAATACACCCGGTCCATTTTCAGAATTGATCTCAAATATTAATAAAATGGCGCAAGATCTTGGTCAGATTGAAAAGTTAAGACAAGAATTTATCTCCAATGTTTCACATGAAATCCAATCCCCATTAACGTCTATTGGAGGTTTCGCTAGAGCTTTATCTGACGATGATTTATCAAAAGAAGATCGGCGACACTATTTAAGTATTATAGAGATGGAGACCCAGCGTTTATCAAAATTAAGTGATAATCTCCTGAAATTGACAGCTTTAGAGTCCGAGCAACAGCCATTTGAACCTCGGGATTATCGTCTGGATAAGCAATTAAGGCACATTATTTTATCGTGTGAGCCGCAGTGGAGTAAGAAAGATTTACAGCTTGATATTGATTTAGACGAAGTGTTCATCTTTTCTGATGAAGAATTGATGAGTCATGTATGGATAAATCTTATACGAAATAGCATAAAATTCACTGAAGAAAAGGGCTCTTTGTCTATCTATTTATCTCAAGACGCAGAGTTCGCTAAAATCTGTATAAGTGATACCGGAATCGGTATCAGTAGAGAAGACCAATTGCATTTATTTGAACGTTTTTTCAAAGCTGATAAATCTCGTAATCGAGCAGCGGGAGGAAATGGACTTGGTCTGTCTATTGTCAAAAAAATTATAGATATGCATAAAGGATCTATTGAGGTCGAAAGTGAACTAGGAAAAGGGACCTCGTTTACGATATTAGTGCCAAAAAAAATGAAGTATGATAAACGTTCTGAAAAAAGATAAGGTCATTGACTTTATCTTTTTTTGGTTCTTAACAGTCAGATTGTTATATTAATTGAGTCTCGTATGACTATCAAAAATTTAGAATGTTTGTTATAATTTAAATAGGATGGATATTGAGTTAAATAATGGAAATATAGTCTGTGTCCATTAGAGTAGGTGACTATAATATGGCAAAACGAAAAAATAAAAGTGGTATGTGGGGAATAGTATCAATGATTCTCCTATTTCTGGCTAAATTTAAATTTTTATTTATTTTTTTAAAAGCAATTAAATTATCTTCACTTTTGTCATTATTTTTATCACTTGGTGTCTATGCTATGTTCTACGGCTTTAAATTTGCTGTAGCTCTCATGTATTCCCTTGTTTTACATGAGACGGGGCATATGATCGCGGCTAAGCAAAGAGGTATAAGAACATCACCTGTTTTTTTTATCCCATTTATTGGCGCGGCAGTTGGTATAAAGGATGAACTAAAACATTCGAAAGATGAAAGTTATGTTGCTTACGCTGGTCCTTTCCTTGGTATGCTTGCTACACTAGTTGCAATTTTGTTATATCTCTTGACCCATTCGAGTTTATATGCTCTGATGGTCTATTTAGGTAGCATTTTAAATTTATTTAATTTGCTGCCAGTTTCCCCACTTGATGGTGGACGAATTGTCAGTGCCATTTCACCAAGGATATGGCTCATAGGGATTATTCTGCTTGCAGGATTGATGTTTATTATGCCTAATCCAATCATTATTTTGATCTTGATTTTTGGGATCATTAATAGTATCAGTCAATTGAGACAACCTGTTGATCATAGGTATTATCAATATGATATTCGACGTTTGAAAAAACGAGCAGATCTCCTTCAAAGATTTAATCAAATCCAAGATATCTATGTTAAAAATGAAACTCAATATTTAGATAATGAACGTTCTAAACGATTAGCCGAACGAATGGTGGAGATAGATGCCAACCGGGCTATTTCAAAATCGTTTAAAAAGATCCGAAAGCAACTATATAAAAGACAAATGGACATATATAAAAATACGCCGCTCGATCAAAGTGAAGATGGACTGGATTGGTTAGATGAAGAGATAAAGAAAATGCAATATAAGTCCGATCGAGTTGTTAATTATTATAAAACGTCTATGAAACAAAAGATAGCCATAGGGGTTGCTTATGTTATTCTAATAGGTATTCTTGGTTTCTTCTATTATTACAGCCAAGTGATTCTTCCAAATCCAAATCAATTAAGTTAGAATATGTTTTTTTTTAGACAAAAATTCATTGTATTATGGATCGAAAATACGATGAATTGACGAAGATATTAGTAACTAAATAGTTTGTGAAACCATTTGACCTCTTTTTCCGTCTAATATATTTGAAGAAGGGAGTTGTAAAATATAAAATGGGAAGCTTTCAATTAATGGCGAATGGAAACATTAGTTTCCCTCTATTTTTCACAATATTTTTCATCTTTTTTATTTTGATTATTGCGGCGACCATTTTTTATCACATTAAACTCGAATCGTATAAAAATAAACGAGCTCCGTCAAAAGTTGAAGCTGCGGTTTTACAAAAACGAACCCAAGTAAACGATTTGTCAAACCAAAATAACACAGACTATTTTGTCACCTTTCAAGTAGAAAGTGGTGCGCAGATAGAACTTGAAGTTTCAAGCACCGATTATAGACAATTAGTCGATGGAGATCAAGGTTCACTTGTCTATCAAGGTGATCGTTATTTAAGGTTTAGTCGAATTTAAAAATAGGGGGTTAAGCTCTATTTCTATCAAACTAGAATGAAACCTAACTCATTTAATAGAAATAGAGCTTAATTAGAATTAACGCTAGCGTAACCTCTATGTCAACTGTATTATAATCTAAATGCTGCATATGTTTTCGAATAAAACTTATAGGGACCTAGAGATTAGAGGCAGTTTGTGACACCTCGGATTCATAGATCATTGTTCTAATAAAAAAGTCTTCCGCGAATGGAAGACTTTTTTGGCACTTTAAGAGAGTATAAAAATTTAAGGTATAAGTGCAACTAGTCCTCTGCATGCACCTTATAGGCCCCGCAATCGGACAAGTTTTTTATTGGTATAGTGGAAAACGATGATTAATCCCACAAATAAGGTGTTTCTTGATAGACATAATAATTGAGCCAGTTGGAAAATAATAAATGAGCATGTGAGCGCCACCGGTGCAAAGGCTTTTGCCTTGGATCATCATGAGGAAAGTAATGCAGTGGTAATTCCGGATTTAAACCTCGTTCACGATCTCTATTGTATTCATTTAATAATGTATCTTCATCATATTCCAAGTGACCAGTAATCATGATTTGTTTACCATTTTTTGAGCTCATAATGAATGGACCAGCTTCTTCTGACGATGATAAGAGTTTAATGTCTGGACATTTTTCTATTTCATGAATATCTACATCTGTATGACGTGAATGGGGTGCAAGGTAAAGATCATCAAAACCTCTTAATAACTTCTCCGTTCGATCTTCAATAGTATGTTCAAAAATACCCGCACACTTGGCTGGCAATATGAACTTGTCTATACCGAAGTGATAATATAGAGCTGCTTGAGCTCCCCAACAAATATGAAGCGTTGAGGTTACCGAAGACTTTGACCACTCCATAATTTTTGTTAGCTCTTGCCAATAATCAACTTCTTCAAAAGGAAGTAACTCGACTGGAGCACCAGTTATAATCATTCCATCAAATCTTTTATTCTTGATCTCATCAAAACTAGTATAAAATTGGTCCAAATGAAGATGGCTGGTATTTCTTGATTCGTGAGTCATCATTCTTAGGAACGAAACGTTTACCTGCAAAGGAGTGTTCCCTAAGAGCCTTAGTAGCTGTGCTTCACATTTTTGTTTTTCAGGCATTAGATTTAAAATCAATATTTTTAGAGGACGGATATCCTGCGTATTGGCTCTTTCATCTGTCATCACAAATATATTTTCATTCTCTAGTATTTCTTTTGCTGGTAATAGTTCCGGGATCTTAATCGGCAAAGAATCATCTCCTAAAAAAATTTCTGTATATTCATTATAATGATGAATGATTAACTGATCAATTCCTTTTTTTCTTGAAAAATCATCTGATATGTGCATATTTCCATCTAGAAAAGGGAATAGTTAACTCTTAGGCTTTCTGTATGTTATATACGAAAGGGGAAAAGATATGACTAGAATACTAGGAAAAACTAAAGAAGGTGAATTACTCAATAGTTTAACAAGGGAGACTTTACATAATGAAAACATCGCTTGGTTTTGGGCAGATATAGACTTAAAGCAGTCCAATAAAGACGAATTTAAAGACCTTCAACGCGCCTTACACTTTGATTGGCAATCTTTGAACGATCAACAGGGGTTTAGGCGTTCTCAGTTAAAATACGCTAAAGACAACTTTTATTTAGGGGTCTTTGCCGTTGAAGAAAAAAACATCAAAGGATATAAAGTTCATTTTTTTGTCAGTCAGAGTGGTATTGTCTCTGTACATGAAACTGAACTACCGGAAATCAACCATTCATGGAGTTTTTGTTCTAAAGATGAAAATGCTGATAAGTTAATTAATCCAATGGATATTCTCTATTTGACTTTAGATGATATTGTTGATGGTTATTTTCCTATTATTCATGGGTTAGAGGAGAGAATTGAAAAAATTGATCGTAAATCTAAAAATGAGTCCATGAAAAGAGTATTTAATCAAGTCTTTGATATTCGTAGTGACTTGTTAAAATTTAGACATCTTGTTGCTCCATTAGAAGATATTTTACATCGGATGATTGAATCGGATCATGTGAAAATAGAAGATCATAAAATAGAAAAATTCCATAATATTTATAGAAATTTAACGAGACTTTCTCATATGATCGAGTCAGATATGGAAATAACGGCTGATATAAGAGATGGCTATATGTCGCTTACGTCCTACCGAATGAATAATATAATGAAAATTTTAACCGTCTTTTCTAGTATCTTCATGCCTCTAACCTTTATTGTTGGTCTTTATGGTATGAATTTTAAGTATATGCCTGAATTAAATTGGCGGTATGGCTATTTTTTCTCATTAATAGTCATGGCGATTGTTGGATTTAGCATGTATATTTGGTTTAGAAAAAAAGGGTGGTTCCGGGATTAATATACAGAAACGTTCTTTAGGGGTAAGAAGCGAATCGCTGTATGAGAGGCCATTCCGGAAAATTTAGTAATTTAAAAACCTATCTCCGATGATAGGTTTTTTATTTTAGTATAAGAGGTGATTGTACGGTCTATTGCAAATAAAGTTCTTCTTCCAATGCCCACGAAAGAGGATTTGGCAACAATATAGTAAATCGAGAACAACGAAACGTCATTTTCGCTTTGTTCGGATTATCTTCAAATTCGACCATTTAACCAAGAAGAATTAGTGGAACAACAAATCGTATTTTTTGTTATTTTTGCAATAGGGCCAGATCGTATTATGTGGTTAGCCGGTTTTTTCTGGTTGACCTATTTTTTTGGTACGATTCTTAAGGTAGCCGGGATTAAAGAACTGTAAATTAACAATAAGAGTTGTTCCGATAAAGGGGGTAGAATGTTGGGTAAAGCTCTTTGACCTAAAGGTCAGTTCAATAAAGAAAAAAGGTATCTCTTTTGAGGAAGAATACGCTTCTGTGTTGAAAGGAAACAACTTTTTACCACTTTTCTTACTATATTTGTAGTGAACAACATAAACATTCTATAGAAGAAAATTATTTCTATAGGAGGTTTCCATGGATCAAAAGGATCAAAGTCGCCAATTAGACCAAATAAAGCAAATGCAACAAATGTTTAAAGCGAACATGAAAACTCGACCTTATCCCATGTACCCTAACTATGGGAAAATCACACGTTATGAAGAAATTCCGATAAGTTTACCTGAACAGCGACAGCTGCGCCATCCCGGAGTGGAAAAATTTATGGTGCCCCTTCCAATTATCGAAAACCCTAACTATAAAGGGAGTGGAAAGTTAACAGGAAAAGTAGCACTTATTACAGGGGGAGACAGTGGTATTGGTGCAGCAGTAGCAATTGCGTTTGCTAAAGAAGGCGCAGATGTTGCTATTTCATACTTAGATGAACATGAGGATGCAAATAGAACAAAAACAAGGATTGAACAACTCGGACAGCGTTGTTTGCTAATGCCTGGTGACTTGCGAGTCAAACAACAGTGTATCTCAATTGTAGAACAAACAGTAAATACGTTTGGACGTCTCGATATTCTATGTAACCACGTTGGTATTCAATTCCAACAACTAAGTCTGCTTGACATTACAGATGAGCAATTCGATGACACCTTCAAAGTTAATATATACTCTCATTTTTACACAACAAGAGCAGCGCTTCCTTATTTAAAACCAGGCAGCTCAATCATTGGCACTACTTCAGTGGTGACGTATGTAGGTGAGCAGCAAATGATTGATTATACGGCCACAAAAGGCGCAATAGTTGGTTGGACACGTGCTTTGGCTAAAAATGTCGTGAAACAAGGAATCCGTGTTAATGCCGTCGCTCCCGGCCGAATTTGGACCCCACTTATTTCAGCAAGTTTCTCGTCAGACCAAGTCGCTGTATATGGAGCATTTAATCCAATGGAACGAGTTGCCCAACCATTTGAACTCGCGCCAACCTTTGTCTATCTTGCTTCTGATGATTCTCGTTTTGTTACCGGTCAAGTTCTTCATGTTGATGGAGGAGAATCCACACATTCCTAATGGAAGGGGACTACCATTTTGAGATATGAATTTAATCCAGAAGTTAAGCTATTGCTAGTTAATCATTCAAATGAAAAAGTAATGATGGTCTATATGGAGGATTCCTGGCCAATGTCTAAAATAGCACTTAGACCACCATACTATTGCTACCCAAGTTACGAACAGAATTATCCAATAATCTAAATAAAAACAGAAAAAAAGACTTCTATACACAGTGTGAAAGTCCGAATGGCATAAACTTGATAGATGTATCTTGAAGTGATCTTGATTAGCAAGGACTGAGACATGACTCCTTTTTACACACAAAATAACATTATGTAAACTATATATAAATCATCTTAAAAAAACTTTTATACAGTATGTGATTCAAGAAATCAAAGATTAACATAAATGAACTAAAAGGGAAGACAGTCAACTACTTAGATTTAGGAATATTTCCTCAGTTACATGACATCTTTTATCCCAATTTAAGATGGATCTAGTATGAATGATGAAAAATTAAGAAGGGGATAGAAGGAGGGGCATTTTCCGCTCCTTACTATATATAGCTTACTCGTTTGGAAAACGATCTTCGAGATGTTCATCCATTTTATCAACGGCTTTTTTCAATTCATCATTGGAGAGATGGGTGTAAATCATCGTGGTTTGAACAGAAGAGTGCCCGAGTTGACGTCTCAGTTTCGGGATATCATTATTTTCAGCGTGATATCGTGTTGCGAAAGAGTGGCGTAATTTATGAACAGATAGAGAGGGTTTACCAAAAGCTTTTGCATATTTTTGAACCATATTTTCGATAGCCCGAGGACTAAGCCTGCGTGTCGTACCTTTGGGTCCCATGGGTGAAGAAATAAAAAGAGCTTTATTCGATTGGTTGATATCATATTTTTTACTTCGTACAGCTAGATAATCATGCAAATCAAGCATCGCTTGCTCGCTAAAGAAGACATATTGTTCTTTATTTCCTTTACGAATGACTCGAGCTGAGAACTTTTTAAAGTCAATATCATCAACATTCAAACCAACAACTTCGGAAAGTCGAAGTCCAGAACCTAAAATAAGGGAGATAATGGCCGTATCTCGTTCACAGTTTTGCACATGAAAGTTGTAGAGCTTTTTATTATCTTTAAAAACAACACCATAATCATGTGCGACAAATTGCCTAAACTGCTCATATTCGTTATCCCAAAGGATTTTTCCAGCCATTTTTTGAGCGACGGCTTCTTGATCTTCTTTAACTGGATTTAGTTCAATTTTAGCCATCGCATTTCGCTGGATGTAGGGCTTAAGGTCTGAGGTTTCAGCAATATTTTGTAAATAGTGAAAAAGCGACTTTAAAGCGGAAAGCTTACGATTTACGGTAAGAGTTGAATTGTTTAGGCGAAATTGTAAGTGCGAAAGAAAATTTTCGATTTGCTGCGGTGTTAACGATTCTAAACAGCTCAATGGAATATCACTGGTTGACTTGGCATCATGGAAACCTTCAGCAAGCAGCCAATCAAAAAAGATCAGATAATCATGACAATAATTCAATAACGTAGCTGGTGACATGATCCGTTTCTTTTTATTAATGTATTCCATCACATACCAAGGGAGTTTTTGTGATTTTTCATCGATTCGTTCATAAAGATGTAATTTGCGTTCATCATCCATAAAAAAACCTCCGTAAGTAAGATTTTATGTAATTAGGTGTTATTCATAAAAAATGTGTTTGAGGTACGTTTTAATTATACACCTTGAACTTTACTTCGTCAAAATGATATTTTACGTAGTAATTTAGAATGTGTGAAAAACACAAGATTATCCCTCTTTTACATAGGTGTCTGGCGACAGAAACTTGGGGACTTTGTTTCTAGTTTTTTATTTATAGTTCTTTGAATACCTTGCTCAAATGTGTTTAAAATGTGTTTCTTTATTAAGAATTGATTTGTTTTAGATATTTTTGTTAAAGAAAACCAGCATTAAAGTTGCTTAACACTGGTTTTCTTTAATATTACTTTTTATGATTCTTTTTAGAGTGAACTTCTTTAGAGTGAACTTCTCTCACAGCAGTAGTCATAGTTTTAGAGAGCTCTGTGCTGATTTTGCCATTCTGATAGTCTCCCTTAACTTTTTTCCACTTTCCGTTGGTGTCTTTATAGGAATATATTGAAATATTATCTGGTTTCTCTATTTTTGAAGCATCAACGATGTAAGTTATTTCAACTGGTGTCTTGAATTTGGAAACCTCCTGGTCCCCTTGCGTTACCGTAAAGTTATACACTTGTCCGATTACAGCACTGTCTGTCACATCTGTACGATTTGAAATTTTTATTGTTAACGACTGATCGGTCTTCAAGTCTGATGAAGGAAGTTTAAATATGATGTCTCCTTTATTAATTTTAATTATAGTCTTCTTTTTTATCGCATAGGTTATGAGATCGGCGTCTAGGGTTATCGATGCTGAATCTCCTGTTTGTTCTGTGACATCCACATTAAGTACATTATTCTGGATGGCTGGTATGATATCATCCATTAATCTAGGCTTTAACCTATCCCCTGATGCTATGCCTGAGACAGTCACATAATCTCCTTGATGGAAATTCTTAGTCCATTCCTCGTATCTAATTCCAGTTCTACCATCAATTGATACCGTAGTCGTTTGATCACCGTTTACGACATCAAATGCAAAGTTTCCATAACTGTCAGGTACTGAAATTTTACTTATCTTTACATTTTGAAGAGAGACAAATTGATACAGACAACCATCAGAAAGGTTAGAAATGACCTTAGGTGAGAGATTCACATGATCTACAACCTGTGATGCGGTCATATATTTCAATTCGGTCTCGTCGTTATAGGTGAATTTGGTTGCAGTTATTTTCACCTTGTCACCAATTTTCAATCCAGGATCCAGTGATTGGTAGACGTTAATCGCGCCCGTACCATCCTGTAGATAAAAACTTTTATTATTGCCAAATTCGCCTGGTGTCGATGTGACAACACCCTCAACGGTTACCTTGGTATTATCGGCTTGTGCTTTTGCATCGGATATAGAAAGTACTTTGGTATTTGGATCGGGATCTCGTGGGACATAGACTTCAGAAATCCGGCCTTCTGATGTGTAAGCAAGTGGTTTATCAAAACTTTTTACGAAGTCAACCAGAGCATCAACATCGACCGGACCCTGGACCAAGTTTTTACCTGCATCCCCAATGGCCTTATACTTAGCTCCTGTAGCAGTTGCCATAAAGTTGTTGACTGTTAACGTATAGGTTTTATCATTAGAGATTTTGCTACCATCTGGTAGATAGATATCGACGGTTCTCCCTGCATTGGTATCCCAGGTGTATTTAAAACCAGCTACACTGAAATCTGGTCCATAATACGTATTTAATTGGGCATTTAGGATGTCCTGCAGATCCTTCCCGGTAATGTCCATTTTTACTAGTGTGTTACCAAAAGGTAGAATGTTAAAGAGATCATTCCAGGTAATATTCCCTTTATCGAGATTATCACGGATTCCACCTCCATTCATCAGTGCGAAGTCACTATTCATGGCCGATTTCATACTATCGGCAACTAAATTCCCTAACGCATTATCGCCTTTTTCACCCTTGGTCGCATAGCCACCTTCCATGGGTATAGAGGCTTCGCCTTCAACTTCATTGAGCTTAGGTGCCACTTGGGTCTCATATTTATCGAGAATGCTTTTCACCTTAGGATCTGGCTCATCCTTACTATCATCTACAAAGATAATGTCTGCGGATTTCTTAACGATATCATCTGTTACCGGGTCAATCGTTAAATCCACATCACTGAAAGCCTTTCCGTATTCAGAGGCTTGTACTATTAGCTTGTTGTCGACTGTACCATTATCAACAGCATGATTGTGAGCAGCGAAAATGACATCGACGTCATCATCAACACTCTTCGCCAAATCAGCTGCCTCCCCTGTAATAGATCCATCCGATCCTTGTGTTGCTGGAGAGTGAGCGAGAACGACAATAGCATGAACCCCCTTCTTGTGCAATTCACTAACGGATTGATTGATGGCTTCAACTGGATCCGTAAATTTGATATCCTGAATTCCACCGGGCATTACCATATCTGGGGTGCTTTTTGTCGTTACACCTATAAAGCCAATTTGTTCACCGCCAACTGTTTTGATTGCATATGGAGGTAAAATCGGTTGTCCAGAATCTTTGTACACTACATTTGCAGCAAGCTCGGGATAATTCATGCCTTCATATGACCGATTTTCATTATCTTTTGGGTAGTCACCGCCATTAACCATGCGTAGAAGTTCCGTTGTTCCTTCATCAAATTCATGGTTTCCGATTGTGCTAACATCCATCCCCATGGCGTTCATAATATCGACCGTGGGTTCATCTTGGAATAGAGCAGATAATGGCGGGCTGCCACCGATAATATCACCGACACCTACGAGTAGTGAGTTCGGAATGGCTTTTTCACGTTCTTTAATATAGGAAGCAAGATACTCCATTCCTCCATAGATCCCGTCGTTACTTCCGTCTCTATTTAAGTCCAGACTGTAATGCTGATCAATTTTACCATGCAAATCATTAATGCCAAGGAGTTGTACATTGACAGGTGACGATTCAGCATCTATTAAATCTTCCGCTGATCGAGGTTTTATTTGATAGGTATTTTTAAAAATACTCGCCAATCCTGTAATGTTTAACACAGATCCTTCTTTATAGGTCGCGATAAAATCATCATACGTCATGCCACCTCGGCTATCTACTCGTACTCGAGTTGTCGTGTCTCCAATTACAGCATCAAATTCAAATGTCCCATAGCTATCGGTTTTCGAGATGTTCTTTACCGTAGCCTTCTGTAAAGTAACTAATTGACCTTGATTGCTGCTGTCAATAGTCGTAACAACTGACGGAGAGGGAACGGTTCCATCCCCTTCATCAGCAGACTGAATAATGTTGGATAGTTCTATTTCCCCATTATAGGTTGATTTTTGGGCAGTTAATCTAACTTTTTGTCCCACATGATAGTTATCAGTCCCCTGGTAAACGTAAACCCCACCTGTCTGATCTTGAAGATAAAAGCCCTTTGACCCCCATATTCCTGGTTTCGTCGTTATAACGCCTTCCACTGTGACATTGCTCATTTCATCCGCTTGTCTAGCTTTAGCAATAGTTGTGAGCTCTGGAATGGTCGGTGTCGAAGCTTCTTTCTCTGAACCAAATGAGCCCGGCTTGAATGTAGAAGAGTCATACCACTTATAGCCGGAAGGTGGTGTGGTCCATGGCTCATGTTCGGGTTCTGTTGAAAGTGAAGGATCATTTTCATCGTCTCTTAGCGGTGTAGGCTGGCTTAATGGGATCTTTCCTTCAAAGCTAGTATAGTCCTCTTGGTTGGCAAGCCATTCAACTGTATTAACGAAGTAGGTCTTATCCTGTCCTTCTTTTGAAAAACCATCAAAACCCGTTTTTTTTCCACCATTATCTTCACGAAGATATTTTGGTGTAGAATCCTCTGCAGGTGAGGAATCACCAATGAAGGCCGCTTTTCCTTTACCTACCTTCGAGATAGCAGCAAAGGCACCTTCATCAATGCCACCACCGTTGTAAACACCTTCATCTACGGCTGATGACCATTTCGATGGATTTTCTGGAAGATAGATTAAGCCTTTGGCAATATCAGGGTTAATAATGGATAACGTACTACCCGCATGCATCTCAACCGTTGTTACCCCTTGAGTAATTCCGAAAGAGTCACTTGGCGAAACAACTGTTTCTCCATTTGTGATATCCCCAATTGCATTCGTACGGAATCTAACACCAAAGTTATTTTTTAACCAATCAGAGCTGGTTACGTCTTTCATTGCGGCAGAATTTGCTTCTTCAGTTCCCATCCCTTTCGTTGGACTACCCCATGCACCTCGGCGATAGCCATTATAGACTTCGCCTGAGTCCCATCGATTGAGGTTTCGGTCAGAGTTATAGTGGTCGGCGATAAAAAATATACTACCTCCATTTTTCACATAATCAAGCATAGCTTGCTGCTCGGATGCTTTAAAAGGCACATTTGCTTCTCCTAGGATAAATACATCATATTGGCTTAATTTATCCAAAGTAATTGCCTCCGTGCCAAAATCATATGGAATGGAACGGTCTAATTGGTCAACAGTAAAACCGTCAGCTTTTAATGCATCCGCAAAATCTGAAAATCCACCGTTGATGACCCAATCTGCGGCTCCAGATGTTTCACCGTGAGTATTATCAAAGAGAACCTTCTTTCCTGCCCCAGCTAGCGGATCGGTTGAAGTCGGATCCTGTGGAGGTGGATTATCTGAGTCATCGACAAAAGAAATCTCCGTTACCAACTTTAATCCAGGAAAACTATTATAGTCTTGGAAACTTCCAGTTATTTTGACTTCTTTGCCTACAATACTTGGGTTTGATTGAAGCCCAAACTGGTTTCTGTCGCCACTAGGTATTTGAACATCGATAAGTCTGGTTTTATCATGTTCGGTTGGGGAATCAGCTATTAAGAAATTGAAATCATTACTGAAAGGGGCGTTAAAGTTGGCTGTATTAGAACCTGTTGCGTGTCCGACGATGTATCCCTCTACTGTGTCAGTATTCTCTTTATTAATCTCATAACTTGCGAGGGCTTCCGTGACAGTCATGGAACCATCTGAGGTTAGCGCCTCTGCCTGATAATTCCCCCCAGTATTAAAAAGATTAAAAGGAAAGACGAGCAAAAGTGCTAAAAAAACTTTCAATAAAATACTTCTTTTCAAATCAGCTACCTCCTAGTGAGTTAAATAAAAACGAAATGGTTAGAAACAACGGTCTGATCTTGAAATCTATATGTGTTGTTCTATCATTTGACATAGTCATGAAAACCTTTCTTCCCTCTCCTTCACCTTATTTCGCCTCCTTAATTCTTGATCTACTTGTAAATTTTCTGTATATAAAATAAAATTCGATAATTAGACACAATATCCTTTTAAAGTTACGCATAATTAATTGACCGATTTCGACAATTAAGACCATTTCTATCGAATGGTCTCAGTACTTTTCTATAAAAACGGGCTGATATCGCAAGCAAAATTAATGATTAGATTAGTTTTTAAAATAAAAAAAAGACCATAATTTTGGTCTTTTTGGAATGTTTATCTCTTATTATTTAACGTTACTTTTATCAAAAAATAAAGTTAAGGTGGTCGTCTGTTTCTTTAGTCAATTATATAACTAACCTATTTTTTGATTTTCTTTTTGGTTAATGGCGTGAACAATGACATTAATAGCCTCTAAAGAAGATATCTTTGTAGAATACTGCTTTATCCGTTGTTTCATAAAAACTAAGGATTCAGAGTCGTCTAGTAAACTTTGAATTTTATTAATTAGTTCATTTTGATCTTTAGCAACCAATGCTAAGCGTGATTCTAATAAAAAACGTGCATTGTCTTCTTCCTGACCTGGAAGAGGTTTATAGATTAATAGGGGTAATTCCATCGCCAAGGCTTCAGATGTGGTGACCCCACCTGGTTTAGTAATGATTAAATCTGACATAGCCATTAACTCATGAATATTTTCACAGTAGCCCATCAGTAAGACATCATGTTTAAAGTTTATACAGTCTTGCTCTAATCGTTTTTTTAACTTTTTGTTTCTCCCACAAACGATGATCAACTGAACAGAAGGAGATATAGATTCTAATGCTTGAAAGGTTGAGACTCCTTTTCCGAAAAAACCATCCCCTCCACCCATTATAAGGATTGTAAATTTATCGGAATTTATATCGAATTTCTTTATTAACTGTTCACGAGTCGGTGTTTCGAAAAATCTTTTTCTAATGGGTATTCCAGTAATATTAATCTTATATGGCTCAACACCAGCAGAGATTAATCGATCTTTTACCTGACTTGAGCCTACTATATACTGATCGGTTAACGGATGGATCCAGTAAGAATGATCTGTGTAGTCAGTTATGACCGTTACCGAGGGAATATCAATTAACCCTTGCTCTTTTAATTTAGAGATCATTCCAGCTGCAAAAGGATATGTGCAGACAATAATCGATGGTTTCACTCTATGAACTATTTCTAACATCGAATGTATACCTAACATAAAGAGTGATATTAATTTAGTTGAAAAAACACTCTTTACACGAGTCTTTCTATATAAATAACTATAAATTTGAGGGAATTTTTTAATGCTTCTTTTATAAACGTAATTGCTAAGGGGATATAAATATGGATGAATCCATTCCATAATATCTATCGTAATAGTTTCTGTATTAGAAAGTGTATATTCAACGGCCTCACTTATCGCCTTTGCCACTTGTTTATGCCCATCCCCTATGGTTGCTGAGAGTATCAGAATTTTATTTTTGTCTTCATAAGCCATACCGATTTAACTCCTCTAATGGTACATATAGTTGCAAAAAAAGATGACATGTTCATCTTTAGACTTCAAATTTTTACTTATATTTTTTACTGTAACCCTACGAACTGAACTTCTAATTAATTTTTCATTAAAAATTGATTAAAATGTTATTTCCCTTTCTTTTTTTGATAAAATTAACAAATAAAGACAATGTAAACGCTATTAAAAATAATGAACATCCGATGTATTACTGTATTTTATCACTCAAGTATATTTAAAACCATAAAATTTCCCTCAATTAAATTAAAAAACCTCTATTTAAATTTAAAATTTTAATAGAGGTTTTCAATCTATTCATGGTATCTTTGTTTATTTCGTACAATCAACACACGCTTTAATTTTTGTTGTGTTTCTTCAATCGAGCAAGTAATAATCCGCCTTTAAATTGTCTAGGTTCATAAGAAATAATGAAAGCTTTTGGTTCGAATTTTTCTATCGTAGCAAGCAATTCATTTTCTCTATTTCTTTTTGTCAAGATTTCCATTCTTATCCGATGACTATCTCTTCCTTCGCCAATATAGGTGGTTACTCCAAATCCATTATTTCGGAGCATATTAATCAATTCAGTATTTTTATTTTGCGTATTTACGATGACATTAATATAACCAATCGCTAGCTTCTTCTCGATTTTTGTACCTAAAATGATCCCTATACCGAATCCCAGCGCATATACAAACATAGCGATAAAACTTTGATCTCCCCCAAATACAAGCGATAAGCCAAAAACATAAATCAACATCTCAATAATGCCTAGAATAGCTGCGAGAGTTGACATATTTTTTACTAAAAAGATCGTTCTTAATGTATAAATAGGGACATATAGAAGTTGTAACAACAAAATAAGCAGAATATTAAGCAATATCTGTTCCTCCCCCTCTCCTAATCAGTACAACATTAACATATTCTAATGTAAACTTAAAATATTGCAAATCCAATAATTAACAGTATAGTTATGATAAAGTGAAACTTCAATCTATGGGGGATTTTCGACGCACAGGATGTCCTAGTGCAGGCGTTGCGACAGGACGTCGCGTTTTTAGCCTGCTTCATCCCCAACTAATTGTCAGCCTAAACCAATTGGACTTTTACGGACAGTTATCCCCCACTTAGAAATGCTCGTTTACTCATTACCTTGAATTGGTGTTTTTACTCGCCATTAATGCGGGATAAAAGTTGCAATAAAAAAGAAGCTAGAATTGAATCCGCTTCTAAAATGGTCTTATTGTAGTAGTCTTTATGATGGCTATTAATTACTGATTCATCCAAACTTTTTTTGATAATGACTTAACGTAAGAAGTGGCCAAATTAAGTCATAGCTATGGTAGTGAATGTAAAAAGCTCCTGCCATTCCCTTCCCATTCGGATAATGATGGACCCAATCCTCTTGTTCATTGTTTGAGGTTAGAAAGTCTATTCCTTTTCTTATTTCTGGTGTGACGCGTTTTGATGCAGCAATAAGTGCATCTAATGCCCACGCTGTATGTGTTCGCGTACTTGTTGTTAATGGAATATATTGTTTCTTTATATCGCTTCGGCAGGACTCTCCCCAACCACCATCTTTATTCTGAATCGTGAGGATCCATCTTAATGCTTTTTGAATGGCTGGGTGTTTTATATTCACACCGGCAGATACCATTCCGGTTATGGCTGCCCATGTTCCATATAAGTAATATATCCCCCATCGTCCTGGCCAGTAACCCGCATTTTCTTGATGATCTAATAGCCAGTTGATTCCTTGTTTCATGATTGGATGATCTTTCTTTAATGTTGTAGACTCTCCCAAAAAATGCAGGGTACGACCGGTTAGATCTGCTGATGAAGGATCAATTAGGATATCTTCTGCTTCTTCAATGGGCAACCAAGTGAGAAAATGTTTATTTACATTTCTTTCAAAGGCTGGCCAACCACCATCTCGATTCTGCATACTTATGATCCATTGAATGCCTAGTTTCCACGATTGTAGATATGTATGATTATTTTGTGCAGCCGATCGAAAAGCTCTAAGCGCAGCTGATGTATCATCTACATCTGGGTTCATTGTATTAATATGAGAAAAACCCCAGCCTCCTGGTAAAGCGCGAGAATTGTGAATTGCCCAATCTCCAAGTTTTGTATGCTGCCAACTAAGAATATAGTGATTGGCTTTTTGAACCACTGACTCTTGATAGCCTATTCCTGCTTCTTGCAAGGCATAACTAATTAAGGTTGTATTCCATACATTCGCTGTCGTATATTGTACATGGTTATCTCCATCAATCGTACAGACCATAGATTTCAACCCTTGTATTGCATGTGTGATGATGGGATGTTCTTTCTTATAACCGCGGGCCAGCATGGCAAAAACCATCAGAAATGTCGCGCTAAAATAGCTCAACAGAGTCCCATCAGGTTCAATTCGACCCATCATATATTGCTCGGCTTTACTTAAAGCCGCCTCGTGGGCTTCTTTAGGAAGAGACATTAAAGATTCAATGCCTTCTTGAATAAGGTTAACAATTGATCGGTAATTAAGATCATCTGAGAAATCGAGCTTACTTTCTCTCTTTTCCATCAAATCAGATAAGTCAGGTGTGTCAGACCGATTTATCGTATATTTATAATCAGCCAGCATCAGTATAGGGACAAAATTGGCTCTGCAAAATACTGAGACATCAAATAGATTAACAAGGAAAGAGTTTGGGAGCAAAATAAATTCAATGGGGATTTGGATGTTTTCGGGCCATTTATATTGTCCTGAAATAGCTAGCATAATTTTTGTGAATGTATTAGCTTGATGTAACCCGCCTTGGGAAATAATAAATGTCTTGGCAAGCTGCATCTTTGGATTTTGTTCTAGCATCAAACCAGAGAATAATAAAGCGTAATAGGCTTCAATGGTAGCCGATAAATTACCATCTCCCTCATCATGAAAAAGTGACCAAGAGCCATTTGGTCGTTGTTTTTTAATAATTCGATTTGCGAGAGAGTGAATAAGAGTTTCATCCTCTTTATCTAAGAGTCTAAGTAAGATGATCATATAACAGTCAGTGACGATGCCCGTTTCAAAAGGATAGTCCCATGAACCATCCGGTAATTGGTCTTTTTGAAAAATGTTAATAAGCCGATTTATTTCTGATTCAATTTTTTGCATGATGGATGTAATCCTCTCTATAGAAAATATCCTTCTATATCCATATTCTAAAGAGAGCGATCACATTCACTATTTTACTTGTGTTTTTTCCAATCTTGAGCGAGCATCCCATAAATAACGTGATCAACAAAGTGGTCATATAGCCATTCAGCCTGCCTAAATTGGTAAACCCTAATCTTTCTGGAATGGCACGACTTTTCTTATTAAATTCAGCCGCTCTGATTTTAATTCGGTTAAGCTTCAAATCTTGAATTCCATAATGCTGAAAAGTTAGTAGAAATATTAAGAGATTTACCAAATGAAAAACTTTCATTAGTAAATCTCTTCTGGTTTAATTTTAAACTAGTAAATTAAATAACGTAGGATCATTCGTTATTTCCTGATATTTTATACCATGTTCATTCATCCGTTGAATTAAATCGGTGTAATCTTCTTTGTTCGCTAGTTCTAAGCCTACTAAGGCAGGTCCTGTTTGTTTATTTGTCTTCTTGATGTATTCAAACCGGGCAATATCATCATTCGGTCCTAGAACATTATCTAAAAACTCTTTTAATGCCCGTGGACGTTGGGGAAAATTAACGATGAAATAATGTTTTAGTCCTTCATATACGAGTGAAAGTTCCTTGATTTCTTGCATTCTATCAATATCATTGTTACCGCCACTTATCACGCAGACAACCGTTTTTCCTTTAATTTCCTCTTTATAAGAGTCAAGAGCAGCAATAGGAAGAGCACCTGCAGGTTCTGCGACAATCGCATTTTTTGAATATAAATCGAGTATAGCTGAACATACTTTTCCTTCGGGGACAACAACAATATCATCCAGTATATCTTGACATATCTCATACGTTAATTGGCCAGGTTGTTTAACGGCCGCACCATCGACGAACTTATCTATTTTTGGTAATGTTATGACTTTTCCTTGTTTCATAGATTCATGCATACAGGCAGCCCCTTCTGGTTCTACCCCTATTATTTGAGTCGTTGGGCTAATCCCTTTCATATAGGTTCCCGTGCCTGAGATTAATCCACCTCCACCGATGGACATAAAGGCATAGTCGATCGGTTGATCAATATCATTTAACACCTCAACCCCAATTGTCCCTTGTCCCGCAATGACACCAGGATTATCAAATGGGTGAATAAACGTCATTTGATGTTGCTGACAATAATAGACAGCTTCATGATAGGAACTATCAAATGTATCGCCAACTAAAATAACTTCAACAGCAGATCCACCAAAAAAGCGGACTTGATTCACTTTTTGTTTTGGTGTTGTACTAGGCATGAAAATAGCCGCTTTGATGCCTAATTTGTTGCATGTATAAGCGACCCCTTGCGCATGATTGCCAGCACTTGCACAAACAACGCCATTTTTATAATCTTCTTCTGATAAGCTTTGGATACAATTGTACGCACCACGGATTTTAAAGGATCGAACAACTTGTAAGTCTTCTCTTTTTAAGTAAACATCACATTCATACTTGTCAGATAAAATGGGTTCTCTTTGTAATGGTGTTTTTATGACCACATCTTTTAATGTATTATGAGCCACTAAGATATCTTCAATTCGAATAAGTTCCTTCACACTTTTCATCTCTCGTAATTCTCCTTACTCTTCTCTTTTTCTGCCATAATTAGTCTTTCATTTCTAAATGAATGGTCTTAATAAAAAATTATAACGCTAATTCTAATATTACGTAAGTCCTTTTTTATTTGAGTAACTAAAAATGATGGGCTATATCACGATATCCTCATTTCATAAGGATGCAAAACTAAAAAAAGAAGTTATTGATATGTATGTACAACAGTGTCACCTTATGTTCGAATGTCTTATCACCAGATTAAAGAGAAAAATGAATCAATAGAAAAAGAGCTATTGGTTGGTTGACGGAATAAATCATCTAATACTATGAGCGGATATTGATCCAAGAAAAAACGATTGTTCATATGAACAATCGTTTTTTACTTTAGCCTATATCAATGAATAGGTTTAATTATCATGATTCATTCGTATAAGGTAACCAGTTTAAACATCGCATCATTGGCTAATCATTTAAAAAATCATGCAATGCCTGTTGGTTTTTTTGCTGGTCAATTTGGAGAACCAGTCCACTTTCTACAGTTCTAACATTTTCGTATGAATTAGCTACAGGCAACGTTAAGCGTTCAATTTTTGCTGGGTGTTTGAATAAGAAGTCTTTGGCTAATCCCATGCGATCCATGTTTCCTATATTTGTTTGGATATAGGGTTCGATGGTGCCAATCAGTTTAGGTGCTTTAAGTACGCCATTTGTACTAATAAGCTCATCCGCCACCGTTTGTAGGACTTGTTGTTGACGTCTAACACGTCCGAAATCGCCTTCAGCATCGTGTCTAAACCGGGCATATCCAAGTAATTCCTTACCATTCAGTTTTTGCTCGCCCTCATGTAAAGTCACGCCAATATTTTTACTCATATCTTTTTCTACGTTAATCTTAATACCATTTGGTTCAAGTGTATCAATGATTTTTTCAAATCCCTTAAAATCAACCATGACGTAATATTGGATATTGATATTAAATTCTTGCTTAAGCGTTTTTCTTAATAATTCAGGACCGCCTAAGTAATAGGCCGTATTTAATTTATATTCAGAGTACCCAGGTATTGGAACGTACATATCTCGCATTAACGAGACCATCTTGACTTTTCCATTATCAGGATTATATTGAGCTATCATCATAGAATCCGTTCGAGACTTGGTTTCTCCTTTTCTTTTATCGATGCCGAGTAAGAGGACATTTACATTCCCATGCTTGTCTTTTTCACCATTAAATTTAATGTTTTCCTCTCTTTTTGGTTCGGAAGTTTTTTTTCCATCATGATATTGAGCATAACCATAACCAAAAAAGATTAAGAAAAAAATTAAAATGACGAGTAAAACAGCATACTTTTTCTTTAACCTTCTTCTTCGTTTGTTTTGTCGTAATTGCTGCATAATAACCCCTATCTTCTGTTTGTTTTATTCCCAACTCGCTAAGTAAATAAATTCGCCATTCATATCTGATTTTTGTCGTAAAAAATCAGTTGATTCAATTTTATGGTGAAAAATGTCTTTAAATTTGTATAATGAACCAAATCATGGTAACTCTTCACTTATCAGGAATAAAATATTTTTTGAGGGACATTCTAACGACATTAGTACAAACTAATCAAGGAGGAGCTCAGTTGGAAGATAAGAAGAAATTAGACCTTGCATCATTGGCTTCTATTCCACTTGTCATGACCTTAGGTAATTCTATGTTGATTCCTGTTTTACCAATGGCACAAAGAGAACTTGAAATTTCAAAATTTCAGTCTAGCCTCATTATTACGGTCTATTCCGTCGTAGCCATCATTTTTATTCCTGTAGCGGGTTATCTTTCTGATCGCATTGGTCGAAAAAAAATAATTATTCCGAGTCTATTCATTTCAGGCATTGGTGGATTAATCTCTGGTCTCTGTGCCTGGTTCATCCCACATTCATATTGGTTGATTTTACTCGGACGATTCCTACAAGGCATTGGGGCATCCGGTGCCTTCCCTGTCGCAATTCCTACAGTTGGCGACATGTTCAAAAATCAAGATGACGTCAGTAGCGGATTAGGTGTTCTTGAAACATCGAATACATTTGGGAAAGTTCTTAGCCCAATATTGGGGGCCTTTTTAGCCAGTTTCATCTGGTACATCCCTCTTCTTGCGATCCCTGTTTTGAGTTTCGGGTCCTTATTACTTGTTGCTTTTTTTGTCAAGCCACCAAAAGGCGAAAAGAAAGAGGTTGTTACAGTAAAAAAATTCTTATCTAATATTAAAAAGATATTTAAACAGAAATGGAAATGGATCAGTAGTGTTTTTTTGATTGGTGGTATCATCATGCTCATTTTATTTGGAACCTTATTTTACCTCTCTGATTTACTTGAAGAGAAAAATCATATTAATGGTATTAAAAAAGGGTTTGTACTTGCTATCCCTCTCTTTTCCCTATCTCTTTGTTCTTTTATTACAGGTAAAAAAATTGGTGAAAATAAGGCGTTAATGAAATGGTTAACCTTTGGCGGGATGGTCATATTAATGGCGATGATGATTGTATTGAGCTTTAACCCTTCCCTTTATTTTTTTATTGGGTCCCTTTTTATTGCTGGTATTGGCATCGGTTTAACGCTTCCGAGTCTTGATGCTTTTATTACTGAAGGCATCGAAGAAGAGAACCGGGGAACCTTCACTTGCTTATATAGTAGTATGCGTTTTATTGGAGTAGCCTTTGGCCCCCCTCTTTTCGCCTTTTTAATGACGTACCCTATAAGATTAATGTTTTGGTTAAGTGCTTTATTAGCCCTTTTAGCCATTATTGTAACGTTGTTTTTTATTAGACCCAATCAAGTAAATACGAAATAAGTGACTGAAATGGAAGGTGCAGTCATTCGGGCAACCCCATATTTTATAACTGTTAGATACTACTTTTCATATAAGAGGTTGTTCAAAAAGTCACCAAATGATAAGCTGCGAATCTCGGGGCCCGCTCGTTTATTCCGGTCCTCATGTATCGGATACAAGAGGATCGCTGGCTAAAATCGCTCACGTCCTGTGGCTGGCGCCTGAAGCTACCACATCCTGCGGAATGACGGTCCTAAGGAACAGCGCCGCTATTCTCCTTCTTGCTTCTAATTTGTCACCTTTTTGAACACGCACTATAAGTCTGAGAAGTTTAGTTTTGCTTTTGGATCTTTCCTTGAATTAGACCTTGATCGATCTCTTCTTGATCGATCTCCACTTTATTTACGTAGACGGCTGTTCCTGTGATGGTAACAATAGGTTTTTCATCTTCATACTGAATTTGGACGACCACCTCTCCCCGCTTACCCATTTCTTGGCCTTGTTCAATGACTAATTTTTTACTTTTTTCAGGATGGATATAAGTTAAATAATAGGCTCCCATAACGCCAGAAGCTGTCCCTGTTACGGGATCTTCTTTGGTTCCCGAGTACGGTGACGAGAAGTGTCTAGCGTGCATGTTACAATCATGACTATACGTTTCCAAACAAAATGGATGAATCGATACCTTTGGCATGTCTTGAAGTATGAAAGGAAAATGCGTATTTTTAGGATTCATTCTTTTAAATACTTCAAGTCGTTTAATAGGGACTAAGAGTGTCCATGTACCCGTGCTCCCATAAACAATGGGTAAAGATGAATCAATATCATCATTTGTTATATCGAGTGACCTTGCTAAAGATTTAATGGATCCTCGAAATGGTTTAAATTCAGGCGGTCGTTGATGCATGGTTACTTGAAGCTGACCAATACGATTTCGTTGTATTTTAATAGGCAACACTCCCGCTTTCGTTTCGATTAAGACTTCCTTTTTATGATCAATAATTTTTTTTGAATAAAGCGCATAAACCATTGCAATGGTGGCATGCCCACAAAGGTCAACCTCATGACCTGGTGTAAAATACCTTATTTTAAAATCAGCAACTTTTGAAGGAAGGAAGAATGCTGTCTCGTTGTATCTAACGTATGTTGCGATATTTTGCATTTCAGTCTCACTAAGATTAGCTGTTGTAATCACAATACCTGCTGGATTACCTCTATTTGGTATATGACTAAATGCGTCATAGTGGTAAATGGTTATTTTCTTCAACGTATTCTACCCCTTTATATAAATAAGACATGATTCTTTCAAGTATGTTCTTTATACTATTCTCTAACAAGCCATGAATGAAACAATTTTAAACGTGATTAAATAGATTTACCTACGACTATAGACCCATATATTTTGACGCTTATTCTTGAAAAATGAAGAAACTGTAGGTAGGTTCCATAGTCTAAAAATCTTTCTACACCTTAATACTTTTAGTCTAAGATAATAACTTTGCAAAAAACTCATCACTAATAGAAAATTAAACATCCTCTTTTACTATCAGATTCTCGTTTCCTTTTTCTTGCATTCCTATTTGCTATCTAAACATGGTATAATAAACGGAAATCACTTTTTTGGAGGAACTGCATATTGATTACAGTAAATAATGTTGGGTTGCGTTATGGCGATCATAAGCTCTTTGAAGAGATCACCATTAAATTTAATCCAGGCAACTGTTACGGCCTCATAGGGGCCAACGGTGCTGGAAAATCAACGTTTTTAAAAATATTATCAGGAGAAATTGAACCTCAAACAGGCGATGTTCACATGACTCCAGGCGAGAGACTCGCTTTCTTAAAACAAGACCACTTCCAATATGAAGAACAGGTTGTTCTTGATGTTGTTATTATGGGCCATACAAGATTATATGAAGTCATGCAAGAAAAGAACGCCATTTACATGAAGCCTGATTTTTCAGATGAAGACGGTATGAGAGCCGCGGAACTTGAAGGAGAATTTGGTGAATTGAACGGATGGGAAGCAGAATCAGAAGCTGCCGTTCTATTAAATGGTTTAGGTATTTCTGAAGACCTTCATTCTAAAAAAATGAATGAATTAACTGGTTCTGAAAAAGTAAAAGTCCTCTTAGCACAAGCTCTATTTGGTAAACCAGATATTCTTCTATTAGATGAACCGACGAACCATTTAGATAGTCGTGCGATTCAATGGTTAGAAGAGTTTTTAATTAACTTTGAAAACACGGTTATCGTTGTCTCTCACGACCGTTATTTCTTAAATAAAATCTGTACACATATTGCTGATCTGGATTTTGGTAAAATTCAAATTTATGTTGGTAACTATGATTTCTGGTATGAATCAAGTAAATTGGCACAAAAAATGATGCAGGAATCAAATAAGAAAAAAGAAGAAAAAATCAAAGAACTTCAAGCCTTTGTTGCTCGGTTCAGTGCAAACGCATCAAAATCCAAACAAGCCACTTCACGTAAGAAGTTACTTGATAAAATTACTCTCGATGATATTCAGCCTTCTTCACGACGGTACCCTTTTATCCATTTCAAACCCGAACGAGAGATAGGAAATGATGTCCTCTTCGTTGAAGGTTTAACGAAAACAATTGACGGTGTTAAAGTTCTTGATAATCTTCATTTCACTCTTGGCCGTGAAGATAAAGTTGCCTTTGTAGGTCCTAATGAACTTGCCATTACGACTCTATTTAAAATCTTAGCGGGAGAACTTGAACCAGACAGCGGCTCATTTAAATGGGGCGTCACGACAAAGCAGTCTTACTTCCCAAAAGACAACAACGCTTACTTTGAAAATAGTGATCTAACATTAGTCGATTGGCTAAGACAGTATTCGCCTGATGATCAAAGTGAAAGCTTCTTAAGAGGATTCCTAGGTCGTATGCTATTCTCCGGCGAAGAAGCACTCAAAAAAGCGAAAGTCCTTTCTGGTGGTGAAAAAGTTCGCTGCATGCTCTCAAAAATGATGTTATCTGGTGCTAACGTATTAATGCTTGATGAACCAACGAACCACTTAGATCTCGAATCCATTACAGCTCTGAACGAAGGGCTAATCAACTATAAAGGTGTCCTTCTTTTTGCATCACATGACCATCAATTTGTCCAATCGATGGCAACTAGGATCATGGAAATCACACCTCAAGGGTTGATTGATAAAGAATGCTCCTATGACGAGTATTTGGAAGATGCTGAATTACAAGAAAAAGTTAATAGCATGTATTAATTCTAAAACCATGACTATGTGTGAACCCGATAGTCATGGTTTTTTTGCACTTTTCACTCACACTCTATTAGATTTTGGGTTAATTGATCGTTTTCGTTCGCCAATAAAGTTTTACTCTTCATAGTTTAGGATATCGTCAAGTTTTATAGGGTATACAACCCTTAATCTAAAAGCTTTGACTCTCACCTTCTTCTTTTCATGTCTTGTTTATAGGATCGACCTCCTCCCTTTTTCTATTAAAAAAATCTATTTTCTATCATATTCCATAAGCATCATTCATAGGTTTATAGAGACAAGGATCAGATAGGAGGACAAACCACATGAATTCACGATCCAACAAAGATCAGCAACCTTTCTTTACCCAGCTTTTATACAAATGTATTATTTTGTTTCTAACCATCTATGGTTTTATTCTTATTCTGGTTCTAAATCACACACATATAGGGGTTGTGGACTCTTATTTAAACAATATGACGATTCATTCAAAAACGCTTTTCTTTGAGACGTTTGGAAATGAAAATGCAAATTTCAAACAAGTTGTATCTAAAGACGACGAACCCGTTAATGTTTATAATTTATTACTTCAAAGCATAACAAATATAAAATTTAATGATATTCGTAGTCTTATGGGCTCAGAGATACCTGGATTTTCCTCTTATAATGCTAAAATCTTTGTAGCTGGTAAAGGGGTGAATTACACAAATCTACCTGAAGAATCTCCACCGCCACCAAAGAATAGTCTACCGGATACGGATAACGAAAATAATGATAAAAATGAAAATAGTCATAACCAAGACAATCAACAAAATAATCCATCAAACCCGATAAGGAAAAAAGTCGTGTTCTTATACCACACACACAGCTGGGAGTCCTATTTACCGGCATTAAATAAAAAGTCAAATCCAAATGATGCTGTTAGCAATGATCCGTCAAAAGATGTTCTACGAATCGGTAAAGACATCCAAGATTCTCTTGCTAAAAAAGGCATTGGTTCGATTCACGACACGACAGATAAAAATAAACTATTAAAACAAAACGGCTGGAATTATAACCAAGCTTACCAATTTTCACGAAGTATTGTACAGGGTGCAATGAAAAAAGATAAAGACCTGAACTATTTGATTGACATTCATCGAGATTCTTCAGGACGCAAATTAACAACGACAACAATTAAAAATCAAACATATGCTCGAATTGCGATTATCATTGGAGAAGCAAATCCAAATTACTCAGCTAATCTATACTTTGCCAAACAGATTCATAAAGAACTCGATAAAAAATACCCAGGATTGAGTCGTGGTATTATCGGGAAAAGTAAATTGGAAGGAAACGGTGTTTATAATCAGGATCTTTCGAAAAACGCCATACTCATTGAAGTTGGTGGTGTTCAAAATACACTTGATGAACTCGATCGATCAGCAAATGCCTTTTCTGAAGCTTTGACGGAAGTCATCAACTCGACAGATAAATAGATTGAATAAGGGGCCTTATCTTTACATTATTTTAACGATTCATAAGGCCTTTTTATTTTTTCACCGTTTTTCAAAACTTATCCAGTCTCTCCAAGTTGTGAGTAGTCCATTTTTCTGATTTATGTTAAAATGAAAAAAGAATATAAATTTTTAGTAGCAGGTCATAATATTAAGTAATATAATATAACTATAGAAATATATTTACTATAGGCACAGTTGTGATTCTGTGAACATCATAATCTTTTTATAAGGAGACAGAATATGGAACTTCGCGATCTTATAGCACCTGATCAGTATAACTTAACAAGTGAAATAGAAGCCTTTGCTTCAGATAAAACAGCGATTATTTGGGAAGATGACACGGGAGAACAAAAGAAAGTAACTTACAATGAGCTGATATCAAGAGCCAATCAATTGGCTAATGGACTAACGCGCCTAGGTCTTACAAAAGGTGATAAAGTTTTAGTTATGGTCCCAAGGCTGATTGAAGCTTATGTCGTCTATCTTGGTTGCCTTAAAGCAGGAATGGTCCTTATACCTGGATCTGAAATGCTCAGAACTAAAGATATTCATTATCGTATTCATCAAGGTGAAGCAAAAGCCGTCATATCTTTTAAAGACTTTTGCCCGCAAATTGATCGAATAACAGATCCAACACCAACTTTAAAATTCAAATTTTCGATAGGTGGTAAAGTTGAAGGTTGGGAAACACTAGAATCGATTACGAATCCTGAATCTGAAACTTTTCAAACGGTTGCGACAAAACAAGATGACGTGGCGTTCTTAACCTACACATCTGGTACGACAGGTAACCCTAAAGGTGTCGTACATAGTCATGGTTGGGCTTACGCACATTTACGGATTGCTCCGACTCGCTGGCTTAATATTTCAGAAAATGACACCGTATGGGCAACTGCAGGTCCAGGTTGGCAAAAATGGGTATGGAGTCCTTTCTTATCTGTTTTAGGAAAAGGGGCTACAGGGTTTGTTTATCATGGTCGATTCAAACCAGAAAAACAATTAGCCTTATTAGAAAAACATCAGATCAATGTATTGTGCTGTACCCCGACAGAATATCGACTAATGGCTAAAGTGGACCATTTAAGTGATTTTGACCTATCACAGTTGCATAGTGCCGTCTCTGCAGGTGAACCATTAAATCGCGAAGTCATCACTGTTTTCCAAAACGCCTTTGGTATTCAGGTACGTGATGGTTATGGTCAAACAGAAAGTACTCTGCTTATAGGTACGCTTAAAGGCATGGAAATTCGTCCTGGATCAATGGGAAAACCCCTTCTAAGCGAATTTATCACCATTGTTGATGAAGAAGGCCATCCGGTTCCACC
This sequence comes from Terrilactibacillus laevilacticus, assembly GCF_006517395.1. GTDB lineage: Bacteria > Bacillota > Bacilli > Bacillales > Sporolactobacillaceae > Terrilactibacillus > Terrilactibacillus laevilacticus. Next base: position 640,344 of record NZ_VDCY01000001.1, read on the forward strand.
AGGAGTCGAAGGAAATATTGCTTTAAGACGTGATTTCCCTGCTCAGTTCAAAACTTATTATAAGGAACCTAAACGTCTGGATGCAGCCATTAGAGGCAATTACTTCTTAACTGGCGACCGTGCAACAAGAGACGAAGATAACTATTTTTGGTTCCAAGGTCGTCGTGATGATATCATCATTAGCTCTGGCTATACCATAGGACCTTTTGAAGTGGAAGATGCTTTGATGAAACATAAAGCCGTTAAAGAATGTGCTGCGGTTGCAAGTCCAGATGAAATTCGCGGTAATATTGTTAAAGCCTTCATTGTTCTTAAAGACGGTTATTCAGGTTCTGAGGAACTTATTAAAGAACTTCAAACGACGGTAAAAGAAAATACCGCTCCGTATAAATATCCACGCGCGATTGAATTTGTTGAGGAGTTGCCAAAAACAGATAGTGGTAAAATCAGACGGGTGGATTTACGTAATCGAGAGCTTCAAGCAGCAAAGCGTTCATAAACCTGATATTTCTCATAAATAACAGCCTATTAAAAGGACTCTCACTGACTAAAATGAGAGTCCTTTTCTTTTGTGCATAAGAAAAAAATTTTAATAAGATCTTTCTAATACGTTGTTATACGGGGTTAACGGAACATAGGATGAGAAAATCCATGCACCAATGATAATAAAAAGAATAAGAGTCGTGAATATAAGATCATATCGACTAAATCCAATTTTATAATAGTATGTCCTCTTTTTAACCATTGAAAATTGCTTCGCTTCCATGGCCACAGCAATTCGCTGAGCACGACGGATCGCTTGGGCTAACAAGATAATAGCATACCTTTTCACACGCCTGTAAAATGCAAGTAGTCCCTTTTCTTCCGACATTCCTCTTACTTTCATGGCTGCTCGAATAATTCGATATTCTTCTATCATGATGGGAATTAATCGAAAAGCGGCTAGGAAAGAATAAGCATATTTAGGCGGGATTCTGAGCTGCTGCATACATGAGTAAAAAAATGGGACGGGCTCAGTTGTTGAAGCAAAGATCAGTCCTAACATACCGTAGACGAATGTCCGTAGCCCTAAATGTAAACCCCTTGTCATACTTTCAATGGATATAGTCATGAAGTGCCATTCAAAAAGCATGTGTGTTCCCTTTCCAAAGAACACCATGGCTGACGCACTAAAAACCGATAAGATAAACGTCATGGTTACGAGCCAAAACGAGAGTTTTCTGGAAAAACCGTTACAGAATAAGTAAAAAATAAAAAAAGCAAATGAGGAAACTAACATCACATTAAAGTTATGAACGAAGAGATATATCATAAAAATAGCGGCTATCGTCAAAAATTTCAAGGTTGGATTGACTCTTGCTAACCATTTTTGATTTGGGTTCAAGTAACTGTTCATGTATTGACCCCTTCCAATTGCACCACTCGCTTCGTTCTTTCATCCGATTTAATTTGGCCGTTATGAATCATGATTTCACGAGTTGCAAAACGATGAACAATTTCTTCTTCGTGAGTAACCATAATCAATGTTGTCCCTTCTTCTCTCATCCTTTCAAACTGTCTGAGCAGGGAAAATGTATTTCTTGCATCTTGCCCAAAGGTAGGCTCATCTAATAGAATGATACTTGGTTTATGAATGATCGAGGAAGCAACGCTTAACCGTCTCTTTTGACCAATGGACAGTTGAAATGGATGTAAATGACGAACATGATCCAAATTAAATAACCGAAGGGCTTCATTCACTTTTAATTGAATCTCCTCCTCTTTGACTCCCCTTATGACGAGTCCGAAAGCCATCTCCTCTTCTACACTATCTGTAACAAATTGGTATTCGGGATTTTGGAAGACAAAACTCACATCATTTTTCTCATTTTTAACCTTCCAGACCCGATCTCCCTTTGTTTTGATTAAATCCATTATTCCTTCAATAAACGTGCTTTTCCCGGCTCCATTTTCGCCAACGATAGCGACCCATTCTCCTTTATTGATTTGGAATTGGGATACTTCAAATTTAACCTGTTTGCCCCGGTAAGCTTTAAAATCTTTTAATATTAAACATGGCTCGGTTAAAAATTCTTGGGGCAACTTTAAGATCTCCCCGTCTGGAAAAGTCTCTTCCCATATTCCAGGGTACCAGATGCCATATTGACGTAATTCACTTCTATATTGATTAAAAATCATTTCTTTTGGACCATCAGCTATTATCTGTCCATTGAAGTTAAATAAGACGATTCGGTCTACATAGTCTATGACATGATCGATTTTATGTTCGACAATGATAAGCGTTTTATCTTTTGAGACGGTTTGTACCGTTTTCCACAGGTCTTCTGTTCCTTTAGGATCAAGCAAAGCTGTCGGTTCATCAAGAAATAAGATATCCGGTTTTAAGGCTAAGACAGACGCTACAGCTAGCCGCTGTTTCATTCCTCCAGATAGCGTTGAAATGAGTTGGTGTCGATGATGTAATTTAAGCCCCACAGCCGTTAGATACTGATCAATCATGTCTTCCATATCATCTTGAGCGACTTGTTGATTTTCGAGGACGAAAGCTATTTCTTCATCTGCATAGGGCATACAAAATTGTGTTTCTGGATCTTGAAAGATAATGCCGCATCTTTTTGGGATGCGGCTTTCTCTTGTTTTAATCGGTATTTCAATACTATTGGGAATCAACCCAGATAAGACTTGCAAAAGAGTCGATTTCCCGCACCCTGAAGGACCTAAAAATAAGATTTTCTCTCCTTGATGATATTGGAATGTTAGGTCTTTAAAAAATAAGTCCTTCTCTTTCGGAAACACAAGTCTAAGATCTGTCACACCAAATGGTTCACTATTTGTTAAGGACATCATAGTCATCCTTAGAGGCTGGTCTCACAAGATTTGTGACCCCCGTTTTCTCAAGTGCTTTAACAAGGAAATAGGCAATAAATCCTGAAATAACCATTGTTCCTAGGAAACGAAATACAACATTTAACAAAATATTCCACCCTGCTAAATCAACAAGATAGCCATAATAATAATCTAAAATATAAGAGCCTACAGCAGCAGCTAAACCAGATAGTATCGTAACAGGAAGATTAAATTTCTTGTAAGCAAAGATTAAGAATATAATTTCGGAAAAGGCCCCTTGAATGATTCCATAATAAAAATTAATGATCCCACCGCTTCCAGCGAATAAAACTTCCATCATAGCAGCTGCAACTTCAGCTAATAGAGCAACGCCAGGTTTACGAATAATTAACATAGCGACTGGAGCAGCAATAAAGTAAATACCATATGTTAATTGTTCGGCCTGGAATCCCAGTATTTTTACAATGTCATATAGCGGACCTGAAATTTTGTAGATTAGCCCAAAGACGATGGCAATTACAATGGTAACTAAAATATCTGTTAATTTAAGACGTTTACTCATGAAACGACTTCCTCCCTATGTAATATTATGACACTTCGGGTTGTTTGAACCTTATCCTGTTCATGATCAGTCATCTTATAATTGGTAACCAATTAAAAAACCACTCCAAACGATAGGAAGTGGTTGATTTTCTCTTTGAAAAAATATGAATGAAAGCCATGAGAAAACCACTTTCCTACGCTGGTATTAACCAGATCAGGTCTAAGGGTCAAAGCCATACGCTTTTCTCAGCAAAAACGCTCCCCTAGTGGACAAATATTGTATTTAATTCTTTTATAAGATACACCAAGTTTCTCCATATTTCAATAGATTCTTTTGGAAGAAAGTTAAAACCAATAAAAAGTGTCTACTTTAGATAAAAACTTATTTGTATAACTTGTGCTAAAGGTGGAAAGATAGAATTTGAGGAGGTGTGTTGTTAGTGTCTCATCCTTATACATGTCCGAACTGCCGGACAAATAAAACGAGATTTAATCTTATTGATCAAGTCGCTCATGCCGTGAAACTGGATCCCAATTCCGGAGAGGTCGTTCAAGAGTACTCATCGGGTCAACTTGAGCCCTTCCATATCCCTTACCGTGGTCCGGAGAGAAAAGTCCAGTGTGCAACTTGTGGTCTTATCGAAGATGAACTCGTTTTTTTAAAACAAGCTGAATACTTACAAGCCAAACAACGTAACGGATGATCTTTTCAAAAATAGCATTAACGGCGGGCTTCATCCTTTCTGTGATACTTCATTGGCATGAGCCTCTCGTAGATAGTGAGCACTCGTACCGAAGTGTCAGACAATTAATCAATACCTCAGATGTTATCGTTCTTGGTACTATCCGAAACGTGAAACATCAAGTCCGGACAAATCGCCAAGTTGGACGTGGCCGGTTAGTTAATTATGAACAAATAGTAAACATCAAACATGTGTTTAAAGGGAATACGAGCTCCAACCTTTCATTAATAACGACCGGCGTGAACCCTCTTCCTCCTCCTCGGGATCCTATTAATAAACGTTATACCGGTCCACTTGCAGAAGGAGATTATCTTCTCTTTTTGTCTTCGCTAAAACAAAATAGTTTTTTTCGGTTAAACAGTGGATTTCAAAGTGTCTACCCATTTATTAATCAAAAAATGATTGCTTTGGAAGAAGGGTTCCATTCCTTAAATGGACTTACAACAGATGAAGTAACATCTTATCTCTCTCAATAATTAATCAAACTTCCATCTATCTCGTCTTTGAAAATAGATGGAAGTTTGTTATATGGTCATTATATACCTGTTAGCCACGAAAATAATCTAGTCAACCTCGTTAATGAATCTTAATAACACTCTTTCACTGATCTCATCGTAATCTATTAAATTTTTTTCTTTTTGGTATAAGGTTAATAGGACAAGCATAAGATGTACTATTAAAACCAAGGAGGAGTCCTTCATGATGATAGAAAAAAACGCACAAAAAACCATCTCTTATTCCGACCAACTCTTTCGAAAATTGAGCCGCTCTATTCGTAATCTTCAACATCTTACTGCTGAAGCTTTATTAGAAAAGATCACGAGTCTCATGTTTGGAATGATTCTATTACTTGGTATTCCATATTTCATCTACATCTTAATCCGGTTTTTGCTCTTGTCCCATTAACTGCTCAAGTATCGTATTTAAGGCGTAATCAATAGCATGAATGGTATTGAGAAATCGTTTCCTTCGTGTATCTTTTTGAAAAGCTGTTACCGAAACAATGGATAAATTTTCTACTAGATTTTCTACTTGAAGTGGATAGACATATTTAGGATGGCATTCACGGATCCATGTCATGACAAGAGGTTCAAATTCCTCAAGGATCTCTTTTAATTCATCAGCGAATGGTTTAACCATACCAAAGAAGTCGATTTCCACATCGGAGTGGGCTGTCCGTTCAATAAATATATCATGCAAGGCCTTATTTTTTAGACGTAATTTTTCAGTCAGTAATTTTAATAATTGTAACTTGGTAGGATCCATGTCATTCACCTCTCGACATATCATACCAAAAAGGACGACAGATTGGGAAACATTACCCTTTGATATAGTTAATTAAGCGTACCTGTTTGAATTGGTTGCAAACGATTAGCCTTAATAGGGTTATAACGATAAACTGGGTTTTGCTTTGTTGCTATTTGATGTTTTTGGGCAAACTGATCTAACTCATTATCAATATTTTTCATCTGTTCATCAATACGTTGCATGGCAAGAAAAATGTTCTCTAACTCCAAGCGTTGTTTCCGCACTTCCTGACTGATCATACTTTCTGCTTTATTCTCGACTTTACGTTCCATTTGTTCTAATTTTAATTCAAACAAATCGAGTCGAAAGGAAAAATCTTCTTTCGTTTTACCACTGTTTTGATTGTTTGTCATCTCGCTTGAATCTATTACTTGTTTTGACATATCGATCACTCCTTCACTATTTGTTGTAATTACACATTTCTTCATCCCGCTTCATTTCCCTTCTCTCTTGACAAAACAAGTGTTCCTTCTTCAAAGAAAGTGTCTTTTCTTTTGATTTAGTAGAAATTCGACAAATAAGTGGAAATGAATCGATGATCCTTGAAATTACCTAACTTTTTAACTTTTTTCTAAGCCATATTGAATAAAAAGAACAAAAGATCCCCTTTTTTGTTATAATAGGTCTGTTATCTAGTCATTAGTTGGGATTTTTCATTCATTTTCACGTGTTTTCAGATTTATACTCTAATCCCTTTAAATAATTGAAAATGTAAATTCAACAAAAGGAGTTTTGCCTCTTGACCTTTTATTATCCTAATGGTAAACCCTATAAGGAGCCTTTTGAAACGGGTAAAAAAACGATCAAACCCATGAATAAAAATAAGATCCAATATGGGAATAGAGGGATGTCCTTAGAGGATGACTTAAACTTAACAAATCAATATTATCTTGAACGACAAATGGCCGTGGTACATAAAAAACCCACCCCAGTTCAAATTGTAAAGGTTGACTACCCTAAGCGTAGTCAGGCTAAAATTACTGAGGCTTATTATAGACGTGCTTCAACGACGGATTATAATGGTGTTTTTCAAGGGAAGTATATTGATTTTGAGGCAAAAGAAACTCATAATGTTAACTTATTGCCGCTCAAAAATTTTCATGATCATCAAATAAAACACATGAGACAGGTGATGATGCAGCAGGGCATTTGCTTCATTATTGTTAAGTTTTCAAAAAAACAGGATGTATATTTACTTGATGCGGGTATTCTTATTCGGTATTGGGATCTTCAACAAACGGGTGGAAGAAAATCGATTCCAAGGGAGACAATAGAACGTGAAGGCCATTTAGTTCCTCAATCGTACTTGCCCCGTCTAGATTATCTCTCTATCGTCAAGCAAGTATACTTATAACTTAGCCATAATTATTTGATAACATTCGAATAATATATGTGGATGAGAATAGCCGCTGTAGAAAGGTAGGATTTTACAATTATGGTCGAATATAATTCGAGAATGGAAAGACGAAAAGCCATGCAGCAACAAAAAAACAAAAACGCTCAGCATGGACAAAAACAATCAAATCCAACAAAGAAAAATAGAAAAAAAACTTTTAAACGAGTTGCTCTTATATGTTTACTTCTGTTCTTATTTTTCATTCTTGCAAGTATGATAACCGTATTTGCAATCATAAAGAACGCACCTTCATTAGATCCTAAAATGCTTAAAGATCCAATTTCTAGCCAAATTATCGATAAGAATGGCAAGATGGCAACCAATGTATTTAATGGTAATAATAGAACGTATTCAGATATCGATAAAATACCGAAAAATGTGCAAAATGCGTTTATATCAACCGAAGATGCTCGTTTTTACCAACATTTTGGTATTGATCCATATCGTATTGGTGGCGCAGTCGTCGCTCAATTTAAAAAAGGATTTGGATCTGAGGGTGCTAGTACGATTACACAGCAAGTGGTGCGAAATTCATTTTTAACCCAGAAAAAACAAATGACAAGAAAAATTCAAGAAGCGTATCTAGCCATTAAATTAGAACAAAAGTATACTAAAAAACAAATTTTAGAAATGTATCTTAATAAAATTTATTTAGGGGCTGGTGCGACTTATGGGGTTTCAAATGCTTCTAAACTATACTTTGGTAAAAATATTCAAGATGTAACCCTTCCTCAGGCAGCCATGCTCGCAGCGATGACGAGGAATCCAGGGTATTATGATCCATTAAGACAACCTGAGCATGCCAAACAGCGACGAGACCTCGTTCTTGATCTGATGGTTCAACATCATGCTATTTCAAAGGAAGAAGCTGAAAAGGCAAAAAAAGTTTCAATTAAAGAAATGACGAAAGGACACACAAAAGTTAAACAAAATAAAACAAAATATAGTGCTTATGTGGACTATCTCTATAAAGAATTAGTCGAAGATAAAAAAGTCATCTCGGCAAATGATTTTTATAATGGCGGACTCAAAATTTACACATCTCTTGATCCTGCCATTCAATCTCGTGTAGAAGAAGTCCTTGATAATGAAAATAACTTCCCTGGAGTTAAACACAATTTCCAAGCAGGCATTTCTATTGTAGATACTAAAACGGGATCCATCCAAGCCATTGGCGGAGCAAGAAATTATGTTAAGGGAAATTTCAACTATGCTACATCGGCTAGTAATAACATAGGATCAACAGCTAAACCAATCATAGACTATGGTCCTGCTATTGAATATATGAATTGGGCGACGAATCATACGGTTGATGATACAGCTGCAGAGGCACACTATTCTGGAGGGCAATCATTCGGAAACTGGAATGGTACATTTGAAGGACCGATGACCATGCGTCGAGCGCTTGCGAGATCACGAAATGTTCCCGCAGTCCAAACGTTAAAAATCTTGAAAGATCAAGTTGGAGATGCAAAAATTAAACAATTTACTAAAAAATTAGGTATCCCACTCGATACGATTTATGAAACATATGGGATTGGGGCATTTGGTGCCTCTCCTTTACAGCTTGCTGGGGCCTATGCTACCTTTGGTAATAATGGTAAGTACAATCAACCCTATGCAGCGATTAAAATCGAATATCCTGATGGTCAAATTCAAGACCTTGATCATGTTCAGCATGTTGCCATGCATGATTACACAGCATATATGATAACGGATATGTTGAAAGACGTGGTTACAAGTGGTACAGGAACGGCTGCAAATCTTCCAGGAGTTCCGTTAGCCGCCAAAACAGGTACTCAAAATGTACCAAAAGAGATTGTTGATAAATACAATCTCAGCAGCTATGAGCAAAGAAATGGTGCCATCAGTTCTTGGTTTGTTGGTTACACCACAAAATACACAGCTTCTATTTGGACTGGATATGGTCACTCTAATGACAAAAATGCTGGGCATGTTTTGATGGGAGCTGAACAGCACTACAATCAATATATATTTAAATATATCATGAGTGGATTCATGCAGGGATCTCAAGATTTTAAGCGACCTAATTCTGTTATAGATATTGGTAATGGAGAGCTCGCCGTAAGAGGTACTCAAGCCGAGGTTCGAAAAGAAACTAAAGAAGATAAAGATAAAATAGTCGATTCACCTACTGGTTTAAATGCCCAATATAATGCAGCATCCAAAGTCGTTTCAATTCAATGGAATTATGATAACGATGCAACATTTATCGTTACGCAAGACGGCGGACCAAGCACATCGACATCAAATAAACAAGTGACCGTCCAAAATGTCACGCCTGGTCAAACTTATACGTTTACGGTTACTGCGAAAACGAAAGATGGCACAAGTAAACCGGCTAGTGTTTCCATTAAAATACCGCAAGATGCAACAACCAATCCAAATGAAAACCAAAATAATCAAGATAATAATGGAAACACAAATTCCAATAATAATGGAAACAATGGAAATAACGGGAATAACCAAAATAACAATAATAACAATAACAACAACGAGAATACTGGTAATAACTCGAAAAACAATCAAAATTCGAATAATAATTCAAATGAAAATACCAATAATACAAACGACAGCAACACATCGGCAAACAATGATAAACCAACGAGTGGTAATGAAGATGCTAATCAAACCCAAAATCAAAATGACAAGAAAAAAGAACCTAACAAACAAGAAAAAGTTCAGAAAGATAATAATCAATAATGACAAAAACCGCTGAAAATCTTCAGCGGTTTTTACTTTCTTATTTTTTTTGCGATGTATTTTTTCATTAATTCATCATACAAAGCATTTAATTGAATAAAACTTACATGATGCACGGGTTTATGACAAATGTAACGAACGCGGTCCGATGCGTTCACGGGTACTAAAGATAAACTAATCATTTCACGATACAAAGATTGATCTAATGTAGGGACGGGTCGACCCTCTATCCAAAATAGAAGGTCAATATAATTGGCTAAGGCCAATATGATGATGGCTTGCACATTGTTCCCTTTTCGATTATGAAAGGCGTCTTTTAGCTGTGGGGAAATCTCCTTCCAGTGATCAAATTTCGCTTTAACATATCCAGTGTCTTGCCATGGCCATGTCGCTATCTGATCATTATGACATAGATATAATATATCATAGAAAAACGGAAAGCTATTTTGTGTCTTTATGTCTATAGGTAACATATCCCCTTCATGGTAAAAAGGTGGGTAACAAAATGAACGAGGAATTTTTATTTTAACGGTGTTATTTTTCAACGCTAACATCTCTTACATTTTTATTCATACGTTTTTTCCCTTCCCGGCAGAGGTGTAGGAGTGGACACTCAGGGCACTCGGGTCTCTGAGCCTTACAATGATATCGCCCGAAAAAAATCAATCGATGGTGGGTTTCAGACCATTTATCTTTAGGAACGATCCTCATCAACGTTTTTTCCACTTCTAGTACACTGTCTTTCCATCTACAAATTCCTAGACGTTTTGATACACGTTCGACATGTGTATCAACAGCTATAGCTGGTTCACCAAATGCAACCGAGACAATAACATTGGCCGTTTTCCGTCCAATTCCAGCTAATTTTAATAATTCTGCGTGATTTGAAGGAAGTTCTCCATCGTAATCTTCAATTAACTGCTGACATAGTTTTCGTATATGCTTAGCCTTGTTACGATATAACCCAATCGAACGAATATCATTTTGTAACTCTTCGATAGGTACAGCTAAATAGTCTTCTGGATGATGGTATTTCTGAAACAGATGAGGCGTCACTTTGTTTACGAGTGCATCTGTACATTGTGCCGATAAAATCACGGCGATGGCTAACTCGAAAGGATTGTGATGGTGTAATTCACAATGTGCCTCTGGAAACATCTCACCAATGACATCCAGTGCTTCGATCGTTTTTTGTTTACTTAACATGAGCCCTTCCCTTTCTCCTCCTCATTATTTTTCCAACCAATTATATAAAGGAAATGTCTGTTGCACTTGGTTTTCCTTCTCTTTCACGGTCCGTGGATATCCTTTCGTATGAGACCGAATCTTTTCACCATGTGCTTTTGCCTGTTGTAATGTTGTGATACCTTTTTTCTTCCAATCAAATAAGATACGATCAATGTAACGGAAATTCAATTTGCCAGAAATCACAGCCTCACGTAGAGCCCCTTTGATTAGTTGGATCGAATGCCGGTCTTCTTCTAACCACAAGGTTAAGGTTTCACATTCTATCGGAGATAAGGGTCGGCCAAATTCATTCTCGAATATCGTATACAAACTCTCTTCCTCTTGTTGATTGGATTCAGTTTCTATTTTACAATACTCAGATACCATTTTTTCCCATAATGGATCAAGAGAATAGCTTTCGGAATAAAGGTGATGATCATTATTTTGTTCAATAGCTAAATAGCCTTGTTGAATCAGCTGTCTTAATAATTGAGCACATTCCGTCCTAGTTAATGTCATTTTATGAGATAGATCCTCAAGAGAAGGAAAGCAAATTCCTTTTATAATAAATGAATGTAATTGAATCAGTAACATACAACTCTTTTCATTCAGCCCCATCGATTTATATGTCTCTAATAATAACGTTGGAATCATAATATTTCCATTCAAAATCATTTCTTTTAACTTTTTATTCTCCATCATTCGACACCTCTTATGCCATTATAACACGCTAAAAGTATAGATTGTGACTCATATGATTATTAAATAAAAAGAAGAATGATTAGAAATATTGTATAAATGAAGGACCCTATCCAGACCTTTATACAATAAAAAAACCTCACATAGTGAGGTTTTTTTGTATTAAGGATAAATTCGGTTTAATAATCTAGGGAATGGACTTGTTTCTCTAATATGTTCAATTCCACAAACCCATGCGACGGTGCGTTCAAGCCCTAAACCGAAGCCTGAATGTGGAACGGAGCCAAATTGTCTAAGTTCCAAGTACCACTTGTATGCAGGATCGGTCAAGTTATGCTCTTCATATCGTTTCTTAAGAAGTTCTAAATCGTCAATACGTTGACTGCCTCCGATAATTTCTCCATATCCTTCTGGAGCTAGGAGGTCTGCGCAAAGAACCACTTCCTCACGACCAGGTTGCGGTTTCATATAAAATGCTTTGATCGTCGTTGGATAGTTGGTTACAAAGACAGGTAGATCGAAACTTTCGGCAATCGCCGTCTCATGTGGTGCACCAAAATCCTCACCCCATTCAATATCATTAAATCCTTTGTCTTTCAATAATTTAATCGCATCATCATAAGTGATTCTTGGGAACGGGGCTTTAATATTTTCAAGTTTACTGAGATCCCGGCCAAGAGTTTTCAAATCTGATGGACAATTTTTAAGGACTGATTGAACAAGAAAAGAGACATAATTTTCTTGAATAACAAGACTTTCTTCATGGTCAGTAAAAGCCATCTCAGGCTCAATCATCCAAAACTCAATTAAATGGCGACGCGTTTTTGATTTTTCAGCACGAAAAGTGGGTCCGAATGAAAATACCTTACCAAAGGCCATCGCGGCTGCTTCCATATACAATTGACCACTTTGAGATAGATAAGCATCACGGTCAAAGTATTCAGTATGGAATAAATCTGTCGAACCTTCAGCTGAGCTTCCTGTCAAAATCGGTGGATCAATTTTAATAAAGTCATGATTATTGAAAAATTCATAGGTTGCTCGAATGATTTCATTTCTAATTCTTAATATGGCATGTTGTCTTGAGGATCTTAACCATAAATGGCGATGGTCCATCAAAAATTCTGTGCCATGTTCTTTTGGTGTGATTGGATAATCGGTGGCATATTGTATGATGTTGAGATCTGTTACGGTGAGTTCAAATCCAGATGGAGCCCGGTCATCTTTACGAACAAGACCTTTAACATAAAATGAACTTTCTTGTGTTAGATGTTTGGCTGCTTCCCAAGCTTCCTCTGATACTTCTTTTTTTACAAGAACACCTTGAATAAACCCCGTACCATCCCTCAATTGTAAAAATTGAATCTTCCCACTAGAACGTTTATTAGTTAACCATACGCCGATCGTCACTTCTTGATCAACATATTGGCTGACTTTTGAAATAGTCGTTTTGATCATATATTTAGCCTCCAATATTTCTAAATATGCAAAATATGTTGTATCTCTTTCCCATCATCAAAGGTTAAAGAGACATAGTTGTAACGTTTTTGATGATCGAGAAACGTAACTTCCCATATGGGAACATCATTAATTGCCCCAAGTTTAACTGAAACAACTTTCAAGGTATCATACTTGAGTGAGTAGAAAATACTTAAGGCTTTATTTTTTGTAATACCGTCTTTTACATTTCTTTCAATGTAACTCCCCTTCTTTGTATCAGGCACCCATAGATAAACATCCTTATTTTTTTTCTTAGTTCTGATAATATGATAAGGCGTTTTACCATTATAGTAAGTCACATTTGAAATTTGTGAGGATGAGATTTTGTCATGTTTTTCAGCCTTCTTTATGGCTGTATTTTCTTCTTTATTTTTGTAAGAGACAGTTTTGTGATAAGTTATCCATGATTGAGAAATGACAACTACAACAATAATTGAAATAAAAATTATAATCCATTTTTTCAAAGTATCACCTTTTATCCCGCCTTAACGGCTAGAAAAGACCCCACCACAAGATTCTGAGTATTTAAAGAAGATAGGCGGGGAATCAACTTCCCGTAAAGGTCCGATTGGTTCAAGCTTTCCATCAGGGGGAATAACGCAGGCTAAAAACGTGACGTCCTGTCGCAACGCCTGCACTAGCACATCCTGTGCGTCGAAAAACCCCCACTGATGGAAGTTTCACTTTATGTAATTAAATCATGATAAATTTGGTTTAAAAATCATATAGAAATGACATCTCTGCCATTCATATCCTCCTTTACGTAAAATCTGTTAGACATAGTTCAATGGAAAAAGGTCAAACTAAGATTACCCTATATTAAAGGGAAAAATTATTCCTAACTCACACGCTTTAAAACGAAACCTATTTTGGTTTCGTTTTATTTTACACTTTAAGAAAGTAAGGATAGTACGAGCTTATCCTCTTTCTACGCTTTCTAGGACCCTCAATCGGCAAGTTTTCTTAAAAACCTTTTTGGTTCATTTCACATATCACATAAATGTGACCAAAGTTTCAAATATCAAAATCATTATATCACGAATTAGCTTCAATTATCAGGTATGGAATGGACTTGATAATCATTTGGTGATAACAGGACTAATACAGTCCCTGTTTCATTTAATAAATATAAATCAATAAAGTTAGATTGTAACTGATGACAAAGTTCTGGGCTAGCGCGGTACCCTTTTTTCTTGAAAATCACAACCATTTCTGGATCTAAATGCTTTATCCAAGTTGAATCCAATCTTGATTTTAATCCAAAATGATCGATTTTAATGATATTTGCTTGGGGAGTTTTTTTGTTTGTCCATTTGTGGGGAATACTTAAAAAATAAATGTTTTCACTACCATAGGATAATAATAAATTCGCTCCTTCATAGCGCTCATTAATTACATTTATTTTTAGTTTACCTATCTTCTTCAGTTCAGTGAATGTTTGACTTTTACTGATGGCTCTAGGTGCTATGTATTGTTTAATATGATATTTTTTTAACAAAATATCTTTGTTGCCCGTATAGAGCCTCCCCGCTCTTGTGATAATTAAGGCATCTAACTTTTTTACCCCATACCTATCTAACCAATTAAATAACTCGTTTCTTGAACTTTTTGCTCCCGTATTAATCAATGTTGTTTGATGAGCTTCTTGGATTAATGTTGCTTCACCGTTAGATAATTTTAAAAAACTAATCGCTATTTGATCATTTTTAAAATGAATGACCACTTCTTTCTTTGCATATGTCATAGAGGCGTGACTAAGAAATATACAAAGCAAACCTATCATCCAAGCAAATTTTTTCATCATTGATCCCCCGTTCATCCATAGTTTGCATTTGAACGAGGGAATTTATAACATCACGTTAAAATATGAACACTTTTTCTTTAGATACAAAAAAATAAAACGTTTCATTAATAAACGGTACGTTCTTTTTCCCCATTTTTAATAGACTGAATGGTATTATCCTTATTCATGAAAGCCACGATCGGTTCATAATCATGACATTGTTGATCGTCCATAACTGCATAAGAAATAATAATAACGGTATCACCTTTTTGAACGAGTCTAGCGGCTGCTCCATTTAGACAAATAGTTCCTGACCCTGCTTCACCTTCTATCACATAGGTTTCCAGTCTAGCGCCATTGTGATTATTGACAATTTGAACCTTTTCATGAGGTAAAATATTGGTTGCCGCTAAAATATCACGATCAATTGTAATGCTACCCATATAGTTCAGGTTAGCTTCAGTCACGGTTGCACGATGTATCTTACTTTTCATCATGTGTCTTAGCATAACCTAGTACCTCCTTAGCTGCAGGAATCATTAGAATTCGATTATCAATTAATCTTGCTTGTTTGTACTTCACAGCACAGGCGATAATCACTTGTCCTGAAAGTTCATCAACAGGTTTAAGTTCTGGATAGCGAAGAATATCAACGTAATCCAATTCACCAAGATTCAAATTTTTATAAAAATAACGAGTAATGGAGCTTTTAATTACTTCAGTTGATTTTTCACCTTTTTCAATGAGACTTTCACCTAACTTCAATGCACGGTTAAGATGTAAAGCTTCTTTTCTTTCCTCAGCACTCAGTTTACTGTTACGAGAACTCATCGCTAGGCCATCCTCTTCACGAATCATTGGACAAGGAAAAAGTTGAATTTGAAAATGAAAATCTTGAATAAGTTGCTGAACAATAGCCACTTGTTGAGCATCCTTTAAACCAAAATAGACGTGATGAGGTGAAACAATATGAAATAACTTGGTTAGAATTGTCGCAACCCCATCAAAATGTCCTGGCCGTTTTTCTCCACATAATACGTCGACACCTTGTGTGACATGAACCATTATAGGGTTATCTTGAGGGTACATGTCTGCTGCACTCGGGTGAAATAGAACGTCTGCACCAAGATCTTCAACAAGTTTAGCGTCCTCGTCTAGTGTTCTAGGATAGGTTTCAAAATCTTCATTCGGACCAAATTGAGTAGGGTTAACAAACACACTTACGACAACAAAATCAGACGTTGTTTTGGCTTTTTTGATTAACGAAGCGTGTCCCTTATGAAGGTTCCCCATTGTTGGTACGAAACCTATCGTCTTCCTTTCTTCTCTGATCTCTGTCGCCAACTTTTGCATGTCTTCAATTGTTGTGATGATGTTCATTCTGATTCTCCTCCTTTTAATGCATGTAAAACTTGGTTATCCAAATGAAAGACATGTTCAGCTGACGGGAAAACAGATTCTTTAACTTCTCGAATATAATCTAATATTCCGTCACGAGAAAGTTTTGAAAGGTCAACATAGGATTTTGCAAATGAAGTCAGTCTATCCATTCCATATTTTAAGACGTCATGATAGACAAGGACTTGTCCATCTGTATATCGACCTGCACCAATTCCAATGACTGGAATCGTTAATTTTTTTGTAATTAAGGTTCCAATTGGTTCAGGAACACATTCAAGCACAAGTGCAAATGCACCAGATTCTTCCGCAGCCAAGGCATCTTGAATTAATTTTTCAGCAGATTCTAGACTCTTTCCTTGTACTTTGTATCCTCCCATGGCACCAACAGATTGCGGAGTTAAACCAAGATGTGACATGACTGCAACACCGGCATCCGTCAACCTTTTAATCATCTGAAAAACTTCGCCGCTTCCTTCTAATTTAAGAGCATGTGCCCCGCCGCTTTGAATCAGTTTTCTTGCTGATTGTATCGTATCTGATACGGTTCCATGATACGTTAAAAAGGGCATGTCCGTGACAATGAAAGTGTCTTGTGCCCCGCGTTTAACAGCTTTTGTATGAAGAATCATTTCATCCAGTGTGACATCAACAGTCGATTCATAGCCATGTACGACCATTCCCACAGAATCACCCACGAGGATTAGGTCAATCCCTGCTTCTTCGGCTCCTTTAGCTGACGGATAATCATAAGCCGTCAACATGGCTATTTTCTCATGATTCTTTTTCATTTTTTGAAAATGAGTTATTGTCTTCAATTGTTTTCCTTCCTCCTTGTCATTAAAAAGAGGACTGGTAAAAAAGATTATGACCTCATGTCTCTTAGGTAAGTCTAAAAAAGAAAAAGCCCCACCTTTAACATCTTATCATTTAAGATGATTGGCGAAGACAGAGGTATCCCATTTGACTAAAATATAGCGAAATAATAAAAACGCTTTTTATTTTATATTCAAATAGGTCTTATTTAAATACCATCCTCTGTCCAAGTCCATATTTCTGGATCATGGCAGAATATTTGGGTTTGGTTATCAAACACGTGGTGCCGCTTCTGTAAATGAATGCAGCCCTTATCCTAACCTGTGTTATTGAATATCATACCCATTCGTAAGTATATAGAAGATAAGGTGATTTAGCAATAAGTAGAAATATAACACATTTAAAAATGTTAACACTGAATCAAGACATATTAAACATCATCTTACGGTATTAATGCATTGGTAGCTAAACCTTTGTGTATTTTTTTATGTATAAATGGTAATCATTGAAATAATCATCTTTTATAAAATTTTGTCTATCGATTTGAGGTTTGTTATGGATAATCAACCAAAAAAACAAGTGGGAACCAACATTGATGAAAATATAGCGTATTTAAAACATGAACTCGGCGTTGGAAAGAACTTTGATGTTATTCATTTAGATGTTGAGTATGCTGAAAAGAAAATGGCCATGTTTCTTGTAGATGGATTAGTTAATGATAATCTCCTCCACCTCCTTTTGAAATTCCTCGCAAAAGTAAAAAAAGAAGAGTTAAAAGGAAATACATTAAAAAAGCTTCTTAGATCAGAAATTCCTCACGTTGAGGTAAGTTCAAATGACAATTTAAATCAAGTTGTCGATATCATATTGACTGGTCAAACGGCTCTTATCGTTGATGGAATTAACGAAGTTATTTTAATTGATGCGAGGACTTATCCCGTCCGTGGACCGGAAGAACCTGACACAGAAAGAGTGGTTAGAGGAGCTCGTGATGGATTTGTCGAAACAATCGTATTTAATACTGCTTTAACAAGAAGACGAATTCGCGATCGTACATTAAGAATGGAATTTTTACAGCTTGGGCGTCGTTCAAAAACGGACATTGTCATTTGTTATATTGGAGATATCGCGGATCCGGAGATGGTACATAAACTAAAAGACATACTTTCAGACATCGATACAGATGGCCTTCCTATGGCAGAAAAAACGATCGACGAATATATATCGGGGAATTACTGGAACCCATTTCCGGTTGTTCGGTTTACCGAACGTCCTGATACAACAGCAGCCCATCTATTTGAGGGGCACATCTGCATCTTTGTTGATGGTTCCCCATCTGTCATGATTACGCCAGTCACCTACTGGCATCATCTGCAACATGCAGAAGAATATCGAAATAAACCTCTAACCGGGGCCTATTTAAGAATGGTGCGATATTTAGCCGTTTTTGGATCAATTTTTATAATGCCTCTATGGTATTTATTAAATTTAGAACCTAGTTTAATCCCAGACCGATTTGACTTTATAGGTCCAAATGACAAAGGTCAAATACCCCTTCTACTCCAATTCCTACTTGTTGAAGTTGGCATGGATATGTTACGAATGGCGGCGATTCATACCCCTACGGCACTAGCTACCGCCCTTGGACTGGTTGCAGCCTTAATGATTGGGCAAGTCGCTGTTGAAGTTGGTCTATTTACGAATGAAGTCATCTTGTATTTTTCGATTGCTGCTATCGGAACATTTGCGACACCGAGTTATGAACTCGGCTTGGCCAATCGGCTCGTGCGTATTGCTTTACTCCTTTCTACAGCCTTGTTTCATACACCGGGTTATGTCATTGCATCAACGATCTTTATTATTCTACTCGCACGTATGCAATCCTTTGGTGTTCCATACCTCTGGCCTTTTATACCATTTAACTTCAAGGCTTTTCGAGATGTATTGGTTCGTTCGCCAATCCCGTTAAAAAATCGTCGACCACGTGTCCTTAATCCTAAAGACCCAGATCGATAAGTAATCTAATATATTTAGGGAATTTTATCCATTAGGTCATTCAAAAAAAAGAGCCTTATCGCTTTTTTTTTGAACCTAAGCAAGTATAAAAATAATTTACGCCTTACAGGCCCCGCAATCGGCAAGTTTTCTTTATCCAATCGTACCCTTCACCCACTCACGTTTGAATGTGAGATATTGGTCAACTTAAAGTAGAAGAAGCCGTTTTACTTGCGGATCGTGTTATCTTACTTCAGGATGGATCGATTGCCCAAGATATTCAAATACCAATCTCTCGACCTAGACAAAGAAATCATCCCGCCTTCTCACCACTAGTGAATCAAATATTAAATCAAATTTTAGGGCGTCACGACAAAGATACCATGATGATTTGATATGTAAATTTAGCCAACCGTCCCATGAAAGAATGGAACAGGTCGGCTCTTTTTTGTTTTACAGTTCGCTTATCCTTTCTCCTTATATTTATGAGAAATATATGACATTCTCTTAAGTGAATCCGAATACATTAATAAAAGAGGACAAGTCATCATATATTTCATTAAAATGTTAGGATGATTTCATTTGAAAAGGCATAATACGATTTACGTATTGAGTTATTTATCGAAAAAATACATACTGATTTTTATAGGCGCCGTCATTCAAGGTTTTTCTATGGGTGTTTTTTTATTTCCTAATGCGATCCCAACGGGTGGGGCTGCTGGATTAACCGTATTGCTTAATTATTGGATTCATTTACCTCTTAGTGTGACATTATGGATATTGAACTCATCTGTTCTATTATTCGCCTATCAATATTTAGGTGGTGGATATGTTGTTGGAACCCTTTTTGGTATTACAGTAACATCTGTTTCCATCGATGTCTTTGGAAAACTTTTGGTCACGCCTTTTTCTAACGTGTGGATTGACGTGTTCTTCGGTTCGATATTTTTCGGTATTGGTATTTCCTTCCTATTGAGACAAGGGATTTCCAATGGAGGAATCGGCGTCATCGCTTATATTATATCGAGGTATCGACATGTTGACCCTGGAAAACCGATGTTTTGGATTAATGGCATTATTTTTGTTATTACGGCTTATGTGATCGATTGGCAAATTGTTATACAAGCCATTCTCTGTCAATGGATTTCCACAAAAATTATTAATTGGTTATATAATCTTTCTATTGAAGCAAAGGTACCTTCATTAGCTTGGCGAAAAAAATAACCACCTCACGAGTAGGGTTGTCTAAACATCTCCATAGTCGTTTATCGACCTCCAACTGGCTCTAAAATCGTCCTATTTTTCTCTTTTTTGCCTCTTTTTCCTCTTTCATTTTTACCTGTTTGTTCTTGTTCGTTATCCTTGACACGGATCAAAAACAAAGCAAGTACGCCCACTAAAAAAGTAAATCCAGCAATGGATAAAAACATTCCCATTCTGGACCATGAGATTAACCAACCAAAAACAGGCGGACCAACAGCTACACCAAGAAACCGAACAGATCCGTAAAGGGATGTGACAAAACCTCTTCTCTCTTTTCCTACGGCTCCAGTAATAAAACTATTGATACACGGAAGAATTAAACCAGTTCCCACACTGCTTATCACGAGCACCGATATAAATGGAACTATGTTTTTAAAAAAGGCTAATGAACCATAAGAAATTGTTACAAAAATAAAACCTAAGATGATCAGTTTTTTCATCAACTTCTGATTTTCACCAATTTTACTTCCTGTAATATAAGAAGTCGAACACATCACTAATAGCGGGATGGCTAGGACAAGCCCTTTTATAACACCATCAATACGATATGTTTTTTCTAAAGTATCAGATAAATAAAAAAGGATTCCAAACAAAGTGAATAAACAGGTTGCTCCAGCAAGGTAAGCTGTAAGAAGCCATTTTCCTTCTTGTTTAAAGACACTTAATAATCCTTTAACGTATTGGCCAAATTTTGGTGCTTCTTTCTTCTTCTTTTTTTCCTTTATAAAAATCCATGTAAGAATAATGGATACAAGAACGACAGCAGGAAAGGCAAAGAAGACCCCATACCAGACAATTAATGCAACTAAAGATCCTAAGATAGGTGATAAAACCTTACCAAAACCATTTGATGCTTCGACCAGTCCAAGGACTCTGCTTTCTTCAGATCCTTTAAATAGATCTCCTGTTAAAGCCATGGCTATCGGTGCTGTTCCTGATGCACCAATTCCTTGAAGAGTTCGTCCAACGATGATCCATATATAGGCATTTGAAAATATAGCTGCAGCAAAGCCTGCCAATATTCCTCCTAATCCATATAGCATTAAGGATGGAATAATAACCGCTTTTCGGGAGAAACGGTCTGATAAGTATCCAAGGATAGGGATAGAAATGGCTGCTACAGCAGAAAAGGCTGTTATTGTTAAACTGGTTTGAAATGAACTGAGTTTTAATTCAGATTGCATTTTTGGCAATATTGGAATGAGCATGGAATTCCCTAAAGTCATGATTAATGGGATAGATCCAATCGCTGCGACCACCATTGCCGAAGTTTTTTTATTAGTCATGATAAATGGTCCTCCACATAAACTATTCTCCATGTTAGATTATCCCTTGTGTGAAAACTTATTCAGTGATTAAAATGGTAAGATTTTTCTTTTTGTCATCGGATCATGTAGAATACCTGGGTTTCGTCTTTTGATCATAAATCACATATTTAGAGAGGTTGTTTTCGCAACAACTAGCCTCGACTTCTTTGAAAAAGTCATTAGGTATCATAACTTATTAACGGAAGCATACATTAGAATAAGTTGGACAAATACATATATTTGAAAATTAAGGTGATTTATTTGCGTACAAGTTTAATGACTCGTTTCCACCTCTATTGTATACGGGCAACCTTCATTATATTGGGCGCTGTTATACAAAGTTTTGCCATGGGAGTATTTCTATTTCCAAATTCGACTCCTTCGGGTGGTGCTGGTGGACTAACAAAAATAGTCAGCGTATCGTTTAATTTCTCCTTACCCACTTTCATTCCTTTTTTTGCTTGGCGTAAAAAATAAGGATGAATTAATTCATCCTTATTTTCCCTAATTTCTCGTTTTCCGTTTTTTTCAGTCTCCATCTTAACTATCACAACATAAATGAGGTAAACAGATTTATGAAGTATAAAGAAAGTTTTTAAGGAGAAAATACCCCTTATTCACATTAAGGAGTAGAGTCATGAAGTTATTTATAGAACACATATTAGATCATATTGAACAAATAGGAAAAAGAAATGAATTTACAGTTTCTCTTTCTAGCACAAAAAATGAAGATAATTATTTACGGGGCGTCCTACAATTTTTTGATGATATGTTTAATGTTCACTACGTTGTCTTTTTCAGTTATCCAGATGAACAACCTAACCTCAACTATATTTTCTGGCTTCTTGATAAAAAGGGAAATGAGCAAACCATACAAAAAGATGGATCTAAAGAAAAAATGCTTGATGTTGTAAAAAAGTTAGCTATTAAAGAAGTCCATGTTAATCTTGCTAAAGGCAAGGATATTCGTAAACTTTTTAAAGAGTTAGAAAATGTCATGGCGAATGAAAAGAAAGAGTGCTAAAAGATGGAACAGTTTCTTTTTTTAAACAAAGAGAGTTTCGGTATGTAGTAAGAAGAGTCAAATAATTTCAACCACTTCTTACTCCATAAAGGATTAAAGCTATTCCTGTAAAAATCCATAAAATTTTAATAAAAGAGATTTTATCAGCTATCCCAATAAGTCCAATGGATGTTGTTGCTATGAGAATCAGCGGACCAACGATGGCTAAGGAGCTATTTATAACAAGTGCTTTATCTATTTGATTGACCTTTAACATAAGAATGGCTGCTATAATTTCAATACTACCTGATAGAAGTCTTAAAGTGGCCATACCTAATACTGCTTTCTCAAATAATAAAAACATAAGTTTGCTCCTCCATTTTCTGAATGTCATTCTATTATATGTAGGATTTGGATTTATAGGACAGGTTTTTCATATGAAATATAGCACGAATTGGTTAAAATTATGGGATATATCCTACATAAAGTGAAAAAAAGAGGGTTCTTTACCTTCCCTCTTTGATTTAGCCTTATTCTATTTCGATGTCCGCGGAATAAATTTTGTGAATAGAACCCTGATCATCTTCTAGTAAAAGCGCACCTTCTTCATCTATCCCCTTAGCGAGACCAGTTAAAACTTTTCCATTAAATAATCGAGCATTGATCCGTTTACCAATACTCACAGCATGGCTCTCCCACATCCATTTAATGACCGAAAATCCTTCTTCTAAATATCGCAAATAAAGCTCTTCAAAATAGAAAAGGATCGTTTGAACAATTAATGACATATCATGTTCTTTTCCAGTTAATGTTTTTAACGATGTGGCCACGTGACGTATTTCTTCTGGAAAATCATTTTTATTGGCATTGATATTCATCCCCATACCAATAATGACAGCTTTAACGTTTGTCCCTTCAGTTTGCATTTCCGTTAAAATACCCACTATTTTTTTCCCCATGACAAGGATATCATTTGGCCATTTAATATCTGTTTGAATACCCGTTACTTCCGTAATAGCTTTATAAACGGCGACTGCAGCAATAAGTGTTAGTTGAGGAATCCTATTAATGGACAGTTTAGGTCGTAAAATTAAACTCATCGCAATCCCTTTTCCTTTCGGCATAGACCAGGTACGTCCGAGTCTGCCGCGTCCAGTCATTTGATGACTCGTAATGACCAATGTGCCATGTGGTGCCCCATCCTCCGCTAAATGTTGAGTCTCTTTTTGAGTCGATCCGATGGAATCAAAATAGATCAAATGTTGTCCTAACTCTTTCGTTTTTAAGCCAACTAGAATTCGAGCTTCACTTAATTCATTTGGTGTTGAAAGAAGTCGGTATCCCTTCTTTTGAATGGCTTCAATCTTGAAACCTTCTGATTCTAGTTCTTTAATATGTTTCCAAACGGCTGTCCTAGAACAGCCAAGGACATCACAAATTTTTTGCCCAGACAAGTGAATATCAGGATGTTTTAACAACATGTCTAGAATTTTATGTTTTGTTTTTTTCATTGTAAGAGCCATTGTTTGATGTCCTCCTTTCTATTTATCAGTTGACCCGACAGAATAAGTTTTTCGATTTGTTCAAGCTTTTGTGCGATCCAAGGTCCGCTTTCTTTGTTCAACCACTCTATAAGATCATGACCTGAAACAGAGACATCTTGACGATGATGTATAGGCATCCTCTTCCATAATTGATGAATCTGTTGGTCTTGCATTGAATAATGAGAATAAAAGACATAGTTTAATCGTTCGATGGCAAGGGCTTGTTCTAGTCCGCTTTGATACAAAGAATAAATATCCCATGGTTTTTGAGCTTGCTCTTGAAAAACTGACTTTAATGTAATCATCGCTTTCCTTAAAGAACTGGACATTTTCCATTTATAACAAAATTCTCGAATATCTATTTTAAGAGCCAATAAAAAAGCACACCAATGTTCAGCATCACTTTGAAGCATGATAAGTTTTCGTTTACTGTGATTGAGAATGTCCTCTCCTTTATTCTTACAGAGTAAAAGATGTTCATGACAATTTGTTTCAACGAGATATTGTAATGCTTTTGATACTGCTTGTCCATGAAGGAGTTTAGTCATTTCTTGAGACACTCGTTCTATGGATACTTTGGACAACAATGGAGATGTTTCATTAAAGGCTTGCCTTTCAAGACTTCCAAGCGTAAAATCCAATTGGCTTAGAAAACGCAATCCACGTAATAAGCGTAGAGGATCTTCTTGAATTCGATCTAATGGGTTTCCTACCATTCGAATTTGTTTTAATTGACAATCTTTTTTTCCCCCATAGGGATCAATGAGAACCCCTTCCTTATCTATTGCCATTGCATTCATGGTAAAATCCCGACGTTTTAAATCTTCTTGAATGGAGGAAACAAAGGTCACGGTATTGGGATGCCTAAAATCACGATACTCAGATTCAGATCGAAAAGTCGTCACTTCATACCCTTCTCCTTGATAAATAACAAGAACAGTCCCATGTTCAATTCCCACAGGGACTGTTTTCGGAAATAGGTTTTGAACGATGTCAGGGGTAGCAGACGTTGTAATATCAATATCATGAACAGGCAAGCCGAGAAAAGCATTCCTGACTGCTCCGCCGACGACATAGGCATCATAACCATGATCATTTAATTGATTTAAAATTGGTATGACTTTAGGAAAAGGAAATTGCAACACCTGCCACCTCTTTATCTATTGTTTAACCGGGTAGATCATTTATTATACTTAAATCTATCTAATGATTATTTTTACCAAGTACTTGATAATAGACGGATTCATACTGAGAAAGAATGTGCTCAGTTCCAAATGTCGTTCGAGCCCGTTTAAAAGCTTGGCTCGCCATTTTTTCATGTAAACCCAGATTTTGAAGCACTTCAAGGGCTCGTGAAGATGCTGCTTTTATATCTCCACATGGTACGATAAAACCTGTTTCACCATCCACAATGACTTCTGGGATGCCCCCAATGCGTGTTCCTATAGCAGGTACTGAACAAGCAGCTGCCTCTAAGAGGATTAAACCAAAACTTTCTTTTTCAGATAAAAGGAGAACAAGATCACTTATTGATAATAAGTCAGCCACATTTTCTTTTTTCCCAAGGCAAAGGACGTGCTCTTCAATTCCAAGATCTCGCACGATATCTCGCACGATAGGAAATTCAGGACCTTCACCGATAAGCAATAATTTTGATGGTAGTTGATCATGAACGTTTTTAAAGGTTTGGATAATATCTGGTACCCTTTTCACACGCCGAAAATTAGAAATATGAATAAGAACTTTTTCATTCTCCTCAATACCAAGCTCTTTCTTTAGGTCAGGAATGTCACGTCTGACATAAGTTTCTTCATCAACAAAATTATAGATTGGAACAATTTCTTTATTCGTATGGAGCATGTCCCTTGTTTGATGAACAAGATCTTTGGATACAGCCGTTACAGCATCGGATTTTTCGATACCAAAACGAATTATTTCACTGAGTGATGGATCATCACCAAGAACCGTTATGTCTGTCCCATGTAGTGTCGTAACAATTTTAAATGCACCACCGGCCATTTCTTTAGCTAAGAAGGCACAAACAGCGTGTGGCATGGCATAATGAACATGCAAAATATCCAACTTTTCCCTCAAAGCCACTTCAGCCATCTTGCTTGCGAGGGTTAAATCGTATGGAGGATAACGAAATACGGCGTATTGATTCACTTCAACCTCATGAAAAAAAACGTTTCGTAAGGGTTTGTCCAATCTAAAGGGCATGCTGGATGTAATAAAATGAATTTCATGGCCTTTTTGAGCAAGTAATTTTCCAAGCTCGGTCGCAACAACACCTGAACCGCCGATGGTAGGGTAACACGTAATACCAATCTTAAGTCCCATCACACATGACCTCCAACTATATCACCTAGGGTTAAGGGTCTCTTTGTTTTAAAACCTTCGGCATATGTAACATTAATTTCTTTTCCAAATAATCGATCGCGACTTTGTACCGTTTCTATATATCCGTTTGTCAGCGGTGTGTCTACTCCGTTAGTCGGTTCGAATTGACTTTCATAGGCTATTAGTGCTGCCAGTTTTTTTTCGTAAACATCTGATATGTTAACGACAAAGTCTGGATGATGAAATCCATTAATAAAATAATAATAAAGTTCTTTAGGCCTGAAACTTGGCAAATTCAAATGAGCGGTATATTTTTTTATTCCTGCCGAAAAGTAGGCTTGATCAATCAAATGGCCACAATCACCATGATCTGGATGACGATCTTTATTATATGGGGCAAAGATCACTTTAGGTTGATATTCTCGAATAATATCCACAATCGCAGCACATTTTTCCTCGGTAAATTGGAGGCCACGGTCAGGAAAACCTAAATTTTCACGAACTTCAAGATTCAATGCTATAGACGCCCTTTTGGCTTCCTTTTGTCTTAATTCAACATTGCCATTAGACGATAAATCAGCTTTTGTTAGATCGCAGATGCCAACTTTGTAACCTTTTTGAGCATGTAAAGCCAGTGTTCCACCCATCCCGATTTCAACATCATCTGGATGGGCACCAAATGCTAAAATATCAAGTTGTCGTTCACTCATTCTTTACTATTTCCTTCTTCCTTATCATGTATTATCTCGCGCCAATGTAGGTCGTTTCGACTTAAAGCATGCATGACCAGTTCGGCTGAAGCCATGTTTGAAGCAAGAGGGATTTGATAAACATCACTTAAACGCATTAAAGCACTGACATCAGGCTCATGTGGTTGGGCAGTTAATGGATCGCGAAAGAACAGAATAATATCCATATTATTTGTTGCCACCATGGCGCCTATTTGTTGATCTCCTCCAAGTGGACCGGACTGAAAACGATGGATTTTAAGTGAGGTAGCTTCCATGATGCGTAGGCCAGTGGTTCCTGTCGCAAACAGTTCATGCTTCGATAATATCGGTTCATAGGCTGTTGCAAATCGTACCATATCGTCTTTCTTTTTATCATGAGCGATGAGTGCTATTTTCATCATTCTTTCCCCCTCAATCAAGAATATTTTCAAGACCATATACGAGCGTGTTTAGAGACATAACTGTTCTGACACTATAAGCAACACCAGTCATGAAGGATTGACGATTCATGGAGTCATGACGCAAGGTTAGTAACTCTCCATCTCCTCCAAGTAGAACTTCTTGGTGAGCAATAAGACCTGGCAAGCGAACACTATGAATTCTCAAGCCATCGAACTCTGCTCCTCTAGCACCAGGCAATAATTCTTTCTCCTCGGGATGTCCTTGAGCTTTTTGTTCTCGATTTTTTTGAATAAGTTCAGCTGTTTTCACGGCTGTTCCTGATGGTGCATCTTTTTTCTGATCATGATGCATTTCAATAATCTCAACGTCAGGAAAATATTTGGCTGCCATACTGCTAAACTTCATTAAGAGAACGGCACCGATCGCAAAATTAGGAGCAATAATCCCGCCTAACTGTTTTTCATCCATTTGTTTTTTAAATCTTTCAACCTCTTCACTTGTAAAACCTGACGTACCAATAACTGTTTTGATTCCATAATCGATGGCTGTCTGCAAATGTTTCTTACCAATCTCAGGATGTGTGAAATCAATTAAGACATCTGGTTTAACATCACTAAAACAATGTTCAATATCAGTATATACCCTAGCATCCATGGATGAGAGATTTAAGAGATCACCAATTTTTTCTCCCTCATATTTATGATCAACAACCCCTACCAATTCAAAATCGGGAGTTCTAGAAATCATTTTGACTGTTTCCGATCCCATTCGACCACGTGCACCAGCAACGATTAATTTTATTTTTTCTTGACTCATGATTTTTCCTCCTGTGCGTCTATTCTTGTCCAACGATTCTTATCTCGTGTATTAAATTTATTCATCACCATCTTGAACGATTTTTCCATATCTATATCTAAAGAATTGGCAAGACACGTTAAAACAAATAACAAATCTCCAAGTTCTTCGTCTATAGCCTTCTCGCCTTCAGAGGCTTTCTTTTTCTTTTCACCATAATAATGGTTGATCTCCCGTGCAAGTTCGCCAAGCTCTTCTGTCAAACGAGCCGTCATGGCAAGTGGTGAAAAATAACCTTCTTTAAACTGACTTATGTATTCATCTACTTCTTTCTGCATACCTTTTATACTTAACTGATTCAAATCTCTAGCCTCCCAAAACATCCACTACATGTAATATTAAGCAAAAAAGGATGTATTGACAAATCTTTTGTCGATTGAACGTTCAGTTTCTTTTATATATAATTAAGTTCATGCCATTAATTAGTAAAAGAAGGTATAAAACGTCATTAAATTAGCCAATACAAAGGGATTGAAATTATGAATGTATCGATTAAATTAAAAAATACCTTATTCATTATCGTTGGTTCTGCTTTTTTCGCTTTTGGACTTGTTAACTTTAACATTAAGAACAAACTGGCGGAAGGCGGAATTACAGGAATAACACTCATTTTATATAACTTATTTCATATTGATCCAGCAATAAGCAATATCGTCATAAATATCCCCTTGTTCTTCATAGGTTGGAGGTATTTAGGTAAAAATGGTTTTATTTATACTTTAATTGGAACAGTCGGCCTATCCTTTTTCCTATATGTCTTCCAGCATTTTTTAACTTTTAATATCTCATTAACCGGTGATATGACACTAGCTGCATTATTTGCAGGCGTCCTTATTGGATTAGGACTCGGAATTATTTTTAAATATGGCGGAACAACAGGTGGCTCTGATATTGTCGCTCGTATTCTTTTCAAATATGTCGGTTGGAATATTGGAAAAACCATGTTTATTATTGATGCTTTAGTTATTACAGCCTCACTTATTTATTTGAATTTTGTTCAAGCCATGTATACACTAGTTGCTGTTTTTGTTGCTGCGCGAGTCATTGATTTTATTCAAAAAGGGGCCTATGCAGCAAAGGCGGCTATGATTATATCACAAAAAAATGAAGCTATATCTAATATTATCATAAAAAATCTTGACCGTAGTGTCACCATACTCAATGGAAAGGGCGGTTATACGGGTCAACAAATGGGAGTCCTCTATTGTGTTGTCAGTCAAAGTGAGATTTTTAGATTAAAAAATCTTGTTAACCAAATTGACCCCCATGCTTTTGTATCTATTCATGATGTATATGAAGTTTTCGGTGAAGGATTTACACTAGATTCAGATAAGAAACCAATAAATTAAGAACCTCTTGATGGAATCATATCATGAGGTTCTTTTTTGTTCTTTAATCATATAAGAGACAAAAATTGAGCTGTTTTTAAAACCAACTAGTCTAACATCCTCCTATTGGTCATATACTCACTGTAAATTGAATTCTAGTTAAAACGATCCGTCCTTTTAATTAGATTCTATGCTTATAGTGTCTTATTCCAAATAAAAGTCCTCAATGTTTAAAATAAATTTACAGTTGGAGGGATAGAAATGTCAGAAATGAAGGCTGGACTCTACAAGTCGCCAAAACATGTTGAAATGGGTCAATTACCGATTCCAACCATCAAAAAAGATGAGGTCCTAGTCAAAGTCTCCTTTGCCGGTATATGCGGTACAGACATGATGATTTACTTTGGGAGACATCCTAGAGCAAAAGCACCTCTTGCCATGGGACATGAATTCAGCGGTATTATTGAAAAAGTTCATCCTCTCTCAGTAGATGAATTTTCAGTTGGCGATCGCGTCGTTATTGAACCAACCTTAAGTTGTGGTTCGTGTGATGCATGTCGTTCCGGTCAATTTCATGTATGCAACTTACTACAATTAATCGGCATTGATCATCACGGTGGATTTGCTGAATATGTTTCGGTTCCTACACATCGATTACATAAAATCCCTTCGAATGTAACTGAAGAACATGCAGCAGTTGTCGAACCAGTGGCTGTCGCTATACATACTGTCAAACGATCTTCCCTTCAATTAGGCGATACGGTCCTAATATTAGGTGCTGGTCCAATTGGTTTACTCATTGGTCTAGCGGCACAAAATGCTGGTGCTGGAGAGATCATCATCTCGGATGTTAGTCCTTTTCGCTTAGAAAAAGCCAAGGAATTAGGATTCCATGTTGTTGATAGTCAAACTGACGATGTTGTTCAAGTGGCTCTTTCTCTTACAAATGGAAAAGGAGCAGATGTTGTCTTTGAGGTTGCAGGACATCAAGCAACGATTGACCAAATGTTACCTGCCATTAAGTTTCAAGGTAAGGCAACTGTTGTAAGCGTATTCAAAAATAAGCCGCAAGTTGATCTTGCTGCGATGCACTTTCGTGAATTGTCATTAACTACGACTCGATGCTACACACATGATGATTTTAGAACTGCACTAAGACTGATGGAGGATGGTCGAATCGATGTCGCCCCTATTATCTCTCACATTTTACCTATCGAAGAGATTAAAAAAGGATTTGAATTAATGGAATACCCTGATGAATCTCTAAAAATACTATTTCATCCTTAATAATATATAAAACTTTTTAAAAAATGAGGTGAGAGATTATGAATCTATTTTCATTAAATGGAAAAGTTGCCTGTATTTCTGGTGCGACACGCGGTATTGGTAAAGTGATGGCACTTGCTTTAGCAGAAGCTGGAGCTGACATTGCTCTTCTACAACGATCCGAAAATCAAGAAGTCAAAGAAGCTATTGAAACAATTGGGAAGACTTGTAAAATTATCTCATGCGATATGTCAAACCCAAACGATGTTAAAGCAGCCATTCCTAAAGTCCTAAACGAATTTGGAACCATTGATATTCTTGTGAATAATGCAGGAATTCAAAGACGTTCGCCTTCTACCACTTTCTCAGAAAAAGATTTTGATGACGTCTTACAAGTTAATCTAAAAGCTGTTTGGCTTTTATGCCAGCAAGCTGGAAAACACATGGTTGCGAAAGGTCATGGGAAAATCATTAATACGGCGTCTCTTCTTTCATTCCAGGGGGGGTGTACTGTCCCTGCTTACGCTGCTGCAAAAGGAGGTGTTGCCCAGATTACAAAAGCGCTTGCCAATGAGTGGGCAGAGCATAATGTGAATGTGAATGCCATCGTTCCAGGTTACATTGCAACTGATATGAATACAGCCCTTATTCAGGATCCCATTCGGAGTAAGCAAATTTTGGACCGTATTCCAGCTGGACGTTGGGGTACACCGGAAGATTTTAAAGGCACCATTATTTTTCTTGCCTCTAATGCATCCAATTATATCCATGGTCATTTACTTGTTGTCGATGGTGGATGGTTAGGCAGATAGGTCAACTCTTTTTGATCCCGCCTTAACGGCGAATATTGATCCCCACTTCAAGGTTCTGAGCATTCAAAGAAAATAGGTTGGCACAACTGCCCGTAAAGGCCCGATTGGTTCTGGCTCACCATTAGTGGAGGATGAAGCAGGCTAAAAACCAGGCGTCCTATCGCAACGACTGCACTAGCACATCCTGTGCATCGAAAAACCCCCGCTGATGGAAGTTTCATAATAATGAAGGAGGAATTAGTGATGCCCATATTTATTGTTGCTTTAGGTGTATTATTATTACTTTTCTTGATTGTCAAATTAAAGGTTAATACGTTTATTTCGTTAGTTGTTGTTGCTATTTTAGTTGCCCTTGGTCTTGGTATGGATATCACTAAAATTATCACATCTGTCGAAACAGGGATAGGCAGTCAATTAGGTCACCTCGCTCTTGTGTTTGGTTTTGGCGCAATGCTTGGGAAATTAGTCGCTGATGCTGGTGGTGCTTATCGAATCGCCATTACATTAATCAATCGCTTTGGTCGTAAAAAAATTCAAGTGGCTGTTGTTGTTGCTTCTTTCATTATCGGTATTGCTCTCTTCTTTGAGGTAGGTCTTGTCCTTTTAATTCCAATTATTTTTGCCATAGCCACTGAACTTGGTATTTCTATTTTATATTTGGGAATTCCAATGGTTGCTGCCTTATCGGTGACACACGGTTTCCTACCACCTCACCCAGCACCAACAGCGATAACAGCCGCCTATGGCGCAAATATGGGGCAAGTCCTTTTGTTTGGACTTATTATCTCTATTCCAACAGCCATTGTTGCAGGGCCTCTATTTAGTAAAATTGCCATTAAGGTGATACCTAGCGCATTTGAACGTAAAGGTAATATCAAAGCCTTAGGAAAACAAAAAGAATTTAAACTTGAGGATACACCTGGATTTTTCATAAGTACGATAACATCCCTATTTCCAGTTATTTTAATGGCGTTAGCAACGATTTTTTCTTTAGCCGTTAAAAGTGATACACCGATTAAGTCATTCATTGAATTTATTGGTGCTCCAGGAACGGCCATGCTTATTTCGCTCATCATTGCCATCTATACGATGGGAATTGCACGTAAAATCCCTATGAAATCGATCATGAGTTCCGTTGAAACGTCGATTAGCCAAATTGCTATGATGCTCCTTATCATTGGCGGTGGTGGTGCCTTCAAACAAGTCTTAATCGATGGTGGTGTAGGCGATTATGTTGCAAAAATGTTTACTGGAACAAATCTATCGCCTCTATTACTAGCTTGGATCATTGCTGCTATATTACGTCTTTGCCTTGGATCAGCTACTGTTGCTGCATTAACAACGGCTGGCCTCGTAACACCACTTATGGTATCCGGTGCAGTAAACCCTGCACTAATGGTTCTTGCAACTGGTGCGGGAAGTTTAATAGCTTCTCATGTAAACGACGCTGGTTTCTGGATGTTTAAAGAATACTTCAATTTAAGTTTAAAAGAAACGTTTGGAACATGGACATTATTAGAAACCATTATTTCTATTATGGGCTTAATTTGTGTCCTCATCCTTAGCGCGTTTATTTAAAGCGCTTTCAATCAATTTTTTATCTTATTATCAACCAAAAATTAAACCATCGAGTGTTATAAATAAATATAAAAGAAAGCCTATTATTGCACAACAATGGAACCATTAACTCTGATCCATCTTGTCTTTTATTGTCTTCTTCTTTCTTTCTCGTTTCACACGTGAAGGGCTCTGCTAAATTACAAATGCCTTAAAAATGAATGAGTGGAGAGAAAGGTGATCACTTTTCTCTCCACTCATTTTGCCTAACCATCAATTCGAGCCAAAACAGCTTTTCTTATCAAAAATATATTTCATATGTGTTACCTTTTCTCACTGCCTGTAACCCGCTGGTATGCCTCGACCGTTAGCATTTCCGAGACCCATTGACCATGAGCATCATCCGTGTCAAACGGGATACTGCAATCGCCACTGAGGAGAATGCCTTGGTGCCCGTTTTCTTCGAGCAGACGCTGCGTTTCAGCCTGAATCTCTTCTTTTGAACCTTTGTAAAAGACACCGTTCTCCGTATTCTCAAAACCACCCATCACCGCACGACCGCCAAAGAGTTCCTTTCCTTCTTTCAAAGAAACTTCTTCCACGTAAGTGGCCCAGTGAAAGGCTTTTACCGGATAATCTTTATAATCGCCCAGCTGGTTCCGTTTGCCGTTAAAGCCGCAGATATGGATGATATTGTAATCACGAATGTCTTGAACCGCCCGCAACAATTTAACCTCGCTTGGCTGAACATATTGCTGCCACTGCTTCGTACTAATGAGCGAATCCTGAGGCTGCTGAACGCACAGATAGATGCCGTCAATCCCCGATTCTTTAATCAATTTAGTGCCCAAAACAATCAGATCATCGCTAAGCACGTCAAAGGCATCGGCAATTGCCTCAGGCTCCTTTTTTAAAAAGCGGTAAATTTTTTCGGAATCCTTTTCAAGAATTTCAAAACGCAGACGCAACTGATACCACGGAGAAAAAATATTGTAAAAACTACCAATTTCACCCTCGTAATGGTCAACAATTGCCTTAATTGCGGCTACCTGCCGAGTGATCCATGGATCATCCGGATCAATGGGCTGAATCTTTTTCAGATCCTCCGGTGTCTCAAACTCATTATCAATCACACTGGGATGCAAGAAGAATCCATCACTCATAATCTTCGTAAAATCAGGGTGGTAACGATCATAAAAATTCTGCTGGCGATTAACCACCTCATCGATCACTGCTAAGTCACGGTATCCAAGAACTTGTTTTTGCTCATTTGATAGATAGTGATGCCAAAAACCGGCTAACACTCGGTCTGTCGGCTTGTTATCCAACGTATCTAGTAGAATTTGATGTTTATTTTCTGCCACAACAGTCACCACCTGGATTTATTTATTGCCTTTATGCTAAACGCCAGCCACCATTGACATGAAGACTTTGGCCAGTGATGTAGCTCGCATCGTCGGAAATCAGAAAGGCAATCGGCTTTGCGACTTCGGCCGCTTGGGCAGGTCGTTGCATCGGCACTTTTTTTCGGTACTTTTCAATGTTTTCTAGAAGCCGCTCATGTGTCATTTCCGTATCGGTAATTCCCGGAACAACCGCATTTACGCGAACATTTTTGGAAGCGCCCTCCAGTGCCAATGTCTTAGTCAGACTTGTCACGGCACCTTTTGAGGCAGAATAGGCATCGTAATCCAGGATACCGTCAAAGGCATCGACAGACGTCACGTTCACAATGCTGCCAAAGCCCTGATCGAACAATTTCGGAAGCAGTGCCAGACTTGGATACAAGGTGCCATAGAAGTTGACGTCCATGATTTCCTTCCAGGACTTATCGTCATAGTTTAAAACGTCCGTCGTGTAGAAAATACCTGCGGAATTGACCAACCCGTCAATACGTCCGGTTTTTGCATAGATTTCATCAATTACCTGTTGAACAGCATCCTTATCGGTCAATTCAAGTTGATAGGTTGGACTCTCAACACCATCACGAATCGTCTCAGCTTGTACCTTAGCCAGACGCTCTCTATTACGGCCAATTAAATGTACGTTGTACCCTCGCTTAGCGAGCTCAACGGCAGCAGCCCGGCCAATGCCACTGCTTGCACCCGTAACAATGACATGTTTTTCTATACTTGTCATGTGCCTAGATCTCCTTCGTTATTCGGTTTACATCATAATTTTTTAAAAAGTATGGCTGAACCTGCTCATCCGGCAGTTGTTTCTTTTTTATACGTTCGATAAGATGTCCGTCAAGAACTTCTTGGTGCGTTCTTCAGAAGGATTCTCAAAAATCTTTTTAGGAGATCCTTGCTCGACAATATAACCGTCAGCCATAAAAATCACTCGATTTGAAACATCACGAGCAAAATTCATCTGATGCGTAACGACAACCATCGTCGTCCCTGAATTTGCCAAATCCTGCATGACTTTTAGCACTTCCCCAACAAGTTCCGGATCCAAGGCCGAAGTCGGCTCGTCAAAGAAAATAACCTGAGGATTCAGAGCAATCGCCCTAGCAATCCCGACACGCTGCTGCTGACCGCCAGAAAGCTGTGATGGGTAGTGGTTCTGACGATCCGTCAAACCAACACGTTCCAGTGCCTCCAGAGCAATTTTTTTCGCTTCGCTTTTTTTCACTTTGCGGGCAACGATCAAGCCTTCCGTAATGTTCTGCAATGCCGTTTTGTTATTAAAAAGGTTATAGTTTTGAAAAACAAATCCGACATTGCGTCGAATTGTATTGATGTCTTTTCCATTTAATTTCTGGAAGTCATTATCGATTCCGGCAAAAGAGATATGCCCGCCATCAGCTTCTTCCAAAGTGGTAATCGTCCGCAACAGCGTCGTCTTCCCAGAACCACTGGGCCCGATAATCGAAATGACATCGCCCTTATTCACATTGAAGCTGATTCCCTTAAGAATGTCATGACCTGCATAGCTTTTCTTTAAGCCTTCAATTGTTAGCATGGTTGGTCCTCTCGCTTTCTGTTAAATCTGTTTTCGCTGTTAGTTTCGGCTGCTTGAGACTAAAGGGAAGCCAGTTAAAGCCGGTTGTTTGCTTTGTTGGTCTTCGATATCTGCTGAAATAGCGCTCGAGCAGGTAGAAGATCACTTCGGCACTATAGCAGATGATCAGATAGTAAACCCAAACTACTAAATAGGCTTCCAAAAAGTTATAGTTGAAAGCTGCCTCCGTTTTCGCAATCGCAGTAATATCTTTAACAGACATGATAAAAGCCAAAGATGAATTTTTAATCAGGTATAAAGTTGCGTTCGCTATGTTGGGCACCGCCGAAATCAACGCCTGAGGCAGAATGATGCGCCAAAAGGTTTGACGCGGTTGCATCCCAACCATTAGACCCGCCTCCATCTGCCCCTTATCAACCGTCTGAAGCGCTGAGCGGAAAACTTCCGTCAAGGTCGCAATGCTATTCAATGTAAAGACGATGTAGGCATAATAAATCGGATTGATGTCGAA
Source organism: Terrilactibacillus laevilacticus (assembly GCF_006517395.1). Classification (GTDB taxonomy): domain Bacteria; phylum Bacillota; class Bacilli; order Bacillales; family Sporolactobacillaceae; genus Terrilactibacillus; species Terrilactibacillus laevilacticus. Next base: position 677,209 of record NZ_VDCY01000001.1, read on the forward strand.
TGCTGCCTTGCCAATAATCACATTCAACAGACTCGGAAACGCACTGTAAACAATCAGAATCTGTGCAATAATGGGTGTTCCTCTGACGAGGGATACATAGAATTTCACAAATTGTTCCAAGACCTTTATACGATAGATCCTAATTAATGCAAATAAGACGCCAATCGGCAATGAGATCAGTAGTGCAACTAAGACAATATTCAGTGTAACGGGAATGCCTTGAAGGGCTGTGTAGGCCACTTTAACCATAAAATTTGTATCTAACGACATTTAAGAGGCCCCCTTAAACTGCAATGGTTTTTCTTTTTTTCTGATAAGATTTCTCAACCAAGGACACACCCTTGTCAATCGCCAATGAGATAACCCAGTAGATTAAGGCTAAAGCGCAATACGTCTGCCACGCATAGCCGCCTGAGTTATTGGCCACAATCATTTGTGCCTTGGCAACCATATCGACGACCCCGATTGTGAACGTCAATGCCCCTTCTTTTAGAAGGTTGACTACTGAATTCGCAAAGTTAGGCAGTGCCACGACAAAGGCTTGCGGCAAAATAATCCGATAAAAAGTCTGGAACGGGCTCATGCCGACGAGCAGCCCTGCCTCCATTTGCCCCTTGGATATGGACTCATATGCCGAACGCATAATTTCAGAAACCGGTGCTGAAAACAGTAATGTTAAAGCAATTATGACAAAGTACATGCGGTTCCATCCATCAATATTTGTGTGGAACCAGCCATTGAAGAGAAGCGGCATGCCGTAATAAACCAAGAATATCATGATGATTGAAGGTGTTGCCCGAATAACACTCACATAGATACTGGCGAGTACTCTCAAAATAACCGACTGACTCAATCTTGCCGCTGCAAGCAGCAGCCCGAGCAAACTTCCCAAAATGATCGATGATAACGATACAATCAAGGTGATGTTAATGGCTGGAAGTAATTGACCTAAGAAGTTGACGATTAATTTGATATTCTCCATTTAGAAACCCTCAACTTCCTCATTATTTAAATGGTTGATTCAACAATTTAAAGTTATCCTGACCAAAGTATTTCTCTGAAAGTTCCGCTGCCTTGCCGGAATCAATGATTTTCGTAATCGCCTTGTCATAAGCTGCAGCAAATTCCTTCTGATCCTTATTAAATAGCGGGTACGTCTTGATTCCGCCTAATGTAACGTAAGTTAACTTGCCTTTCAAATCAGCGTTCGCACCGTTTTTCTTTTCAACATTGGCTTCATACATTGGGCGGATCGCAAAGAATGCATCGTAACGGCCTTCGTTAACCCACTTCAAAGCATCAGAAACTACGAATGTATCGGCACTGCCTAACTTGATCTTCGGATTATGGTTTTTGTTATAATCAGCGATTACAGCATATTGTCCATTTTGCGGAGCGATCGGTACTAATTTGCCGTTATTCTGAGCGAGTTTAGCTAAACCGCCGAACTTATCTTTATCTTTCGTACGCACAACAAAACCGGAGTCACTCACACCTAAGTAATTTTTTGGAAAGAGGTACGTCTTGGCACGATCCGCCGTGTAGAAAACATTCTTAACGCCAACTTGATACTTGCCGCTCTTCACACCGATTAAAACGTCATCGTCACTCGTGCCGACATAGTCAAATTTATATTGAGGCAATCGTTTATCTACTTCACGCATGATTGCGACATCATAACCATCACCCTGCTTCTTGTCATTTTGATACGTGATTGGGAAGTTAGTCGTCGCATAAGCAACTTTAATGACCTTCGGATTGTTGGTACTTGCCTTATCTGAAGATGCTTTTTTATCTGAACCAAAGCCTCCAAGAAAATAAACACCTCCGATGACAACAACGATTGCTGCGATCACACCAATAATAATCTTATCTAATTTCTTCATTTTGTGGTTCCCCCTTATTTAAATGAAAACGTTATGTTGCCAAACACTAATGTTTGTTGTTTTAATTGATCCCCGGCGCCGTCAAATTTCAGTTGAACAACGTGGTTTTCCGTTCCTTGCTTAAAAATCAATTGCCGATCGTGCAATTGGATTCGGTATCCGGTATCCGTTCTTTCTGGTTTAGTTTCCAGTAACTGTCCCCAGACGCCGGCCGTTTTTTCCGGATCCGATACGTTGAAAATAGCTTGACTGACCAGCAAATTTCCAGCAGCATGTTGGACAATCAGTCCTTGCTCTGTAAGCTTTTTCTCTCGAGCATCATCGCTGCCCTGCCATTGGATGAAAAATGGGTAGGGCAGACCATCTATGGTGTCGTCGATAAAGAAAATTGACCAGGTGATCAGGTGCCCTTGTTCGTCCAACCGTTTGCCGACTTGGATGTCACCTGCATTGACTCCAGATTCCTTCAAACGTGCATGCGTTGCTTCAATGTCCGACGTGCGGATCGCGATCGTATTGATGCGTTGTACTTTTTGTTCATAATCTTTAACTGCATCATAAACCGCAGACGCATCTTCACGTGAAAAGTTCTTTGCCCGAGCCTCATCATAAACAGAAATCAGTTCAATGTAATTCAAGCCAAAATAACCTAATGCGTTTTCGGTGCCCCACTTTTCATGACGGCCCCCGCGTGAAAATACAATACCGTGTTCTCCGAAGAACTGAGCTGCTTGATCCACATCTTGAACGTTGATCATCGTATGGTCCCAAGTTAAAACAGCCATTTTTATTCCCCTTTTCCCAATTCTGTCGTCCGTTTGATTGCAGCGAGCACCGCATTCTGAATGCCAGCTGCAAAGTCACTGGCATCCAGTTCATGCTGAGCCGTAATCCCTACACCGCCGGCAGAGTTGTTGATATCCAGCAATTCGTACGGATGCTTGCCGGTAATCTCCAGCATTTTCGCCGCTCCCTGCAGGTTCTCAAGTGCGATTTTATTGGCTTGTTTTCTCGATAACCCGCCAAGTACACCGCTATTAGTCAACGCCAAATAGAAGTTATAAACATAATTTGGTCCTGCAATGGCGTAACCCGTGTAAATATCAATTTGTTCCTCAGGTATATAGTCAACTTTCCCGAAACTATTCAGAAATTCATCGACATCTTCCTGATTCGCTGCTGCATTCAGCGCCGCACCGGAAACGCCAAATCCCGTATCTGTGAGCGTGTTTGGAATGATACGAGCGACCGGATAGTCGGCTACTTCCAGCGCGTCTTCCAATTGTTCGATCGTGACACCTGCAATAATCGAGATCAGCGGTTTCTTTTGGCCGCTCGACCCAATTTGCTTGGTAATTTGCTCCCAATCATCTTGCGGGCGAACCCCCAATAAGATTAAGTCAGCGTTCTTTAATAGTTCAGGTTGAAACTCCCGGCTTGTTGTTATATGATACGTCTCCGCTAAGTAGCGCACACGCTCCGGACTGACATCTACAACATGCGTGCTCTCAGCAGAGATTGCCTGATTTTCTAGTGACGCACGAATGATCGCTTCAACCATTTGACCACCGCCAATGGCATACAATGATTTTGTCATTTTCTCTCCCCCATTTTAAAAAAACGCCTTAAGCTCTTTTGGGCTTAACGGCGCCGTTTCTGATCCATGATATTGAATCCGAATATTGCTTTTTCACTCTTAACGGGGTGACTTTTAAGTGAAATAACTCAGTCGATTCGATGCCAATGGATAGACGCCATAATAAGTGGTGCAGAAACATACATATAAATTGCATACAACACATTAGTATCATTTGACCTAATTTCACTTTATGTTCACCTCCAAAGCTCATCTATTAACCCAAAACTATTAAACTATATTCCTATAGTAATAGTATGTTTTATGGTTGTCAATTGATTTTTTTATTTTAACATTGTTCAGAGTTTAAAAACACCTTTTTTTAAGGCCACAAGCGGATTGCTAAGAAAAATTTTTTCGACATACACCCATGGTCAATTAAATAAGATTAATTTGAAAAAAGTGATTAAAAAGATCATTTACTGAAAAAATTTCGTTTACCTCCCTTTTACAGAGAAAGTAATTATATTCAGGATAGATTCCTGCGATTCAGTGTGTGCATCAAACCGCCGCAGACTTTCTGAAATGTTTTAAGATTAACCGCATAACTAAAAACACACCTACTGAAGGTGTGCTGCTTTCTTTGAATTAAAAATTGATTAATCCTTTCCATTCAAGTAAACCTTCATTTAATAATGAGTATTGAACTCAGGACCTGAAAAGAAACATTGGAGCATGGACGTTATAAGAAACCATCATTTCTATCATGGGCTTAATTTGTATCCTCATCCTTAGCTTATTTTATTTAAAATACTTGAAAGCACAGTCAAATAGCCAATAATAGACTTTTTATCCCATATTCTTGAGATGAGAAGCCTATTATAAACTCATTAATAAACCATAAAGCGTCATAAATAAATATAAAAGAAAGCCAATAATTGCTCCAACGATGGATCCATTAACTCTGATCCATTGCAAATCGGATCCAACTTTACTTTCTATTAAGTCTTCTAAATCTTTATTTGAGAATTGATTTAAACTTTCATTAACAAACATGCCAATTTTGATATGTTCTTGTTCAATTATTTGAATAACCCAATTTGTAACTCGTTGTTCTATTATTGTTATTAACTCTTCATTTTCTTTAAAATTATTCCAATAAGATTCCAATTGAGCATGAAGAAACGGCTTTATTGATGAAGGACTTATAAAATTAGAAGATGGCTTTTCCTCTAGATATTCCGATAATCCTTTAATAAAAGCATGAAGCAATGGGCGGATTTCGATTTGGTCTATAACGCCTAATTTCCATCTATCGACAGCACTCTTCATCGAAGACTCCTTATCCAATTTAGATAGACTTTCTTTTAACATACATTTAGCTTTTAAACGTAACGGATGGTTTCTATGCTTTAATCTATATAATGATTGAGTGAGTTCATGATAAATACTGTCTGCCATATCTTGGACATTCATCACATTGGTTAATTCTAAAAAACCTAAAGCAAAACTTCCCCACGACTTTTCAAGCCAATTTCCCTTTTTTTTATAGTCTTGGAACATCGCATCGATAAAAATTGATAGTTGCACTTTCATTTCAGGTTCTTGAATTTTGGAGATTCCAATGTCAATCATCCAATCGATATATTTATCGATTTCTCCATATTGAATCTGATGGTCAATTATTTTATATAAAAATGGGTTAATATCGAACCTTCTTAGCTTCTTCTTGATCCAACTTTCCAAAACAATTAAAATTTTATCTTGTTCAAATTTCTTTAGTAGTTTAGGGGATTCGTTTACTAACTTTTCCACTAATTTTTTAAGTCCATCCGTTTGGTCAATATACCTAATAAATAAGCTTACGAAAGAAATTTGTTGAATTTTATCTTTGATTAAAGATTGATTTAACAATTCATGTTCAACCATTTTTGTGACAGATTCGATTAACTTCTCTCGATGCCGAGAAATAAGAGCTGTATGAGGGATTGGTAAACCAAGTGGTTTTCTAAATAATGCTGTTATTGCAAACCAGTCAGCTATACCTCCAACCAATGCTGCCTCAGCCATAAAATAAATTAATTTAACAATATAAAAAGAACCATAGTCATGTCTTAAAATCACGGCAATAACAAAAATAACAAACACTATGGCAAGAACACTATTTGCTAGATACCGATTCTTCATTTATTCCCCTTCTTTAAACCCAATAGGTAAGTAGATAAAGGATAACCCCTGTAAAAAAGCCAACTAATGTTCCACTTACACGAATAAGTTGTAGATCATGACCTGCTTTTGATTCAATTAAATGAACTAAGTCATCAGTCGTGTAAGTATTTAATCCTTCTTTTACCAAAGTTCCTAAAAGATGATGCTTAACATGGATCCAATGTCTCACCATTATTTGCAATAATCTTTCCATCTCATCCCGAATGGAAGAATGCGATTTATATTGTTGAAGCAATGCCTCGAAAATAGACTCTACCTTCTCTGCTTTGATAACATGACCATTATCTGATGTCACTATATCTTTATATTGCTGAAGAAATTCAGTAACATAAGTATCTATACGAATTTTATTAATGAGTTGATTATTTATCCAAGAGTCTATTTTTTCTCTTAATACACGATCACCTTTTATTTGATCAATGTAGTTCAAACACTTCTTTCGAATTTTTTCACGTATTGGATTTTCCCCATCCATGATATTTTCAAGAAAATCAATGAGCCGTTTTTGTACATTAAATGTTAATTTATCAATGGTAGAGTCTGTAATAAACCTATCTATCCACTGTCTAAAAGTTTGTTCTTTCATATACGACGTCTTAGCTTCTAATAAACTCATTCTAATCAATTCTGAAATCTCGTTACTCTTACATATACCGATAACTTCTTCAAGAATGAATTGAATGAATTTTTCTCCCTGGCGCTTTTTTATTGTATACTCTATGACCGCTATGATAAGTGGCGTGAATTCTAAATTTCTTCGTTGTTCCTTTAGTGTATGTTCCAGAAATGCCCCAATCTCAGTAGAATTCATATGTTTTATGTAATCAATCATCATGTTTTGTATGATTTCGGATATTTCATATTTAACTTCATCATGATCTAAAAATTGAACTATTTTTTCTTCTAAACGTATTTTTTCCACTTTCCGATCAAGGTTCTCTTTTGAAAATAAATCATTCTCGATCATACTTACTAAAGTGTCAGTAAGCCTTTCGCGGTTTGAAGATATGATATCTGTCCGGATGAATAAAGATGGATTAGATTTTATCCCTAATGGTTTTCGAAAAAGAGCCGATACGGCAAACCAATCAGCAAGTCCTGCCACTAAAGCTGCTGTAAATCCACTTAGCATTAAGCCACCAAAAAACGTGATTCTAAATATAAAGCTTACTAGGAACCCTAAAAATACAAAAATCAAAAGTCCAGTGGCAAAATAACTCCTATTTTTTCTCTTTGTCAATATCTATCACCTACTTGTTAGATACAAAGAACTAACTCTATTTATAAACAGACATTTACATTATCATCCATCTATTTTATGTTAAACGGTAAGAATATTCAATTATTTATGAGGGTTTGATTATCTCCTTAGTATTTTTTGTATGGATTTGTTTTAGTTTACATAATGTTTATATATATTATTATTGAGGACTTTTTGATTTTTATTTGAGCTACTTTCCGTTTTATTGAGCTACTTTCCGTTTTATTGAGCTACTTTCCGTTTTATTGAGCTACTTTCCGTTTTATTGAGCTACTTTCCGTTTTATTGAGCTACTTTC
>NZ_VDCY01000002.1 GCF_006517395.1 Terrilactibacillus laevilacticus
ATAGCCGTATATTTGATTTGAGAAAATCATGATATACGGCCATTTGCGATGCGTACCGTAAAGGTGCGCATATTTTTATAGTTCGGGCTTACAGTTGTTCCTGTAACAGTAAATTCTCCACCACTGAGTTTATTATCCGGATCATCCCAATCCCATACTGATATTTGGTTCTCGGATGTATCATAAATAGTTACGTAGCTTACTTTATAAGTTCCAGATTCTGAGTTTGATTGTATTGGTATACTTCCCTCGTACATTCCTCTTGTAGGATTATAATTCATCGAAACATAAACTGATTTATTTGTTATTGGAGTTTTATAGTATAGACGTACCCTGCTTATCCCTACATCATCTGTCGCCTTCACACTCACCTTCACAGTATCATTTATTGTAGCCTTAGACTTGTCTACCTGAATACTCTCTAATGTAGGTTTTGTGATATCTGCTTCAGTTGTTCCTGTAACAGTAAATTCTCCACCACTGAGTTTATTATCCGGACCATCCCAATCCCATACTGATATTTGGTTCTCGGATGAATCATAAATAGTTACGTAATTTACTTTATAAGTTCCAGATTCTGAGTTTGATTGTATTGGTATACTTCCCTCGTACATTCCTGTTGTAGGATTATAATTCATCGAAACATACACTGATTTATTTGTTATTGGAGTTTTATAGTATAGACGTACCCTGCTTATCCCTACATCATCCGTAGCCTTCACACTCACCTTCACAGTATCTCCAACTGTTGCTTCAGTCTTATCTACCTGTATGCTTTCTAATGTAGGATTGGTTACATCGGCTACCGCCTTTACATTATTTATTTGCAATGTTCCTGTTAAAAGTATAAATACGATTAATGCTACAACGTTCTTCTTCACCCATGTATCCCCTTTAATTTATATATTTCTTACTGATATTATTAATGGTCGTTTCTCTTTCTCCTATTTAACTTTTATTTCCGAAGACTATTATCTTTTCATCTTATCAATTTCACAATCTTCTTTATGTATTAATGAATAACGAGGTAGATGAAAGCAACATAAATTACTCTTCAGTGCTTTCCCTTAGTCCATCTTTCCTAAGTTCTAAATTCCTATATTGTATCTCAATCATACTAACACCTCTTTTGATCTATCAAAAATCTCCTATGTTCTACATCGTTCATTATACCTGTTACTTTACGACTTGGAAATCATTGATTTTAATGTAAAAGATTCATATAAGAGCATCCCTCTCTAAACCTAGAAATCTATACATAAAGGATATATCTAATTAGGTATGTTGATTTAAAAAGAATTCATTTACGATATAAAAACCCGAATAACAGTATATTATTAATCGATCCATTATTCGGGTTAGATTTTATTTTTTTTACAATATGTAACAAATTCATTTATGACTGAAAAATCTCTATCCCAGCTTTTTTCATCTTCTTCATGGCTGATTTCTTCCATGATCTCACGGTATGTGGAGATACATGATGCTTTTTTGCAATGGTGTTAGTCTCTTGATCTTCAATAAATTGGAGTTTGAACCATAGAAGTTCACGTGGTGTAAGAATTGTGTCGAGTCTTTGGAGGATATCACAAGGGAAGTAGTTGTCTTGATGAGTTTCAAGTAATTGCTCCTTTATTTCATCTGTATAGACATGACGTGAATAGTGACGCTTTTTTGCTCGAATGTCTGATATTATTCGGCAGCGAATTTTTAATTCTGCATATGAAGGAAAGGCCCCCTTCTTTGGATCAAAGGAAATCGTCGCTTCATATAAGCCGATAAGCCCACTCTGAAACATTTCATCAAAGTCATTCTGACAATAAAGTTGTTTTATGATTTTTTTTATTAATGGTTCATACGCATTTGCCATTTCTTCAAATGAAGGTATCATCATTTTTCTATCCATGTATTCGCTCCAATAAGCGCGCGCTATTAAATTTACCGGTTACTAATAATTTATCAGATGTGTAATTAGTTGTGTGTCTTTTTCACCTCGATTCACATAATATTCACAAATTTTCTACACTTTTCGATATTTTTCGATTTCTCTCACCAAAATGAACTAGTTCTTGCGACTTATAATAGTGGGGTTATTGATTAAGCAAGAAATATTAATCAAAATAGGAGTCTACTCAAAAATCATGCTGCTCTTCTTTTACTCTGTGGGTAATAGACTCACAATAAACTTCTTATCTGAAAACTCGCAATGTAACGAATATAAAGCACCAACCACTCTTTCCTTTGATTTTTTCGCACAAGCATCCGTCAAATCAACAATACAAATACTCTCTTTCCCGGCATCACACGAACCTTGATATTTACCTTATACCCTTCCAATCCTTTTTAACAAATACTCGAACAATCATTGCCACATGATTAATCTCCTATAAAACAAATATTGTTCTTGTATTTAAGAGGTAAAGGTACTCTTATTAACAACAACTTCACACACTTGATTTTCAATATTTTTCGATCAAATTCGAGTGGCGACTAAACTATTAAAATTAATGACGTCCACTCACCATTTCTATCGACTACCTGCGATTTATAGAGTGAAGGAGGTGATCAACATGGCAAGTGCAGATACATTATCATCCGCTCTTACTTTAGTGCTTGATGGTGGGCTTGATGAGAAAGGAAAGCAAATCTTGAAAAAGAAAAGTTTTCGAAATGTTAAGGCAACAGCTTCTCAAGATGCGGTTTATGCTGTGGCACAAGCTCTCGCTCCACTCCAAACGCTCCCGTTAATCGACATCGAGCGTACGGACGTTGTCCAAATCCACGAGTAAAACTGATTTTATTAAGGAAAGGAGGTGAAGATCTTGAAAACTCTTCAACTTCAATTTGAAAATGTCCAAGGCGGCACGGCCACCGTTTCTTTAGACAACCCGGTTGAACCTGTAAATCCAGCAGCTATTCAGCTCGCGCAAAATGCCATTCTTACGCAAAACATTTTCAACTCCACTGGAGGCGATTATGTCAAAGTGAAAGGAGCTAAATTACTAGAACGTAATGTCACAGATATTGCATTAAGCTAAAGCAAAAGAGGGGTTTGCGGTCCCCTCTTTTCTTATGACTATTTGAAAAGGGAGGTCAAGCCGATGGATCAATGGATCGCTATGGCCAAGGATGTCGGTTTTCCCATCATGGTTACCTTATATTTACTTTACCGGATTGAAGGTAAGCTTGATGAACTCAACCGTTCCATTCGGCAGCTGCCGAATGCGATTGTCCAGACGTTGCCGAAGGATAAAGTGTCGTAAATAAAGCCCCATATCATCATTAGGAATCACGATGGTATGGGGCTATTTACTTTTCGATATAAGTATTTTCGGAAAAATTTGGGTGGTGACAGCACGCCAAACTATTCTTTATCCCATATATAAAGAGTAATATGTACTCATAAATAATTTTAAATAATTATTAAAACTAACTTCCGTTAATTGATGTGAATTTGACCACTCATAATATTTAATTTCACATTCTATAGCTTCTTCGATGATAATTTGAGCATTTATACTACTTAATTTCCCGTAGTTTCTTAATAATCCATAAACGATTCTTTCTGGTAACTTCATGTAGATGGTAGAATCACAAAGATTTTTATCTACATCTTTAAAATTTTTGGATTTTTCTTCGATAATTGATTGATCGTAATAGATGACATTCATTTTAACAAGTTGGTAATGATCTAACATTGTTTTAACTATCTTGGTTATAATCTTTCTTTCAATGCCATCACCATCGTAATTATTCCAGTGAATTTCTTTTTTAGCAATTACGGGTTTTAATCTTCAAATATGGGTAAAGAATAAATATTATTGGGTATAGATAGAGCCCCCATTAAATGTGGCCTGTCCTGATTTTTACCACTTTCATCATAGAATATAGATAAGTTGGCCATAAAATCCCTCTTTACATAGTTTAGTAAATAATGCATAATATAATTACAAATTATATAGTATATAACTATAACTCGTTGCGCCTTAGATCAGCGACGCGTTAATTCAACGTATGAGAGTATCTCGTGAAGCCATGACTTTTCGCGCGATACTCTTTTTTAATATATTATCACTCATAATGCACGTTAAATTAGAATTTTAACGTGAAATATCTATTAGTCACTAAATCTGATTTTGCTCTAAACAATCTTGTTTTTTTTAATTCAGGTTAACTTTAATTCTATAGAATTAACTACTCCCCTCCCAGTATGTGCTTTTTAAGAGTGGTAGGACGTCACACTATTGACCCAAAGCAGAATATTTGTGTTTCTTATTAAAAATCACATTTAATTTCGGCCTATTACCAGTGCCGCTTACAGTTAAAAGCAAATAAACCATCCTCATTGTGGATAACAGATACCACGTATATTCCGACAAATGAGGGCTGGTTGTATTTGGTGACTGTTATGGACTTGGTTCTCGTTAAGTAGTAAGGATTTTAATCAATTCCCTAAGCAGGCAAAGTGCTTAATCTTAAGTACTTTCTTCAATTTGAAGTTCTATAACATACTGACAATACTTTTCTACCTTTTGATCTAATTCTCCAAGAAAATGTTCCAATACTATGTCATGATTGATAAAAGGATGACGTATGAAAGTTTGATTCTGATAGTAAGAGAAACTACTCCATGGATATTCTTGAGGAAGGTTAACCATGTTCGCACGAACGGGGTTTAAGTGGATATAGCGGCTCACTTCAATCATTCCTGTTCTCGAATCGATCATCTTGTCATAGTATCGTTTCTCGTATACATGGCCTGTCAGATGGTAACGTGTATTGTAATAATTCGTATAGCGTTTGTTGATGAGTGACATGATTTTTGAAATGGGGTAATCTCGTGATCTTAACTGTAAATGAAAATGATTGGTCATTAAACAATAGGAGGCTAATTCAAAAGGGGTCTTTTCATATACTTTTCTAAGAATATACATGAAGGTCAGAAAGTCCGCAGCATCTTTGAATAGCGGATCTCTGCGATTTCCACGGCAGACAACATGGTAAAAATAGTTTGGTAGCCAAATGCGCTTTTTCCTTCCCATAATTTTACCTCACCTTGATATTATGTCTGTCGTTTGTTTTCTTCCCTCTTCTTAACGACATAGCTTCCCAAAGGGCTTCATTAGTGATCTTTTCATCGCCATTTAAATCGGCAATCGTTCTTGCTAATCTGTATATTTTTGTTTGAACACGGTTACTCCAGTGGTAGTGACTAAACCATTTTTGAACCATTTTTTGCTGCGTAATGGATATTGTTTGTAGGATGTGATCGATGGATATGGTGGCGTTATATCGATCTTTGCCATACCTCTGATATTGTCTTATTCGGCCCTCTATCACGCGATCACGAATGTCAGATGATCTTTCTCTCTTTTCTCTAGACTCTAAATCGAAAGAAACAGAAGTAAGATTTAATAGGATATCCATTCGATCGAGAACCGGTCCAGAAATTCGATTCTGATAAGCCTGAATTTGTTTCGGTGTACAGGTGCAATAGCGATCTCTTGCTCCTAGATAACCACAAGGACAAGGGTTCATGGCACCAATGAGAATGTATCTAGCGGGATAGGAAACGGTAGATGCTGCCCGGCTGATGGTCACCTTCCCTGATTCCATTGGCTGCCGAAGCATATCTAATGTTCGTTTCGGAAATTCAGCCATTTCATCTAGAAATAGGACACCCCGGTGAGCTAATGAAACTTCCCCAGGCTTGGGATTCGTTCCCCCACCTACCAAGGAAACAGCAGAAGAAGAGTGATGGGGCGATCTGAATGGCGGTTGATGAATAATTGGTAAGGATACTCCAGAAAGTTGATAGATACTCATGACCTCAAATTGATGATCTAGCGTTAATGGCGGTAATATAGAAGGAAACGTCTCCGACAAAAGACTCTTTCCACAACCAGGTGGGCCTATGAGAAGCACATTGTGACCACCAGCAGCGGCAATCTCTAATGCCCGTTTCGCTTTACTATGTCCAATAATATCTTGAAAGTCTTTTTGAAATGTAGGGGTTTGCTTAATAGCTAAATTTGAAGGTGAAACTTTGGGTTCCGTTTGAAGAGGTATAGAAAGCTGTCCAGAAAGTGTTTGCAGAAGTTCCGCTAATGAATGGACAAAATGAAGATCAATGTCTTCAATACTTGTCAAAGGCAAATCTGGAATAACAGGAAGATATAGTTGTTTAACCTTCTCTTTCTTAGCTGCAAGAACGGCGGGAAGCATGCCTTCTACTGGCTTAATGGTTCCATCGAGAGACAAAGCACCTAAAAACGCCGCATCATCAGGTATTTCATCTTGAAAATGATTAACCTCTTTCATCATTCCAATAGCCATTGCTAAATCAAAAATAGGGCTATTCTTCCTTTGCTCTGCGGGTGATAGATTCACAATCACTTTCTTATCTGGGAACTCACAATCTAATGAATATAGAGCGCCAACCACTCTTTCCTTTGATTCTTTCACACAAGCATCCGGCAAACCAACAATACAAACACTCTCTTTACCCGGCATCACTTGTACCTCGACCTTAACCTTATATCCTTCCAGACCTTTTAAACCAATACTCTGAACAATTGTTGTCACATGATACCCCTCCTATAAGAAACGAATGTATGTTCTTATTTTTATAATATAGGGCGCTTATAAACTTGTCAATAACTTTTTAATTTAATTTTCTATATTTTTCGACAAAATCGTGGTGACAGGCATGCAAAAATGAGATAATCCTGTTGAACCTGTGAATCCTGCAGTCATTCAAGCTGCACAAACTGCGATTCTGACGCAAAACATTTTCAACTCCTCAGGAGGCGATTATGTCAAAGTGAAAGGAGCTAAAATCGTGGAACGTAATGTCACGGATATTGTCTTAAGCTAAAGCATAAAGAGGGGTTTGCGGTCCCCTCTTTTATTATATTTAACCGATAAGGAGGCTAAAACGATGGATCAATGGATCGCTATGGCAAAGGATGTTGGTTTCCCCATCATGGTTACCCTATATTTGCTTTACCGAATTGAAGGGAAACTGGATGAACTCAACCGTTCCATTCAGCAGCTGCCGAATGCGATTGTCCAGACGTTGCCGAAGGATAAAGTGTCGTAAATAAAGCCCCATATCATCATTAGGAATCACGATGGTATGGGGCTATTTACTTTTCGATAAAAATAATTCTCGACAAAATTCGGGTGAGACTGGCACCCGAAACTGATGAAAAAAAAAAGTTCTACAGTCTACCAATTTGATAGACTGTAGGACTTTCTAGTGCAACCAGTTAGTGTTAGTTGTTAGAGTTAGCTATGAAATTGTGAGGAATATTTTTCTTGAACCTTCTCTACAGACATTCAAGAGCTTTGCCTTCAAATACCTTAGAAAACAAGCAATGTTCAGGTTTTGAGCCCATTAATAGGATTATAAATCAGGGGCGGCAGCAGACACAAAGAACCATTCCCTAGACATATTGTACTGGCTCAACATCTTCATTACTTGTTGAAGAATAACCCTTTTTTAATCGACCAACAATTGAAATATTAACTTTTAATTGTGGTTTTGCATAAGGGTTGATCTTCTCAATTTTCGCTTCATAAATATCTTTATTTCTGATAACATCAAACATAAATCCACTATAAAATGCCGGAATATATCCTAGCTTGTATCCTTTTTTACCCGATAATACAATTACTGCTTTGTTATCCTCGTCATTTAAAGGCTCTAACTCAAAAGTTACATGAGACTCTGCCTGTAATTGATTTTCTATTTTATCTCCTTCATAGTAACGCCAACCGGCAACAAAAAAATCAAAATGGAAATGGTCACCTAAAACACTAATAGGAGCTACAAACTCATATGGATCAGTAGCCAAGCGTCCACCTGTCGCGCGTAATAAGTCCATTTCTGTATAGTCTAGAGGCAGAGCAAAATCTTTTAAGATTTCTTTAAAGTCTGGCCTTCTTTTATCCGGTAATCTGCGTGCAAATGGTCCGAACAAGCGGTTAGAAACATATGACTTTTCTATATTACGAAATGACAAATGAGGCTGATATCCATTTTCCATCGCTTCAAATAAAGTTCGGCGCCTTCCACTCAACTCATAGGAAAAAGTATATTTTCCATCTTCATGAAATAAATTACCTACATGGTAGCGTTGTCTAGTCTCTTGATTTTGCCAAATTAACCATAAGACATAAGGTTTCTTTACCATTTAAACACTTCCTTTATACCAACTTAACAACCAGTTTTTACGATAAAACAGTAACTTTTTAACCCACATTTTATAAGTTAAACTCATAACTTCCTCTGGTATGGACTTCATTATTCCTTCGAGTAAATCCTCATCTATAATATTAAGTAAGTGCAATGCCTCTTGCACTTCTGTAGGATAATATTTTCTAATAACAGTCAACAAATCCAGATATCGTGGTTTCTTTTTATCTGGCAAGCCAATTAAAGAAAAACTACGGTTGCTAAAAGCCTTGAACATGTTTATATCTTTGAACATTAAATTAATTCTGTCTTCCTTTAATTGAAATCCTAATGATGCACCACTATCATAAATAGGTGCTAGTCGATAACCATCTCTCCCATATATTATACCCCAATTATCACAATGTCTATCCTGATTTCCGATAAATGCATCAAATACAGGGATTTTTATAAAGTCACGTTCAAGTTTAAATTCAGATAGAACTTTCATGATATTGAAGATATCATAATACTTTAGATTATAGCGATCAAAGTCATCAGCAACATTAAAAAAAAGGTCTCCACCTTCAAATAACTCTTCCTGCTTATCTATAAAATTTGCTGCTAAGATTGCTACTGTGTTATCTCTCTTTGCTAAATTTACATCCATAATAGAAAGCCCCATAGCTTTTCCTACTTCAGATGCAATTTTTTCTGCCCAGGCTTCTCCAGTATTTTCTTTAGGAATTTTAAACAGAAAACGCTGCTCTGTCTCAGGATGGATCAACCAATACTTCGCTCTAGTTCCTGAAACTTGCTTTCTTTCATCAATATTCCAATTCGTTACATCTATTAAGCCCATTTTTCCATCCTTTTTAAAGTTCTTAGCACTAATTATAATTAACCACCATTCAGTTGTCACTCATTTGATTTCGTTTCCTTTTATAATTATCACGTCAATACATAATATGATAACTTTTTGTATAAGATACTGAATATTGTCAACCAATAGGACCAGCTTTACCATTTGAGCCATCCATGCCAAGAAAATGAGCCACTACTGACAGAGAGTAAGCCACTATATCTATAGATAGCGGCTTAAGATTAATTATTTTTCTATTCCATTTCGCTCTCTCATTGATACTTTTCCATCTATTAAGATACTATAAGAATCGTGTACAATATGATCTAGTACCGCATCTGCTAATGTGTCTTCTCCTATTTTTTCATGCCAACCTCTAGGATCAAATTGTGAACAGAAAATTGTCGAACTATTAAGATGTCTCGATTTATAATTTCTAAAATCATGTGTTTCATTTCCTTTTAAAGGTGTTAGGAGCCATTCATCTAAAATAAGTAGATTGACATTCTTAAACAGCTTCATCACTTTTCGGAAGATACCTTCGTCTCTGGCAACAGCTAATTCATCAAGTAGATCGGGTAAACGAATATACTTTACTTTATAAATGACGAACTCCAATATCTTTTGATAATGGATATAAAAAAATACCTCCATATAAAAAATGGCACACTCTGAAGGTATACCTGTTAATTATACAAAGGTATAAAGCGGTAAACGCGTGACATTTACTGATATATTCCGTGTCATTCAGTGGTAAAAAGCATGTCAGAAGTGGTACATTTCAGTGGCCGTAATTATAAATTGCAATACACTCTAAGTCAATAATGTTTTAAATAATATTTCTATATTTTTCGACAAATTTTGGGTGGAGACAGGTACCACAAAGTTATGCCATCATTTTCATCTCCTTGTGGTTTAGGAATTATAGTGAAGGTTTGTGATAGTTTCTTCCATGGATATTCATGAGGATGAAACTTCCCCAGGCTTTGGGTTCGTCCCCCCGCCTATCAAGGATACGGCAGAAGAAGAGTGATGGGGCGATCTGAATGGCGGTTGATTAATAATTGGTAAAGATACTCCAGAAAGTTGATAGATACTCATGACCTCAAATTGATGATCTAGCGTTAATGGCGGTAATATAGAAGGAAACGTCTCCGACAAAAGACTCTTTCCGCATACAGGTGGACCTATAAGAAGCACATTGTGACCACCAGCCGCGGCAATCTCTAATATCCGTTTCGCATTACTATGTCCAATAATATCTTTAAAGTCTTTTTCAAATGTAGGGAGTTTGTTTAATAGCTAAATTTGAAGGTGAAACTTGGGGTTCCGTTTGAAGAGGTATAGAAAGCTGTCCAGAAAGTGTTTGCAGAAGTTCCGCTAATGAATGGACAAAATAAAGATCAATGCCTTCAATATACTTGTCAAAGGCAAATCCGGAATAACAGGCAAATATAGTCGTTTAACCTTCTCTTTCTTAGCTGCAAGAACAGCGGGAAGCATGCCTTCCACTGGCTTAATGGTTCCATCGAGAGACAAAGCACCTAAAAACGCTGCATCATCAGGTATTTTATCTTGAAAATGATTAACCTCTTTCATCATCCCAATCGCCATAGGCAATTCAAAAATAGGGCTATTCTTCCTATGCTCTGCGGGTGATAGATTCACAATCACCTTCTTATCTGGAAACTCACAATCTAAAGAATATAGAGCACCAACCACTCTTTCCTTTGATTCTTTCACACAAGCATCCGGCAAACCAACAATACAAACACTCTCTTTACCCGGCATCACTTGTACCTCGACCTTAACCTTATATCCTTCCAGACCTTTTAAACCAATACTCTGAACAATTGTTGTCACATGACACCCCTCCTATAAAAACAGATCGAATGTATGTTCTTGTTTTTATAATATAGGGCATTTATAACCTTGTCAATAACTTTTTAATTTAATTTTCTATATTTTCCGACAAAATTCGGGTGGTGACAGGCACGCAAAACTTACGGGAATCCCACCCGCTATATGTTACGATCTAGGCTCGGTCGCTCTGACAGGCACCCAAAACTTTTGATTAATTCAATCAAGGATTAATCTGCCAGCTTATCATTATGACAAGCATTCATATAAAAATAAAAGCCAAGACATATAGCACCATTGTCCTGACTCAAAATTATACTATTAAATTTTGTATAAACACTTTTTATTCCTCCATCTATGATGCACTTTCATATTACTTATCAAAGAATCTACTAAATTGCCTGATTTTCTGCCTCCAGAATCTTAATATCAACGGTAGATGGTTTTCTTATAACCACTGTTGCTATAATTGAAAGAATACATGAACCGATTAAGAACCAAAACGCTGCATTATAAGAGAACTTCGTGATGAGCATTCCCATTAATAAGGGTGATAGAAATCCTGCTGCCTGTGCTCCCATGTTAATGATCCCCATCGCTGATCCAATCACTCTTTTTGACATTAGCTTATGTGGTAAAGAAAAAGCAACAGTGAACGCAAAGCTTTTGAACACCATACATAGATTCATATAGATAATAGCTGCAACAATAGACTCTGATGTGAACATTAAATAAAGTGAAATCGCAGAAAGAACCATCCCCGCAGCAGCAAAATACTTCTCTCTATCAACAAAAAATTTGTCCAATATCCATCCATTAAAGAGCATCATAACACCTGTTGTGATTCCTGGCAATGCAGCAATAAATCCAGTGGAAAGTAAATTCATCCCCCGTACTTCTGACAAATAAGAAGGAATCCAAGAAGCCAAACCCCAGTTCACTATTCCTGCACCGAACCACATGATTGTTATTTTCCAAACCTCTGCATTAAGGAGCCATTCCTTATTTGGAACTTTGTGTAATATGATATGTTTTTCTTGCTTTTCATTTTGTGGTAAACGATAATATCGCCAATAAAAATAGAACATGACAACCCCGACAGCCCCTAGAACAATAAACATATTTCTCCACCCCATAATTACAAGCAATGGAGCAGCAACTAATGGAGCAAAAGCCATACCAAAGTAATTAGATGACATGAGTATGGCAGACGCATTAGGTCGCTCTTTATGCTCAAAGAAATCTGCAATGCCTTTTTGTGTAGCAGATGGATAGCCACCTTGACCAATCCCAAAAAGAACACGAACCAAAATTAATGAAATAAAGGACCATGCAAATCCTGTAGCAACTGTGAATACTGACCAGATAATCACTGACCATAAAATAATACTGCGTGAACCTAACTTATCGCTCAGCCATCCACCTGGAATTTGCATGATAGCATATGAAAAAAAGAAGCTACTCAATATCACACCTATTTCAGTAGCATTGAGACCAAATTCTGCTTTAATCGGTACTACTGCTACACTCATTACCATTCTATCAAGATAATCAACCAAAAAACCAACAAATAATAATACTAATATCGATTGTTTGCGATGTTTTTTCACATATGGACCAATCAATAAAATCAGCCTCCTATTTTATTTTAAAATTCAGATTTTTTCAGTTATATTTATACCTTCTTCCTCACGTGTAATTATTTGTCCGGGTAATTCACCTGTATATTGACCATCTTTTACAACCCACTTACCATTAATCAATACATCAAAGATTCCTTTAGGTAATTCAAGAGGATGTTCATAAGTAGCTTGATCTTCAACTGTGTCGGGATCAAACACAACAATATCAGCCCAATAATTTTCTTTAAGTAAACCCCGATCTTTTAATCTAACAATTTGTGCTGGAGCTCCTGTCATCTGATGAATAGCTTTTTCAAGTGGTAAGACTTTTTTCTTTCGAACATACTCACTTAATACTCTAGGGAAAGTGCCATATAATCTTGGGTGAGGCTTCCCACCAAATACACCATCGGAACCAACAACTTGGAATGGATGACACAATCCTAATAAGAGATCTTCCTCTACACCCCAATGAATAACCATGGTAACTGCTCCTTGTTCTTCTAAAAGGAGATCAAATGCAGCTTCATATGGATTTTGATTTCTGATTTTTGAAACCTCCAACATATTCTTTCCTTCTAGGATTTTATTTTCTTTACTTTTGACTGAGGCAATTATGATATTTTCCATTCCACAATTAAATATCCAGTTTTCATAATCCGTATTTGTTTCAATATCATTGATGATTCTTTTTCTCATTTCTGGGCTTTTTAATCGCTCTAGCATTTCTAGTGTGCCACCATCATGCATCCACGGCGGGAGAATAGCCTGAAAGACTGTTGAAGCAGCGGTATATGGGTATTGATCAAATGTCACTTCGATTCCTTCATTCCTTGCCAATTCCATTTTCTTTAAAGCTAAGGGGAATTTTTCTCTATTACGTTGACCAATCACTTTGAAATGGGAGATATGCAACCTAACTCCTGATTTACGTGCTACATCTATAACTTCATCTAAGGCTTCCAAATCATGCATACTTTCATTTCTAATATGAACAACAAAGCATCCATCATATTTTGCTGCACCCCTGCAAATTTCAATTAATTCCTCTTTATTTGAATAGACATTTGGCGGATAGACAAGACCTGTGGATAAACCAACTGCCCCCTGCCGCATACCTTCTTCTACTAATTCCCTCATCCTTTCCATTTCAACTTTAGTAGGTACTCGGCCATCAAATCCCATTACTAGAGTTCGAATAGCACCGTGGGGAACAAGATAAACGGCATTTCCAATCATTTTACTTTCTCTTAAAAAATCAAAATACTCATCTATTGTTTCCCATGGCCATTCCCCTATATCCCCGTCTAAACCATTTAATTGTTTTTGCCATAGAGGTTTTGTTTGGTTTGAGACAGGTGCAACAGACAAACCATCCTGTCCAAATACTTCAAGTGTAACGCCTTGCATTGCTTT
Source organism: Terrilactibacillus laevilacticus (assembly GCF_006517395.1). Taxonomy (GTDB): domain Bacteria; phylum Bacillota; class Bacilli; order Bacillales; family Sporolactobacillaceae; genus Terrilactibacillus; species Terrilactibacillus laevilacticus. Next base: position 13,940 of record NZ_VDCY01000002.1, read on the forward strand.
AATCTTATGGACCTCAGGGATTGTGCAATTAAGGTCTGAATGAACATGTGAATCAATAAAACCTGGAGCTACTGCTAAGCCCGTGGCATCATAAACTGCTTCAGCTTCAATATTCTTTAAATCACCAATAGCTTGAATTCTACCATCTTTCACACCAACGTCTGTTTTAGTCCATGGATTTCCAGTTCCATCAAATACAAAGCCATTTTTAATAATTAGTTCAAGCATCTTCATAACATCCTTTCTCTGAATTTTTAATTTGTAGACACTCCATCAGTACTTCATCAAGTTCCTTCTTTGACACCACCTCCTTAAATGACATTCTCTTAATCTATATTCATATTTAAAGAATAAATTTTTCTAGGCCTGCCACGATTAATAGGCTGTTCTTCTCCAACAATTGTTGCTAATTGACTTTTCTCAAGAGTTGAAAGGATCCGTCTAGCACTTCGGACAGTTATACCTAATTCGTTGGCGAACTCTATTGCAGTGACTCTTGGTATGTCGAGTGAGTGACTAAGTGCCATAATCTTATTAATTGTTTCTACACTAAACCCTGTTTTTTTAGCAAGCTTAACTCTCCTTGGATCGATACTTCGAATGGAATAATTCAATTTCAGATTTTCATCAATTGCCTTTATTGATCCATCAAAATCTACAACATACCCCTTGCGCTTATTTTGACAAGCCTTATACAGTGCACTGTTTGCCTTTGTTTCAGCTTCATTCGCAGTCCTACCAAAACCTATCCCCAAATGACTTTCAATACCCGCCTTTGCATACAATTCATTTAGAATAGGTATTTCCTTAAACATTTTTGTTTTTCTTTCAATGGTTCCTCTCGTGGTAACAAATCGGACTCTATCATTTTCCCAACTAAATAATGCCTGTATTTCTTCACTAAAATCAATAACAACATTTTGAAGGATCGTCTTCTCTCTCTGAACCTTGTAATTGGACGTAATTTGCTTTTTTGTTTCTGAAAAATTTTCAAACTGGATCATGATGATCGCAATCTGTATATCCGCATTTTGTAAACTTCTATATTCTAACATCACCTGCTGTAAACTAGATCTTATCGATGATTTTGTTGGAATTACCTGGAACACAGGTATTTCTAGCTTCCTTAATTTTTCATAAACCGAATATACACAAGTAATGGCAACATCCACTTCATTATTAATCCAATGTTCATAATGGAATTTGAACAATTCTTCCACACCTTTCTCTTGCTCATACCGCTTGAACAAGATGTCAGAAGGTATTATCTCCAATTCCTCAAAACACTCCTCAACTTCACTTGAATGTAAAGTATCAATACTTAAGCGAGTACGAATTAGTGAATCACCATATTGTTCAACTATTTTAAATAAAGTTCGATATAATGCTGTTCCTGTAAAAGGAATATATACTAGCTTCTTTGATGAATCACTATAGTACTTTTTTGTGAGTTCATATGGAATTGGCCCAGCAAATAAGAAGATATCAGTAGTCTCTAAATGTTGTTTAACTAACTGAAGTGTTTCTTGTTCATTCTTATAAGGTGCTGGAATTATTTTTAGTTCTGACATTTTCTCAGCTTCTTGATTGATTAATTCTACTAGATCATCTGGTCCTATAGTAATAATATTCATTTTAATTTAATACCTCACTTACGCCTTATGTCCGTATATAGACCGTAAATAAAAATAATGTTTAATTGACTAATAATTAAACACATCATATCATTTAAAATAATACACGCAACATTTATGTAAAGAAATCTAACAAACTTTCCGATTTGAATGAATATTTTTTTATGCCAAAATTAAACAAAGTATCCCTTACCTAATAGGCATTAGATAAGGGCTTCACAATCTCGACTAATTTCGGGTGGGTCGAGTAGGAGGTAATCTTTCTGTCTTACGGCAGATTGTGCTCCACACCCCTCTCAGAACCGTGCGAGCGGTTTTCCCGCACACGGCTCTTCCTATCACCCTTCATAGAATATAAGTTGTGTGATCTCTCAACTCGTCTATATTTACTTTTACACTTGGCCTTGGAAGTAATTCGGGTTGTGACAGGCATGCAAAACTATAATAAGTTGGAAGGTGTTACTTTCGAAAATTATTGGGCACATGTTCGTCGTTACTGGCTAAAAACGGACAGTAAAAATGGCCGAAATTGGTGTGAGCTATTGTGACGATTTATACCGACTCGAAAGACAATTTAAATATTTGTCTCCGAGTAACGTAGAAAAAAACGCCAATAATACTCAAAGCCAATCGTTGAGAAGTTCTTTAATTGGGTTGAAACATCACCATTCTTCGGGAAAAATGCCCTCGCAAAGGCAGCTGAATACACATTGAACCGAGCGAATGGCCTTAGAGCATTCTTTTCTTGTCCAATGGTCGCATTGAGATTGGTAATAATCCAGCAGACAATACCATCAGTCCCAATGTCATTGGTCGAAAAAAAGCTGGCGCAAAATCCAACGCTATTTGTTTGAGTATCTCAGAAACCGCCAAAAGTAACGGTGTAGATTTCTATGAATGCATAAAAAAACTTTTAACTGATCTACCGAATCTCGGTATCAATCAAAACTTTGAAATTTTAGATCAATACTTGCCTTGGTCAAAAATGATTCAGGCAGCAAATAAATGAAATAAGCCGTATATCCGATTAAATAAATCATAATATGCGGCTATTTGCAATGCGTACCGGAAAGGTGCGCTTATTTTTGAATTCGGGCTTACGTTATATAACCTCGCACAGGGTTTGCTTTTCGATATAATTTAAATGATATATATTTATATTTATTCTATATCGCACCACGAATAAACCCTTGGGAATCTTTTAATCTCTGACGAGCCTCGTCATAAGAGCATGTTAATAGAATCATGATAATAGCAGCTTTCACATTATGATTTGCATTTTGTAATGTATTTTCAGCTGTACTATAATCGACGTTTGTTGCTTGCATGATAATATGTTTTGAACGTTCAATTAGTTTGAGATTAGTTGCTTTCACATCAACCATAAGATTTTGGTAAACTTTGCCTAATTTAATCATGGATGCTGTAGATATCATATTGAGCACTAACTTTTGAGCAGTCCCTGCTTTTAATCTTGTCGATCCTGTTAATACTTCTTGTCCAGTTTCAACTTCAATTGCTACTTTGGCATATCTACTTATTTCAGATCCTTTATTACAACTAATACTAACGCAATTTGCACCAACCGAATTGGCATATTTTAATGCACCGATAACATATGGTGTCCTGCCACTCGCTGCAATACCTATCACTGTGTCTTTTGATGATACACTGATTTCTCTTAAATCAAATTGGCCTTGAGTTTCCGAATCTTCAGCCCCTTCCACCGCCTCAGTGAATGCTTTCATCCCTCCTGCAATGAGTCCCTGAACCATTGAGGGTGATGTACTAAATGTAGGTACACACTCCACAGCATCTAATATTCCTAATCTTCCACTTGTTCCTGCACCAACATAGATCAGTCTTCCATTTCGCTGTAAAGAATTTACAACTTTATATGTGGCTTCTTCAATGGATGAAAGACATTTTGCTACGTTTTGAGCAACTGTTTGATCTTCTGCATTCATTGTCTGTAAAATTTCTATTACAGACATATTATCTAATTGCATCGTTTTATCATTACGCTGTTCTGTTAATAATTTTTCAAGCAATGTGATCATTCCTTTAATAAAATATTCAATTATTTGACAAGCGGAAACTAATTTTATTTCAATCTTAGTTTTTTATTGATTGTTTGTCCTGACTCATTTAAATATTGGATGGATTGCTCATAATTTCTGCTTACAATGGCAATATAGATGATATCGAGCACGTTTAATTGAACAATCCGCGATGAAGTAGCCGCACTTCTTATACCACCTTCAACTGATATTAACCCAATATTTAAATCTAAATATTTACCTAATGTATGATTTCCAATATGGGTAAAACCAATCGTTTTGGCTCCTCGTGACTTTGCCTTTTTAATACATTCAATGGTCTGGATGGTTTCACCCGAATATGAAAAAGCAACAGCTACATCCTTACTCGACAATGTGGCAGCAGAGGTCATTTGCAAATGACTATCACTGAAAGCTGTACAGTGTTTATTAATTCTCATAAATTTATGTTGGGCATCTTGAGCAACTAATTGAGAAGCGCCCGATCCATAAAAATCAATACGTTCAGCATTTTCAATCCATCGAATAGCCTGTTCTATTTTACTTTGATCCAAAACCTTAGATGTTTCATTAATAGAAAGCGCATTATTGTTTGAAACAGATGAAATAATCGTTGTAAGATCACTATTCGGATGTATCTCTTTGTATTCCTCTTCATTTATTTGTTGGGCTTGTAAATCTCCAGCTATTCTTATTTTTAAATCTTGAAATCCTTCAAACCCCAAACTTTTACACAGTCGAATGATTGCCGATGGGCTTGAATGACTTTCCTTAGACAATTCATGAACAGTCATTCTGATCACTTTATCTGCATTTTCAAGAATATAATTTGCTGCATTTTGCTCCGAGTTTTTTATTTTTCCTAAACCTAACTTTAATCTAGACAAACCACCATTTAACATGTATATCACCATTATTAATTTTTATTATTAATCTAAATATATGACACTTCATTTTCTATTTAATGTATAAATCAACTTGGTACATTGTAACAATAATAGATATGATTGTTTTCTGAATGATGTTGTTTGGGTATATCTACTCGACATTTATCTGTACTAATAGGACATCTTGAATGAAATGGGCATCCACTAGGAATGTTCGTTGGACTTGGTAAATCCCCTTTTAAAATAATTCTTTCCCTTTGAACATCAGGATCTGGTATAGGTACCGAGGATAATAGAGCTTTCGTATACGGGTGTTTCGGATTTTTATAAATGTCATTTTTATCTGCCATTTCTATGATTTTTCCAAGGTACATAACAGCTACACGGTCAGAGACATGCTTAACTACACTCAAATCATGAGAAATAAACAAATAAGTGAGATTATATTCCTTTTGTAGTTCTTTCAGTAGATTTAAAATTTGGGCTTGGATAGAGACATCTAAAGCAGACACTGGTTCATCTGCAATAATTAATTTAGGTTTAAGCATTAAAGATCGAGCAATACTGATTCTCTGACGTTGTCCACCTGAAAATTCATGTGGGTATCTTTGTAACTGTTTCTGTGATAATCCAACAGATTCAATAACGTCATTAACTCTTTTTTCTCTTTCTGCCCGTGTCCCTATTTTATGAATGATAAGTGGATCTAACAGTATTTGTTTTATTGTTTTCTTTGGATTTAACGAAGAAAAAGGATCTTGGAAGATAAACTGAATATCACGTCTCAAGAGTCTAATCTTTTCCTTTCCCAAATTATTAACTGTTATACCATTAAAAATAATCTCTCCTTCTGAAGGTGTAATCAGACTACCTATTAATCTTCCAGTTGTAGACTTTCCACACCCTGATTCACCAACAAGACTAAGGGTTTCCCCTTCAAAGATTTTTAAGTTAATTCCATTCACTGCTTTTACAGATTTCTTTTTCCCCCAAAAGCCGCCGTTTGACTCGAAATGTTTCTTTAAGTTACTTGTTTCAAGTAATATACTCATTACATCCTCCCCTAGCCGCTGTAATTAGCGTTAAAAATAGATCAAGCAAAATAACATCGCGCCTTATGATCACTATTAGCTTTTATTAAATCAGGTTCTCTATTAAAGCAAATATCTTGTGCTAATTTACAACGTGATGCATATCTACATCCAGTAGGCATTTCATTAAACATGGGTACACTTCCTTCAATTGTGTCTAGTACCTCATATTCTTTTTCCATATTTGGCATCGAACTTAATAAGCCTTTCGTATACGGGTGTTTAGGCTGCTTAAATATCGTTCTTACATCTGCCTCTTCTACGATTTGACCAGCATACATAACAATGACACGATCACACATTTCCGCTACGACACCCAAATCATGCGTTATAAAAAGTATTGATGTCCCATTTTCTTTAGCTATTTTTTTCAATAACTTTAATATTTGTGCTTGAATGGTAACGTCTAACGCCGTTGTCGGCTCGTCTGCAATAATTAACCGTGGATTACACGCCATCGCCATAGCTATAACGATTCTTTGACGCATCCCACCCGATAGTTGATATGGATATTCGTTATAGATTTCATTAGGTCGCGGTATACCCACAGCATTTAATAATTCTATAGTGCGTTCCTTTGCATCGCTTTTAGACATTTTTAAGTGTCTTATTACTGGTTCAGAGATTTGTTTGCCAATCTTGTGTAGCGGGTTGAGTGAAGTCATAGGTTCTTGGAATATGAGTGAAATATGATTTCCTCTAACATGTCTAAACTCTTTTTGAGTCATTCTTAAAATATCATGGCTTTCAAATTGAATTTTTCCAGTAACTTGTGCATTTTTATCTAATAATCTCATAATGGCTAAACTTGTTATACTTTTACCGCAACCCGATTCCCCTACAACCCCCAAAGTTTCACCAGGGTTAATAGAAAAGTTTATATCTTTTATTATAGTAGTTACATCCTTGTTTTTTTTTATTTGAACCTTCAAATCTTCTACTTTTAAAAGGGAATTCAATAGAATACACCATCCTTCCTTTGGTTGACAATCTCTGAAACCACCGAATTATGATAAGTCATTCTCCACTGATTGATATTAGGATTTACTTTTGGATGTACTCGATTGGTCAAAACGATAATCGTAGTATCTAAGAATGGATCACACCAGATGGATGTGCCTGTAAAACCAGTATGGCCAAACGCTTCCTTCGAAATATATTGACCACTGGAACAGTGTGTTCCAGAATGTGACTTTTCAAAACCCAGTCCTCTTTTAATGGACATATAGTTAGCATGACATCTTGTTGCAAAGTGAAGCAACTTGGAATCAATAAAAGGATTGTTATCTATATCCTTCCACAAGAGTATATATTTCTTTAAATCTTCTATGTTTGAAAACAGTCCCGCATGACCGCTCACACCATTTAACCCATAATAGGTATTACTATCATGTACTACACCGTGAATATCTCCTGTTCTCCATTTATAGTCATTTATCTCTTTCGTGCTTATTGAAAAAGCATTTTGAGGTAATTTATTCGTTATTAATTTATCTACATAATTCACTGCCATATTTTTTTCAAATTCATTATTGCTTTCTGTTGTTGCAATATTGTTATTAAAATTTAGTGGTCTATAGCCAGTCTGATTCATATCGAGTGGCTTAAATATTTTTTCCCTAACTAGTATATTTAATGGAGTATCCCAAATTCTTTCTAATATGAATCCTAAAAGCATAAAACCTATATCACTATAAACAATTTTTTCTCCTACGCTATAGATTAGTGGTTCTTGAAATATCATTTTTTTATAATTTTCAGAACCATGGATTTTAATAAAATAGGGTCTCCATCCAGGTAAACCCGAACTATGTGTGAGGAGATGAAAGATCGTGATATCTTTAAACCTTTTATCATTAATATTTTTTTCTAATTCAGGAAAATAATTTACGACTCTATCATTTAATGATAGTTTCTTTGATTGAATGGTTAATAGAATCATTGGTAAAGTGGCTACAATTTTTGTTAATGAGGCAATATCATATAAACTATCTAGCTGTGTTGGCTTTGCATTTTGTCTACAAGAAAGTAACCCACTTGAAGAAGATATATCTATGTAATTACCCACTTGAATATTTGTCACTGCTCCTGGAAATATATTTTCTTCAATTCCTTTGTTCAGCATGTTCTCCGCTATTTGTCTTAACAAATCAATCCCTCTTTTCAGAGATTCCATTTTAATTCTTTCCTCTTAAAGGATTAAAAATATCGTTTAAAGCATCTCCAAATAAATTAATTGCAAAAATAGTGATAAGCATAGCGAGACATGGCCAAATAATCATGCCAGGTGCCAGTTCCATATATCGTCTTGACTCTGCAATCATTCCCCCCCAAGATGGATTTGGGGGTTGAACACCTAATCCTAAAAAACTTAATGCAGACTCAGTCAAGATTGCCCCTGAAATAGCTAAAGTGGATTGAACAAGAAGTGGAGCTGTTATATTTGGTAATATTTCTAAAAATAGTATTCGCGTATCTTTTGCACCTAATGATTTCGCACTCTCAATGTATTCTAGATTTTTCACACCAAGAACCGAACCTCTCACTAACCTTGTAAAGACGGGAATATTAACAATACCAATTGCTAAAATTGTATTAAATGTTCCAGGTCCTAATGCTGCAACAATGGCTAAAGCTAATAGAATTTCAGGAAATGCGAATAAAATATCCATTGTTCTCATAATTAAACTGTCATACCATTTACCAAAATAACCAGCAATTAATCCAAGAATAATACCTATTCCTACGCTAATAATGACTGACGAGATACCTACTAATAAGGATATTTTCGCGCCAGAGATAATTCTACTAAACAAGTCCCGTCCAAATTGATCTGTTCCAAGAAAAAATTCTGATGAAGGCCCCTGTAATCGGTACTCTTTATTCATCTTATTAGGTGAGTGCAAAGGCAAAAATTCAGAGAAAATAACAACTACTATAATAAACAATAAAATAATCATGCATATCAATGCAGTCTTATTTTTAGAAAAGTTCTGTAACATTGAACTCATTCTAATCCTCCTAATATTTGATACGTGGATCTATCCAACAATAAATGATATCGACAATTAAATTAACAAAAACAAAAATGAGTGAGATAAAGAGGACTCCACCTTGAACAACAGGAAAATCACGATGATAAATTCCATTTAATATATATTGACCAATACCAGGAATGGAAAATAACTGTTCCACAATAACTGCTCCACCTAATAAATAGCCGATTTGCATACCACCAATGGTTATGATAGGAATCATTGAATTTCGTAAACCATGTCCTACTATGACGGTTCCTTCGGGGTTTCCCTTTGCTCTAGCAGTTCGAATAAAATCTTTATTTAGCGTTTCAATAAATGATGTTCTTGTCATTCTCATTATTCCAGCTGAAAGCACGATTCCCATGGTTATAGCAGGCAAAATAAAGATCTTTAATGCACTGATGGGATCATCCCAAAAATTCACATAATCAATAGGAGGATACCAACCAAAATAAACCGAAAGAATTAATAATAATAGTGTTCCAATCGCAAAGTTAGGAATAGAAATACCTAGCATAGAAATTATTCTTAATATGAAATCAACAACTGAATTTGCTTTAACTGCTGATAAAATCCCTAATGGAATAGCAATGATCCAACCAATTAAAACTGATAGTAAAGTCAGTTGAAAAGTGACTAAGAATTTATTGATTAATGTAGGAAGAACACTTTGATCCGTTTGTACTGAGGTACCGAAGTTTCCTTGAATTAAATGAACAACCCAATCGAAATATTGTACGATTAAAGGTTTGTCTAAACCCAATTTGGCATTTAATGCTTTGATTGCCTCTGGAGTTGCATTATTTCCAAGTATGATAGAGGCAGGATCTCCTGGTACCAAATGAATAATTAAAAAAACGATAATTGAAATACCGATAATAATAGGTATGAGTGAAAATAACCTTTTCAGTATATATTTTCCCAATTTTCTAATTTACCTCCATTGATAGAAATTACTCAATTGACAATATCATTCATTCCCCCGCTTCAAGCATATAGCTCTATAATCGGATAAAAGTTGTTATCCGATTATAGACGCTCATTAATTACGCTTACTTTAACGTTGCATTTAATAATGCATATGCTTCGCCAGCTGCACTTGGTGTAAAATGACTTACCCGGTCATTAACAGCATAATAGTTGATAGGTGATGCTAAAAATAAATTTGCTGCATCTTGATTGACAAGTAGTTCTTGTGCCTCTTGATAAAAATTCTTGCGAGCATTGCTATCTGTTGTTTGTAGGGCAGATTGAACTAATTTATCAAATTTATTATCTGAATAGTTCCATACATTAGCCGATCCATCCGTTGCAAAGAAAAATCTTAATGATCGATCTGGATCACTTCCAGAAGTATTTCTTCCAATCATTAAATCCATTTTTTTAGATTTCCATACTTCGATATATTTGCCCCATTCTAATTGCTCTATCTTTGCATTAATTCCAATTTTCTTTAGTTGTTGTTGTAATACTTGAGCTGTATCAACCATGTCTGGATAAGTAGACGCTGTTTGAATAACAGTACTGAAACCATTTGGATATCCAGCTTCTTTTAGCAATTCTTTAGCCTTACTAAGGTTCTGTGTATAACTAGGAAAACTTTTAACATCTGCAGCAAATTCTTTTTGAGCTGGAGATATTGGTCCTGTTAATTCAGCTTTTCCTTTCCAAACCGTATCAATGATCTCATTTCTATCAATTACGTAACTTAAAGCCTGTCTTACTTTTATATTATTAAATGGTTTCTTATCATTATTAATTCCTAAATAACTATATTCCATAGATTGATATTTTTTGATCTTTATGTTCTTTGATTTGCTTAACAAACTCGCAGAATCTGAATTCAAAGTAGCAATATCCACTTTTCCGGCTCTAATAGCCGCCAATCTTTGCTCATCGTCTTTCATAATATTAAATTTTATAGATTTTATTTTAGGTTTATCTTCTAGTTTGTAATCAGTATTTTCTTTTAACAATACATATTGACCATTAACTATTTTACTAAGCTTATAAGGGCCTGTCCCCACGGCTTCTTTATTCAAGTTCTTTACATCTTTAGAAATGATTGATGTATAAACACTGGAAGTATTTGTGATAAATGCCGAATCAGGATTATTCAAGTGGAATACAACAGTATTTTTATCAGGTGTTTGAATATCCTTTATACTAGTAAAATAAGATTTCGCAATGGCTCCTACTTTAGGATCTAGAATTCTGTTGAATGTGTATTTCACATCATCAGAGGTAAACTCTTTACCATTTTGAAATTTTATTCCTTTTTGTAAATTAAAAGTTATGGTTTTTCCACCATCACTTACTTTCCATGAGCTAGCTAAACTTGGTTCAATTTCAAAATTACTGTTAATTTTAGTAAGACTATTATAAATAAGCGAATATATTCTTGAGCTTGATGCAGCTGGAACTGTTTGAGGATCTAATCCTACGGGATCTTGGTCAGCTGCTATGACCAATTGATCTCCTCCTTTTGAACTCGAAGTCCCATGGTTTCCCCCACATGCTGTTAAAGACAGACATACCAACAATAATAATGACATTAACAATTTTTTGTTCATTTTGCCCCTCCTATTAATGTAATGCATAAACCTTACTCCACACTTGTAAATTCCGTATTCAGTTAATAGTCTCTTAATCTAAGCAATAAATAGTTCCCTTTTTTCTCTATATTTATTATTTTCTTTATTTTCTATATGTGGTATTATAAAATAAAATTTCAATAATTTCTATACTTTTTTAAATATTTATACCAAAATTCTTAAAATACATAAATGGAGGTCTAAATGAATAATAGTAATTTCATTATTGGTTTGATGACTGGAACTTCGGTAGACGGTGTTGACGCAGCTTTGGTAAATATTTGTGGATATGGTAAAGGGTCAAAAATTAAACTCATTCATTCCAAAACATTTGATTTTCCAGATGAAATTAAAAATGAAATATTTTTAGCTATGGATATCGAAAAATCAAATGTTGAATTAATTTGTAGTTTGAATTATAAACTTGGTCAACTCTTTGCAAATTGTGTACAAAAACTATGTCATGAAGCCTCTGTAAAAGTCTCTGATCTCACGGCAATAGGATCACATGGACAAACAATCTATCATATACCAAATCCGTTGGCTTCCAATATGAGTTCAACTTTACAATTAGGTGAACCCGCTATAATTGCATATGAAACAAATACAACAGTCATATCTAATTTTAGAGCTATGGATATGGCTGCCGGTGGAGTGGGTGCCCCCCTAGTTCCCTATACAGACTATATATTGTATGGAAATAATCAATTTGGACGTACATTACAAAATATAGGTGGAATAGGAAATGTAACAGTTCTACCTAAAAATTGTGAGTTAGAGGATGTATTTGCCTTTGATACTGGACCTGGCAATATGATTATAGATTCATTATGTAATAAGTTATTAAATGAAAGCTTTGACAAAGATGGAAAATATGGTAGCAAAGGTAAAGTGCAGAAACATATAGTTGATACATGGATGAAAATGGATTATTTTATGAAAACACCTCCTAAAGCAACGGGAAGAGAATTATTTGGAGAACATTTTGTTGAACAAGAATTAAAAAAATATCCAGGTATTTCTTCAGAAGACTGGATTGCAACAGCAACTTATTTCACCGCAAAATCTATTGCACACGCATATTTAAATTATGTATTTCCAAACGTTGAAATAGATGAAATTATTATTGGTGGGGGAGGAAGCTATAACCCAACACTAATTCAAATGTTAAAAAACTTGTTGCCTAATTACACTATTAAAACACAAGAAGATATTGGATTCTCTTCTTCTTCTAAAGAAGCTATTGCTTTTGCCATTCTAGCCAATGAAACTCTGCATAGAAAACCATCAAATGTTCCAAAAGCAACAGGCGCTAAGCAACATGTTGTATTAGGCCAATTCACTTATCCTCCTTTTGCCGATTATGAATTGTGACTGCTATCTTATTTATGGAAAACTAAAAATGAAAGTACAAACTAAAAGCACAGTACTACCCCCTTCAATCACGAAGGATAGTACAGTGCTTTCATTTTAAATTCTTGCAAATTTTATAGAAATATTTCGGGTGGTGACAGTAGATTGAGCACAGTTTAAATTATGATTATCTTTTAGGTATTGCCATAAGACTCTTTTGTAATAAAATATCTACTTTGACTCTTCTGATAAGAAGAGCGCTATTATTTCATATTTATCATTCATCTTTGATGCCCGTTTTCGAATACTTTTCGGCCTATACCCCTTAAGACATTAATCAATCATTCTTCGATCAACTCCCATATCTCGAGCCAATTTACTTTTATTGATTTTCATTTTTAAGTTCTCCATTAATGGTTTTAGTTCGGGTAGATATGTAAGACTTTTAATTTCGATATCTGTATTTATGTTATATATGCATAATATTCACATTCCAAGAATATTACGCAGTGAAATCATCAGAACTGTACATACTAGAACAAACACTTTTGTACATTATTAAAGTAGCTTTATAAGCAGGCACCCAACACTTATTACATTAACTTCCGAAACAACGGAAGTAGAAAGGGATTAATTTTTCTGATTATTTTAACTATAATAACACTATGGAGGATGTGATAAAGATGATTTCCTTAACGAAAAGACAAATGAATATATTGGAGCACTTATTATCAACTAAAGGTTACACCAAAACAAAAAATTTAGCTAAAACACACAATGTAAGTGAGCGAACCATTCGTTATGACTTGGACTTTATACAAAGCTATTTGAAGGAATATAGTATTCCTCTACTAAGAAAACAGAATCATGGTATAAGCCTGGAAATGACACCAAAACAAACAATGACCTTACATTCTGAATTAAAGCGTTTTAATCACATTGTCTTAACGAAAGAGGACCTCATCTATTCTATGTCTATCACATTAACTATTGTAAAAGTCACTACACTTGAAAGATTGGGGGAAATTCATGGCATAAGCAAAAATCGTGTATTTCATTACATTCCTGAAATACAATCATTATTAAAAAAGTTTGGAGCAAAATTGGAAAGAAAACCGTCAAAAGGACTTTTCTTGGTTGGTAATGAAATTGATATAAGACATGCGTTCTATTCCATAACGCACCATGTCATCTCAAACAGCCTTGTGACTGAAGACTATATATCAAATCTCTTTGATTCAAAACTATTTGATTCAGCAAAGCAATTTATATACAAATATGAAAAAGAAGTGGATATTAAATTTAGCGACGATGCATATGTTGAACTATTTTTAATCATGTGTTATCAACATATTCGGAAAAAAAATAGCAAATTTGTGAGTTATTCGTTTACAGATAAAAAAGTCATGATGCATTCAAAAAGGTATCAAGCAATCATGCAGTTATATCCATTATTCTTTAAACAAATTATATCTGATGATGAAGCATTTTACTTATTTAAGCAGTTTGAAGTTTTCAAACTATCCGCTTTTCCACAAGAGAATATATCAAAACATAATGAAGAAGCATACAACATGAGTCTATATTTCGCTAAAGAAGCATCTCAAGCTATTGGAATTGATTTTGTAAAAGATTTAGAACTAATAAATGGACTAACCTATCATTTGCAAGTATCACTGAATCGCATCAAAAATAACTTTGATATAGAAAATGTACTCACCGAACAAATTAAGTACAAATTCCGATTTATCTATGAAATTATACGTAAAACAGTTATAAAGCTTGAGCAGAAGTTAAAGATTACATTTCCTGAAGAAGAAATCGCTTTTATTTCTATGCATTTTGGTGCTAGTTACGAGCGTCATACGTTGTCTGGCAACATGCCGTCGGCTCTCGTTGTTTGTGGTTCAGGTCTAGCAACATCTTCACTTCTAGCCAGTCGTTTGAAAGTTATGGTTCCAGAAATGAAAATCTATGGACCTATCAATATTTCTCAGCTTGAAGAGTATGATCTATATAATATTGATTGTATTATTTCAACTGTTCATCTTCCTATTCCAAGTCATAAAGTCATAGTTGTTAATCCCCTCTTAGAATCAGAAGACTTGGTCAAACTTAAAAAAATCGTATTTAGAAAAGCGTATAAGAAACAGATGGATGCCTTACTAAACATTGATCATCAAAGTTTATCTATATTGGCTCATTTAATTCCTGAGAAACATATTCAGCTTAATCATCATATTGAAGATTGGCGAACTGCAATAAGAGAGGCAAGCAATCCTTTATTACATTCTGGTTGCATTTCGACTCAGTATGTTAGTGCCATGATTAGAGCCGTTGATGAACTTGGTCCATATATGGCATTTATTCCTGAAGTAGCTATAGTCCATGCCTCATATAAAGACGGGGTTTACAAAGATGGGTTGAGTTTATTAACCTTTTCAAACCCTATTTTTTTTGGTGATAAAACAGATGTTAAAGTCAAAATTATTATTGTTATGTCATCTAAAAAAGCTGAATCAGATCATTTTTTGAAATTAGTTAAGATTTTAGAGAATGGTCAAAATTTATCAATAATACGTCAAGCTACACAAATCAAAGACATTTTATATTTGGATAACAGAGACAGATAGGTGTTGATTACTTTGAAAAATTGGATACAAAAAGAAAATATAAAACTCCAGCAGCAGGTTTCAAATTGGCAAGAAGGTCTTCAGATCGCTGGAAACCTATTACTGCAAAATAAAAGTATTAATCCATCTTATATTGATGACATGATTCAAGCAGTCAAACAGTTAGGACCTTATATTGTTATAGCTCCGCACATAGCAATTGGACATGCTAGACCTGGTAAGAATGTCATCAAAGATGATATAAGTGTTATTACTCTAAAACAACCTGTTAAATTTGGAAATCAAGATAATGATCCAGTAAATATAATTTTCACCTTTTGTGCAACCGAAGATAGTAAACATATTCATCAGTTACAGCAATTAGCTTACTTACTAGAGGACAACATACTTTTAAACACCCTTAAAACAAGTACAAACATTAATGAGATTTTTGAGGTTATTAATCAGTAAAGGGAGAGAAGAAAATTATGAAAACATTACAAATCTTAGCCGTATGCGGTTTTGGTGTGGGGTCATCCTTAGTCTTAAAGATGAAAATTGATGAAATGTTGAAAGAAGAAAACATAAAAGCGAAGGTATCTACCGCTGATGTTGGCTCTGCTTCCTCAACACCCTGTGATCTCATATTTACTTCAAAAGAGCTGGCAGGAAAACTATCGAATACAGTGAAGGTGCCAGTTATATCCGTTTCTAATTTTATAGATAAAGAAGAGATAAAAATAGCTGGATTACATGCCATAAAAAATCTTTTATAACACTTGTCATAACCCACAATCCACAGTCATCTTTACCATTTACTAATAACTAAAAAGAGATTAATAGATAAAGGATGGGATAGGTTTGCAAATCTTAGATTTCATCATTAACCAAATACTTAGACAACCAGCGCTTTTTTTAGGTATTATTGCAGCACTAGGATTAATTGTACAAAGAAAAGAATTCTCAGATATTATGAGTGGTACGTTTAAAACAATTATTGGTGTCGTTATATTAACACAAGGAACATCTATATTAATCAGTTCAATAACCCCTCTCTCTAACGTATTTAATTTATTTTATAAAATTCCAGCATCTCAGACGTTACATCCAATCGGATCAAATCATTTTATTGGAACCTATGGTAGTCAAATTGGGCTCGCAATGATGTTTGCTTTTTTAATTAACCTCGTTGTTGCCCGCTTTACTCCAATAAAACATATTTTTTTAACTGGACATATGCTTTTTTGGTTCCCATTTATATTTACTGCAACTGCAGTGGAAAGCGGTTTGAGCGGTATCTCGATCATTATTTTTGCGACCATCTTCACTGCCATCTATATGATTATCGCTCCTGCATTGATAAGACCTTTTGTTAGAAAAGTGACAGGCGGTGATTCATTTACCTTAGGGCATCCTACAATAGGTTTATCTCTTATCTCAGGATTGCTTGGAAAAGTATTCGGAAATCCCAAAAAATCAACAGAAGATATAAAGTTTCCTAAACAAATTGAATTTCTAAGAGAAATAACCATTACATCTTCCATCGTTATGTTCCTTGTTTATCTAGTAATGGGGCTTCTTGTAGGCGTTGATAAATCAAAAGAAGTTTTTGATAAATCACAGAGTCTTGTCACCTTCTCACTACTCCAAGGAATTACCTTTGGTGCTGGATTAACGATTTTGCTCTTAGGTGTACGGATGATGCTAGCAGAAATCATTCCAGCGTTTAAAGGGATATCAGATAAAGTTATTCCCAATGCTATTCCTGCTTTAGACTGTCCAATTATTTTTCCTTTTGCGCCAAACGCCGTGCTTATCGGCTTTATTGTATCGATGATTACATCGACAATTACTCTATTCATTATAGGTTCAACAGGACTTCTTCCTTACGCTATTGTTCCTCTAACCATCACCTGCTTTTTCGAGATTGGGACTGCTGCCGTCATTGGAAATGGAACAGGCGGTCTTCGTGGTGCTGTCATCGGATCTGGGGTCGCCGGTGTATTGATGATAATTCTTGTTGGTCTATCTATACCTTTTCTACAACATACTGTATCAGATTGGATCATCATCTTCGGTGGTAATGATTTTTCATTATGGTCCGTTATTTCAGGCTTAATCGGTAAATTGTTTTAATATCACGTATATAGACAACTATACTTTTGGTGTTTTTCAGTAAGGAGGAAAAATATGAGCGACTATGTAAATGATTATTTTAATCATGTTCAACAAATAGCCCTTCAAGTAAAAAAATCACAGATTGATAATATTAATGATGCTGCACATGTATTTACAGAAGCTATCAAAAATAAATGTTGTATTTATGCCTTCGGTGCATCACATGCGGGAATTATTACTGAGGAACTATTTTATCGTACAGGTGGTTTAGCTGTTATCAATCCAATATTATCTTCGTCACTCATGCTAAATACACGCCCTGTTACGATGACATCTCAACTCGAGAGACTTGCCGGTTTTGGTAAAATCATCTTTTCATCGATTCCAGCAGAAAAAGGAGATGTGCTCTTAATACATTCTGTCTCTGGTAGAAATCCCGTCTCAATTGATATTGCACTATCAGCGAAAGAAAAAGGACTTACTGTTATTGTTCTGACAAATTTGTCTTATTCAAAAAAAGTAAACTCAAGGCACACTAGTAATAAAAAATTGTATGAGGTCGCTGATATTGTCATAGATAACTGCGGTGACTTTGAAGACTCTTCAATAAAACTTTCTGGTTTAGAACAAAAAATTGGTCCGACATCCACAGCTATAGGGTCATTAATTGTTAATTCGATTGTCATTAAAACAGCAGATAACCTTTTAAAATTAGGGATATCTCCACCTATTTTTCATAGTGCTAATGTTGATGGTGGAGATGCTTTCAATGAATTACTATTAAATAATTATAAAGATAATATTCATTATATGATGTGACACACTGTGAAAAGATTATTAATTCTAGCGATTATTACTCAGTTGTTATAAAACATATTTCTAAAAAAGACTCCCACCACTCTCCAATGAATCAAAGGACAGTGGGAGTCTTAACAATGTAAAAGGGTTCTATCTATCTTTACAACTTATCCTAAAATAACTATCCATCGTCATCCTAGGATTCAAAGTAACTAAATCTTCCTTCGTATTTATCGCATTAGGTTTCGCCATCCAAGGCTCAACACAAACGAAATCTTTCCCAGGCTCAGACCATAAAGTTATATAAGGAAATTCTTCTCCATATTCCAATATTAAATTATGCTGGGAGTAAATTGGAGATTTAAAGATTCCTTGCTCGCTATCTAGCAAGATCATAGCCTCGTTTGTGTTGATCAAATTAAAGGTGCCAGTTATACCTTTCTCCTTCTAAATTCGGGTGGTGACAGTAGACGCAAAACTATTGAAGTTCTTTTTCTGCATAATATAGATAAGCAAAGTCTCGAAGATTATCTGGAATCGCTTTTGGTCTCAGAGAAACTTCAGAACTTACTTTAATAAACGAGGATGCCAGTCCCAAAATAGCTCCGTATTCAACAGGGAAATGAAATACTGCTCCTGCTCCTGCACCCTTAGCAGTTTTTATTGCGGCATCAAATAAATTCGGAACATCAATCTCAACTTTGAGACCTCCTAAAAGTCTATGAGAAAAAGATTCATCCATAACTTTATGCAGGTCCATTAAACTTCTTTGCAATTTTTCAATATTCTTTATCTCTGCTCTATCTTGATCGGATGAATCAGCAACCTCTAAATACAACTCATCCATCATTCCACGAAATGATAATAATTCATCTTTTCTTCGTTCTTTAAAATATAATATGTCGTCAAGCGATACTTTATCGGAAGGAATAGGTAAAGCTTGATGTAAATTTATCTCTATATTCCTTTTCTTGACAGTATCATTCTTAGGAAGCACCAAATGTGTATTCGTCTGTCCTAATGACCAGCATCCTTTTTCTGCTTCATTATTTTTATTTAGAGCGATAATTTGGCCTTTTAAATATAGTTCTGTCATTTCTCCGCTTAATAGAACTTGCACATTAGTTTGTTTTAGTACACCGACTTGTTTTAAAAACTCAATATCTGGTGATTCTCCAAATCCAATAAGATTATTTTTTGGAAAATCAATCTTATCCCAGTAAAGTAAATATTGTCTTAATTTTATTGGGTTTAATCCTTTAATAACCATACTGTTTTTACCTGTTATTTCAACAGGAGAAATTACTATTCCTCTCATAATTTAACAATCTCCTTTTTCTGCCTATATTCGGCAGAAAGGTAGGTAAATCCTTCTTGTGATTACGGTCAATGGAATGTAATACCATCACATAGTTCTTACCACCGAAAGACAAAGAATATATCAGTAAATGACAGATTATTTACCGCTTGACCTTCTTTATAATTAGTGAGCATTCTATGAGTGTGACATTATTACATAGGAAGTATTTTTTGTATCATTTATTATCGAAAGATATTGGAATTACATGATTAGGGATCAGTCTTAGGCATCACAAAGGTTTGGGGCTATTTACTCTTTTCGATATAAATAATTTTCTAAAAAATACGGGCGGTGACAGTAGATTGCGTCTCTAAAATAAAAACCTCACAAACCTATGTGATGTTAAATCGATTTTAAATTATAGGACCGTAAAAATAATTGCACTTATAATTGATCCAAGATTTTAATGCCGATATTACAGCTTGCTCAATATCCGCGATTTTAGGTTTTTCATCTGGAGCAGTTATTTTAGTTGCTCCATGTCTGCATAGTAATCCAGATGCATCTTTTGCATTTATATAACGCGAATATTTATATGCGTTATTTAAATCGTTCAGTAATTCATCAGTGATATTGGGGGTACCTTTTCCGAGTTTCAACTTGCTGTTATTGGTACTTAAGTTCAAGTCAGTTTTTATATTTTCAATTATCTTATAAGCATTTATTAAAATATAAATAATTTGTTCTCTACCTAGAGTCAATAACAGTAGGTTTTCTCTAATTAAAGGATATCTAATCATGGCTTTAATAATACCACTTACACCTCTATAGTTAGCATCCTCTGAATTTAATTGTTCTGTTAATTTTTCATCAAATGGCATATTTAATTCTTGAAAAAACATATCTAAATCTTCTTGGGGACCATAGAACTTTTGGTATGTTGTGCCATTAAAATAATATAAAGTACCCTTATGAACGATTCTGTTTCCACCAAACAAGATGTTTATTCCACTAAATAATTTAAGTAAGGACATCATTCTATAATAAGCTCTAACCGGATTATCTACGGGAATAACATCTACATGTGGAGAAGAAAAATAAATATTATTTTCATCATATTCTTCGTCCCCATTAAATAATCGTAAATGCGGTCTTAAATTTAGAACCTTACCCGCATTTAAATTTAACTCAATTGACCAAGAGTTATCTTTTCGCATAAAATTTCTCCTTGTTTTAATTAATTATCTACAATTCAAGGGATTTTTGGTCTCACCCGCCGAACCGGTAAAATCGCTAAACTAAATTATAGAGATTTCCACAAATAAGATTGAACAGGTTTCACTCAAAAATTATCACTTTTTGTATACTTAGAAAGAAGTACACAGCAGCTAGTGAGGCTGCTAAGGTGAAACAAATCGTACACCCTAGCTATTCCCCCCCTTCTCCACCAATCCCACTTCAAAGTAAGTGTTCATTTCACGGTCCTGCAAGATCTGGTGCAGGTAATCTTTCGTATTCATTGCATTGGGTCTTGCCATCCATGGTTCTACACAGACATAGTCCTTTCCAGGTTCAGACCATAACGTGATAAATCGGAATTCTTTTCCCATCCATAGCATTAAATCATATTGAGCGTTCATTGGGAATCGAATGTGTCCTTGTTCACTATTAAGCAAGGTGAGGGCTTCTTTCGTTTCCGTTAAGTCGAATGTTCCGGTTACTGTCTTTTCTTTACCGTCATTAACATCAAAGTACTTTGTGGCATCTGTCTTCACTTCTATTACTTTATGATCAACATTGAAATAGGGATGGAACCCAGCGTAAAAAGGTAAATGATCATCTGATAGATTCTTATACTGTTGACGTATTTGAAGTTTCCCTTTTTTTAAGGTATATTGGAAAGTTAATTTGAAATCAAAAGGATATTGTCTTTTTGTTTCGTAACCTGATTCGAGTGAAAGGGTTATAGATTGAGTATCGAAATTGATTTCCTCAATGGTCCAAGGCAAATTTCGGGCAAACCCATGATTATACATGGTATAGGTCTTTCCCTTATGTTTATACCTGTTACCTCTTAATCGATCACATATTGGAAATAAAACAGGGATTCCCCCTCGTACATTCCGCTTCTCATCGTGCAAGGACTCTTCATCCATATAGAGACATTCTTGTCCATGTAATATGAGACTCGTTATCATTCCTCCTCTTTCAGGTGCAATTTTAAAGGAGGATTGTGTTGCTTCTTCTTTTATTTCATAGATTTTGAGACTTGAGGTTTTCATTAATGGCTCATCCTTTCAATCCGAGAAGTTTTTCTATCAAACTACATGAGAAACGATAAGTTCACATTGCCCTTCTAACGAAAATTCTTGTATCGCTGCTGGAAGAATAAAATGATCTCCAGTATTAAGCGAAAATGTCTTGTCTCCAATCACTAATTCGCCATTGCCTTTAATGGCACTTGCTAATAGAAATGGCCAGTCTTTCGTAATAGTTTTAGATTGTCCGCGAATATCCCATTTAGACACAGAGAAGTATTTTTCACGACATAGTTCGGTAAAGACGGCTTGTCCTTCTTGTTTTATGTGGTATGTAAGCGTAGGATCTTGATGTGGATACTGTGTTACTTCAATAGACTGACGAATATGTAGATCTCTTTTGTTACCTTGAGCATCCGTTCGATTATAGTCATAGACACGATAGGTTATATCAGAGCTTTGTTGAGATTCTAAAATAAGAATGCCACTGCCAATAGCATGAATCGTTCCGCTTGGTACATAGAAGAAATCACCTGGTTTAACTTTCACTTTAAGTAGGAGATCCTCCCAACGTCCTTCATTCACCATTCTTTGAAATTCTTCCGGTGATGAAGCATTATGACCAAAGACAATCTCTGAATCTTCTTCACAGTCAATAATGTACCAGCATTCTGTTTTCCCAAAAGGCTGCTGTTCCTTCTCTTGTGCATAAGTATCCTCAGGATGAACCTGAACGGATAGATCCGTTTTTGCATCTAATATTTCGTTAATAACGGAAAGTCTTTACTCTTAAAATGATCAAATAACTCCGGATGACTCGTCCAAAGTTCATCTAGAGTTTGACCTTCGTATATTCCACTTTTAACTACAGAAGGACCATGAGGCAAAGCCGAAACTCCCCAACATTCCCCCGTTGTTTCTGATGGAATTTGATATCCAAATGTGTCTCTTAACTGCGTTCCACCCCAAATACGATCTTGAAATACTGGTGTAAGAAATAATGGCTCTTGAGACAATTTAAATGCTCCTTTAGTAACTTACTTAATTTCTCTATGAACCTACTTTTGTAAAAAACTCTCACAAAGTATGAATACCTATGTGAGAGTTGAATGTTCTACTTATAAAATTAATCTCTTATTGAAAAGGTAAAAATAATCACTTTGACAAAAAAGGTTAGATCAAATAAACTTTTACTTTAAAACTTATCCTTGCACAAATTGACTATTTAATTCAACTTCTTCCCAAGTCATATAGATTCGATTGATATCCGCTTCCACAAGTTGGCTACCTGTTTGTACCTCAATCAATTCAAGATCAGTGGTCGCTTTTATTGCATGTGCCACGCCCTCTGGAATTGATAGAACATCTCCGACTTTAATTGGCTTTATTACACCATCAATAGCAAACAACCCTTCACCATTGACAATTGTCCATACTTCTTGACGTAATTCATGATACTGATAGCTAATATGTTTACCGTTCTTAACCTTTACTCTTTTGGTAAGAACCTCTTGCTCATTTTCTTCATATCGTGTATAGTCAAGGACTTTATATGAACCCCATAGTCTTTCTTCATACATTGGACGCTGTTCAAATCCGTTCATTACCTCTTTTATTCTAGGACTTTGTTCTTTGTTTGCTACTAAGATACCGTCTGGACTGACAGCGATAACAGCATTTGATACACCTAAAACCGTTACAGGGATATCAAGCTCATTAATCAAATGGGTATTTTCACTATCTTCACTAATGATCCCTTTACCTAATTGATTGGTTGCCATTTCCTCAGTCAAAGTATTCCAAGTCCCAAGATCTTTCCAGTACCCTTCGTAAGGTAAAGCAACAATACTGTTAGCTTTCTCTACCACTTCATAATCAAAACTAATTTTAGGTAATTTATCAAATTGTTTGGATAGCTCATCATACTGGATTGGTAATCCTTGAGCTTCAAGTTTTGAAATAATGTAATCCAATTTAAATGCGAAAACGCCACAATTCCATAAAGCAGAGTTTTCAATTAAGTCTTTCGCTTGTTCTTCCGTTGGTTTTTCCGTAAATCGATTAACTTTTACATAATCTTCACTTTCATGTTCTCCATCAGGGACTATGTAACCGTATTTTGAAGAAGGATAAGTTGGCTTAACACCCATAAGAGCGAGATCAGCATTTGTATCCTGTAAAAGTTTCTCTAAATCAGTGATCCGATTAAAGAAGTGATCATCAACATAAGGATCAACAGGAAGAACACCAACAACATCATTTAAACTAGCACCTTGTACCGAGTAGAGGTAAGTGGCTGCAAGTGCAATAGCTGGAAATGTATCACGACGAGTTGGTTCTACAATCAATGGAACATTATCTCCCAATTGATTATGTAGCATTTCCACTTGGCTTTTACTTGTGGCAATAACTGTTGATTTATCTAACGAAACCTTTTCTAATTGTCCATAGACGCGTTGAACCATGGAACAGAGATCTTGGTTATCATTTTCAAGGACTTTTAGAAATTGTTTTGATCGGGCATCATTTGATAGTGGCCAGAGGCGTTTGCCTGAGCCGCCTGAAAGTAAGACTAATTTCATAGTTTCTCCTCCCAAATTTAAATTTAATTAATGATTTAACATTAAGTTTTCAGTGCCCCATTTTTCTCTTACTTTATTTTCTACGTAATCTCTAAATTCATTTCTAAATCTTTCTTCAGAAAAAGTTAATGCATTATCTCTACAATTATTCGGATTAATATGTTGATAATTTTCTTCGAATACTTGTACAGCTGCTTTTAGGGAATCTACAGTTTGTTCTTTGAAAAATGTACCTGTTGGTCGTTCTTGATCTAGACCACGAACAGTCTCAAGAGCTCCACCTTTACCATATGCAATGACAGGCGTACCACATGCCTGTGCTTCAACTGGTGTAATGCCAAAATCCTCTTCAGCAGCAAATACGAATCCTTTTGCTCTTTGCATGTAATCTTTCAATACACTAAATTCTTGGTAACCTAATAATTTAACATTTGAAGTGACTTTACTTTTAATTTTATTGAAATCAGGACCAGTACCAATCACATAGAGAGTTTTATCTGGCATTGTTGAAAATGCTTCTACAATCAAATCCATTTTTTTGTAGGGAACCATGCGAGAAGCTGTTACATAAAAATCTTCTTTTTCAATCTGCAAATCAAAATCCTTTACACTAACAGGCGGATAAATTGTATCACTTTCTCTGCGATATACTTTCCAAATCCTTCTACCAATATAATCTGAATTTGACAAAAAGTAATCTACTCCGTTCGATGTACGATAATCCCACAATCTCATTTTGTGTAATATTCTCTTCGCCATCCATCCCTTGATTCCCTTATCTAAGCCCGACTCTCTTAAATATTGATGTTGTAAATCCCAAGCATATCTAATCGGTGAGTGGATGTATGAAATATGAAGTTGATCAGGACCTGTAATTACCCCTTTAGCCACACAGTGAGAACTTGAAATAACAACGTCATATTTAGAGACATCTAATTGTTCAATTGCTAACGGCATGAGTGAAAGGTAACTTCTATATTTTTTCTTGGAGAAAGGTAATTTTTGAATAAAGGATGTTGTTACTGTTTTATTTAGAATAAAATCTCTTTTACCTTCTGGAATAAAATCTACTAAACTATATAAGTCGGCATTAGGGTACACTTTTAACATTTGTTCTAATACTTTTTCAGCACCTGCATATGTTACTAACCAATCTACTACTATTGCTATTCGCATAAAATAACCCCTTGAATTTTATTAGCATCTATTATTGAAATAATTAATTAATTCATAGATCATACATTTTATACTACTAATTAATTTATGAATATTTTCGTATATCAAAATTTCATAATCTATGATTAAATTATATAATAATTTAGAATAAAGATTTTTTAATAGTTTAGTAGACATCATCCCTTACTTCAAAAAATTAATTTTTAGATGAAGCAAATTTTAACAACAAATTTTTAATAAGTACGATTTTCGATTCTCTTTTTAATATTTTGTATATATTTGAACAATTTTCATAAGACCAATTTAGCATAAACTTAATATTTTTGTATTTTTTGGCTGAATTTTTTATATAATATGAAATCGTTACATAAGCATTGTAATCAAACCATTTTTCCATATCATTTGCATCGTAACCAAATTTATTAACAGCAATTTTTTTAATCATTTTTTTTTCATTTAAATTTTCAATAATAAATTCTTTTGTAAGGTTAAATGTTATATTATTACCGTGAATTCTATATACTCCAACTATTGTATTTAAATATCCAGCATCTCCAACTAGTAATGAACGAAGATAAATAGATGAATCATTAACCATCTTCATGTCTAATATATTCATTTTAATTAGTGAATCGCGTTTAAAAACTGCAGTTAATGTTGATACAGGCTTTGGGTAACCACTCTTCTCAAAGTGCATAAAATAATCATAGTTATCAACAATTTCGTCTAAGTTTAATTTTGAAGCGATAAGTTGGTTATTTTTTGAATTTTCATAAAACACATCAGCTGCAACAAATGAAATATTTGGATGCTTAGTATGAAATTCTATTGCTTTACTTAAGTATTTCTTGTCAATCAGATAATCATCATCATCCAAGAATAAAATATAATCACCCTGTGCATATTTTTTAAATGCAAATTTTCTATTAATACCTGGACCTTTATTTATAGTATTTTTATAATATATAACTCTTTCATTATCATCATAACTTTTAATCATTAATTCTTTTGTCCCGTCTGTAGAATTATCATCTATAACAATAATTTCCAAATTATGATAATTCTGATTAAGTATACTTCTTATAGCTTGATTCAAATACTTTTTTCTATTATAAGTCGTAATTATTACACTAACTTTTGAAGTCATCTGAATATTGTCGTGTATACTTTCGCTTTTTTGGTTGTTTAAATTTAAATTCTTAATTAAAATTTCACTAACTTCTTTAGTCACATTAAGTTGTTTTTTTAAATAAAAATCCAGTACATCTTCTGAAAGATTACCATCCACAAAGTTAAATAATAGTTCAAATAATAAATCAATATTTTTCAATAAAGTTTTATTAACTTTTTTATCTAATTCATTTTTTAGGTCACACATTTCTTTTTTGATCTTTTTTTTATTTCTATTATTAATAAGGCATGTGTTAATTTCACTAATTATCTCCTCGGAATTTTCTAAATATGGAGCTAAATTCATTTTAATACCTCCAGATAAAAAATACACTCTGATACTAAAAACAAAAACTCAACGAATTAGTTAGCAACTTGTTTTTCCTTTTTATAATTTTTAATATAATTTATTAAAAGGTTTTTTGAAAAAACAAATATGTCTCTTTCAAATAATGAACATAAAATCAAATATAAAGGTAAAATAACAATAGTTAATAATATTGCTGTGGTAATAATTTCAAAATATGAAGTGAGTCTTATATTTAT
This sequence comes from Terrilactibacillus laevilacticus, assembly GCF_006517395.1. Lineage (GTDB taxonomy): Bacteria > Bacillota > Bacilli > Bacillales > Sporolactobacillaceae > Terrilactibacillus > Terrilactibacillus laevilacticus. Next base: position 41,157 of record NZ_VDCY01000002.1, read on the forward strand.
ATTGTGAAAAATGATGTTTACTGTTATGAAAATAATTAAATTTATTATCCATCTTTTAATTGTTATGATCGGCTTTCTATTTAATATTTTTAAATTGGAATATATTATCATATCGATTGAGCGATATAACAATGCACATATGGTACCGATAAGTACCCCATAAATACCAATAAAATTAACGAAAATTATTGAAAGAACTATATTAATTGAAGACTCTAATATAGACCTATATTGTGTTTTTCTAAAATGGCCAGCTATATTAATTAGGTTATTAGAAGATACTCTAGCATTTACTAAAAGTTTTAGAAAAACAAATAATATAGGAATCCAAAAGTCAATATAATTAACATCATTTATACCTGCAGTATAAAGTCTCATAAAAGGTAAAATTAAAATATACGCAACAGTGAATAATGCAAAAACAAACGCCATAAAGTAAACTTCATATGCGTCTTGAAACCTAAGGAACTTTTTAGAATCTTCATGATACGTTTGTCCAAGAGCAAAAGTAATACTACTATTAATCGTATTAATAAAATTATCAAGAACAGTAAATAGCATATTATATAACACATACACACTAACTATTTTTAAATTTGTATAGATAGTTAGTATTAATACATCTGTATTATTAAAAATCAGAAATGATAATTGGTGTATTAGCACTGATTTTTTTTGAGAGATAGCTTGTAAATTTGGTTTTTCATTTAGTTTAATCCACGTATATTTTCTAGCTATATATATCTTATAAAATAGTATTTGAATAATTGTTAATATAAAATATGAGGTTTGAATAATAATAATATTAAATCCTTTAATTATTAATATAATCTTGGCAATATTAATTAAAATATTAATTATTGTTGTAATAATGGTGACGATATAGCTTTTGCCTTCAGCTATTAAAAATATTTTATATGTGCCTTGAAAATAATAATTAAATGCACCTCCCAATCCAGTTAGTAAAATAACTGTAGCAATTGTTATTTTATTAATATTACTATGAACAATTATTGGATAAATAATGGAAATTAATATAACACTTATGAAATAGTATATTCCAGTTTTTTTATAATATAATGAAGTTGCTGATAATATTTCATTAATGCTTCGTTTATCCCCTTTTGTTACTTGTTTATATAATGCTTGGAGTGAAGCAGCACCTACTCCCGCCTCTAAAAGAGACAAGTATATAACAATCTGTCCAATTGATGATAATAACCCATTAACTTCAGAGCCAAAATGGACTAAGAATAATCTGGGAATAATTATACCTAATAATATAGTGATTAATTGGCTTCCAATTCCAAAAATTAGATTTAATATACTTCTTTTAGCTTTCATAGTTTCTCCTTTGTCAAAGGATCATATTTTTATAACTTAAAGTTTCAAAAATTCATCTAAAACTTTAAATTGTTCATTGGACTTTTTAATTATTTTATCCATATATATAGCAATATTATTATCTATATTGATATTATTAATATCAAAATCATCTAAATCCTTTATCTCACAATAACTACCAGAATAGTTCAAGTCTTTAAGAACATTCGTCATTTTTTCACTATATATTATTGGAATTACCTTTTTGCCAAAAAGAAAACCTAATATCATTGAATGAAATCTTGTTGCAAACAATATATCAATTTTACTTAATTCTGAAAGCAAGTATTCTAGGTTATCCCTATAACATACAACATTAATTTTTCTCTTTATATTCAAATCAAATAGTTCTAAAAGCTCTTTAATTGCTTTTTCATCACCTTCATTTTTACAAAAAGAAAACAACGTAATGCTATGTTCTTTTTCTATATAATACTCACAAATCGATTTTAATTTCTTCAGATATTTTTCTTTATATTTTTTTAATTTTCCACGATTACTAAGATCAATTATTGATATTCCAACATTATTATTATGTTTAAATGATGGAGGATACTTAAGATTAAATACAACATCTGGAGCTACTCGTATATTATTAAGATCATTAAACAATTTATACGATTTATTATCCCTAAAACAAACATCATTATATCTCGTTAATATTTGCTTATAGCTCTGTAAAAAAGATTGTGTTTCATAAGGGCCAAAATTACAACCAATTAAAAAATTCGGCTTATTTGACATAATCATTTTTCTATCTATTTCAATTTTTTTTTTCCAATTTTCATCTTGCATAAACAAAGAACCACCAATATACACATTAGCATCTACTAAATAGCCTATTAAAGTTCTTATAATTGACTTATATAAAAATTTAAATGAGATTTTATCTATAAATTTTAATAAAAAGTTAGATGATATATATTTTAGGTTTTTTAATTCATCAAATGTATGTTTATTTTTTTTATCACCATAAATATAAAACTTTGTTTTTTGATATTTTTCACATAGAATTTTAACAAATAAATCATCACCAAGATTCTGATTTAAATAAAATGATATAAAAATTTTTTTCAAAACAACACCTCATTATTAATAATCAAATTAACTTTAATTTTTTGTGATAATATTAATTCTTCTACTAAATTTTATTGAAAAAATTTTTGATGTTTTTTGGATATCTCCAAAGGTATTTTGCATATTGATATTTTCCATTTAAATAACTATCTATTATAAACCATTTTACCTTGCCATTTATTCCCCTCTTATTAATAAATTCACTCTTTTTCCAATTAGGAAAATATAAATTAAGAGTTTTGTTAACCTTATTAATAATTTGGTCTTTTAGATTTAAGTCATCTACAAATATTAATTTCAAGACTAAATTATATAATATATGTTCAATAAATAGACTTTCAAGCTCCTTTTCGTAAATAAGTAATTTTTGATTTAGTTTCAACTGGTTATAAACGTTTATAACCATAGTTATTAAATCCGTTATTCTTTTAGGATTAATGGTATTAGTTTGAGAATCTTGCCTTGAAATATCATAATTATAAAGTGGTTTATCAATCTTTTTAATGTAACGAGAATTGGCAACTACTACAGGCACTATCCCTAAATCTTCATACCAATACCCTTCAGGAAAGCTTAAATTTTCCCATAAACTTTTTCTATAAAATTTGTTCCAAGGTACTGTAGATGCTGTATGTAGTTTAGTGCCAGTCACTATATGCTTTTTTATACCTTTATTATTAACTCTATAGAAATCAAATATTAACAAATCATATCTTGTATTCACTATCTCTTTAATACATTCCAATATAGTATTTTCTTCTAGATAATCATCACTATCAACCATCAAAATATATTCTCCTTGAGCTAATTCAATACCTAAATTTCTTGCACTAGCTTGTCCTCCATTTTTTTTATTTGTTATTTTAACACGAGAATCTAAACGACTAAATTTTCTTAATATTTCTAAAGATTTATCAGTGGAACCATCGTTTATTGCAAGTATTTCTATATTCTTATATTTCTGATTCAATATTGAATTAATACATCTCTCCAAATAATCTTCAACGTTGTATATTGGTAGAATAACACTTACTAAAGGAGTTTTCATTTTTCACAAACCTTTCTCAATTCTGTTTTATGGTTACCCCTAAAGCTTTTAGTATTACTTTATAGCTTCCGACTGTGGTAAGCACTATTTAGATAATCTTATTTACCTTTCCTATATTTTTAGATCAAACTCTAAAAATCTTTTATTTTAACCACTTTCTTAATATGATTATATGATGTTATAAAAATCAAAATATAAACAACCGTAAATACCCTCTTATTAATTCCTTTTTTCTTTTTTCGGGTATTCTAGAAAAAGAATAAAAAGTAAGCCTGTATAAAATACAAAAAAAATACAAGTCCAAAAATCACTCCTATTAATTAAAAAAATCAAATATGGAAATCCAGAAATCCAAAAAGCAGCATTAACTTTACTAAGAAATATTATAAATTTAGTTAGAATTATAAATATAATGGGGAAAATAAATAACCCAAATTCTCCAAAATTCATATAAGCTTCGGCAAAAGGGTGACTGCCTAAACCAACATTAGTTATTTTTAAAGTAAAAAACCAACTTCCCATGTCTATTAAATGAATAGGTCGTAATAAACTTGGTACCATGAAAAATAAGCCTGAAAAATAATTAAATGGTCCTTTTATGTCATACTCCATAAAGGCAAATAATATATATTGCGGTAATGCAAATTCGTGCAATGAATCTATTAAATTAAATCCATCAAAAAATAATGGCATGCTTAAAAAAATAATTATTAAAGTTATTATTAGAAATCGAAAAAATCTACTTTTTAATTTTATTGCCCAAATTCCAAGCATAACAATAAGAAGTTCTTTCCTAGATCCAATAATTATAGAAGGTAACCAGAAAAAAATAAATAAAGTAGAAGACAATACCAAAAGTAAATTGCTAGATTTTTTTTTGTATAAATTAATTATACAAATTATTATTATCAAACTAAGGCTTATTGAAAACAATTGATAGTAAAAACTATGAGTTATTAATATGTCTGCAGAATAGACCCTTCTTGCAGAGTGTATTACATTTCCTAATCCAACTTTCAAGAGTTGTATCCAATTTATCATCATTAAGATACTAAAGATTGCATATAATAGCACTTTACGCTCTTTGGATATATTATTAATTTTTTTTTCTAACTGACTTATCCTGACGTATATCATACTAATATCTTTAGAACTAAAACCTAATTTTGTAAATAATAAAATAAAAATAATAATTATTGAAAAAAAACTAACCTCTGTTGCAGAGTATATTAATTTCTCCGAAGCCCACCAAAATGGTCTATATCCGAAATTATATAAAATGCTTTCTGTTGTGTTATATAATGTTAGTATGAATACAATTCCTATTTTTAATTTTGAAGTTAAGTTTGTCATGACAAAATATACAATCAAGAAAATATACCATGATAAAATTAGTTTAAAAGAAACTCCATATATGATTAAGATCAATAAAAAAATTGTTGGTATAAATATATTTAAAAAATATCTTATAGATACTTGTTGATATATGCTTTTATGTTTTGTTAAATTACAAGTTAAATCCATTTATATCACCCTATCCATTTGACATCCAACCAATTAACCTACCTTTAAACACACTGAAATGATATTTTGATTTACCAATTTTACCCATCAACAAGGAAAGTAACGTTCCAATAAAAGGTTTTAATAAAATGTATAGAACATAATGTATTGAATAATTATGTTTTTTTAAAACTCTACCCATACCTGCTCCATAATTAAATGCTTTTTTAATTACATTTGCATTGTATGTTTTAGTTGGATTCGGATGATGAACAGTTATTTTATGTTCATAATATATTTTTTTACCAAGTTTTAGAGCATTTAATAGAAAATCAGTTTCCTCTCCTGATCCCCACAATGTATTTGCTCCAACCCCAAGTTTTTCATCAAAAGTTCCGACTTTATTAATAACATTTATCTTCACAAAAATAGTATACGATATTCCTCTTGCCCAAACATTCCTTTGATTTACATCTCCAGAACTTTGATCAAACCTTCCAATTGATGCTCTTCCAAATTCATCAACTGGTAGCCCTGTTAAACCATCATATTTAGGGTTATTATAAAAAAATCTATAGACTTTTTCTAATAGATTATTATCATACCAACAATCATCATCTGGAAACGCTATAATTTCCCCGCTAGCATATTTAATACCTATATTTCTACCAATTGAGAGCCCTTTTAAAGATTTCACATATTTTAATTCGATTTTATTTTTAAAATAATTAACAATATTAAGTAGTCTGTCATCATCATTTTGATCAACTATTATTAACTCATAGTTTGAATATTCTTGAATTAACAATGATTCTATAAATTTTTCAATTTCATCAGTTCTATTAATTGTTGTTAATATTAAAGAAAATTTCATATTATCACTCCAATGAAAATTCAATATTAAATTTTTAAGCAATTCTCCTCTTTTTAATTATAATTTGTAATACTATTTGAAAAATTCATCATTTTTAATGAAATTTGATTAAATCTTTTAATTCTAAAACAAACCTAAAACATAATTGTATGTAAAATAGGTATTATACGAGTATTATAAGGGTGAATATATATGCAAAAAGTCCTAACTAATACTCTGTTATGTCACCACTTACAACAACATTTAATTTATAAAATTCTTTTAAAGTTTTTTTAAGTTCTAGTTATATAGCAGACCAACCTTAACTACTATTATTTTTGTTCCATTACCATATTGTTAATTTCATTAATTATTGTTTTTAAACCTTTTTCCCATGTGAATTTCTCTGACTGCTTAATACTATTTCTACTTAAATTTTTTCTTAAATTATGGTCCGATAATATTTTTCTTATCTGCTGAGCAATTTCAGTAGGTTTTCGGGGATTTATATAAAGTGCAGCTTCTCCGCAAACTTCAGGTAAAGATGAAGTTTTAGAAACTATTACTGGACATTCACATGCCATAGCTTCTAACGGAGGCAATCCAAACCCCTCATAAAAAGATGGAAATACAAAACACAAAGCATTTTCATACAACGCTTTTAATTCACTATCCGAAACATAACCTACTTGAATTACAGTATTCTCATCAAACGAATACCCTAATTCTTTAAAAACTTTATTATTTTTTCCACCTGCAATAACTACTTTAATTTGACTCTCAGAAAGAAGTTCAATAGCTTTTAATATACTTTCAAAATTCTTGTTCGGATTTAGACTACTTACAGCTAAAACATATTGATTTGTTACTAAATCATACGAATCTATGATACTACGTGATGATTCAATTCTTAGTATATGTTCTTTTCCTTCTGAAATTATTTTGATATTTTCACTTGAAATATTGCAATACTTGGAGATTTCTTTTCTCGAAAAATCAGAAACAGTAAAAATTTTAAGAGAGAATTTTGTTATTATTTTGTAAATCATTCTGTAAATAAAGACAAATGCTTTTGAATATGTTTCAGGATTTGTATAAACAGCTGCATCATGTATAACTATAAATTGTTTACGTTTAAATATAGGTCCGGTATTGCAAAGATTTAATAACAATCCATCTTTTGAATAGCGTGGTAGTTCTATTTGTTCCCAAAGATGACCACCTAATTTACCACATTTTATAATTTTAATATTATTATATCTAATGTTTATATTGTTTTTATGAGGAACAAGTACTTCAATATTTAAATCCGTGTTATTTAGATATTTGTCCAATTCTAGAATAATTTCTCTTGCAAAACGTTGAACTCCTGTAATTGACTGTGTTAAAAAACGTCCATTAATATAGAATTTCAACCCCATTCTCCATTCTTATAAATAATATTATTTTATATTTTTAAATTCAAAAAATTCTTTAATATCTATTTTTTTCATTAAATTATATTAAACTTTTCATGATATAAATTTTCCACTTATTTTGTTCCAAAAATTTTTATAACTAATCTGTAGTATTTTTAACAAAAATAGTCCTAAAAAACTCATATACAAATTACTAATATGCACCACGCCTTAATATAACCATAGAAATTGTCTTAATTAAAATCTTAATGTCTAACTTAAAAGTTTGATTTTGGACATAGAACAACTCAATATCAACTCTCTCTGGATACCCGACTGAACTTCGCCCAGAGACTTGCCAATAACCTGTTACTCCAGGTTTTATAGAAAGAAAACGATTTAACTCATTCCCATATTCTTTTAATTCTTCCTCTACGACCGGTCTTGGCCCTATTAAACTCATATCTCCTTTTAGAACATTTATTAACTGAGGTATTTCATCTAAACTTGTTTTCCTTAAGAACTGTCCAAATTTTGTAATTCTTGGATCTTCTTTAGGTTCTAATTTATAGTTATTCGCTATATATTTTTGATAAAGCAGCTTATTTGTTTTTAATTTCTTATCTGCATCAACAACCATTGAACGAAACTTAAAAATATAAAATTCTTTACCATTCAATCCAATTCTACATTGTTTGAAAAAGACAGGTCCTTTTTGTTCTCCGAACATGTAAAAGAATGCAATAAGTAAGAACAAAGGCATGCTTAGAATTAAGCCAACAAGTGCACCAAATACATCTAAAATTCTTTTAAAAACAAAATATATCCGGTTATTTCTTGCAGAATTTCGCTTGATTGATCCATTATATGGAACTTCCTCATTGAATTTTGTTAAGGGCATTCATTACACCCCTAACTTAGTATTAATTTTTTGTAATATCTTATTAATCCCCTCAAGCACATCATTCTTAATATCCTCATTTTTCAACGCCAACTCAACTTGAGTGAGCACAAATCCAACCTTCTCCCCAACATCATAACGATTACCTTCAAAATTATAAGCATCAACACCTTGAAGATCATTCAATCTCTGAATAGCATCAGTCAATTGAATCTCTCCACCAGCACCAATCTCTTTTTTCTCAAGAAAATTAAAAATTTCAGGTGATAAAACATAACGTCCCATAATAGCTAAATTAGAAGGTGCATCTTTCTCAGGCTTCTCCACAAACTGTTTAACACTATATAATCGACCATCTTGGCTCGTTGGATTAATTATCCCATAACGATGTGTTTGATTCTCAGGTACTTCTTGTACTCCGATCACAGAACGACCTGTTTTTTCATATTGTTCAGTAAGTTGACCAATACATGGTTTTTCTGCCTGAACAATATCATCACCAAGTAATACCGCAAATGGTTCATTCCCAATAAATTTTCGTGCAATCCATACAGCGTGACCAAGACCAAGTGGTTCTTTCTGTCTTATGTAATGGATATCAATCTTAGATGATTTTTGTACTTTTTCTAATAAGTCCAACTTTCCTTTTTTAATAAGATTATCTTCAAGTTCGAAGGCAAAGTCGAAGTGGTCTTCGATCGCACGTTTCCCTTTACCTGTAACAATAATGATATCTTCGATGCCTGCTTCTACCGCTTCTTCCACAATATATTGAATGGTTGGTTTATCGACAATTGGAAGCATTTCTTTCGGCATGGCTTTTGTAGCTGGCAAAAAACGGGTACCGAGTCCAGCAGCAGGAATAATCGCTTTTTTTACTTTTTTCACTTCAAAATCTCCCCTCAAGAGTTTAATTTAAAATATCCCCAAAAACTTTTTCTCTCTAATTCTATTAGGCTCTTCCCTGTTCACCATTTTCCCATCGATAATAAGCTCGGCATTTTCCTGAAATAAGTAAACCATGTCTCTACCAAAGTTTTGTTCAAGCTCATGGAATGCTTCTCTCATATAAAATGGTCGATTTGTCGTATTATGGGAATCTGAGGCAAGGACATGGGTTAATCCATGCTCGACCATTTGCATTGTTAACTTTTTAACTTTCTTTCCATTCTTACCAATAAGACTTGCTGCGGTGATTTGAGATAGTGCTCCATTTTTGACTAGGTTATAAAGCATGTCTGGATGATCAAAGATTTCTTGATTACGTTCAGGATGAACGATAATCGGAGTGATTCCCTTGACTTGCAAGTCAAAGAATAATTGTTCTGCGTATCTCGGGACATTCTGTGTCGGAAATTCAACTAATATATAGGAACCCGTTTCGTTAACGGTCACGAGTTCTTCCTCTGATTCAGGCAAGGCCATTTCACCAAAGATTCTCGGCTCTTGTCCAGGTAAAACTATGACGTTGATGTTTTCTATTGCGAAGAGTTGATTAATTAATTCAACATTTTTTACAACAGAAGCTTTAGGATTATCCCAAGCTCGATTACGGTGATGAGGAGTCGCTACGATATGGGTAATCCCTTCCTTCATGGCTTCTCTCCCCATTGAAAGAACCATTTCTTCATTTTCTGGTCCATCATCAACTCCTGGAATAAGATGACAGTGGATATCTATCATAACTACACCTCCCCCTATACAATCGATTAACTATTACCGTAATAATAGTAGTAGTGACTACCTTTTGTTTGCTTCTTACGGTTTAGAACCACACCTAGCAATTTTGCTTGGGCTTTAACAAGTAATTCTTTTGCACTTACAGCCGCTTCCTTCTCTGTTGTACCGCTTTGAACAACAAGAACGGTCCCATCACATTGATTCGCCATGACTTGTGCGTCTGTTACCGCAAGCACGGGCGGTGTATCAAAAATAACCACATCAAATAACGTGAGAGCATATTTCATAAACGCATTCATAGCAGCTGAACTTAATAGTTCCGCTGGATTCGGTGGGACTGGGCCACTCGTTAGAACAAATAAATGATCGACTTCGGTCTTTTGAATGGCTTCTTCTAAGGTGTCTTTCTTCGTTAAGACCGTCGTAAGTCCTGTTGTATTAGCGAGTCTAAATGTATAATGAGCCGTTGGTTTACGTAAATCCGCATCAACAACTAGGACATTCTTCCCTTGCTGGGCCATCACAACGGCAAGGTTCGCTGTTGTTGTTGATTTCCCTTCACCTGGACTTGATGAGGTCACCATGATCGTCTTTAATTCTTGATCCACCGTTGAGAAGTCAATATTCGAACGTATCGTCCGATATTGTTCTGCGATCGGGGATTTTGGGTTATTAAAGGAAACGAGACTGCGCTGCTTCATTTCTGTCATAGTTTTTCTTTTGCTTAATTTACGCTTCAAGGTGATCCCCCCTTGCCTGTGTATGTGCCGCATGGGATGTTTTCTTCACGTGATGTTGATCAGCCGATATTTCACTAATCGTACCAAGGACAGGAAGACCCAATAATTTTTCAAGGTCATCTTCCGTTTTAACGGTATTATCTAGATACTCTAGCAAGAAAGCAAGACCGACAGAAATCATTAATCCAACAACAAAGGCAATCGCCATGTTCATTTTTGGATTCGGGCTGACTGGATTTTCACTACTTGCTAAATTGGCTTTCGAGAGAACGGTCACGTTATCCACTTTCATGATTTTCTTAATTTGTGTTTTAAAGATGGAAGCCGTTTTATTAGCAATTTGAACAGCCTCTGCTGGATCGGTGTTTTTGACCGTCACATTAAAATATTGAGCGTTTTGGACTGTTTCGACAGAAATCATACTTTGAAGAGCTTCTGCTGAATAATCTAAATTCAAATCCTTTATCACTTGATTTAGGATAATTGGACTTTTCACAATGCCGCTATACGTATTGACGAGCTGTACGTTTGTTTGCACAGCATTCTGATTATATAGACTATCTTTTGAGCTTTGCTGGTTAACTAGTATTTGAGTTGATGCACTATATTGCGGTGTAATAAAGAAAAAAGTAAAAATAGCGCTTATAATTGTAGCTAATAGGGTAATGGTAATAATGAGAAGTAGACGTTTCTTCAACGTTGCAAAAATCTCTTTCAAACTTATCGTTTCTTCCATAGTCGCCTCCACTTTGTCAAATAATTTAGAATTAGATCTCATAATGTTGTCATTATAGCATATTTGTAGATGAATAAGGCTACTATGTTCTAAATTTATAAAATTTAACAACTTGAATTGTTGTCTTAAGCTGTTATGAAGTAGACAATAATTTCTATTCTTCCACTCTTTAGACTTAAAAATGCTTATTAAAGTATAATACAAATTTAGACAATTTTAAAGAGATTTTTCCATACCTTTATTAATATACCGGGAGTCTATCAGTCTCTTAAATAATAGAATAAACTCGTTTATTCTGGAATGATATAGTAAATTTGTTCCCTTTTTTTTGCAAACATTCGACTTTGTTTGAAGAAGACTCGATAACCACCTTGTTGCAAGTCATCGTAATCCACTTCATGCAATTTATTCTTTTTCGCGAACTGTTCAATGGCTTTCTTGACATCATCTGCAAGGATTGTTTCAATTGGCTGCGAATTCTCCGCCAGATGTGATTTTCTTCCGTCATATTCAATAAAAAATGAAAATTTGGTCATGATATGCTCCGCCCTTTCTCCTCATAGCATTCTTTGTCTATTTTTTTATTTTCGTATTTTTGTTGGACCAGTAAGTCGGTCGTTATCAAATTGATAATATTTGTTATTGAAATGAAACGTTAAAACAAAAAGCTAAACGTTTAACAGGTTTAACTTTAAGGAGCTTAGATCAAAGATTCATAGATGATTCGTAAGGTTTCTAGAATTATGTCGTTACTTTTTTCCCTCTAAACATGCAACTACCGGGAGGCCATGTTCTTAAAGACGAGACAGGGGCGAGAATGATCTAACAAAGTCATCACCCTTCTCTTTTTCCTATTTATTTTTATTTAAACAGTTCAAATAGCCCTATTACTTTCCATTGATTTTCCATTATAACTTACCACATTATGAGAGTCTAGGAAGATATTTCGGCAATTTTTGCTATTTTTTATCCATCTTCATACAATGTCACTTGGTACATCGTCTCTTCCAAACAATCCCCTTTTCGCTTCGAGTAAAAGACATGGTATGTACGGGCATTGACTTTAAACAGCCCGCTATATGTTGCCCTATACATCTTTTCAAAACGCTTGACGGCTTGTTCGATCGAACGCGCTTTGACCAGCGTGACATAATGACGTGGTAGTGACTCCTGCACGCCTCTTTCTCTTTTTAAGAAAAATAGAAACTGCGCCGGTGGCGATGATCGTGACATGCTTACACCTCCCAAAAACAACGGACTCGATTAGTGATAAAATTTTACAAAATGGAAAGAATAGACTAAAATGATGTCATAATAATCAAAATCTTCGGATGCTATTTAAGCAAACCATTAGATATGACATATCTCACACATTTTCTATTAAGTTTCAACAATTTACGTAATGATAACACACCGACCGTTACACTATCATTACACCATTGCGATAAAACGCTAGTATTGTAAATCTTTTTAAATTTATTAGTCGGTCGTTGGTCGTGGTTTTGAGTTTATGTATGTACGGGTCTTAAGCTTCATTCATATCGTCCTAATAATTTACAGATTAATATTTAATCGTATGACATTAGTAGAAAAGACAGAACACCTTTTTTGTGTTAATTCTGATGGTTATAGTGCAAGAGAAGTATGACTATGTGGGACCATACAATTTCAGGCATAGAGCATATTCAATGTATGATCATATTTAGAATAGATTGTTCGTTAGGGGTAGTATTTAAAACTGTTTTGCTCTAAAGTCAAACCGTTAATAAGTTTTGAGTACGGAGCATAAATAAGTAAGGACACTAGACAAGGTAAGCTAGCGTGTTCAAATGATATTTTATACGAAGAAATGAGGATAAAACCATGCCCTATCTTAAAATGAAAGATTATGATCTGTACTACTCTTACCATGACTATGAATCTAGCAGACCTACACTTGTCTTCATTCACGGTTTAAGTTTTGACTCGTCAATTTGGCAATCTCTCCTGCCTCTACTTGGGCAAAACTATAATACGCTGATCTATGATATCAAAGGACATGGCCGCTCGGTCGTCACCACAAAGGAAATAGCCTGTTTTTTCCAAGATCTCTGCCATGAATTCCGTGCCTTGATAAATCATCTTAAGCTGACGAAGGTTCATCTGATTGGCAGCATCACGGGCGGCAATGTGGCATTAGGCTTTTACCCTATTTTTAACCATATCGTGAAATCGCTTACCTTGTTGTCCACTCCCTTTTCTATTCCGAATCTGTTCTTACAAGAAGAGCAGGACCTTCATAAGACCTTAACTCAAAAGGAGTACGCACGGCAGCTGGCGGGGAAATTCATTTATCCCTGTACAAGCGAGAAACGTAAGATCGTGGAAAAAGCTTTGTCCTCCCTCAATGAGCGAGGTTTTAACTACCCACTCAATCAACAACTGATGAAACCGGATCTCTCTTCCATCGACTGTCCGGTACTCATTTTACACGGGGAGTATGATCCTTTATATCCCGCACATCATGCGATTCTTTATGCGAATGATTTGCGAAACGCCAGGGCCCTCATTGTTGCCAACAGCTCGACCCTTGTTGCGCTAGATCGTCCTGAAATTGTGAGTCAGTTTCTCCTAAACTTTTTGGAGGATGAGAAGGTTAAACAGAAGACGGTCCCTTTTTATAGCGAAGATTTTTTTACAAAATGTCTTGAAGATGTCTCATTGGTGGGACCGATGAGTTGGAGTACTCAGGCCATGAATTCAGAGAAGCCGATCCTTCAGATTCACGCACAAGGCTCCTTTCAAGTTTACTGGGAGGGCACCCCTGTGGAGGGGACGTGGAATCGCCGGAATGCGAAGGAGCTCTTAGTCTTTCTTGCTTTCCATGATGGAGTGGCCACGCGCGAGACGATTATCACTATGTTCTTTCCACATCAATCGATGGAAAAAGCGCGAAATGCCTTGCGCGTTCAGCTGAGCCATCTGCATTCTCTGTTCAAACAGCAAGAAGACGAGCGACTGAACGAAGCTCTTTCCATAACACGAGAAGGCGTTCAGCTTCTCGTGCCAGTCGAGTGTGATCTTGTGGATTACGTCAAACAGCTCGACAGCCTGTTCAATCCAAATGAGTCACTCATGAAGCGATACGTGAAATTCATCGACATATTGAATGCCGGTTCTTTTAACCTTGTCTCCATGTTCCGAGTAGAATGGTTCGTGAATCTCAGTGACAAAGTGGATCAACGTCTCACAAAAGCGATGCTGAATATCTATGAGGAATTAAAGAAACGACACTATATCTATGAAATGAAACGGCTCTTGCGGAAATGCGAACCGATCGAACCGTATGAAGGCTTCTGTAAAGAAAAGTTACAAGCTTTGAATACATTACATCCAAAAATCGATAAAAAGAGTGTTTATTATTCGGAAATAGAGGGAATGTAATCTCTGAAAGTTTAATTACCCTATCTCCTCTCATATTATTTCCTTTGTTTTACGATAAGGAACCCTAACACCTATGTGTTAGGGATTTTTTTTACACTTAAGAGTGGCCTGGAATGCGATTGGGAACCCCTGTTGTTTTAACCCTACATAAGTCTTTAGACCTATCATAGGTCATTTGTAACGGCGATTTTTGTTAAAAATGTTTGAAATGTCGTATCTTGCTCCTTATCTAATCGATTGTTGTCGATATTTTTGGAATGATTTTTATTTTATTAGGACTTATTACATTGTATGATACTAATAACTAAGGGGGATTCGTACAATGTCTTATATTCAAATGAATGATTATAAGTTATATTATGAGTACTTTGAACGCCATACGTGTCTGCCGACTGTCGTCCTAATCCAGAATTTAGGTCATGATTCTACATCTTGGAAGCGACTTTTGCCCTATTTTATAACTAAATACAATGTTCTTGTGTATGATTTTTATGGACATGGGAAAACCGGCTCTTCCTCTCGTCCACTGAATCTTAAACAACTACACTTGGAATTTAGGTCGCTTTTAAGCCATCTTTCCTTAGCTGATGTACATTTAATCGGTTGCAGTTTCGGAGGGAACTTAGCGTTAAACTTTGCGACGACCTTTCAAGATGACGTCCAATCGATCACGCTGCTTTCCACCCCCTTTCGATTCCCATCCGGTTTATTGCACGGTGAACATATGGAACAGACCGGCGTCACGGGTGCCTATGATTATTGTTATGAATTAGCTAAGCAGATGATTTACCCTATTGACGAAGAAAAATTAAATATCGTCTTACAAGCGATGCTCAAAATCCCATTGAACATTCTCATCCAATCGACGACGCTACTGATCAAAGAGGAAACACGATTAACGGATATAACATCCGTCACCCAACCCGTTCTTATTTTACACGGTGAATACGATCCCATTTTCCCTGCCAAAATGGCTATTTTATATGCCAGCCATTTTAAAAAAGCCAGAGCTTTGATGATCGCTAATAGCTCAAGCGAAGTCGCCCTTGATCGCCCAGACGTCGTCGCCTCGTTCGTTGATCAATTTTTAGACGATATCACAACGAAAGTGCCCGCCCGAAAAATAAAAACAATCAAGGGCGCTGTGATATCTCTCGGCTCCCTGCGGATGGAAGTCATGAAAGACTACCGAGTAACATGGAACAACCAACTTGTTGAAGGGCATTGGCTCAGACGGCATGCAAGAGACTTTCTCTTATTTCTGATTATGAACAAAGGCTCCGTCACACGAGACAAATGCGTCGACGAATTCTTCAGCAACCTGGACTACCAAAAAGCCAAAAACCATTTGCGCGTCACACTCAATCATTTAAAAAACATCTTCCGGCAGCATCCTGATCTCGCATTGCATGACGCCCTTATCATCACACGAGATCAAATTACACTAAAAGCTCATATTGAATGTGATTTACTCAATTACCAACAAGCCCTTGACCACCTCTTTGACCCAAAATTTGGCGTCATGAGACGTTACTATCCGTACATGTACTTCATTCACTTTGACGTCAATCGCAAATTTGGCCAGGATATTCGCGGCGAATGGGCCACTCGCATTCATGATCACATCGAAGACCAACTACACGACATGTTCCTCCTCCTCGTTGACGAACTCAAACAACGAAACTTGACAGTAGAACTCACTCAGTTGTTGCAGCAATACAAACTAGCTGAGCCCTATCCGGGATATTGTCAGGAGGAACTTAAGAATATCGAAAAAAAGAAAAAAGTGGTTGGGTAGAGCGCAGGGATTGAAGGGGGTCGGGGATTTTATTTGAGGGCGGAGATTGAATTCGGGCAAGACGGTATTTTACGGTGGGGGACTTGCGTTAGGATGGGAGTGAGCGGGTTCGGGGATTGTGTGTCGGGGGTGGGATTGAATTCGTCAAGGAAGGATTTTGAGACGGCGGGATTGTTGCTACTTCGGTGGTTGGATTGCATCGCTTGTGGGGTGGATTGCATCACTTCGCATCCGGATTGCACCATTTGGGAGCGGGATTGTACCTCTTCGTTTGCGGATTGCATCACTTGGGTGCGGAATTGCACCACTTGGGGGCGGGATTGCACTGCTTCGCTTGCGGATTGCACCACTTGGGGTGGGATTGCACTACTTCGCTTGCGGATTGCACTGCTTCGCTTGCGGATTGCGGTAGTTCACCGCGAAATTGAGCTGCTTTTAAATTAATTGCGGGACTTCTCCGCGGAATTGAGCTACTTCTGGATTAATTGCGGGACTTCAACACTGAATTGAGCTACTTCTGGATTAATTGCGGGACTCCGCCATGGAATTGAGCTACTTCTGGATTAATTGCGGGACTCCGCCATGGTATTGAGCTACTTCTGAATTAATTGCGGGACTCCGCCATGGAATTGAGCTACTTCTGAATTAATTGCGGGACTTCAACACTGAATTGAGCTACTTTTAAATTAATTGCGGGACTTCAACACTGAATTGAGCTACTTCTGGATTAATTGCGGGACTTTAACACGGAATTGAGCTACTTCTGGATTAATTGCGGGACTCCGCGGAATTGAGCTACTTCTGGATTAATTGCGGGACTCCGCGGAATTGAGCTACTTCTGAATTAATTGCGGGACTCCGCCATGGAATTGAGCTACTTCTGGATTAATTGCGGGACTCCGTCATGGTATTGAGCTACTTTTAAATTAATTGCGGGACTTCTCCGCGGAATTGAGCTACTTCTGGATTAATTGCGGGACTCCGCGGAATTGAGCTACTTCTGGATTAATTGCGGGACTCCACCATGGAATTGAGCTACTTCTGGATTAATTGCGGGACTCCGCCATGGTATTGAGCTACTTCTGAATTAATTGCGGGACTCCGCCATGGTATTGAGCTACTTCTGAATTAATTGCGGGACTCCGCGGAATTGAGCTACTTCTGGATTAATTGTGGGACTTCAACACTGAATTGAGCTACTTCTGGATTAATTGCGGGACTCCGCCATGGAATTGAGCTACTTCTGGATTAATTGCGGGACTCTGCCACAGAATTGAGGAACTTCGACTTAGGATTACGGTACTTTAGCGTGGAATTGAGGTACCTTGAAGCATCTTTCATTTATAAATAAAGAAACTCTGCCAAGAGACAGAGTTCAAAACGGATTACAGAGGTTCAATCCCTGTTACGTCTTCAATTTTTAACCACCAAATTTCCGGATCCTTCTCAATTTTGATCCGCTTCATTACATGATCAAAATTCGTGACGTACCCCTCGAGTGATTCAATGAATCCATCTTTATAATATTTAACTCTAATTTGATGATGTTGATGTAATGCTTCATTTAACGTTCTTCCGATTTCTTGGAGTTCTTGATCATCTAAGATGGGTTTGACAATCTTCATTTGCTCTTCTTTGTACCTCAATAGTGCCTGAACATGTTCCGGCAGCATCATTCGCATAGATTCCCACCTGATATTACTTCCTTTTGTTAATTTGTTCGGTTTCATAGTCATCAACTCCTCTCATTTACCATATATTATACTAGAATATATGTTCGATTTATACTGGAAATTAGTACATATGTTCGGTATAATATAGTATAAATAAGCGAGGGATGGATATGCGTAAAGGTGATATTATTCAACTTATTTATTTAGATAAAAAAAATAACATCAGTCAACGCACCATAAGAGTGATTGCGGTGTCTGATTCGTATATAAAGGCCTATTGTTACACAAAAAAGGCCCAACGTATATTTAAGAAAGAGAATATACTTGGGAGTAAAATCATTAAGCGCGTTGTATAAAATAAATGTTTACTGCCTAATTTTAAAATGGGGATATGATCCTGACTCAGATTCATTCTTGAGAATATGATTAATAAATTTGAGCGGTATTTCCTCAATTAAATCCACATATATTTCGACCATTCATTTATTCTAAATTAAAGCGCTTGTTCAAAAAGGTGACAAATTAGAAGCAAGAAGATCAAGGCGGCGCAGTTTTGAGGACCGGCATTCCACATGATGTGGTAGCTTCAGGCGCCAGCCACAGGACGTGAGCGATTTTAGTTGAAGATCCTCTTGTCCGCTACATGAGGACCGGAAAATCAAGCGGGCGCCGAGATTCGTAGCTTATTTTGGTGACTTTTTGAACAACCTCTTAAAGAATTCCCGATACATCCTTTCAAAATAAGGTTGTTGCTGCCGGGCTTGTTGTACAGCTTGGTAAGCTCCTTTTTTCATTTTTTCACGATATATTTTCGCTTTTTGGATAATTTGTTTTTCGTTTAGGGTGACAAACTTACCGTTTTTTATTGTCCTTTGACCGTTTATCATGACAGATTCCACGTCTCTGCCGTTCCCATAATAAACAATTTAATCCTGAAATTAAAGTTGTATTGTTAGGTTCGAATAGTTTAGTCGATAATTAAAGACTTTTGAAAGTGACATATTTCTTAAAAATAAGGATATAATACAATATGTTGGGTAATACATCCCAATTGAGAAATCTTGCTGTAATATCTGATTTCTGTTACAATCAAAGTAGAAAAGGGGCTATGTTAACCCCATAGCCCCAGTGCAAGTTACCATTTAAGATGGTGGCAGAACAAAGTTGAAGTTATAAGTAGAAATAACCACTACAAAGCTCGGCCAAGCTTATAGTGGTTATTTTTTGTTGTTTTGATTGGTTATAAGAACCATGAGAGTTGCTAATGAAATAGCAACCATCAAGGCTTCATAAACCGTCATGTCGTTCCTTTCCAGGAATGATTCTCATAGGCATCACCCCTTTAATAATAAAGAAGGCTAGCCACCACCATAAACTTAACTCGCAATTACTATTCTACTAGAGGTTGTTCAAAAAGTCACCAAATGATAAGCTACGAATCTCGGCGTTGGCTAGTTTTTCCGGTCCTCATGTAGCAAAAACCTACATTCCGGTCCTCAAAACAGCGCCGCCTTGATCTTCTTGCTTCTAATTTGTCACCTTTTTGAACACGCTCTACTAGATGAATGAATTTAAGTCTATGGCGGATTATCTCATATATAAAAGCCTATTGTTACTCAAAAAAGGCCCAACGTATATTTAAGAAAGAGAATATACTTGGAAGCAAGATAATAAAACGGGCTGTATGAGTATTTTTAATGGGATATGATCCGGATGTAGGTCCATTCTTGTGAACATGATTAATAATTTTGACGGCATTTCTTCTATTAAATAACAGATACCTTCCAAGTTATTATTTCTATTCCAAATTAAAGAATTCCCGATACATCCTTTCAAAATAAGGTTGTTGCTGCCGGGCTTGTTGTACAGCTTGGAAAGCTCCTTTTTTCATTTTTTCACGATACATTTTCGCTTTTTGGATGATTTGTTTTTCGTTTAGGGTGACAAACTTACCGTTTTTTATTGTCCATTGGCCGTTTATCATGACAGATTCCACGTCTCTGCCGTTCCCATAGTAAACAATTTGTTTTAATAGATTGTTTAATGGCGTTAGACTGATAGAGTCCTTTTTCAATAGTACAAGGTCGGCACATGCTCCAGGTGAAAGGATACCAATTTTTCGTTCCATTCCGACTGCTTTAGCTCCACCGATTGTTGCCATGCGAAAGACATCTTCATGATGCAGCCATTTTCTATAATCTGTTTCACCTGATCTTTGGAGCATTAAAGCGAGTCGCATGGTTTCAAATAAATTATGTTCCGTTCCACAATTGGAAGCATCCGTTCCTAATGCAACTGAGATACCTCTCTTTAAATACTCAAGAATAGGCGCTTTTCCACTTCCGAGTATCATATTACTGGCCGGATTATGGACGATTGTCACTGGTTTTCCTTCAATCAAGTTCATTTCTTCCGGTTTTAGCCATACACTATGAGCTAAAGAAATCGGTGAGTCTAACATTCCGGTCTTTTGTAATAAATGGACGGCTCCTCCTAAATTTGCTTGTATCTTTGTCTCTAGTAAATGAGTATGTAGATGAAGGTGATTGGTTTGACTCAATTGTTTTCCTATTTGCAGCATTCCCTCTGAACAACGTTGAGGGGCATTGGGGCCAACTGCAATTTGGATTTTCGCATCTTTGCCATGCCAACGCTGGATCAAATCTTCATAGTAGGTTAACATATCTGATGGTGATTTTGGTTTTGTTTTTTCTAATCTTATATATTCTTCAATAGGTAACGACACAGGTAGTAATCGGTAGTCCGGGATATCTTGAAGCATCGGAGCGAATATAACGCGCATTCCAGATTGTTGATATGCCATAAGGGCAGATTCTGTTCTTAATAAGTGTGGAAAATGATCAAGGCAACATGTAATTCCATTCTTCATCATTTCCATGGTCCCAAGAGTTACAGCCAAAGCTGATCCTTCTTCATCTATGGATTGTCCATAGGCTACAGTAAATATAGACCATATTTCTAGTGGCAAATCGTTTCCGAATCCTTTTAATAGATTTGCATATGAATGATAATGACTATTGATCAGTCCGGGAATGATGACGTAACCTTCTGCATCATACTCTTCATCTATGTTAGATCGATCTAATTCCTGATTTTGCGCGGCATCTACGATCGCGTGAATGGTGCCATTTTTAATGATTAACCCTCCATGTACGATCCCATACTTTGGATCCATCGTTATAATGGTTGCATTCTTTATATATAAAGACATATTTCCCTCCATAAAAAGAAAGAATTGTAGTAAAAGAAAAAACCACCTCTTGGTTGATGTGACCCCAAAAAGTTAGAGTAAAAATCTAACTCTTGGGGTGCAGTACAGATTAAGAAGGGATTTTCTCTAATTCGTGTTTAGTCCATGAGAGATGGAAACCAATACTTTTTGTTTTTCAATCGCTTCATCTCATCCCATTCTGCTAGAATTTGAACGGCTAAGTTACCGACTCGAATACTATTTTCAATTCCGCCATACGTAAATTCATCCGTTATTCGATTTGCTACAACTGCGCATACACCTCCTGCGCGTAACCCATATAAACTAGACATGGTAAAGAGCGTGGCCATCTCCATTTCAAAATTCAATACGCCTGCTCGATTCAAATCTTCCACCTTATTCTTAAAGAACGATTGCTCATACCCATTAAATCCCGGTCTTGCTTGGCCACAATACCAAGAGGCTGCTGAACAGGATACACCTACGTGATAAGGAATTTCTAATCTCTCTGCCGCTTCTACTAGTGCTGTTGTTACTTCATAGTTTGCGGTAGCTGGGTAAGATTGGTCAACGTAATATTGACTCGTACCATCATGTCGAACAGCTCCAGAAGAAATAATTAAATCACCACATGGAATATGTTCTTGTATGGCACCCGTTGTCCCCACTCGGATAAATGTGTCTGCACCTAATTGAGCCAATTCTTCAACCGCGCTAGATGTCGAACCACCTCCAGCACCAGTCGAACATGCGGATATGTCAACATCTCTTATATCACCTGAGAATGTTCGATGCTCACGGTAGTTCGCAATTTCTCTAGAATTTGTCCATTGTTCGGCAATCATGTTGACTCGTTCTGGATCACCTGGCAACAAAACATATTTCGCTATATCTCCTCTTTTACAACGTATGTGATATTGCATATCTTCATTCATAGTTGGTCTGGTCGCATTTGATTTCCATTGACTCATGGATTAATCACCCTTTCTAATTTTTTTGCGATGATAGTCTCACCTTCCCCGCTAAATTCAATAAAAGGAATGAGATTAGAAACGTTCTCTTTCGAACATAAAGCGATATCTAGGGTTGATTGTATCCGCCGCATAGTCTCACCACTTCCAGAGTCTGAAAAGGCAGCCACTGTATCCTCGTAGACGAGATTGACATGCTCCGCAATTTTGGCAGAATCTTTTAGGACATAGGTTAACTCTAGTCTATCTGCTGCCATTCTCGCATATTTCATTAAAATTCCTGCGGTATAGACATCATCAGTTGTTGGTATCTCACCGCGTTCACGTCCGGAACAAACAATGGTAATATTTTTTTGGCTTTCAGCAGCTTGTTGAACGACTTCGTTCATGACTGCTTTGGCATTATGCATGCATCCAATAAAAATCCCATTAACCCCTTGTTTCCATAGTGTCTGCGCGGCACGGGTTCCATTAGTTGTTCTAAAGATGACCTTCTTCCCTTTGACGGAAGCTTGTCTTATTGATGAGATTGATGGACTGAAATCAGCGAACTCTGCTGCTGTCCCATCATCATTTTCAGAACAAATGAGGATGTCCTCTATACCTTGGACTCGGAATTTTTCATAGGTCTCTTTTTCATCACTCGTTAAAATAATCTCTGAGCACCCTTTCTCAAGCATCGTTACCATCGATGTACTCGCGCGAATTACATCAATAACGACACACATCGGTGGTGGGTCTGTTCTTACTTCTTTTGGTATAAACGCGACTTCAAAAATTAATGGATTCATGATGTTCCAACCTCCAGACTTATGACTTTAGCCGACTATTTTTAGAATAGTGAGAATACTTAAGGTACAAATGGATGCAACGTAAAGGATGGTACCTTCCTTTAATATGCGTATATGACGAATATAGGTTCTATCTTTATAGGCTCCGTATCCTTTGGCCTCCATAGTAATTGATGTTACTTGAACTCGGCGTATCGAACTCATGAGAAGTGGTAATGTAAACCTCTTCATATTTTCTAACTTGTTCTTCCACCCTTTTTGTTTTCTCACTCCCCGAATCATTTGTGCTGTTTCAATAACTCTCGCTTCCTCCTCTAATGTCGGAATAAAACGCAAGGCAATCGAAATGGCGTAAGCAAAACGATAGGGAACCTTAAGCTTCTGACTCAGTGCGAGAACGATATCTCGCGGATCCGTTGTCACGACAAAAATTAGGGAAGATATAAAAATCGTTAACATGCGCAAGGTGATCGCTACGGCAAAATTAACAGATTCTTGATAGATCCTGATAGATCCCCACTCCATCCATAGCGTTTGACCCGGAACCATGAAGACTTGTAAAATAAAGAATCCTAAACTAAATACTAGAATCACCCAAAGTCCCTTAAGCAAAAATGCTATTTTTAATCTGGCAAGCCCAACAGCCATAGTGAATGTGATCAAGAATAAGATAAACTCCGGGATGGCTGTATTAAATATAAAAACAGATAGCGATAGACAAACGAGCCAAATTAATTTGCTGACGGGGTCGACTTTGTGCATAAAAGATTCTTTAGGATAATACTGAAATGTCATGGCCACTTTCTTCCCCTCCCATCATGTAACCATGCATAAACTGATTTATCGATATCACACTTTCTGTTAAAAGACCTGGATTCAACTTTTTTGCCAATTTAGATATCGGTGGTTCGATCAACGAAGCTTTTTCACAGATCTCATCATTCTGAAAAACATCGTGAATATCTCCATTAAAAATCAAATGGCCTTGTTGCATAATTAAAGCAGATCTAACCCATCGACAAATGAGACGTATGTCATGATTGATCATGATGATCGTTTTCCCCTGTTCGTTCAACTCTTTACATAATTTAAGCAATCTCGTGGCACTGGCAAAGTCTAGGCCAGTCGTTGGTTCATCTAATATAATAATCTCTTGTTCTGAGGCTATCGACGAAACGACACTTAATCGTCTTTTTTCTCCTCCACTCAGCATAAATGGATTTTTATCTTTCGCTTCATATAAGTTAAATTGTTTTAATGACTGCAGGCCGCTTTCAATGATATCGTTAGGGACCTCATCATTTATTGATAGATTTAGTTTCATTTTTTGACTATAAATACTCTCTTCAAGAACTTGATCTGTAACGAATTGATGCTCTGGATTTTGGAAGACGTAACTTATATCCTTCGTCATGTCATGTAAACTTCGCTTTGCGATATCCTCTCCACGTAGAAAGATTTTTCCTTTAGGGGGTTTGATAATGCCCATAAGATGCTTAATCAACGTAGTCTTCCCTGAACCATTTGTCCCTAAAATAGCTACAAAATCCCCTTTTTTAATCGAAAAGCTGATATTATTTAAGGCTTTTGTTCCATTGGGATAGAGATAGTTCAAATTGTTAACTGTTAGAATATCTGGTTCATCCGATGCTTTTTCAGATAATTGGAGCTTTCGTCTTGGTTTCAAAAAAGGTTGGTTCGGATATTTCAATTCATGGTATGCATCTTCTACAGTTATCGGAAAATGTTTAAAGGAATATCCCATTTTTTCAAGCTGGAAAGCTAGTTCTGAAACTTCTGGAATCCAAATTCCCATTTCCATCAATTGCTTTCCATACTCGCGAATGATGGTCCTTGGATCACCATTTGCAATAAACGATCCTTGTTCCATCACCATGATTCGATCCGCCAAATGAATTAAATCATCGATCTTGTTCTCAACCACCATAATCGTGTAGCCATGTTGTTCGTGAAGTTCTTTCAATAAAGTGAAGATATCTTTTGTTGCTTGTGGATCTAGGTTTGCCGTTGCGTTATCTAAGATAAGAATTTTAGGTTTCATTGATAAGACAGATGCAATACCCACTTTCTGCTTTTGTCCACCGGATAGTTCAAATACTTTTCGAGATTCATAGCCTGACATACCCACTTTATTCAAACAGTCTTTAATTCTTCTTTGGATTTCATCAGGTTCGACTCTTAAATTTTCTGGGGCAAAAGCGACTTCGTCCTCGACATAAATATTACAAAGTTGGGCATCTGCATCTTGAAAGACCATCCCTATACTTTCGGACATATCCTTCACTTCTGATTCAAGGACATTTTTTCCATCGACGATGATTTCTCCTACAGCCTCTCCACCGAGAACATGGGGAACGATACCATTTAATGCCTGGCAAAGGGTACTTTTTCCGCACCCACTGGGTCCAACCATAAGGATGAATTCCCCTTCATGTATGGAAAAAGAAATATCTTGCAGGACCGCTCTCTCTTCATCTTCATACGTATAGGTGTAATGTTTCACATCAATGAGAGACGCTTTTTGGGTCATTCGTATAGGCTCCTTTCAGATTCGACTTCTGTTTGGAAATGGCATATCCTTTTAAAATGCCTGTTTTGGCTAGAAGATCACCAATGATTTTGCTTCCCAAGCCAGCAATAATGAGTCCACTTAATGCCCGAACCAAGAGAGCAATCAAAACAACACTAAGTCCCCATTTGATATAGCCAAACCAGAAAGCAGCCACAACAAAAAAAATCGGAACCGTCATCATACCTGCTAGTGCTATACTTAACCAGTTATAGCGTTTATATAAAAATAAGGCTAAGACCATCTCTCCGCCGATTCCTTCCGATGCTCCAGCTATAAATGAAATCAGCCCATTCGTACTGCCACTGAGAACTTGGATAATACCTGCTAATGCCAATGTTAAAAAGCATACGCCAGGTTTTCGAATAATGTATGCAGCTAAAATACCACAAATGCTGTAAAGTCCTAAGATGATGGAAGTTAAAATCGGGCCACCTACTGCTGTCAACACTTGATTAAGAAAGGACAAATAAGCACTTAATACTCCGTTGGCTATGGCCAAAATAGCAATTAGAACAATATCTAAAGTCGTTAAACCCTTTTTCCTTTGTTTTCCTGCCTTTACTATTGCTCCACTTTCAATCATCTTCATCTCCACCTTTTTAAGATATTAATGGACTATACACATTTTCGAATGACGTTAAATTCAAATTTATCACTCATGAAATAACTATCTGAGTAAAACAAAGACTTTCCTGTGTCAGAATAATGAACTTGCTGTAGAAGTAATAAGGCATGTCTTTCTTTTAGTTCCAGTTTCTCTTCCACTTTTTTATTACTGATTACGGCTTTAATGGTACATACAGAAAAAGCAACTGACCAACCATAGGATTGCAGAAATTCAAGCAAGGACTCCCCATGATCTTTTGTATATTTTTCATCCATCCCTGAAACATAAGGAATGTAATCTTCCACATAGACAACTGGTTCGCCATCCGCTGTTCGAACTCTTTCAATATAGAAGACCTGTTCATTTGAATCTTCTATTTCTAAATGACGCAGAAGATGATCTGGGCATTTTCTTACATCATAAATAACATTTTTTGTTCCGGGTTCATATCCTTGATCTGTGATAATTTTAGTTGAACTTTCTAAAGTTGAGATATTCGTGATCAGCGATTGTTTTGATCCCACCACAAAAGTTCCAATGCCATGTCGACTATATAGGACCCCTTCTTGTTCTAACGTTCGTATCGCTTCCCGTATGGTATTACGGCTAACACCGAGCATCCCAGATAATTTATGTTCAGATGGTATTTTCTGCATCGGTTGAAATTTTTCTTCTATTAAATTAGAGATGACATCACGAGCCTGTAGATATAGACTACGGTTAGCTAATTTCATTATCTTCACACCTTTTCTGATTTTCTACCTAGTTGTTAGACATTAGACTTTGGTCGTCCTACAAGTTAAACTGAAAATTAATGAGCTAAGAATTTTTTCCTTAGCTTTGCAAATTCGACCCTATTCTTATTTTATTGATCTTATTTTTCCATCGAATTTGACCTGCCTTCTTTTTCTGATTTTCCCCCATTCCCCTGTCACAAACAGAACACCCACAACCACCATCAAGAAACCTAGAATTTGTGAGTAAAATATTTGTTCTTTGAGGAAAAAATGAGCACCAATAAGGGCAAAAAAAGGATTAAAATTAATAAAAACTGCTGCTTCAGCTGCTCCAATCTTCTGAAGGATTTTGTTATAGAACATGTGCCCCACTCCAGTTGCTAGTACAGCAGATGAGAAAAATATAATCCAAACCATCGGTGTAACGTTTGAAAAGTTCATTAAACCAGAGGGTTCTTTGATTAAACCCATAAAAAACAAGATTATTGATCCGAATAACAACATCCAAGCGGTCATGACCGTGCCATCCATTTGACTAGCCACTTTTTTGATAAGGACGAAACTAATTCCTTGGGCTAATACTGATAAAAAGATGTAGAAATCCCCAATAGATATAGCCTGAAATCCACTTGACCCTTTGATAACAATAAACGTGACACCCGAAAAACCAATTAAAATCCCTATACATTTCATAATCGTCAGACGATCACCTAAAAATATTACGGCTAATACCGATGTGATTAAAGGAACCATGCCTAATAGGATTCCTGTATTTGAAGCCGTTGTCTTCGTCAAACCTATGGATAAGAAAAATTGATGTCCAACAACATTAAACATAGCGACTAAAAAAATATAAAACATGCCCCTTTTTTTAAAAGTCTTGAACTTCTTTCTGATGGAAAGAATAAGGATCGCAGATAAACCTGCCACAAAGATTCGAAGAGCTGTCATCGTCACTGGTGGAAAATAGTTGACTAAAATCTTAGTCGCTGTTACATTCAATCCCCAAATCATGACAACGGTCAATAATGTGCCGTAAAGGATTAACCTATACATGAAAACACCTACTTTGACTTGTAAACACTTGATAAATTTGGACTTTCCACCCTCCTTTTTAAATTTTTAAATAATATTGACTATTTAAAATTCATTATACACAAACGTTTCAAATAGTCACTTAACCATATGTAAAGTTATATAGGTAACTTTTAAACAAATTGTTGAATCATATGTATAAATGCGGGTAGACGGTTGGAAACGGTTTTTCTTTGCGAAGCCCCTTTTGAGGAGTAAAAAAAGAAATGCCCTACTTTAATGTTTCCAATTAAATGGGCATTTCTTAGAAGTATTTTATATTAAAAATTTATGAATTTAATCCGTTATGTAATAAATATAAAAAAGCTGAGACCCCAGGATTTCACCAAAGTCTCAGCATAAGTATTTAATTTTTATTATCAACTAAAGCAAACATCATTTCAGCTTGGCAAGCGAGTTCACCATCAACGGTCGCCGTACCTGTTGCTTTTGCAATGGATCCTTTGAAACGTGTGATTTCTACTTCGAGTTTCAATTGGTCTCCAGGTCGAACTTGACGTTTGAAACGGCATTTGTCAATTCCTGCATAGAGAGCGATGCGGTCGTCTTTCGCTCCTTCTTTAGAAAGCATAGCGACGCCACATACTTGAGCGAGTGCTTCGCAGATGAGGACGCCTGGCATTACAGGATAGTCCGGGAAGTGGCCGTTGAAAAACGGTTCGTTGACTGATACATTTTTTATTCCAACAGCACGTTTTCCTTCTTCTACTTCAAGTACTCGGTCAACGAGAAGAAATGGATAACGGTGTGGGAGAAGTTTTTTTATTTCATCAATAGATAACATGTTGTTGGTCCTTTCTATATAAAATGTATGCTATTTAGAGCCCTTCATAAAATCAGTAATATGATACCATGTCGATGGTTTAAATACGTCTAAGGTATGTCCGCCGCCTACTTTATAGCCAATCATGTTCCCTACGATAAACATGATGAGTGCACAAAATAAAACGAGAACGAGTCGCTGCCAGATTGGAAATTTGCGACGACGGTAGGTGGATAGAACCTCTTCTTTCGCTGATTCTTCTTTATCTTTTTTTGTGTTTTTCTGTTCAATTCTTGAAGCGGGTTTCTTTTCTGCACCCGGGCGTGTTTGCTGACGAATGCCTGATTCTGTTTGCCGTGTACGAGATGCCTTGGGATCGTTTTGTTTAGTGTTCTTTGCCATGATTCTATTCCTCTCTTAACGGATTAAACTATTGACGAGACCAGACATTTGGTCACTCATCGTTAGTGCCCGTGCGTTAAATTGATACGACCTCTCTAAAGTCACTAGATCTGTCATTTCCTTTGTCATATCAACGTTTGAATTTTCAAGAGCATGGGATTTTACAGCCCGATCAGCCATCGGAGTTTGCGTAAGCACATCGGCTATAGTAAGACCTAGTGCCTGCATGTTGGGTAAACCATATAAATTATCCCCTCTAGATTCTAACAATTCAGGGCGATTGATAGTGACAATGCCAATTTGTCCGACTGTCTGACGCGCGTCATTTGGCATGATAGCTGTCACTTCCCCATTTGGGCCTACTTCAATCGACTTTGTTCCGCTCGGAAGATTGATGGGATTTCCATTTGAATCGAGAACAGCCTGTCCCTTTCTTGTCACAAGATTCACTTGATCTGGATTTTGAGCATCTACTGACAAGTAAAAAGCACCATCACGGGTATATTGTGTCACGCGTCCACCCGTACCATTAGACACACCAATTTCAAACATTTGATCAGGAGAAGTCAGAGCAAGATCTAGATCACGGTCGGTTGATTGAATACCGCCTTGCGTCATATCGGTTTTTATATCATCAATTTTTGCCCCGGTACCGGATCGAATCCCAGCTGGTGTCAGACGAGGTGCCTTATCTTCTTTGGGGTTGATATTATCAATTTGCTGCTCCAGCAATTCAGTGAATGTCGCGTTTTTACTCTTGTACCCCGTTGTGCTGGCGTTGGCTAAATTATTAGCAATCATATCTAACTGCTTTTGGATTTGCCCCATCGTCACGCTGCTGGTAATCATACTTCGCTGCATTGCTCTTCATCCTCCTTTGGGTATGTATGAGTGAGGGTCGCCTCACCTCACGCTAGAATGTACGTTGGTCGGGATTGAACTATCTCGATCTAGATGCATGGATGGCGAAATTTCAGGATTAGTCCGGGCGGATCACGCTAACTTATGCTAGAATTGCACTGTTTCGGATCGGAATTGCATCACTTCGGATTGGAATTGCACTAGTTCGGGATTGAATTGCACTACTTCTGACCGATTTGCACCACTTCAGATCACAATTGCACTACTTCGTGAATGAATTGCGCCACTTCTAGTCGATTTGCACTACTACAGATCACAATTGCACCACTTCGGGACTGTATTGCACTACCTCAGGCCTGAATTGCACTACTTCGTGACTGAATTGCACGATCTCAAACCAGATTTGAACCACTTCACGGCTGATTTAAACAATACTTCATCCAACTCAGCTTTAGTGTTACCCGTTCACTCGACCTACTTGGTTGACGGATTTATCAATGGTTGAGTCAAGGACTTGTAAGACTTTTTGGTTTGTTTCAAAGTTTCGATATGTAGACATTAAGTCTGTCATGGTGTCGTCCGGTGACACGTTGGAACCCTGCAGGTAGCCTTGTTTTATTTGATATGTAATCGCTTGGTTTCCTTGCGCAGGTGGGAGGTTGCCGCCCGCTGTCAGTCGGAATAGACCTGATCCTTCTTTGACAAGTTGGTTTGGGTTGGCTGCATAGTTCACGCCAATTTGAGCTATTCGTTGACCTGCGACGCTCACCGTTCCGTCTTCAGCTACGTCAAAATTCTCTGAAGGAACTTGAATTTGGTTTCCGTTCGTATCTAGGACAGGGTTCCCTTCAGCTGTCATGAGCGTGCCGCCTGCATTTTGGGTGAAATGACCATCTTGTGTATAACGGATGCCGTTCTGTGTTTGAACGGCAAAGAATAAAGCACCTTCTGGTTTACCAGTTTGTTGATTCTGAGGTAAGCCTGCAGTATGTAAGGCAAGATCTGTTTTATTTTTTGTTTCCTTAAGGGTTCCTTCTGAAAAGTCTGGAATCGTTTCTTGGAGGTAGACCCCCGTGGATAAACTTCCGATGTTGCCTTTTGATGGATCGACTCCGCCTAGTCTTGCAATGAGCTGTTCAGGGAAAGACCGCTGAGTTGCTTGATCCGATTTGTATCCGGGTGTATTGCTATTAGCTAGGTTGTTCGTTAGCATTTGCTGACGTTTTTGTTGGGTTAGCATCCCTTCAGCTGCCGTGTAAAATCCTCTTATCACGGGGGGTCCTCCTTTTTTATTAAATGATTCGTATACGCTCAAAAGAGTACCAACAAATTGGTTTTATAAGGAGCCATTTTGGGTATATATGGGCCAAGGACAGACAACTTTTTCCTGCCCACGGTATTTAAAACAATTTAATTTGCTTTACGTTTTGGGAGCTTGTCCAAATGTTGAAGCATGATTCCTGTTCCTTCGGCTACACATGTCATTGGATCTTCAGCTACAACGACAGGTACTTTCAATTCTTGAGCAAGTAATTGATCGATCCCGTGAAGTAGGGCTCCACCGCCTGTGATGATGACGCCGCGGTCAATAATGTCAGCGGATAGTTCAGGTGGCGTTTTTTCCAATACATTTTTTGCTGCACGAACGATGACCATAACGGAGTCAATGAGAGCGTCGTGGATTTCATCTGAATGTACGGTCAAGGTATGAGGTAAACCGCTTACCATGTCACGTCCGCGGATGGTAATTTCTTCTGTTCTAGAGCCTTTGAAAACCGTGCCGATGTTCATTTTGATTTGTTCAGCTGTCCGTTCACCGATGAGGAGCTTGTACTTTCTTTTTATAAAATTTAAAATTTCTTGATCAAATTTATCTCCAGCCATTTTGATCGATTCAGCCGTCACGATATCTCCCATAGAGAGAACCGCTATATCTGTTGTTCCACCGCCGATATCGATAACCATGTTTCCGCTTGGTTGGAAGATGTCCATACCTGCACCTACTGCAGCCACTTTTGGTTCTTCCTCAAGATACACCTGTTTTCCGCCGCTTTTTTCAGCAGCTTCTCGGATAGCCTTTTTTTCTACTGATGTAATATTTGTCGGTGTACAAATAAGAATACGCGGCTTCGCCATGAACCCTTTAACATTGATTTTATTAATAAAATGCTTCAGCATCATCTCTGTGATTTCAAAATCTGCAATAACGCCGTCGCGAAGAGGACGAATGGCGACAATATTTCCTGGTGTACGACCAACCATACGTCTTGCTTCTTCACCTACTGCAAGCGGTGTATTTGTTGTCGTGTCAATGGCTATGACAGAAGGTTCATTTAAGACGATGCCGCGCCCTTTTACATAAATGAGAATATTTGCCGTTCCAAGGTCTATTCCGATATCTTTAGAAAACATGATTTTCCTCCCTGATTATATTGTTTCTATTTATATAGTGAGTGTTTCGAATTTTCGTTAATTACGCATAAGTTGTCGAATTATATCATTATTTATCTTACCATAAATTGTAGTCATCAGGGAGTATTTTCAAACGAAAAAATGGGTAAAAATAACTAGAAATTGATTTGACCTTATTACGTGCTTCCTTATTTGGTGAATTTGTAGAGTAATCGAATTGAGATTACCCCTGCTCATTAAGACCGTAAGTGGACCTCCTTTGGATGTCTGTCTTTACTTTTTTCTTCAATCTACAGGTCACTTTTGAAGCAATCAATCGGAAATTAAGATGGTTTTCGGTGACTTTCAGCCAAATACTGGCTATGACAAGGACTTTTAACTACCTCTTATTGTACTATTTCCTCTTTCGTATCCTGCTGATATTTCAACCGTGTTGCTTCCCCCCCGCGAAGATGCCGAATCGACTTGTGATAATCCAGTACGTTCTTGACCTCATTTGCCAACTCTGGATTAATAATGGGCAACCTTTCCGTCAAATCCTTATGAACGGTGCTTTTAGAGACACCAAATTCCTTTGCTATCACTCGCACGGTTTTCTTCGTCTCCACGATATGCTTTCCAATCTTGATTGTTCGCTCTTTGATGTAATCGTGCACACCACTCGCCTCCTACGAATATATAGACATGCGAAATGAGACCTTCTTCGGAGGGAAAACAACTGCTTCAATGCATTTTTGTTATGTTCCTCCACGCTCACCTCAGAACCCCGCGTTGTGAGTTTGTAACATTTTATTAATCGACTTCGGGTTATATGCCAAAAAGTCAATAAGGACAAGGTGTTTGGAGGGATGGTGGGTTCTTTTTTTTATTTTATGAAGATTATGCTATTTGACATTTATTCATATGACTAAATGTTGGGGAATATGAGAAAACGTCATTTTGAGGGTCGATTCTCACTTGAGCGGCTTTGCGATCGCATCGGAATTGAGGTGGCTTGACCTGGGATTGAGATGGCTTTGGATTAATTGAGGTACTTTGGCATAGAATTGAGGTACTTCTGGATTAATTGCGGTGCTTTGGCATAGAATTGAGGTACTTCTGAATTAATTGCGGTGCTGCTTTGGCGTAGAATTGAGGTACTTCTGAATTAATTGCGGTGCTTTGGCATAGAATTGAGGTACTTCTGAATTAATTGCGGTACTTCACCACGGAATTGAGCTACTTCCGGATTAATTGCGGTACTTCACCACGGAATTGAGCTACTTTTAAATTAATTGCGGTACTTCAACACTGAATTGAGCCACTTCCGGATTAATTGCGGTACTTCACCACGGAATTGAGCTACTTTTAAATTAATTGCGGTACTCCACCATAGAATTGAGGTACTTCCGGATTAATTGCGGTACTTCTGCACGGAATTGAGCTACTTCTGGATTAATTGCGGTACTTCGCCACTGAATTGAGCCGCTTCTGGATTAATTGCGGTACTTCTGCACGGAATTGAGCCGCTTCTGAATTAATTGCGGTACTACCCCACGGAATTGAGCCACTTTTAATTAATTGCGGTACTTCAATACTGAATTGAGCTACTTTTAAATTAATTGAGGTACTCACCACGGAATTGAGCCACTTCTGAATTATTTGCGGTACTCCACCATGGAATTGAGGTACTTCTGGATTAATTGCGGTCTTCGCCACGGAATTGAGCCACTTCACAAATTATTGAGGTTCTCCACCATGGAATTGAGCCACTTTTAAATTAATTGAGGTACTCACCATAGAATTGAGGTACTTCTGGATTAATTGGGGTACTTCGCCACGGAATTGAGCCACTTCTGAATTATTTGCGGTACTCCACCATGGAATTGAGGTACTTCTGGATTAATTGCGGGACTCCGCCATGGAATTGAGCTACTTCTGGATTAATTGCGGGACTCCAACACTGAATTGAGCCACTTCTGAATTAATTGCGGTACTTCAACAATGAATTGAGCCACTTTTAAATTAATTGCGGTACTCCCCCACGGAATTGAGCCACTTTTAAATTAATTGCGGTACTTCAATACTGAATTGAGCTACTTTTAAATTAATTGAGGTACTCACTACGGAATTGAGCCACTTCTGAATTAATTGCGGTACTCCCCCACGGAATTGAGCCACTTCACAAATTATTGAGGTTCTCCACCATGGAATTGAGCCACTTTTAAATTAATTGCGGTACTCACCACAGAATTGAGCTACTTATGAATTAATTGCGGTACTCCCCCATGGAATTGAGCCACTTCACAAATTATTGCGGTTCTCCATATCGGATTGTAACTACCTCTTCTTTTCTAATAGAGAAAGTAATTGATAGGTTGTACCTTTTGTTGAACCTTGACGTTTAACATTTAGCGAAGTAAGGATATCCGTGGCTAGATATCTTGAGGGTGTTTGCAGAAAGTGACGGAGTTGTTGATTCGTTATGGTAGGTCCTATCAAAAATAGGTAATCTATTAATGAATCTAGGTGCGCTTGCCTAGAAGAGAAATCACAAGCTGAACAGGTCCACTTTCCATAGTCTCTTTTCATGGGTAAGCTATAGCATTTTGGACAATGGACGCCTTTTAGAATATTGTTTCTCTGGATGTGGAATTGTTCAATGAGATTAGGTAGATCAGGTGTATGATTTTTTATAAATGAATCTGCAAGTTTTTTCATTTCTTTAGTCTCTAGTATTTCACTGGTATATCTTCTTTCCATTGGTCCAATTTTCGAAAAAAGATTTGTGCTATGCGTGATTTGTTTTTTCTGTTCTGGACTCAGGTTTGAAGCTTGAATGATGGTGGAAGGATGGCTAAATACAACGAGGGTCTCGATAGGGAGTTGGGGGAGTTTGTGCCTATCAAGCCAATGTTTAACTTGATATTTATGTCGTTTTACTTGTGTTAGTGGATTGGGATAACCTTCTTTTTTGCCATCTAACTCTCTGATCATCTGATCAAATTCAGAATCAAAGTGAATGATTCCCGCTAAGTTTTTGACTTCCAAGAGAAGAATGAAAGATTTGGAAACGAGGACCGTATCCATTTGAAAGTGGGAGTCACCATGAGGTAGGCGAAGGTCCTGAAAAATAGAATACTTTTTCTCTGCGAGTAAACTTAAAGTGTAGTCTACCGATTTTTCTCCTTTGTAGCCGGCCTTTCTGTTGATTAGTTCTTTTTCAGCTCGTTCTCTGTCAAAAGAATTCAGTCTACATCGCCTTAGCAGTGATTCAAGCCCAAGCATTCGAGGTGGTATGTTTCGATATTTTTTGATCAAGTTATCAACTCCAATCTAGTATGATTGTTACTATATTCGAGGGTCATTTGTTAAATTCCTTCATACTCTTGTTTTTGTATTTAAAGAAATCGCTCTCGTTCCAGATAAACTATTCCTTAAAACAATAGAATGATAAATTCCTTGTAAACAATTGTGTGTCAGCTGACTTTAAATCCGGTTTATAAACCCTTCCATAGAAATACATATGTCCCAACTGTCGACGATAGGTTGTGTCTAATCGCTAAAACCAAAAAAGTGATCTATTCTCCGTCATTGAGAGAATAGATCACTTGATATTTATTTACTGACCTTATCCAAGTTTTCACTTGATAAAGTTATTTCTTTCAATGATTCATTGATTATAGAGACGGCTAGGTCAATATCAGCTTTTGTGACAATGACAGGTGGAATAAATCGGATAACGTTTTTATCAACACCGCAGTTTAGAAGCAAAAGCCCTTTTTCTAATGCTTTAGCTTGTAAATTTGAAACTGTTTTAGAGTCAGGTTTACCCTCTTCAGTTATAAACTCCATTCCGATCATGAGTCCAAGCCCTCTAATGTCTCTTATAGAAGGATATGAGACAGCACATGTTTTTAATTGTTCAATAAAGTATTCCCCCATGTTTTGAGCATTTTCTAGCCAGCCATCTTGGAGTAATTCAATCACGGCTAGTCCTGCTGCACAAGCGATTGGGTTGCCTCCAAAGGTTCCTCCGTGGGCACCACTTTCCCATTTGTCCATAACTTTACTTTTACCTACGATGGCACTGAGCGGGAAGCCATTCGCAATTCCCTTTGCAATGGACATAATATCTGGTTTAACACCAAAGTGTTCATGAGCAAACATTTTTCCTGTCCGACCGAAACCAGTTTGTACTTCATCAAAAATAAGCATGATTCCATGTTCATCACAAAGTTCTCGGATTCTTTTAATAAATTCAGTTGGTGGAACAATATAGCCACCTTCGCCTTGGACAGGCTCCATAATAATGGCTGCGACCTTTTCGGGAGCAATTAAGTAGTGAAAAATTTCATCTAATGATGCAATACAACGCTCTGTTTCTTCCTCAGGCGAGAGACCTGTACGGAAGGCGTATGGGTATTCTGCATAATAGACACTTGGGAGCAGGCCCTCGTATTCCTTACGATATTGGGCGTTTGAAGCTGTGACTGAAGTTGCTCCCATGGTTCTTCCATGGAAACTTCGTTTGAAAGATATAACACCAGGACGCTTCGTTGCCCATTTTGCTAGTTTGATAGCTCCTTCTACAGCTTCAGCACCACTATTTGCGAAGTAGAGTTTGTAATCTCCCCCCATTAAGTCACAAATTTTTTCTGCTAATTCAACATAAGTATCATAATAGACGACATTGTGTCCTGCATGCACCAACTTATCCATTTGTTCTTTGGCTTTTTCAATGATGTGCGGGTGATTGTGTCCGAGATTCGTTACCCCGATGCCACTTGCAAAGTCGAGATATTTCTTCCCACTTTTATCCCAAAGATAAGCGCCCTTTCCCTTTTCAATTTCTAATTCCGTCACTCGTTTAGCCACTGGTGGCATGACTTTATTAGCTCGTTCGTACAATGTTTTTTCTGACATAGTATGTTCTCTCCTTAAAAGAATTAGCATTAATAGGACAAAGATATATTGAAGGCTGAGTTTAGTTTTGGCTCAGAAATGTTTAACCCAGTCAACCAACCATTTTTTAAAGTTTCAAGAATGCCTCAGTCATTTGCTTGGTTAATCGAGGCAAAGTATCAAATGTATAAGGTTTATAGACTCTTTCGGTCCATTTATGAGCATCGAAACCATAAGTTCCTAGATTAATAGAAGGTATATCTAGTTCACGTAGGTTGTCGATAGGTACCATGCTTAGAGAATCCCATTCTGGGAAATTATCCGTTAGATCGTTAAGCTCATCTTGTACATCAACGAGTGACATATAACTGCTATCGGAGAGGTATGGAAAAAACCGTTTGATAGCAAACGATTCTCCCGTTTCTTTCCCAACCAAATCAGCTTGTTCTTCAATGACTTTCAAAACGGCTTTTTCTCGTTCATTTTTTTCTTTTAGATAGGTATATGGGACATATGGAGCACCGAAAAATAAAATAATACAAGGCTGCATATTTTCATCTAATGTTCGAAGTTTATCAACCAGTTTAAATGCGACGTTTCGAATATCTTCGCCTTTATTTTCGGCAAATACGTTTGCCGAGATTTTTTTAACATTTAAGCCTTGCTTAGTTAGTTTCTCGCAAAATTCGGAAAAGGTATAAACCGCAAGATCCCATGAAAGTGTACGGTCTGGAAAGCCGTTAGTCCTAAGAAATTGCTCGTATTGGGCTTCGTAATGGTTACGTACCGTGTCAGAAGCTTCTTCAGCGATACGTTTCAGTTGATAAGTAATTTCTTTTGGAGACCGTTCATAGATCATATAGTTAAAATAGATGTAACTTGCGATTGGTGTTTGTACAGTGTAATGATCTTTGATTTCACGATGCAATAACGTACAAGGTGGGAGAACCAATTCTCCTTCTACTTGTTCAGATAAATTCATATTGTTATTGATTAATCGATTCAGTTCAGCCGTTACAAGAGTAGGATCAAGACCTTTTAGTGTCTCTCCAACATGTGTTTCTCTTCCATATACATAAAAACTTGGAAGGCATTTCCCTACAGCCCCTGTGTAAATGTATTTATTTGGATCACCAGGGTAAAAAGCTGACGTATAGTCGTTATTGATTGCAGCGACAAAGTCGAGAGATTCTTCCTTTTTTAGTCGCACTAATTCATCTGTTGCGGCAATAATACCGCCATGTGAGGTTTCTTCAATTGGATTCGCCATGAGTAAAATATTACCTTCGAATTCATTTGGACGTTCAGAGAAATGAAGAAAGTTGGTTAGGTGTACAGCAAAACCGCTTTTCATATCGAGACATCCGCGTCCAAACAACCAATCACCAGACTGTGCTTGCTCCTGAATCTCATCGTTTCCTTTCCATCCTTTAAAAAATTCGAGTAACTTTTCGGGATTAAATGCGTGTTCTTCAAGCTGTCCAAAATCCTTGACGTCGACTGTATCGATATGAGAATGAAAAATAACCGTTTTATTTGATGATTGCTTACCTTTAATAAGGGCGAAGACATTTTTTCTACCTAAAGGATCACCTTCAATATCAAGGCACCAAACTTGATCAGGATGTTCTTTGAAATAAGGAAAAGATTTAATGAATCCTGCTATCTCATCCACAATCTTAACTTCTCCAGATGTTCCATTAACACTTGGCATTTCGACAAGCCAATTGGCTATTTTCTCAACTTGTTCACTCGTCGATAGTTTTTCTAATGTGAAGTCCATCAACATTCTCTCCTTTTCAACTGAAATTAACTTACACTCATACCTAAATAGACTTCTTTAATTTTATCCAACTCTTGATTATTAATTTGTTGAGATTCATAGACTGTTCTTCCCATGTCCATTACATATAAGCGTTGAACGATTTCAAGTGCTGCGACGGCATTTTGCTCCACAAGTAAAATCGTTGTCCCATCTTTTGCGATTTGCTGAATGGTTTCAAACATGGATTGAACAACTAAAGGAGCTAGGCCCATTGAAGGTTCATCTAGTAAAATGAGTTTTGGACCTGCAACCAAGGCACGGGCAATGGCTAACATTTGCTGCTCGCCTCCACTCAGTGTACCTCCTAGTTGCTTAAGCCGCTCTTTAAGTCTTGGAAAAAGATCAAAGACATAACTTAGTCGATCTCTACCATTCGATTTCTTGTTTGCATGATCCATTGAAATTTGGAGATTCTCAATGACAGACATTTTACTAAAAATATGCCGTCCTTGTGGTACATGAGCGATTCCCATACTTAGTAATTTGTGGGGTGATGAATTTTGTATTTCTTTCCCTAAATAAGTGATCGTTCCTTCTTGTGTTTTAATAAGATTAGAGATGGTTTTTAGCAGTGTCGTCTTCCCTACCCCATTTGCACCTAATATGCCAACGATTTCACCTTCATTGACATGTAATGAAATTTCCTTTAATACTTTAATATCCCCGTAGCCGCTAACTATCTGATTTATATTAAGCATTAACCGAACCCCCTAGATACGCTTTAATCACATCCTCATGCTTGGCTATTTCATCTGGCGTTCCTTCTGCAATTTTTTGACCGTGATCCAGGACGACAATGCGGTCTGAAAGAGACATGATCATTTTGACATTATGCTCAACAAGGATCACCGTCACACCTTGTTCTTTTATCCTAAGAATGAGTTTACTTATTTCTTCCGTCTCTTGAGGGCTTAGACCCGCACAAGGTTCATCCAGTAATAATATGTTAGGTTGTGTCATAAGTGATCGTGCTATTTCAACACGTCTTCTTTCTTCAGTTGAAAGCCTAGAAATTTTCTCATACTTCTTTTCACTAAGTTCTAACGTTTCTATGAGATTATCTGCTCTTGAAACGAGCTCTTTTTCCTTTTGTCTGTATCTTTTTGTCCTAAAAAGAATGTCCCATGCTTGCTTTTGCGCATCCATATGACCGCCTATTAAAATATTGTCTAGAACATTAAGTTCGCGAAGTAACCGAACTGTTTGAAAACTTCTTGATAATCCTAATTTTGCCATATTCCAAGGCTTGCTTTGACTGATTTTTTGTGTACCTATAATTAAGTATCCTTCTGAAGGCTGCTGCAATCCTGATAAAACATTTAAAAAAGTCGACTTTCCTGCCCCATTAGGACCCATGACGCCAAGGATTTCATTCTTCTTCACGTCCATTTCAATGCTTTTGACAGCCCATAGTCCACCAAAATTGACGGAAATGTTATTCACTTGCATGAGTTGCTCATTCATTCACAGCATCCTTTCCAGCATGCGGATCAATGCTCGTTTTTAGTTGATTTACTCTTTTACGTCTTGAAAATAGTGAGATGATTTTATTTTTGAAAAATGGGTAGATCCCTTCTGGAATAAATACAATCACTGCAACTAGAATAACTCCATAAATCACAAGTCTTAATTCATCAAAGTTTCTAAGCCACTCATTCAGAAAGGAAAGTAAAGCAGTACCGAGTAATGGACCAGCAATAGTCCCGCTTCCACCAAGTATAACGGTAGTAATAATGGAGATCGATTGATTTAAATCAAATGTATCTGGACTAATAAATGTCATATAACCAGCAAATAAGGCACCTGCAAACCCTGCAATTCCACCACTTAAAGTAAAAGCTAATAATTTATAGCGGTATACATGAATACCTGTCACATAAGCCGTGATTTCATCTTGTTTAAGACAACTCCATGCTCTTCCGACAGGAGACTTGATGAGAAGATAAATCACTAAAACTAATAAACTAAGACAAGCTACAATAAATCCTAAGAAATAATTCCCATATTCTAATGGAATTGAAAAAAGAGTGGGTGATTGAATATCTCTGATTCCTTGAGGACCTCCTGTTACTTGCATCCAGTTATTTAAAACCCCATTTACAATGACGCCAAAGCCAAGTGTGGCAATACCTAGAAAGTGTCCTTTTAATTTAGTTGTAGGCAGCCCAAGAATAAGTCCCATAAGCCCTGAAAATAGGACTGCTATTACCATGCATAGCCAGAAAGACAAGTGATAATTCACATTTAATATTCCAACCATATAAGCCCCTATGCCAAAGAAGCCTGCATGTCCTAGTGAAATTTGGCCTGTATAACCTACTAATATATTGACACTCAAAGCGAGAATGGCTGTGATAGCAGCTAAGATGAACACACGTAAAAGATAGAGATTTTGAATATACAAACTTGCAATAGAACATACAATGCAAAGGATCGTTATCGCCGTATAGAATAGTCGTGTTTTCGTCATACTTTTTCCCCCTGAACTTTCGATAAAATCCCTTCAGGTTTGATAATGAGCACTAAGAATAACGCACTGAATACAATGACATCTTGAAAGGCTGTGGAAATATATCCTGCCGAGAAACTCTCAATCAGCCCAACAATAAACCCTCCCATGATGGCCCCTGGAATATTTCCCATTCCACCAAGCACAACAACCACAAAAGCTTTTAATGTAAGAGAGATCCCCATGGTTGGATAGACGTTATAAATCGGAGCAGTTAATCCACCCGCAATTCCGGTCAGTGCAACACCAAAAATAAAGGTTAAAAAGGCAATCCGATTCGTTGGAATACCATATAATGTGGCTGTATCAGGGTCTAATGAGGCTGCCCGAACAGATCGTCCAAATTTTGACCGTTCTAGTAGCCAATAAGTAAATCCGCACAATATTAAACTAACGATCACAATGAGAATTCTTTGTTCAGAAAGAAAAACACCAAACGCTTGAATGGATTTTTCACTAAAAGAATTTGAAACCACTTTTGGATTTGGCGAGAAAAGATATTGCGATAAATTGACTAGAAACACGGATACCCCTAATGAACTAAGCATCATATTCAATGGTTCACTTTTTCTTAAAGGATGAAAAGCTAAAATATGAATCACGAAGCCTATCAATCCCGCAATAATAAAAGAAAGAATAATCGCAAGCATGTAATTCATATGCATT
Source organism: Terrilactibacillus laevilacticus (assembly GCF_006517395.1). Classification (GTDB taxonomy): domain Bacteria; phylum Bacillota; class Bacilli; order Bacillales; family Sporolactobacillaceae; genus Terrilactibacillus; species Terrilactibacillus laevilacticus. The sequence goes on from NZ_VDCY01000002.1 coordinate 83,717, forward strand.
TGCATCAAAAAGTAGGTACCGAAAGCTCCTATCATTGCAAACTCACCTTGAGCAAAATTGGACAGATTCATGACACCATAAATTAATGTTAGACCAAGCGCGATTAAAGCGTAGAGAGCTCCATTAGCCATTCCATTTACGATGATTTGGATAAACTCAGTCAATAAAATCCCTCCTACATAATTTTTTGAAGGTTATCCGATGAGATACGTGAAGGTATCTCATCAGAAGATATCCATTTAGTTCGTGGTCATCTTATTCAGCATGATAAATTCCGACTTGTTTTCCATCTTGAATTTGGCTGATCCATACCTTTGTCGCTGCTTGTCCATTTTTGTCAAATGTAATGTCACCCATAACTGTATGTTCATCTTTTAATTCATGTAGAACTTTATTAACTTTTTCAGGATCTGAGGTTCCTGCTTTTTTAACAGCATCAGCATAGAGATAGACTGCGTCATAGGTTGCTGCAGAATAGTAGCTATCTGGTATTTGTCCATATTTTTTATTGAAATCATTAACAAAAGATTGTGTTTTTTCATCTTTTGCTGTCGGTACGAAGTAATCTGTGTGGATTAAGTTATTAACAGCTGAACCACCAAGTTCCATCGGTTGTTTACCCATGAATCCACCAAAGCTGTATAATTGTTGATTAATTCCAAGTTGTTTTGCTTGTTTGGCAATTAAAGCACCTTCTGCAACTAACCCAGCAATTAACACTGAATCTGGTTTACTTGCTTTTATTTTAGTCAGTTGGTTATTAAAGTCTTTTTGTCCAACATTATAAAGTTCTTTATTTGTGATCTTGCGTCCGTCTTTCTCAAATTGTTCCGAGAAGATCTTAACGATGTTTCGGCCATAATCTGTGTTCTCTGCAATAATGGCCATTTTTTTATGTGGTTGCTCTTTCAAGATATAATTAACCATTTCTGTGATCTGCATGGAGTTCTTAGCAACATTACGATAAACATTATTTAGTCCTGAATCTGTCACATTATCAGCTACGGCAACAGGTACAAAGCTTGGGATATTCTTTTTAGCCGTGATACCAATATCAGTTATGGTGTCCGAGCTTTTTAGCGTTCCGATCCAAGCATCGATATTTTCATCACTAACCATGCGTTGTGTTACTTTTACTGATTCACTTGGATTCGCCTGATCATCTTCAGCTAAAAGTTTAAGCTTACGACCATCTACGCCACCTTTTGCATTGATTTGGTCGACGGCTAGCTGAGCCCCCTGTTTCATCAGATTGCCATACAAGGCACCCCCGCCAGATAATTGTGTAACTAAGCCAATCTTCATCGGGCCAGATGAATCTTTTTTACTGTCACTTTCACTGGCACCTTTTGGAGCACTACATCCTGCTAATAACAAAATCAATACGCTTAACAGGCTAACCATCATAAAAAACATCTTTTTAAATCTCTTCATCCCTCTAATCCCCCCTATTTTATAAAAAATAAGTTCTTGATGATGAGTCTTGGATGATTGCTCATTTTTTAATTAGTCCTTGATACAAAAACATCTTGATAATACTGAGCTTTTTGAGATTGATCACTTGCTTGGACACTGTAAGAATACTCGGTTAGACTGGTTAGACCAGTTTAACCATAATATCTTCCTTGGAATCTATAACTTCCCCCCCTTCGACTCACTATTCAAATATTCTGTTAAATTTTAATATTTTAATAATACATGATATATATCTTCTTGTATCGATATTTGTTAGATTTTCTCACAAATAATTTAGTATTTCTACATGATTTACTTAAAATATGCTGATTATGAGTCTTCATGTCTTAAATGTTTTATTAGATAATATTTTTACCCTTTAATATATTCACTTCATCTTTTATCATTTGCATATGTTTTCTCATTACAATTTCTGCTGTTTTTTCATCTTTTAATTCAATACATTCAATGAGTTTCCAATGTTGTACTTGTGCTTCTTCTATACTGGTGGGAGTAAAATGAGTTAGTTTAAATAAAGCCTTATCCGTTAATTCAAAAAATGAATTAATGAGTAGGAAAAAAATATTGTTTTTAGTCAGTTTAGCAAGTTCTAAATGAAAATTAGCATCTTCTTTGACATATTCACTTATAGTCAGTGCATTGCTGTCCATTTTTTCACAAATCATTTTCAATTTTTCTATACCTTCTGGGGAAGCTTTGGCCACGGCTTTTCTTATCATAGAATATTCCAATTCTTCTCTTACTTCTACGATATCTTCAATCTTTGTATCACTTGCCTGTATGACTCTATGCAGGGCATTGGTTACATTATCTCTGTTCGGTTTTGTCACATAAGCTCCTTTACCCGCCTTTACTGTGACCATCCCTTTTTCACTAAGTACTTTAATTGCCTCTCGAATCACTGTGCGACTTACTTGGTAATGAAGCGACAATTCTCTTTCAGATTGGAGCTTTTGATCTGGCAAATATGTACCATCAATAATTTTTTGTTCAATATCCGTTAGCACTTTGAAGTATAATAAATTATTCATTTAAAACCTCCTTTTGATAATTGTTGAACTATCCTTTTATAGAGGTTGTTCAAAAAGTCACCAAATGATAAGCTACGAATCTCGGCGTTAGCTTGTTTTTCCGGTCCTCATGTAGTAAAAACCTACATTCCGGTCCTCAAAACGGCGCCGCCTTGATCTTCTTGCTTCTAATTTGTCACCTTTTTGAACACGCACTTATAAACGTTATTTTAATATGAGTTTTCCTTTTGTCAATTTAAATTCCATTTTAAGTTAATTGTAAATTGGCACTTTTTTATGTAGTTTATGTGCTTATCTAGTGTTACTCTGTGTAGGCATTTGATCATGGGTTGATATGTTCTATTCTAAAACGAAGATTTCGTGCTCAAAACCCAACTACCTCAATTATGATTGATGTACCTCAATTCCGATATGAAGTTCCTCAATTATGAAGTCAAGTGCCTCAATCCCAGTCTGAAGTGCCGCAATTATGGATGATGTACCTCAATTCCGGCTAAAGTGCCTCAATTATGAATCAAGTACCTCAATTATGGTCTAAAGTGCCTCAATCCTAGTCTGAAGTTTCTTTATTTTAGAGTGAAGCGTTCTCGATACACCACCTCAGACCTCGAATGCATTAGTCCAACGACCTGTCTTCACATATACCTCAACTTGCCTAAATAAATTTAAAAAACCAGCCCCATCTTTCCAAGGCTGGTTCAAACTATTTCTTATTCGATTCCTTTTTGTACTTCATCGATCATGATATTGAGTGATTCGAGTCCACCGCCGGCGAAGTACCAGACTTCTGGGTTGAGGTAGACGACGTGTTTTTCTTTGTAGGCATTGGTTTTTTGGACGAGTTCGTTTTCAATGACTTTTTTGGCTGATGGTTTTCCGTCGACGACAGCGCTTCGGTCAACAACGAAGAGGTAGTCTGGGTTTTTTTGACTGATGTATTCGTTTGAGACACTTTGTCCATGTGGTGAAGCCTCAATCTGGTCATCTGCGGATTTGAATCCAAAGACGTCATAGATGAGTCCGTATCTGGAGTTAGATCCGAATGCAGAGGCTTTACCTTCATTAGCCATAATGGTTAACACTTTTTTGTCTGTTGGAACTTTGGATTTCAATGCATCAATTTTTTTATTTAGTTGGTCAACTTCTTTTTTTGCTTGATCTTCTTTACCAAAGATCGATGCGAGCTCGGTCATGTTGCTTTTAAATGAGTTCAAAAAGTCTTTGTCATTGACAGTGAATTGAACGGTTGGTGCGATTTTTTTCAGTTTGTCGTTAAGATCGGCCAATCGGTTTGAGCTTATGATAAGGTCCGGTGCCAAGCTGTTGATTTTTTCAAGATCGACTTCTTTGAGACTACCTAGGTTTGTGTATTTTTCGTCTTTAAATTTTTTTAAATAGGCAGGTACTTTTTGTTGCGGGATACCAACGATTTTGTCTGTTTCGCCAAGCTTGTCCAATGTATCGAGGATGCCATAGTCTAAGACGACGATTTTCTTTGGATTTTTTGGAACTTTTACAGTACCATTTGTTCCTTTAACTGAGATGGTTTCTCCTTTAGGTTCTTGACTACTATTCCCGCAAGCTGTAGCCACGATCATGATGATCGCTAAAAAGGCCATTGTTATGATTTTTTTCATGTCTCTATCCCCTTCTCTATTTTATAGAGGTTGTTCAAAAAGTCACCAAATGATAAGCTACGAATCTCGGCGCCCACTTGTTTTTTCCGGTCCTCATGTAGTAAAAGCCTACATTCTGGTCCTTAAAACGGCGCCGCCTTGATCTTCTTGCTTCTAATTTGTCACCTTTTTGAACGCGCGCTTATACATTTTTAATTAATTTTTCCATTTGATCCGTGAACCATTCTTAAGTAGAATGGTTCGGTTTTATTTAAAATACAAGCAATATTTGCATTGATTAATTTCAGTGATGTCCAGATGCATATCATAAATGTCTTTTAGCTTATCCGACGTCATGATTTCTTCTGTTGATCCTTGGGCGACAATCTCACCGTTCTTGAGACCGACCATGTAGTCTGCGTAACAAGAGGCAAAGTTGATGTCATGTAGCACAAGGATAATCGTTTTGCCAAAGTCATCAACCAAACGTCTGAGAGTCTTCATCATTTGCACGGCGTTCTTCATGTCGAGATTATTAAGCGGCTCATCTAATAAAACATAATCCGTATCTTGAGCGATGATCATGGCAATGTAGGCACGTTGCTGCTGCCCACCTGATAAGGCATCGAGATAATTTTTTCTGAGAGGCTCAAGTCCCATATAAGCCAAAGCTTCGGTCACTTTTTCATGATCATCTTTTGTTAAAACACCTTGTGAGTATGGAAACCGGCCAAAGGAAACAAGATCTTCAACCGTTAATCGAGCCGTCATTTGATTGTTTTGCTTTAGGATGGCTAGTTTTTTGGATAAAGCTTTGCTTTTCCATTCGTTAATATCCATGTCATCGATGAGAACCTCTCCGCCCTCTTTTTTTAAGAGACGGCTGACGATGCCGAGCAACGTACTTTTTCCAGCCCCATTAGAACCAATAAAAGCTGTGATTTTTTTTTCAGGAACTTCAAGGTCGATGGCATTCAAAACGGTTTTGTTTTGATATTTTTTTGTGATTTGTTTTGTCTCGATCATCCTCGACTCTCCTTTATTAATAAGTAAATGAAGTAGGCGCCGCCAATAAAGTTGATAATGACGCTAAGTGTTGTGTTGAAAGTAAAGATCCTCTCCACCATCCATTGGCCAAAGACAAGAGCGATTATGCTCAGTAAAATGGCGCCTGGAATTAGCACTTTGTGGCGATATGTATCAAATAATTGATACGTCACGTTAACAACCAAAAGTCCTAGAAATGTGACTGGGCCGACAAGAGCTGTTGCGACAGAGACCATGATGGAAACAATGATGAGCAGGTGCCGGGCAAGCTTGAAATACGGAACACCTAGATTAATGGCCTGGTCTTTTCCTAGTCTTAGAACATCAAGGTATTTGAACCAATAAGCGAGATAAACAAGGGAAAGAATAAGGACAATACTAGCCATACCAAGCACCGGGCCGTTGACCGAATTGAAGCTCGCAAACATCTTTCCTTGTACAATTAAAAATTCATTTGGATCAATCAGCATTTGCATGAAAGACGATCCATTTTGAAATAATGTCCCAAAAACAATACCTAATAATAGAAGGAAGTAAATGGAGACCCGTTCCCTCCGGAATAATAGGTGGTAAAGCATAAACGAAAAGGCAATCATTAAAACGAGCGTGGCGATAAAATTAATATTTTTATTTGCCATAAGCGGATTATTCGATCCAATGAAAAAAACTAATAGCGTCTGGAATAACATGTAGAGCGAATCAAGCCCCATCACGCTAGGCGTTAGAATTCGATTTTGAGTTAAGGTCTGGAAGATCAACGTGGAAACCGCAATGGCTACGGCGGTCAGCCCGATAGCTGCGAGTTTGATCCCGCGTTCTTCTAAAGCAAAAGACCAGCTACCCCCAATTTTATAAAACATGAACAAAAGGCAAGATAAAAGAGCGAAGGCACCGAGTGCACTCATTTGGATCATCGATTTACGCGGCATATTTTTCCCTCCTTAATAGCAGGATGATGAATATACCACTTCCGATGACACCAACCATTAAGCTAATCGATATTTCATATGGGAAAATGATGAGTCTTCCCAATATATCACAGGCTAAAACAAACGAGGCTCCAAATAATGCTGTGAGCGGTAAGGTTTGCCGTAGATTATCGCCGGAATATATCGATATGATATTTGGAACAATGAGCCCTAGAAATGGAATCGTGCCTACGGTCAATATGACTGAAGAAGTCATGAGAGCGACTAAGGTTAAACCAATCGCCACAATCACTTTGTAATTAAGACCCAGATTAACGGCGAAACTTTCACCCATACCAACAACGGTAAAACGATTTGCATAGATGTAAGCAATGAGAAAGAGTGGAATCGTGATATACAGCATTTCATATCTTCCACGTAGAACGGCCGAGAAATCCCCCTGGAGCCAGGCATTGATGTTTTGAACAAGATTATTTTTATAGGCAAAAAAGGTTGTGATTGAGCTAATGATACTTCCAAACATCAAACCGACGAGTGGAATGAAAATGGTATCTTTAAATTTTATGCGATTAAGCAACTGAATAAAAATAAAAGTTCCCGCTACTGAAAAGACGAAAGCGACGAGCATTTTAGTGAGTGTTGTAGCTTGGGGGAAAACCATGATCGCAACTAAAACGCCTAGGCGAGCTGCATCCAACGTGCCGGCTGTTGTCGGAGAAACAAATCGATTACGCGTGAGCTGCTGCATGATCAGACCACAAATACTCATTCCAGCTCCCGCAATGATAATACTCACCGTTCGCGGAAAACGAGAAATCATAAGAATATCCACTTGCTCTTTTGTTAGGTGAAGGGCGTCCGATAAAGGAACATTTTCTACTCCAACAAAGACAGACATGATCGCTAATAAAATTGTCATAATGACTAAAATCCATTTTCTCATAGCTTAACCCCTAAGTTTTTAATGCTAAATGATAACTGTTATCAGTAATAAAAGTGTACCGTGAATGAGAATCATTGTCAACGAATTTTTTGAATTGATTGAACTAGGTAGATTGATAGACTTAAATGAGCCATTCGAGGAGAGTAAAAAGTAGCCTATGTCATGCGAAATTTGAACAGGTAGTATGGTTAACTTAAAGTCCAGCAGAGGATTTGTTTAAAAGATAAAAAAAGAGACTACACATTTGTACTGAACCCCAAAAGTTAGATTTTAAATCTAACTTTTGGGATGCACATCATTCAAGTAGTCTCTTATACACCATGCAATGAATCATATCGGCCAAACCAATGATAACGGTGAGTGGATACCCACATATAAAGTGGCGTGAAAATTTTTTTCATAAGAGGAAGATACAGGATTAAGCTTAATGGGCTCGTTAGTGGGAGTGCCATAAGAATTCTTCTGATCGTTTCAAAACCAGCATGTATCTTGCCATCTGATGTAACCATATGAATCTGGTCGTACAGATCACGGCCCTCATCTTTCAAAAATTTGTATGGTGTATCTTCAATCCGTTGCACTGGAATCCACTCGATCCGATTCCGCCAATCTAACCATTTAACGACCTTTTTCGTATTCGCGCATAACGGACACTGAGCATCAAAGAAAACAACATGCTGTTTCAATGAAATCACCTTTCTTTATTGTAGCCTATACACTATCTTCCCCTCAGACATTTGAAATAAACACAACTCAAGACATTACCTAATGAAAAGAGCGACGATGAAAACAAATCAATTTTTTCTTATTTGTATAATTTAACTGGGGATTGCATTACCTAAGATCAGGATTTTTCACAGTTTCACTCTGGAGTTGGGCAACTTCCGTCCCAGGGTTGCACGACCACACTTTGGAATTGCAACAGTTTACTCAAAATACGGGATGGTTAAGAAGTCTTTAATTTAATATTCAAAAAAGGAATGCTTTAAATAAGCACATTCCTTTTTATTTGCTAATATTTTGCTTCTTATATTGTACTTGTAATTAAATATATTTTACTCTTTTCTTCATTTACATGTATTAAATCCCAGCTTTTTCAGCAATAGGTTTTAAAGCTTGTTTACTTTCAAACATGATTTTTTCTTCATCTAATGTTAATACTTGACGATTTTTCATTACAATTTTTCCATCAATTATGGAGTCCTCTACGTCTTTGGATGTTGCACATTCTATTATTGTACTAATTAATTTATGAGTTGGACTGAGATGTGGTTGATCAATATTCAATAAAATCAAGTCTGCTTTTTTTCCTATTTCAATTGTCCCTATTTGGTCCTTTAACATTAAAGCTGATGCTCCTCCGACGGTAGCCATTTTTAATAATTCTTTGGCTGGGATGACTAATGGGTCAAATATTGGTAATCCCCAAAAAACATTTAACCCAGAACGGAAAACTCTCATCTCATCGAATAAGCTTAAACTAGATCCAGCTGCACCATCTGTCCCCATTCCAATAGGCATATTATGTTGCATAAGTCTTGGCGTTTTTGGGAATCCATGACTTCCAAAATTACTTCTTGGGTTATGAACAATATTGACCTTCCTATCTTTCATTAAATCAATTTCTGATTCTGTTAAAACCACACTATGTGCAGCTAACAAATTAGGTCCCAATGCTCCATATTGATCGAATACTTCCGCAGGTCTTTTTTGATAGTTTTGTAAACAATAACTCACCTCATCACGATGTTCTGATAAGTGTATGTGTAGTCCTGTTTTATATTCTTTTGCTTTCCTAGCCATGAGTTCGATAAGGGCAGGCGTACTTGTCATAACTTGACGTAAAGCAAACCAAATTTGAATCCTTCCATTTCCAGCTCCATGAAACTCTTTATATAAATTTTCTATTTTCTCAGCAGCCTCTAATGGACTACTTTTCATTGAATCAGGTATGAATGGACCTTGATCCATTGTCGAACAGGTTATTGCTCCCCTAAGCCCAGATTGAACAACGACTTCTGCCACCTTGTGCATATGGACACCACCTGATTCAGCGAAGGCTGTTGTACCGGACTTTATCATTTCCAAACAACACAATTGAGCGCTATTAAATGCATCTGTTTCATTGAGACTGCTCTCAAATGGTACAAGGATTCTTGACCAAATCATGGGGTATTCATCAGCAATTCTTCCTCTCAAGAATTGTTGAGAAATATGAGTATGAGCATCGACGAGTCCAGGCATTAAAAGTTTGCCTTTTCCGTCTAATGTGTCTTTAGAATAATAAGTTTGTTCAATTATTTCAGGTGTATCTATTGCAAGGATAATGTCCTCATTAATTACGACTGACTGATTTTCTTTAATTTCAAAATCAGATGTTATCAGACTACAATTTTTTATTATTAAATCAACTAAGTTTTTCATGATTATTTCACCTTTCTTGTATGAAGTTATTAATCGACATAGAATACTCCATAAGTATATTTGAGTATCTCTAAAATTTTGAATTTAAGTTCTTTTATTATAGATTTTGTTCTTGTTTACTTAAAAAATCTGAAGTAAGTGTTTAAAAAAATGTTTCATAAATTTATCTGCATCAACATCTATACATACATTTGTATTTGGTTGGAAATTATTTACTCTATCCAAATCTTCGGTCGTTCTCCCTAATGCATCGTCTTCTAAATCAACTTTAATATGCAAAGGTATTGTTTTAACGAGTTCGGGATTTACTGCAACACCAACTGCTAAAGGATCATGAAGGGCACATCCTTTTAAATAAGGATGAAGTTCTTTGTATGAATTCAAATAAAAGCGTGTAAATTCCGTAAAAAAAGCACTTAACTTAGTTCCTTTTTTTCGCCAATGTTCTACATTTTCATTTGTTAATAACGTTTTTCTAGTTACATCTAATCCAACTAAAGTAATAGGCAGGTTAGACTGAAAGACAATATTGGCTGCTTCTGGATCGATCATGATATTAGCTTCAGCAAATTTTGTAACATTACCCGGTGTTATGAATGCACCACCCATAATAACGACTTTCCCTATCATATTCACTATTTCGGGATCCTTGACAATAGCTTTGGCTAGATTTGTTAATGGAGCAGTTGCAATAATCGTTAAATCTTTCTTGTACTTATATATTTGCTCGATTATAAAATCAATAGCTTGTTTGGATGATATAGACGTATCACTATCTACTGAACCTAGGGTTTCTCCCAATCCATCAGAACCATGAATCTTTCCGCTATATTCCCTTGTACGAACTAGTGGCTTCTCAGATCCCTTATAAACAGGAATATTTGTATTTAAATACTCTAGGATCTTACTTGTGTTTCGATATGAATAGGCTACAGGAGCCATTCCATAAGTGGTTGTTACCCCTAATAATTCAACATTAGGTAATGACGTTGCGTATGCAATAGCTAAAGCATCGTCTATACCTGTATCAACGTCCATGATTATTTTTTGCATAGGTTCCATCCCCTCAAAAAAACAGCAAGATCACTTTTACTGTATGAATTTCTATATTATTAAGCTATGGTTTCCTCCGCTTCATTCACTTGATTAAAATTCTTTTTGAATACAATTACAAATATCCAAGTAGCCAACGCAATCATTATCATAAGGATTAATGAAATATTGCTAAATGGCGCAGATTTCAAGTTTGAAGAAAAATCGACTACTTTTTTCATCATAAAGGGTTGACCATAAAGCATAGCGACAAATGCACCACCCAAGGAAAATGATATTGTTGTAATTAGTTTTTCAATTCCAATACCTGCGCCATGTTGATGACGAGGTAATAATTGAGTAAAGTTTGATAGGTATCCAGAGAAGAATAAAGCATAGCCAATATTAAAAAGACCCATTCCAAGAAAAGCGAAAACAACTGAATAGCCAACAAAAAACGCAATACATGCTAAACCAACAAGAATAAATGATCCTCCTAATAAAGTGATATTACGGTATCCAATTGATTTAATTATACGGCCAGAATACATCCCCGTAACAAAAGCTGCAATATTCGTTATTGTATAAAAAACACCTATTAAACTAACCGACATATTGTACGTTTCATTGACGATAAAAGGAAATATAAAGAAGAATCCCATTTGTGTGGCATAGAACAATGTGCCGACAAATAAAGACCTCTTTATGCCCTTTATTGTAAATAATTCAGGTTTTAAAAAAGCATTTTTGCTCTTTTTTATATAGAAAAAGAAAATAACTGCACCGATAAGAGCGGCTAATAGTAAAAGTGGATATTTCATGTGATATGTCATAAACAGGACGAGAGATGTAGTGATTACTGTCATTAATATCATTCCAAAAATATCAAATGATCCTCGTCTTGATATATCTTTAGGAAGGTTCTTAAGTAATATAGGCATGCCTAAAATAGTAATGACAGGAATAAGAAATACATAGCTCCAATGAAAGTATTCTGCGATAAACCCACCAAATAAATGCCCCGCTGCTCCTGCAAGTTGATAGATTGCGGTGTTATATCCGAAATATTTGGCTGCAGTTAATTTATCAAAATATTTGATCGCGATAATGACTTGTAAAGCAATTGGCGCAGCGACTGTGATAGAAAATAACGTCCGCGAAATGAGCAGTGTAGTAAAACTGTCAGAGAATACACCTAATAGTGAAACAATCGGAAAGGCAAATCCTGTCCACAGTAAAACCTTTCTGATACTGATAGTATCGGACATGGCTGTAAATATAATTGTTGCAATTCCAAAAAATAATTTTCCCAACGTAACAATTAAACTAACCGTAGAAGGTGTGACCCCAAATTCGTCAGAAAGGGAAGGTGAGATAAGATTGAAAACATTGTCATTAAAGACATAAAAAAACTCAAACAAAAGTATCCATGGCATACACTTTGCTACCTTACGCTGAACATCAATTTGTTCAATTTTGTTCATTGAAATACCCACTTTCTTAAAAGGATCTTTAAGCGATGTGATGAGCCTATCAAGTTACAACGTCATACGTAGATTTCAACATAGTGATGAAGTGATTGTTCATTTGAAATTATTGTGGCATCCCCTCCTTAAATGGTATTAAGAAACAATCAAAAAATTTTTTGTAAAGATTGTTCTTATTTGAAGGACGACGTTCTTCTTATTTGGTAAAAAAATTCTTCTAAGCATACATTTTTTAGTAAACATCTAGTATACTTGGAAGCAAAAATTTCCCATATTTTAGATTCAACATATAACACAATATTCGAATAATTCACGGCAATATTGAGGTTTATTTATTGATGATTAGTTTATCATTATTTTTAGCTCATGCAAATAATATTGTCAGAAAATATGACATATTTTTATCATTAGCAGAGTAGCTTATTCAATTGTTATATGAAATAATTTCCCCCGAACCGAAAAAAGCAGACTCATCTATTGATGAAGTCCGCTGAACAACGTGCTGATCAAGGATTAGTAAAATGATTTTGGCAACATTTATAAGTTAACTATTAATCACTACATCATCTTGCGCCTAATCTTTTTGAGATTCGATCTGCGGCTTTTTGACACTCCAATAACAATTGTTCTTTATTTTCTCTCATTCTAATTTCCAATCCTGAAATAGATAATCCAGCAACAACATTTCCTGTATAATCATAAACCGGAACGGCTATTCCCATCCCACCTAAACTAAAATCATTGGATGAAATGCAATAGCCTTTTTCTTTTATTAATTGAAGTTGTTTTATAAGTTCAGATGAATCACACACCGTGTATGGTGTAAATCTCTTTAATCCACGAGCCACAATTTTGTTTATTTTTTCCTCCGAGAGATATGCCATTAAAATTTTTGTAGTCGCCCCTGCGTGAAGGGGAACTCTTTTTCCCAATGGTGTTGTATACCTTACACTTTGTGAACTCTCGACTTTATCAATGCATATTCCGTCTAAGCCATCGATTATCATTAACATTACAGTCTCTTTTGCAAATTCACAAAGATCTTCCATAAATGGTCTTGCAATTGTTCGCAAGTTCATTTGACCTGCAACAACCATTCCTAATTCAAAGAGTTTAATTCCCAAAAAGTATTTTTGACTAATAGGATTTTTTGTTACAAAACCTCGATTTTCTAAAGTAACTAAAGCTCTATGAACAACACTCTTATATAACCCTAAATAATCACTTAACTCTGTCACACCCCATTCGGTTTTTTCAGAATTAAAACATTCAAGAATTCTTAATATCCTATCTCCAGTTTCTAAAATAGCTGTTTTTTTTGAAGAGTTATCCATAAACTCAGACCTTTCGTTCCGAATATAAGAACATTATTGATAGATTTTCTATATCATATATTAAATAGTCTTAATCGTAAACTGAAACGAAGAACAGAATGTTACAACATTGTTCAGATTAATAATAACTTCAAAAGTGATGGAGGTACTTTAAAACGTAATTGAGGCACTTCAACGCTTAATTGAGGTACTTCGAACATAATTGAGGTGCTTCAACACTTAATTGAGGTACTTTAAATCGTAATTGAGGTGCTTCAACATTTAATTGAGGTACTTTTTAACGTAATTGAGCCACTTCCAAACTTAATTGAAGCCGTACACTCAGGTACTGCACCAATCATTTCGGAAGAACTGAACTACTTCAATCTATTTTTTTCAACGGAAAAAAGCCGAGATAATTACCTCGGCTAATTGTTCGCTCATTTTTTATAGAATCAGTCTTCTTTCACTAGCTTAAATCCGCTAATGGCATTTTGTAGATCTTCGGCCATTTTTGTTAGTTGCTCTGCGCTTCTTGACATTTCTTCCATGGATGCAAATTGTTCTTCTGTTGCAGCAGATACATTTTGAACACTGGCAGAGGCCTCTAATGCGACTTTGTTAATAACTTTAAAGGATTCTTGAGCATTTGTGGCGACTTCAGCTACCTCTACGACTCTTTCTGTTACATTTTCTATTTGATCGTTAACGTCTTTTGCAAATGACTGGATTTCATTAAAAGCATGCATCGAAGTGTTTACTGCGTCTAGTCCTTTATTAACTTCTTGGACGCCGACCTTCATTGATTTACTCACGTCATCCGTTTCGGTCGTAATGGTTGTCACCACATCTCGGACACGATGAGTTGCTTCTGAAGATTGTTCAGCGAGCTTTCGAATCTCAGCAGCAACAACACCAAATCCTTTTCCTTCTTCTCCAGCTCTTGCGGCTTCGATGGCCGCGTTTAGCGAAAGTAAATGTGTTTGGTTACTGATATCATCAATGTAATTCACAATTTCACTGATTTTTCCTGATTGTTCGGTCATCATTTCTACCGTTTCCGCTAGGTGTTGTATTGTTCTTTGTATCGTCTTCATTTGTTCAAAGGTTAGATGTAACGTCTTGTCTCCCTTTTCAATTTCATTTCCGGCTTTTTCAGATGTAGAGGTAAGATTTAGCGTACTTTGTTTAATCCATTTTAAGTTTGTCGCCGCTTTTTCGATGTCCTCCGTACTTTCTTCAATTCGTTCCGATTGCGTTTCCGTTCCTGAGGCGACCTCTTGGATGGAATTCGTAATTTCTTCTGAGGTTGCTCGACCTTCCTCTGCGCTTGCAGTTAATTCTTCTGAAGAAGCAGCGAGTGAAGACGCTTTTTCTTGAATAGAGAAGATTAATGTTTTCAAAGAATCTCGCATTTTTATAAAAGATGCACTTAGTTTCCCAATTTCATCTTGGGATTTTGCTTCAATGTTGACCGCTAGATCACCTTGACTTACCTTCTCTGCTGCATCCATTAATCGGCGAATGGGAATTAAAATCATTCGAATAATAAATCCAATGATGAGGAGGCCTAGAATAATAGATATCCCTACAATAATTGATGTCGTTGTTAATATAGACTGCGTTTCACTTGCCACTTCATCTAAATACAACGTACCCATTAACTTCCAGCCTGTTTCTCGGTTTGTTTTATAAATGAGACGCTTTTCCTGGCCAGCTAGATTATATTCGAAAGCTCCGGATTTATTTTTAAGTCGGTCGGCAATAAATTTTGATTCCGAAGTTCCCGATTTTTTTTTAGGGTGGGAAATAAATTTCATTTGACTGTCAAGGATGACACTGTAACCTTTTTCCCCAATTTTATTTTCACTAAGTAGTTTTTTAAACGTACCAGCATTCATGTCGATGGCAACAACACCATTACCATCATTCGTCGTTCTAGCCACCGTTACAACAAATTGATGGTTGGTTAAAGAGGTGTATGGCTGAGATATAATAATTTCTCCAGGGTTAGCCACGGCTGTTTTATACCAATCTCGTGTTCTCGGGTCAAAATCACTAGGTGTTTTAAACTTTTGTGGTTCATGAATAAAAGACCCCTCTTTGTTCCCTGCATAGACCATTAAGGCACTTGGATCTTCCTTTAGCTGCTTTTCCAACAAATTTTGAATATCTGATTGATTATTTTTCATGTCAGCAAGCTGAGTATTATCGGCTAAAAAACCAACAGCTTGTTTTTGACCTAAGACAATTTCTGTTATTGCGCCATTTATTAAATTCACACTATTGTCGGCATTTTGTTCCATCTGATTTTGTATTTTTGTTTTTGCATTGTAATAAGAAAAGGCACCTACTAACAAACATGGAACGATTAAAATGATAAGAAATGAAGTCATCAGTTTCCCACGAAGTCCCATATTGAATAAATTCTTAAATCTTTGCTCCATAAAACTCTCCCCCTTCTCCTTCTTTTGTCTGCAATTTAATATCGGTGCTTTTATATCCTCTTTGAACCGTTTTTCTTTGTTGAATATGACAAATTGTTGAATGTTGGGGGGAGAAGATATACGTTATGCTGTATCTTTTTATTGGAACACCTTATAGAGGTTGTTCAAAAAGTTACCAAATGATAAGCTACGAATCTCGGCGCCCACTTGTTTTTCCGGTCCTCATGTAACGGATACAAGAGGATCGCTGGCTAAAATCGCTCACGTCCTATGGAATGCCGGTCCTAAGGAGCTGCGCCGCTCTTAGCCTCCCGACGCCCAGGACGGGCTAGTACTGGCGTTCTGGCAGGATGCCAGCGTACTTAGCCAGTAATCCTTTTCATTTGTCACCTTTTTGAGCATGCACTTATAGCAAAGCCGAGACAAATGTCTCGGCTCGTTTTTTAGATCGTTTCGTTGGGAAAAATTAATTTAGCCGGGTGTATAATCCCTGCTAAGATTGCACCACTTCTCCGTGGAATTGAGGCACTTTGCTTGGGGATTAAGTGGTTGCTCTGAGATTGAGCTACTTCGACCTGGAATTGAGCCTCACCCTCAGATTGCACCACTTTAACATTGGATTGCTCCACTTCAACATTGGATTGCTCCACTTCGCTTCAGATTGCACTACTTCAACATTGAATTGCACCACTTCGCTTTGGATTGCACCGCTTCAACATTGGATTGCACCGCTTCGCCTTCGGATTGCACCACTTCAACATTGGATTGCACCACTTCGCTCTCGGATTGCACCACTTCAACATTGTTTTGCACCGTTTCGCTCTCGGATTGCACTACTTCAACATTGAATTGCACCACTTCAACATTGGATTGCACCGCTTCGCTTTCAAATTGCACCACTTCAACATTGGATTGCACCACTTCGCCTTAGGATTGCACTACTTCAACATTGGATTGCACCACTTTGCTCTCGGCAGTTTGCACCACTTCAGCCGGAGTAACTCTCTCCGGAACCGAGCCACTCTACTCTTTTTTCTACTCAAAAAAGCCGAGACAAATGTCTCGGCTCATTTCAGTCTATTTTTTTATAGAGTTAGTCTTCCTTCACTAATTTTTATAGAGTTAGTCTTCCTTCACTAGTTTAAATCCGCTGATGGCTTCTTGTAAGTCTTCAGCCATTTGGGTTAATTGTTCTGCACTGCGTGACATTTCTTCCATGGCTGCAAATTGTTCCTCTGTTGCGGCTGAGACATTTTGCACACTGGCAGAGGCTTCTAGGCCCACTTTATTGATGACTTTAAATGCCTCCCTAGCATTGTTTGCGACTGCAGCTACTTCTACGACTTTTTCTGATACATTTTCTATTTGCTCGTTTACAGCATTCGTAAAAGCTTCAATCTCATTAAAGGTAACCAGTGAGTTATTGACGGCGTCAAGTCCTTTATCCACTTCTTGGACGCCCGCTTTCATTGATTTACTTACGTCATCTGTTTCTGTGATGATGGTGGTTACGACGTCACGGACACGATCAGTTGCTGCTGAAGATTGTTCAGCCAATTTTCTGATTTCAGCTGCGACAACGCCAAATCCTTTTCCTTCTTCACCTGCTCTTGCGGCTTCGATGGCTGCATTTAGTGAGAGAAGGTGCGTTTGGTTACTGATATCATCAATGTAATTCACAATTTCACTGATTTTCCCTGATTGTTCGGTCATCATTTCAACTGTTTCTGCCAGATGTTGTATCGTTCTTTGAATGGTCTTCATTTGATCGAATGTCAAATGTAATGTTTTGTCACCTTTTTCAATCTCTTTAGCTGCATTCTCAGACGTTGACGTGAGATGGAGCGTACTTTGTTTAATGGCTTCTAAGTGACTGGCCGCTTTGCTCATTTCCTCTGTACTTTCTTCAATTCGCCCAGATTGAGTCTCCGTTCCAGTAGCAACTTCTTGGATGGAATTCGTAATTTCTTCAGATGTGGCACGTCCTTCTTCTGTACTTGCTGTCAATTGTTCAGAAGAAGCCGCAAGTGACGATGCCTTTTCCTGAATCGAATAGATCAATTCTTTCAAGGAATCTTGCATTTGGATAAATGCTGCGCTTAGTTTACCTATTTCGTCTTGAGATTTCACCTCAATATCGACCGTTAAATCGCCTTGACTAATTTTCTCAGCAGCAAACATTAAGCGGCGAATGGGTTTAAGAATCATTTGAATGATGAATCCCATTAGTAAAAGACCTAATAAAACTGAAATTCCTACCACAATAGATGTTGTTATTAGAATAGACTTTGTTTCATTTTCTACTTCATCTAAATACAACGTACCAATTAATTTCCAACCGGTTTCGCTATTCGTATCGTAAATAAGGTGTTTCTCTTCGCCATTCAATTTATAATTGAATTCACCAGATCGATTGACAAGACGATCGGCGATGAATTTATCTTGTTTTGTTCCTGGTATTTCCTTAGGATGAGCGATGAATTTCATATCACTATCAAGAAGAACACTGTACCCTTTTTTCCCAATTTTGTTTTTGTTGAGGATTTTTTGAAATCCTTCCGCATCAATATCAATACCTACAACGCCTTTTCCATCGTTTGTCGTTCTAGCTACTGTGACAAGATACTTATTATCTGCAGCTGAATAATAAGGCTGTGTAATCACGATATCCCCTGGATTCACCATAGCATCCTTGTACCAAGGTCGAGTTCTTGGATCATAATCAGTCGGGAATTTCGTATTACGTGGTTCATACATATACGATCCATCTTTATTTCCCACAATGATCATGGATGCATTCGGATTTTCTGTTTTTTGGTTTGCTAACAATTCTTGGATGTCTGCTTTATTCTGTTCCATATGATCAAGCTTAAGTGTATCTGCTAAAAATCCAACCGCTTGTTTTTGCCCCGATAGGAGTTGTATGATGGATTCATTAATTAGCTCTACACTATTTTTTGCATTTTGCTCCATTTGATTTTGGATTTTATTTTTAGAGTTGTAATAGGAAATCGACCCTACTAACAAACACGGAACGATTAATATGATGAGAAACGACGTGATGAGTTTCCCTCGAAGCCCCATGTTTAATAATTTCGTAAGTCTTTGCGACACAAAAATGCTCCCCCTTTTTATTATCTATCATTTATATCGGCAAGTTAGGTTGCTCTTTGAACCTTTTTTCGATAAAAAACGACATTTATTAAAAGGGGAGAACAATTAAAATTCAAGACGTGTCATCTCGGCTATTATCGTTTCACTTACCTATTTCATTAAGACAGTCATCAATGATGTCAATGGCCTCATCAACGTGCTCTTTTCGAATAATAACTGGCGGAATGAAGCGAATGACGTTTTTATCAACACCGCAGCTTAAGAGCAATAAACCTTTTTCGAGGGCTTTTTCTTGTAATTGATGAACTTTATGAGCGTTTGGTTTTCCTTCCTTTGTCACGAATTCCATGCCGATCATAAGGCCAAGACCACGTATGTCTTGGATGTCGGAATATTTTTTAGCTAATTCATGAAGTTTTTCGATAAAATACTCACCCACGAGGACGGCATTATCGAGACCGCCTTGCTCTAGGCATTCGATGACGCCGAGTCCAGCCGCACAGGATATCGGATTCCCGCCATAAGTCCCGCCATGGGCCCCGCTTGACCATTTATCCATGACTTCTCGTTTTCCAACGATGGCGCTTAACGGAAATCCGTTCGCGATGCCTTTGGCGAGTGACATGATATCGGGCTTTACACCAAAGTGTTCATGGGCAAACATTTTCCCTGTTCGGCCGAATCCGGTTTGGACTTCATCAAAGATCAGGAGGATTCCATGTTGATCACAAAGGTCTCGAACGGCTTGAACAAACTGAACGGGAGGGACAATATAGCCCCCTTCCCCTTGAACAGGCTCCATCAAGATGGCAGCGACTTTTTCTGGAGCAATCAAATAATGAAAAACGTCTTCAATTGATTGAAGGCAGCGCTCCGTCTCCGCTTCCGGCGTTAATCCGGTTCTGAACGTATACGGGTACTCGGCAAAATAAACACTAGGCAACAACCCTTCGTATTCTTTTCGATATTGGGCGTTTGACGCTGTCACGGTTGTTGCCCCCATCGTTCGCCCATGGAAGCTTCGTTTAAAAGCGATAATCCCAGGCCGTTTGGTTGCCCATTTGGCGAGTTTAATGGCTCCTTCTACCGCTTCGGCCCCGCTGTTTGAAAAGTAGAGTTTATGATCGCCGCCAGCAAGATGACAAATTTTTTCAGCCAGTTCAACATACGGTTTGTAGTAGACGACATTGTGACAGCCATGGACCAGTTTTTCCATTTGTTCTTGGGCTTTTTGAACAATGTAGGGATGATTATGTCCGAGATTGGTGACACCGATGCCGCTTGAGAAATCAAGATACTTTTTTCCTTTCGTATCCCATAAGTAGGCTCCTCTGCCTTTTTCAATTTCAAGTTCCGTGATGCGTTTGGCAAGAGGCGGCATCACGGCATTGGCCCGTTCAGATAAAGACTTTTTCGACATATACTTTCCTCCTTAGCCGCACTATTTTTTTTACTACTATCCTTCTATTTTTAAAAAAGCAGACGTTAACCGCCGAGTTAGCTTTGGCAGTTTGTGAAAGGTGTAAGGTTTGTAGACCCGCTCCGTCCATTTATGGGCATCCATTCCATAGACGCCAAGATTAATCGAAGGAATATCTAATTTCCGAAGATGGTCAAACGGTACTTGGCCTAGAGAGTCCCATTCAGGAAAGTTCTTGGTAAGGACTTCTAAACTATTTTTCAAATCGATGAGAGATAAATAACTGCTGTCAGATAAGTAAGGAAAGAAACGTTTGATCGAAAAAGTTTCCCCTGTTTCTTTTCCAAAACGTTCAGCCTCTTCGTGAATGATGTTTAAAATCTGTTTTTCACCTTCAATAAAGGTGTAGGGAACATAAGGTGGGCCAAAGAAGATGATGATACACGGCTGCATCGTTTGATCATGTTTTCTCAATTCATCCACAATATGATACGTTATGGTTCGGATGTCTTCCTTTTGATATTCCAGATGAATTTTTTCTGCTAAGGCTTTAACATTAACGCCTTGCCCTCCGAGTTTCTCGCAAAATTCTTCGTACGTGTAGACGGCCAGATCCCACGTGAGCATGCGACTCGGCAAACCATTTCGTTTAAGAAACGCCTCGTATTGCGCTTCGTAGTATTTTTTGGTCATATCTCGAACGTTATATGCGATGGTCTTTAATTGATTCATAATGTCTTCCGGCGGTCGTTCGTAGATCATGTAATTAAAGTAGATGAAGCTGGTGATCGGGGTTTGAACGTTATAATGATCTTTGATTTCACGATTTAGGAGTGTACAAGGCGGAAGAATCATCTCTCCCTCTAAGTTTTCAGCGAGGGACATATTGTTATTGATTTGACGGTTGAGCTCAGATGTAACGAAGGTGGGATCGAGCCCTTTTAATGTCTCGCCGACATGCGTTTCTCTTCCATAGACGTAAAAACTGGGCAAACATTTCCCAACAGCGCCTGTATAAATATACCGAGCTGGATCTCCTGGATAAAAAGCAGACGTGTAATCATTGTTAATCGCAGCCACATAATCGAGAGAGAGGGTCTCTTTTATCCGAAGAAGCTCCTCTGTTGCGGCAATAATCCCGCCGTGAGAGGTCTCTTCAATAGGGTTAACCATGAGTAAAATATTCCCTATTAATCTATCTGGATGCTCTGAATAATAGAGGAGATTGCTTAGATGAACCGCCAGCCCGCTTTTCATATCTAAAGCCCCGCGGCCAAACATCCAATCACCAGATAAAGCCTGCTCGCGAATGGTATCGTCCCCCGTGTATGTTTTAAAATAGTCCAATAACGCGGCAGGATCAAAAGCATGTTCTTCAAGTTTACCAAAATCCTTGACCCCAACGGTATCCATATGCGAATGAAAAATAACGGTCTGTTTAGTTTGTTTAGGTCCACGAACGAAAGCAAAAACATTTTTTCTACTGAGCGGATCATTTGGTATTTGATGAAGCCAGACTTGTGTTGGGTGATGGGTAAAGTAAGGAAACTGTTTGATTAAAGCAGCGATTTGATCTGCGATGCCGGCTTCATTCGGTGTGCCGTTCACACTCGGCATATTCACAAGCCATGTGGTTAACTTCTCGATACGCTCTTCCTCTGTTAAATCCTTTGATAACAAATCCACACATTATCGCTCCTTTCCCATAGCCTATATCTCATTATGTATATTCGATTGCGGGCTATTTATACTAAAAAGGGGGACAGGACTGTTAAACAAACGTTTGATTAAGGGGGTTTTTGTGTAGATGGTGAAAAAAGTTAATTCATTCTCACCATTTTACACTTGGAATTGCGATTTTTAGTATGAGAATGGTTAATCGAGTTAATTGGAAATTATCCTCCCATTTAAGATCTTGTGATTCCTGAGTTTATGTCTGGGTGAAAAATTTTATTATTTTCTAACCCTTTCTCTCTGGTCCTTGCGACTTATAGTGTAGAGAGGTTAATTGAGTTGTTTAGAAATATCCTCCCCTCTTAACCTTGTGATTCCCGAGTTTGTGTGTCTGGGTGAAAAATTTTATTATTTTTTTGTTTTTTTCTCACCATTTCTCTCTAGTCCCTGCGACTTATAGTGTAGAGAGGTTATGAGATGTTTTAGATTCTTGTTCAAGTTTAAGATCTTGTGATTCCCGATTTTGTGTGTCTGTGTAAAAAATTTTATACTTTTTTTGTTTTTTTCTCACCATTTTACGCTCCTTCTTGCGATTTATAATATGAGAGAGTTATTGAGAGACTGAATTTTGCGAGGAATTTTGTGACATACAGTAAAAAAGACGCTTGGTAAGCCATAATGTTGACTTACTTTCGCGTCTTTTACTCTTGATCGATCCAATTATAATGTAACGTTTTGACGGCTCCTTGATGGTCTAACACAAGGCGCACCATTTTTTCTTTAAGTTGTTTCCCTTGGGCGTTGTCATCTAACTTGAAGTTGGTCTTTTTATCATACGTAATTTGGCCTTTTGGAACTTCAACGGTAATTCGACTGTCGTCTTCATATAAGAGACGACCAATTATGCAAGTGTCCCCTTTTTTTCGTTGTTCATAAGTTCCATTGAGATCTGCTAGCGTAATCGGAGCCGGTGTAAGTACCTTGATGTCTTGCTTGGTGCCTCCGATCACTGCGACAACTTTATATCCATTTAGTTTTTTACGAAAACCATTTAATTCATATTTAAATGACGGTGATTTTTTAATAGCGATGTGTTGATTGTCGACATCCAATAAAACAACATGTTTGGTTTCCTTAACATAGTCTCCTGTAATATGAAAATCTAGCTTAGATGTTGGACTCGCAATCGATTGATCTAGTGAAAAAGTTCTCAGATCCTCGACATGATATTTTTTTAAATAGGTTTGTTCAGTATTCACTTTCTCCTCTGTTTGTGGATTTGCTTTTGCATGTCCACCTTTAAATAAAGGTTGTATGGTACCTTGATTTGAAGAAATTAACCAAACTACAATCCCAAGAGTAAAAATTAAACCAACACCAATAGCGGGGATACCCCAACGTTTTTTTTCAACGCGCGGTTCGTTCATTCATTCGCAACTCCTCTATCCAGCATGATGTTGTAGTCAAAAACAATCGACAATCTTTAAAATTAACGTTCCCAAAAAATATGATCTTCATACTTAGATCATTCGAATAGATATTTAAAAATTGCTTGTCTTATTTAAGATATGTGATGTTTTAGATAATGATGTTGCGATGATTGTGAAATTAAGAGGCATAAATCGTAAATAAGCGGTAAATATTAGATTTAGTATTGGTTGTTTGTTTAATTGAAGAAGTTGTGTAATGAATTAGCTGGGTTGGTATGACATCAAAGCATGATTGCACAACTTCCGGGCTGGATTGCACAACCTCGGTGCCGGATTGCACGACTTCGTGGCTGGATTGCACGACTTCGTGGCCGGATTGCACAACCTCAGCACCGGATTGCACGACTTCGTGGCTGGATTGCACAACCTCAGCGCCGGATTGCACGACTTCGTGGCCGGATTGCACGACTTCGTGGCTGGATTAAGCGACTCGAACTCATAATTGAGCTACTTCAATGTGTTATTGAGCCACTTCCAAGCTTAATTGAGCCACTCCAACACATAATTGAGCTACTTCCAAACTTAATTGAGCCACTCCAACACATAATTGAGCTACTTATAAACAATGAAAAAAACTGCCGAGATGTCACGGCAGTTTGGTAGTACATTTTATTAAGTATTAGCTATTAGCACCTTCGTCATTTGTGCTTTGGTCTGTTTCAGATCCACTTTTTTTGTCTTGTTTAGTATCAGATTTGCCGTCTTTCTTTTGGCTAGGTTTTTGTTCTGGTTTTTGTTTTTTTGGTGTTTCTGTTGTTTCTTTAGCGCCAGCGTTTGTTGCTTCTGTAGATGGTTTTTTTACATTATTAAGTGCTGATAGACCTTTTGAAAAATATTTTTCTGGGTTTACAGCCATGTTATTTTTGCGAATTTCAAAGTGTAGGTGTGTACCTGCTGCACGGTTGAAGTCTTCTGTTCCCGCTTTACCAAGTTTTTCACCTTGAGCGACTTGTTGGCCTTTTTTCACATCTAAGGTTTGTAAACTATTATAAATGGTTTCAATACCTTTGCCGTGATTGATCGTTACAATGTAGCCAAGTAAGGCATCTTTTTCAGCTTTTGTAACTTTACCAGACATCGCTGCTGTTACCGTAAATGATTTATTGTCTTTTGTGCCAATGTTAACCCCTTTATTTTGCACAAAAGAATGATCATAGTTTACGAGAGCAGCTTCTTGATCCTCAGTAGATCCGTTAACATCATAGAATGGTTGAATAACACCCACAGCTTTTTTGTCAGTTACTGGCCAATTGAATACCTCTGTTGTTCCGTTAACTGGTGCAGAGTCCTTGTCACCGAATACGACATCATTTTTGTTACTTTGTAGTGATTGTTTGTCTGAGCGATCTGCTTGTACCCAAAGAACGCCGATCATGAGAATTGCTGCAACACCTAAATAGATAGAAGGTAAAAACCAACGTTTTTTTAAGAGAGCTCGCAAGTTTGATTTATTTTGAGATTCCTCGCTGAGTTTTCTCTTATCGTTATTATTATTGTCTGTCATTTCCATCACCTCTGCAATCATTGTGATCAGATTGCAAGTAATCTATACCTTGTTAAACAAAAAAACTGTTATTTTTTTTCGACAAATCTAGCAAAAGTTATGATTTTAACAATAAAAGGGTTATTTTACGCACTTTTTGACCGAATATGCATACATGGTAAAATTTCTACTATTCCAAAATATGTACTTTGTGTTTTAATAGAAGTATGTAATCAGAAGATAAGCTATCAATCTGAGAAAAATTTCTTAATGACTTTGGGGGCATAACAAAGATGGAAACATTACAGGCGGACATATCAAAATTTTTGGAACTCCATAGTGATGAATGGATTGCCTTTAGACGTGACTTACATGAACATCCAGAACTTAGTGAACAAGAAAAAGAAACTTCTGAAAAAGTAGCCCAAACTCTAACGAAACTTGGCATACCTTTTAAAAAAAATATAGGTGGATACGGCCTTGTCGCCGAAATAACAGGATCACAGGCCGGTCCTACAATTGCTCTACGTGCCGATATGGATGCCCTTCCGATTAAAGAAGAAACCAACCTCCCTTTCAAATCTGTCAATGATGGCGTTATGCATGCTTGTGGCCATGATATTCATACCACCATTTTACTTGCCACTGCACAAACATTATCTGAACACACCTCACAATTCAAAGGTACCGTCAAATTTATTTTTCAACCAGCCGAAGAAGTAAACGTCGGAGCTCTAGCAATGATGGAAGCAGGCGTACTCGAAAATGTTCAAGAAATCTATGGGTTACACAATGCACCGACCCTTCCAGTGGGTTCAATTGGGATCAAACGCGGACCATTAATGGGCTCTGTTGACCGTATAGAACTTACAATCGAAGGAAAAGGCGGACATGGTGCAGCACCGGATGCTTCCATTGATCCGATTGTAGCCGGATCTTCTATCGTTATGGGAATTCAAACGGCTGTGAGCAGAGAAATCTCTCCTCTTGAACCCGCTGTCATCACGATTGGTTCTTTCCACGCTGGTTTCGCTAATAATATCATTCCATCTGAAGCCAAACTGACAGGCACGATTCGTACCTTTTCTCAAAAAGTACGAGAGCAAATCAAACAAATTTTACCACGTATCATTGAACAACAAGCCCTATCTTATCGTTGCACTGCTCATTTCAACTATATTGATCAATCTCCAGCTCTCATCAACTCAGAATGCCAAACCGACTATGTTATAAAAGCCGCTGAAAAATGTCTAGGTGCTGAGCATGTTGTGGCATGCGCACCAACGACGATTGCTGAAGACTTTGCACAATACTTAAAAGATGTCCCAGGTGCCTTCTTCTGGCTTGGGTCTGGACCCGAAACGGACGCCGAAAAAAGCTTTGGACTACACCATCCTAAATGCAGCCCAAATGAAGGAGCCATTGAAGTTGGCGTTAAGGTCATGACCAATTTAGTCTTTGAGCGGTTGAGATAACATTACCTGCGATTGCCTCTGGGAGGAATGAAAAATTCTTCCTCTCAGGGGTTAATAATTTTTTTGATGTGGCTATCTCATCGATTCAAACCCTCTTCAATTAAAAGATGCCTGTGCATAACTCCTCTTTTATCCTCAAATTGTGTGTATCTTTTCTTAATTGTGGATTATTTTTCTGAAAAATATATAAAATTTGATAAGTCGCTTGTGGATAAAGTCTATCATTGTTGGTTTTTGTGTATAACTTCGGGAGATTGAAATGATAGATGACTTAATTTCGAGATAGAATTTGCAATTTCGGGTGATTTTTACAACAACAGCATGTTTCCTCAATTACCTCCCTTCCATACACCTTGAAAAAGTGAACAAAATATGAGTTATTTTTTTGTTCATTCTGATAATAGTCAAACTATTTAAATTTATATATACTATTAAATAATTCAAAAAACACATAGGAGGCATTTGATGGCAGATATTTTGTTGAAAAACATTTGCAAAAGGTATAAAAATAGTGACACTCTTTCTGTGAGTAACTTTAATTTGGACATTCAGCATAAAGAATTTATTGTATTTGTCGGCCCTTCAGGTTGTGGTAAGTCTACCACATTACGAATGATCGCTGGTTTAGAAGAAATAACGGATGGAGATTTGTTTATTGACAACAAACGCATGAATGATGTGGCTCCCAAAAATCGAGACATTGCGATGGTTTTTCAAAACTATGCTCTTTACCCTCATATGACGGTTTATGACAATATGGCTTTTGGATTAAAAATCAAAAAAATGCCAAAGGCAGAGATTGAATCTAGAGTAAAAGAAGCTGCCAAGATCCTTGGACTGGAAGATTATTTAAAACGTAAGCCAAAAGCGTTATCCGGTGGTCAGCGGCAACGGGTCGCTTTAGGACGAGCCATGGTTCGTAATCCGAAAGTTTTTCTCATGGATGAGCCACTTTCTAACTTAGATGCCAAACTCAGATTACAAATGCGTGCTGAAATATCTAAGCTACACCGTCGCTTAGATACCACGACGATTTATGTCACACATGATCAAACAGAGGCCATGACAATGGCTTCACGGATTGTCATTATGAAAGATGGTGTTATTCAGCAAATTGGTACCCCTAAAGAAGTCTATAATCATCCTATTAATGTTTTCGTTGCCAGTTTCATCGGTTCTCCTGCTATGAATTTCATACCTGCGACATGCTCTGACACCGAACTAAAAATTGGGAATATTTCTTTCGCATTACCAAAAGACAAATTGGATGTTTTACGCTCTAAAGGTTATATCAATAAAGAATTTATATTAGGGATTCGCCCAGAAGACATCAATCGAAACGAGCACTTAATTCAAGACACAAAGGCAGGCCAATTTGATGCCTCAATTGATGTTTCAGAGTTAATGGGATCAGAAAGTCTTCTTTACACCTCGATCAACGGAACAAACATTGTTGCGAAAGTCACTGATACTGATATTAAGAATGGCGATCAAGTCCAACTTGCCTTTGATTTAGATAAAATTCATTTTTTTGATAAAGATACCGAGGAAGTCATTACATTAAATACAAAAGAAGCGATTGCTTTATAAAGTGAAAACTTCCATCAATAGGGGGGTTTTTCAACGCACAGGTTGTGCTAGTGCAGGCGTTGCGACAGGACGTCGCGTTTTTAGCCTGCGTCATCCCCCACTGATGGTAAGCCTGAACCAATCGGACCTTTACGGGCAGTTGATCCCCCTCAGAAACTTGAGGTGGGGGTCTTACTGCCCGTTAAGGCGGAATAAACATATACCCCCATCCACTAGAATGGGTGGGGATCTTAGTTAATGGCCCCGCTCTCATTCCAGACAACATGATTTGATTGACACACCCACCTCCTGTACTTATTGCCTAATTTCAAATTAGTTTTGTACTACCTCGTCAATGAGATCGCACCACCTTAGGCTTGGATCGCACCACCTCTGGGGCTAATTGCACCACTCAAATCTGGATTGTACTACTCCGAACCCAGATTGCACCACTCCAGCCAAGAATTGCACATCCTCATGACAAGGTTGACCAATAAAATTTTCTCTAAAACTAAATAGACCACAATCGCCTGTGGTCTATATCACTCATTTATCTTCTAATTTTTTTGTGAATGGTTCCATGTTCTGGATAGATGTCCCTTTATAGTAATGGCTCAGGATTTGTTTGTAGTTCGCTCCTTCTTTCGCCATGCCTTCTGCGCCGTATTGGCTCATTCCAACTCCATGGCCGTAGCCTATGGTTTTTATAATCACTTGATTTCCTTTTCTTTTCATGGTGAAGTCGGTTGATCTTAAATTGAGGGCTTCACGAATCTGGCGGCCTGTGAACGTTTTATTGCCAATTTTGAAGGTTGCAATTCGTTTTCCATCGGTTCGTTTGATGACTTTGCCAATGGAGCCATCTGTTTTTGATAAGTTAATGTTCAATTTCCGCTCGACCGTATCCACTGATTGCTTTTCTGTGACTTTGTATTTTGGAGAGGCTTTATCCCATGGACTTGAAACGGACTGAAGATAGGGTATATCACCGCTCCAGTAGTCCTTTGCATTCTCTGTATAGCCGTTGCTTGTTGAGAAAAAAGAAGGCGTGGAGATGGGTTCTCCTTTATACATGATAATTTGGTCAGCTGTCTCATGCACAGCTTGTCTTATTTTCTTGATTTTCCAATTGTAATCTTTACCCCATATCCTTCGAAGTTCTTGATCATTCTTGTAGACTTGATTTTGCGTTGTATCGGTCACTTGTCCTCCATCGGGAAAGGAGGTTGAACCAGAGCCCAGAAGATGGCTGATAATATAGGTTCTTGCAGCCAATGTTTGGGCTTTTAGCGCTTCCAAGTCAAATTTGGCTGGCATTTCAGAACCTACGACGCCAACAAGATAATCATTAAACGGAACCTTTTGTGTTTTCTTGAGATTTTCTCTGTAGACACTTACCGTAATATGGGTGTTTTTTACTTTACTTTTTTTCTCTACATTTTGTTTACTTTTGTTCGGTGGTTGATTCTCTTTCATGTCTTTAGCGTGTGAAAACGGTAATACAATGACAGCTGGAATCAAGATGATGATAGCAACGAATAGTGTTAGGATGATGATGCCTTTCCTCATATATGTCCTCCCAATAGGTTGAATGTTTATCTTTATTTTATGGGACTAAACAAGCGATTAGAACGAAAAAATGGGATAAGATCATCCATCATGAGGAGCTGTCGGAACTTATTTTTTTTACATTTGTATGTATATTTAAATACATTTTAGCATAGACTGTTGATGGGAAATGATATTCATTTGTAAAAAATATGAAACCTATCATCTTAACAAATAACTAAATTTTCAAATTAGATTACCAAAAAAAAGAAGCCAAAATATGGCTTCATCTCGTTTAAATTCAAGCGAATTTTGGTTTCATGTTTAATTTAGGTATCGAAACTTCTTGTTCAATGGCTCCTTCTTCGACGGTTACACGCTCAACGTTAGCACCAAGTGCTCTAAGTTTTCCTGCTAAGTCAACATATCCACGATCTATATGTTTTAACTCACTCACGCGTGTGACTCCTTGAGAAATAAGACCAGCAATAACTAATGCAGCACCTGCACGCAAGTCAGTCGCTGATACTTCTGCTCCTTGCAAATTACAAGGACCGCTAATAATAGCTGAACGTCCTTCAATTTTAATATCCGCATTCATCCGTCTAAATTCTTCAACGTGCATAAAACGGTTTTCAAACACTGTTTCCGTAATAACAGAAGTGCCATGTGCTTTTAATAAAAGAGCCATCATTTGAGCCTGTAAATCCGTTGGGAACCCTGGATGTGGCATTGTTTTTACATCGACAGGTTTGAGAATGTCTGGTCCAATAACACGTAGGCCATTGAATTCTTGTAAAATTCTTACACCCATTTCCTCCATTTTTGAGATGAGAGGACGTAAATGTTCTGCCCGTGCATCTTCAACGAGGACATTTCCGCCTGTCACGGCTGCTGCAACCATATAAGTACCCGCTTCGATTCGATCAGGGACAATTCTATGATGAGCACCTTTTAATTCTTTTACACCTTGAATCGTAATCGTTCCAGTGCCGGCTCCTTTGACTCTGGCTCCCATTGCATTTAAAAATTCGGCAAGATCCTCAATTTCTGGTTCTCTGGCACAATTTTCAAGAGTCGTTGTACCGTTAGCAAGGACAGCTGCCATCATAATGTTCTCCGTTGCGCCAACACTTGGCATATCGAGATAAATATTAGCTCCTTGAAGTTTGCCATTAACACTTGCCTCAATAAATCCATTACCAATATTGATTTTTGCACCCATGGCTTCAAAACCTTTAAGATGTTGATCAATCGGTCTTGAACCAATGGCACAACCACCAGGGAGCGGAATTCTAGCCACACCAACTCGAGCGAGCAAAGGTCCCATTACAAGAAAAGACGCACGCATTTTTCGAACGTATTCAAATGGTGCTTCTGTTAATAATTCTTTTACTGCTTTTACGGTAATCGTATTATTTTCATAATTCACGTCTGCATTCAGATAACGCAAAACATTGTTAATCGTATACACATCTGCTAAAGCAGGAACGTTATAAATTTTACTTGTACCTTTATTAGCTAGCATCGAAGCCGCAATAACGGGAAGAACCGCATTTTTTGCTCCTTCTACTTTTACAGTCCCGAATAAACGCTTCCCGCCACGAACAATGATTTTCTCCAAGATTATTCCCCTCCGCGTCCAATGTCATTTATCCGCTTTTCGCCTGGTTAACCAATATTGGCCTAACCATCCGCAACTCCTCTTACGGGGGAGGTAACAGACACGCCATCACATTGATAATTCTATTCACGAAAACGAAAAATTCACTGAAATATTCGCTTATTATATTTAGTATTCAGTCGTTATTATTGGTGTTCCTATTGTTATTGTTGTTTGACCATTTAATGTACGTAGTGCAACTTGTATGTTCATTTTTTTCTCCCCAGTATAAATCGCGTCACGCCATGCTCTAGTATATGCAGATACAGACACAAAGGTTTTTTCATTTATTATTTCTACTGGTTGAGCTTGAAAATCATTCATTATTTTATTAGAAGTATTTAATAGACCAGATTTTATTTTAGCACTTCTTTTCGCTTTTACACAATAAAATTTTTCGTACTTTCCATGGAAAATTTTTGCTTGTTCTTTTTTAATTTTCTCTTTTACTTTCGTCCACTTATTAGAATCCCATTGATCGCCCTTCAACTCATATATGATGTACGTTTGATAATTATTTTTATGGGGGTAAGCGATAACTTTTATGTTTGCTATGGTATGACGATCCATAACATAAGTTCCAAGCCATTCATGCTGGCCATTTTTTTTCGTTTTTTCAACAAATGTGTATTTTGGTAATTTGTGAAAAAAGGATTCTGTAAATTGCTCTAGCTCAGAACGACTTTTTAACGAAGTCTCCGATTGCCTAGAGTATACAGACCACCCGGTTATCTTTGCTCCCTGTTTTTCAACACTTTGAGCTATTAAGGGAATCTCTTTATAAGTAGATCTATTTGACTGACTTGTTTTCGCTTCAACTTGTGAATAAGCCCCTAAGAAAAAAACCATAATAAAAAGTGCAATTATCCATTGATTCTTTATTTTCATCTTGCGTTTCACCTCTCCTTAATCACATTGTTCACGATTAGGAGTAGGTTAATACATCTAACTTATCGTTATTAATCGGCAAGATTCTGCAAAAATAGACAACTTTTTTATCTTGAAGCAAAAATTTACTGCTTATCTCAATAAGCATACAATCTTTGGTTTCCAATACCATTAATTCATTAATAATAAAGAAGAACCGAGATAGTCTAAGAAAAATTTAGAGACAAGGTAACTTATAGCAAGTGAAAAAAGAACCATAAAACATAAAGCCTGTTTCCCTTTAGGCTTACGAAAAAAAAGCTCCCATTTAATTCCTTGAATAGCCCACCAAGTCAAAATAAACGCAATCAGGTGGAGAACGATACTAAGTCCCGCTTGATAGCCAAAAGTCATCACCTCTGCACCCTTCCTGGCTCATTTGTAACTTAATTGTTATATTTCGATAAGGATTTTTAATACAAATGTAACAATTCGTTCTTATTTTAGCTCTTTTTTTCAAAAAGTGCTACCTTTTAAAAAAAATATTTTGACCATTATACATTATTACCCTTAAATCCAATGAAATAATCATTTACACTAGGTAAAAAAAACCCTTATAACAGATTTTATACCCGAAAATATTCAAAATCAATGCTTGTAATTTTATATATATAAGCTTTCATGATATTTAAGGAGATAGACCTACCCCAATTTCGCACCGCTCTTTCTAACTAGGGGCAAAATACCTAACACTAATTAAATATGAAATAAAAATGAATGCTGAAGAGGTTTTAAAATAAGGGTGTGCAATGTGATTTGCGTAATTTCTCTGGCATTGATTTGAGCTACTTCTTGATTAATTGAGCTATTTCGACATTATGTGAGCTAGTTCTGGATTAATTGAGGAACTTCAGCGTTAATTGAGCTACTTCTGGATTAATTGAGGCACTATGGCATTGATTTGAGCTACTTTTGAATTAATTGAGGAACTTCAGCGTTAATTGAGCTACTTCTGGATTAATTGAGGAACTTCAGCGTTAATTGAGCTACTTCTGAATTTATTGAGGAACTTCAGCGTTAATTGAGCTACTTCTGAATTTATTGAGGGACTTTAACATTGATTTGAGCTACTTTTGAATTAATTGAGGAACTTCAGCGTTAATTGAGCTACTTCTGAATTAATTGAGGAACTTCAGCGTTAATTGAGCTACTTCTAAATTAATTGAGGCACTCTGGCATTGATTTGAGCTACTTTTAAATTAATTGAGGAACTTCAGCGTTAATTGAGCTACTTCTCGATTAATTGAGGCACTCTGGCATTGATTTGAGCTAATTTTGAATTAATTGAGGAACTTCAGCGTTAATTGAGCTACTTCTGGATTAATTGAGGAACTTCAGCGTTAATTGAGCTACTTCTGGATTAATTGAGGGACTTCAACGTTAATTGAGGCACTATGGCATTGATTTGAGCTACTTTTGAATTAATTGAGGAACTTCAGCGTTAATTGAGCTACTTCTAAACTAATTGAGGCACTCTGGCACTGATTTGAGCTACTTTTAAATTAATTGAGGAACTTCAACGTTAATTGAGCTACTTTTAAATTAATTGAGGCACTCTGGCACTGATTTGAGCTACTTTTGAATTAATTGAGGCACTCTGGCATTGATTTGAGCTACTTCTGGATTAATTGAGGAACTTCAGCGTTAATTGAGCTACTTTTAAATTAATTGAGGAACTTCAACGTTAATTGAGCTACTTTTAAATTAATTGAGGCACTCTGGCACTGATTTGAGCTACTTTTGAATTAATTGAGGAACTTCAACGTTAATTGAGCTACCTTCTGATTACAAACTTGTTAAACCAAGACGATGCTAAATCATGCATACGACTCAGGGTTCAATCCTAACATTACTCTGATTTTAAGATATTCTACGATCACAATTTGTAACATTTTCACAATAAAAGTTAATCTTTCACGAAGTATTATAAAATAAAGTAAAAAAAAGAGTACCAGCCATTTTAACTGGTACTCTTTCTATTAATTTACTCGATGCCTGATTTGGCAGTTTTTAGTCGGGCTTCTGCTCGTTTGAGCTCTTTTTTTGCAGTTTCGTAATCTAGAGTTCCTCTTTCGAGTTTATCTAGCTTTCCTTCAGCCTCTACTTTTGCTTTTTCTGCACGGGGTACATCAATATCTTCTTTCAACTCCGCAGATTCCGAAAGAATGGTGACATGTTCAGGATGTATTTGTATAAATCCACCGTGGACAGCCACATATTGTGTACGATCATCGAGGTCAAGGCGAACACGATCAATTTCTAGTGGTGCAACAAGCGGCATGTGCTTAGGCAATATTCCGAGTTCACCGCTTGTTGCTCTCACATTAATCATGTGGGCTTCGCCTTCAAAGATTTTTCCGTTCGGCGTTACGATTTCCGTATGCACCGTACTCATTTTGCAAAACCTCCTTTGGCAGATACATGTCTCATCACGTGAGGTTCAGTCATAACCGCTTAGGCCAATTCTTTTGCTCTTTCAATAACTGCTTCAATTGGTCCACAGTTACGGAAAGCATCTTCAGGAACGTCATCATACTTTCCTTCAAGAATTTCTTTGAAGCCACGAACGGTATCTTTTACAGGTACATATGAGCCTGGGATACCTGTAAATTGTTCAGCAACGTGGAAGTTTTGTGACAAGAAGAATTGAATACGACGAGCACGGCTAACCGTTTGTTTATCCTCATCAGATAATTCGTCCATCCCGAGGATAGCAATGATATCTTGTAATTCTTTATAACGTTGCAATGTTTCTTGAACCCCTCGGGCAACATTATAATGCTCTTCACCAACAATTTCTGGTGATAAGGCACGTGACGTTGATGCCAATGGATCCACCGCTGGATAAATACCAATTTGCGTCAAAGCACGTTCAAGGTTTGTCGTTGCATCAAGGTGAGCAAATGTCGTTGCTGGCGCTGGGTCCGTATAGTCATCCGCTGGTACATAAACGGCTTGAATTGATGTAACAGATCCTTTTTTCGTTGATGTAATACGCTCTTGAAGACGACCCATTTCAGTTGCAAGTGTTGGCTGATAACCAACGGCTGATGGCATACGTCCAAGAAGGGCAGATACTTCAGAACCAGCTTGTGTAAACCGGAAAATGTTATCGATAAAGAGAAGCACGTCTTGC
The DNA here is from genome assembly GCF_006517395.1 of Terrilactibacillus laevilacticus. Taxonomy (GTDB): domain Bacteria; phylum Bacillota; class Bacilli; order Bacillales; family Sporolactobacillaceae; genus Terrilactibacillus; species Terrilactibacillus laevilacticus. The sequence continues at coordinate 118,961 of NZ_VDCY01000002.1, forward strand.
CCTTGTTCATCACGGAAATATTCTGCCATTGTTAGACCTGACAAGGCAACACGCATACGTGCACCAGGCGGCTCGTTCATTTGACCAAACACCATGGCTGTTTTTTTGATAACGCCAGAGTCAGTCATTTCAAAGTAAAGGTCATTACCTTCACGGGTACGTTCACCAACACCGGCAAATACAGAAATACCACCATGTTCTTGGGCGATATTATGGATTAATTCTTGAATAAGCACGGTTTTACCAACACCAGCACCACCGAAGAGACCAATTTTACCACCTTTAATATAAGGAGCAAGCAAATCAATGACTTTTATGCCTGTTTCTAGTACTTCTGTTTTTGTTGATAATTCATCAAACGCCGGAGCTTCACGGTGAATAGAATGACGAGGAACATCCTGACCTGGATCTTCTTTTAGATCGATCGCTTGACCAAGAACATTAAACACACGACCGAGTGTGGCATCTCCAACTGGAACAGAGATTGGTTTACCTGTATCTAATACTTCCATGCCACGTATAACACCATCGGTTGATGACATGGCAATGGTTCTTACCGTATCATTACCCAAGTGAAGAGCCACTTCTAGAGTTAAACTAATACTTACTTCATTTTCAGACTTTGCATTAAATTCAATTTTAAGAGCATTGTGGATTTCAGGAAGTTGACCACGTTCGAATCTAACGTCGATAACTGGTCCCGTTACCTGAGTGACATAACCCTTGTTCATGCCTTTTCCCTCCAATCACAAATAGTGAGAGTTTATTCTAGTGCCGATGCTCCGCCAACGATCTCAGAAAGTTCCTGTGTAATCGCTGCTTGACGAGCACTGTTAAATGAGAGTGTTAATTTGTCAATGAGTTCGGTTGCGTTATCCGTTGAATTCCTCATCGCTGTCATACGTGCAGCATGTTCTGCTGCCCTAGCATCTAGTAAAGCCCCATAAATTAAACCTTCTGCATAAAGAGGTAACAAGTTCTGAAGGACCTCTTGACTGTCTGGCTCATATTCATAGTTTACTGAGTGCTCTTCGTGAGTTTCAATATCAGATAACGGTAATAGTTTTACATCCGTCAACTCTTGATTAATTGCACTGACAAAGTGGTTGTAAACCATATATAATTCATCAATTTCTTCGTATTCATATAAACCAACTGCTTTTCTAGCAAGGGACTTAACATCATCAAACGACAAGTGTTCAGATAAGTCTGTGACTCGATGTGTTACTTCTATATTACGGTTTTCAAAGAATTTCACACCGACTTTACCGACAACAAAAACTTTATATTCATCGCTTGATTGATGACGTTCTTGTATAAGACCATACACATGTTTTAAAACATTGTTGTTGTATGCCCCTGCAAGTCCCATGTCAGCTGTTATGACAAGATAACCCGTTTTCTTTACAGGACGTGTTTGAAGCATCGGATGTTTGATACTTCCATTATTTCCTGCTGCGATACCACCAACGACTTCGCGAAGTTTATCTGTATAAGCTGTGTATGTTTTCGCTTGCGTTTGCGCACGATTCAATTTTGCAGCTGATACCATTTCCATCGCTTTCGTAATTTGGCGGGTTTTCTTCTTTGATGCAATACTATCTTTTATATCACGCATTGAAGGCACTTCAATTCACCACCTTTTGAAGCGTATGGGATGAAACCATCCCATACATTATTTGCTTGTTGATGTAGCAAATGTATTTTTAAATGCTTTAATGACGCCATTTAGTGACTCTTCATCAGGAAGAGCACCTGTTTTACGGATTGTTTCATAAATATTGTTGTGGTTTTGTTCAACAAACGCTAAAAGTTCGGATTCAAAACGTCTAACATCTTGAAGTAAAACATCATCAATAAATCCACGTGATAACGCATAGAGACTCACCACTTGCTTTTCAACTGGAAACGGTTTGTGAAGTTCTTGTTTTAAGAGCTCAACCGTTTTTTGCCCACGTTCAAGACGTGCTTTTGTTGTAGGATCCAAATCAGATCCAAATTGAGAGAAAGCTTCAAGTTCACGATAAGCAGCGAGGTCAAGTTTTAATGTACCTGCTACTTTTTTCATCGCTTTAATTTGTGCAGAACCCCCAACACGAGAAACTGATGTCCCTGCATCAACCGCTGGACGAACACCAGAGCGGAAGAGACTGGATTCCAAGAAAATTTGACCATCAGTAATTGAAATCACGTTGGTTGGAATGTAAGCCGAAATATCTCCAGCTTGCGTTTCAATAATAGGTAGGGCTGTAATTGAACCGCCGCCTAATCGATCACTTAATTTTGCTGCACGTTCCAATAACCTTGAGTGAATGTAGAAAACATCCCCTGGATAAGCTTCACGACCTGGTGGACGACGAAGAAGGAGAGAAAGTTCACGGTAAGCTGCAGCTTGTTTTGATAAATCGTCATAAATAATAAGCACGTGTTTACCGTTGTACATTAATTCTTCACCCATTGATACTCCTGCATAAGGTGCCAAGTATAACAGTGGTGCCGGGTCTGAAGCACTTGCTGAGACGACAATGGTTCTATCGAGAACACCAAATTCACGAAGCGTCTCAACCACTCCGGCAACTGTTGATGCTTTCTGACCGATGGCTACATAAATACTGATCACATCTTGATCTTTTTGATTAATAATTGTATCAATCGCTACGGCTGTTTTCCCTGTTTGACGGTCACCGATAATTAATTCACGTTGTCCACGACCAATTGGAATCATGGCGTCAATCGATTTAATACCTGTTTGCATTGGTTCTGTAACAGATTTACGTTCCATTACCCCAGGTGCTCGATTTTCGATTGGACGTGTTTTTGTCGTATTAAGTGGTCCTTTTCCATCCAGAGGTTGACCAAGTGGATTGACAACACGGCCAAGGAGTTCTTCCCCAACAGGTACTTCCATGATCCGACCTGTACGTTTTACTTCGTCCCCTTCGTGGATGCCTGTATAAGGCCCAAGAATGATAATACCAACATTATTTTCTTCAAGGTTTTGCGCAAGTCCTATGACCCCATTTGAAAATTCAACAAGCTCACCTGACATGACGCTATCTAAACCGTGGACACGAGCAATTCCGTCACCTATTTCAATGACAGTACCGACCTCGCTGACTTGAACTTTAGATTGATAATTTTCAATCTGTTGTTTAATTAACGAGCTAATTTCTTCTGCCTTAATGCTCACGATATGTTCACCCCTATCTACCTACTTTAATCTCCTGCCTGAATCTAGCTAGTTTTCCTGCAATCGTTCCATCATACAATTTATCACCGACACGTAAGAGCAATCCTCCGATTAGAGAATCATCGACTTTCGTATGCATACGTAATTTTTTGTTTACCGCTTTGCCTAGTTTTTTAGAAAGAGCATGCTGTCCTTTTTCATCAAGCGGTTTCGCCGTTGTCACTGTAACATCTAAGATGCCGCGCTCTTTGTCTGCTAAGACTTGATAGGCTTCTCTAATATCTGTCACGATATTTTCACGGTCACGATCAATTAATACATACAAAAGGTTGATAACTTCTTGGCTAATCGTGTCATTAAAAATGGATGCAATTAACGCTTTTTTATCGTCAATATCAATTTGTGGATGGTTAAGAACTTTATTAAGCTCATCATTTTCTACGATTGTTGTATTGACTAATATCAAATCATTTTCAAAATCATCGACTTTCCCGTGTTCTTTAGCTACTTCAAAGAGTGCACTCGCATAACGTTTGCTGACGACTTCACTCATAACCGTTCTCCTACTTCTTTGAGAACTTGGTTCATTTCTTTGTCGTATTGTTTTTCATCAATTTCTTTTTCAAGAATTTTCGTAGCGAGAAGGACAGAAAGCTCAGCTACTTCGTCACGAAGCGAAGCTATGGCTTTGTCTTTTTCACGGGTAATTTCTGCGCGTGCTTCCACAACTAATCGATCGGCCCGATCTTTAGCGGCGCTAATAATGCTGTCGGCTTCTGATTCGCCTTGTTTTTTCGCACGTTCAATAATCGTTTGTGCTTCTTGTCTTACTTTTTCTAATTCTGATTTTTGTTCAGCGAGAAGCGATTCAGCTTCTTTTCTGCTTGACTCTGATTTTTCAATTTGATTATCTATATAACTTTGTCTTTTACGCATCATTTCGACAACTGGTTTTGCCCCAAATTTGCCAACAATGATCATTAAAATAACAAAAACAATTAATTGAAATAAAATTGTTCCTAAATGAAATTCGAGCACGCTTTGCCACTCCCTTCATCATGTCATCCTGTCATGCATGTTTTAAGCTGCCGTCATAAAAAATTTTAACAAAGAAATCGGGGGCTGACATACTCCCCCAACGTTTTATTATCCCAATACACCGAAAAGAACTAAGATACCAAATGCGATTGAAATGATTGGCAAGGCTTCAACAAGACCAAGAGCGATCATCGCTTGTCCAAAAAGTTTACCTTGTGCTTCAGGTTGACGAGCAATTCCTTCTAAATAACGGCTGAATAAAACCCCGTTACCAATACCAGCTGCAAGAGCTCCAAATGCGATCATAATACCACCAGCAAGAATACCTAAACTCATGTGAAATTTCCTCCTTAAATATCTCAAAATAAAATATTATAAATTAGTGATCGTCTGCAATTTTTTGTGAAATATAGACCATTGCAAGAACGGTGAAGATATAGGCTTGGATACACCCAACAAAGAGTGAGAATCCTACCCAAGCAAACATCGGTAAAGCTGTAAGATACGGCGTGCCCTCTCTTAAAATAAGAATGAGGACTTCACCTGCGAAAATGTTGGCCCATAACCGCGCTGCGTGAGTGGTTGGTTTCGCTAATTCATCAATAATATGTAGCGGAAACATCCACGCATAGGGTTGAAAGTAATGAGCAACATAGCCTTTTGGACTTTTTCTAAAGCCCACAATATGAGCATAAATCGTTATCGCAAAAGCAAGTGCTACCGTAACATTAATATCTGATGTCGGTGACTTGAACCAACTTACTTCAGCATCACTTTGTGTAATACCAAAGGCAGGAACAGCTCCATGCGAGTTGATCATGACAATGACACCTAATGTATTGGCAATGATAATGAAAAGAAATGTCGTAATCGCAAAGCTCAAATATTTAGATGCTTTTTTATCATCAAGCATCATATTGGTCACACCACGAATAAAGTCAACAATCATTTCCATAATGTTTTGTTTCCTTGATGGTCTCATTGAGAGTTTTCTAGTTAGAAAAATCACAAGCAAGATTACAAGAAGGGCTGTAATCGTAGTTCCAATCATCACTGTTACGTCAAACGTCATCCCTAGAAATTTCACTTTTGGAGTTATTTCCAATGTTCTCCCTCCTTTCAAGTGATAATCGTGTTTGTTTTCCAGTTTCAATCGTCGTCACAACAATTAATGTCAAATAGCCCAGTAAAAGCGAAAAAACGAATGTTCTGAAATCAAAAATAGCTGGGAGTTTGTAAACTAAAAGGGCTCCAAACGTAACCATTAAGAAACGAGTCATCGATTTTAGTCCCATTAATTTGTGTGAACCTGAAAGAACCTTCACACTAGCAATCCTTACTCGCAATGTCATGTGGAAAATGTTATAAAAACTAATTGTCATTCCAAGGACAAAACCTGCTAACAGGGATTTGACAGGTAGCAAAATCCACAAGAGACTTGCGATAATCAATAAGCAAACATAAATAACGAACATTACACGATAAGACCATGCCAATTCATTTTTCATTTATGGCTCAGTCCTTTGTCATTGATATCAACGAAAACACAGCACTTACAAGGCCTAGTAGCAAACCACCCAGTAACCCGACCGCGAGCCAAATGTGATTTGTACTAAAATGCGCATCCAAACGCTTGCCAAGCCATGCCCCACTCAAAATAAACGCGAAAATTTCAAAGCCAATTGTGCTTACGACACCTACCATTCGCCAAGGATCTGTCTGTTTTTGTTTCATGACATCATCCTTTTCAATTCGTCTTTACTTCAGTGAAAATATTAAAAGAAATTGGGAGTTAGTGAGGAAACAATATAACATGATCCAATTTTCTACATATCAATATCTTTCCCGTAAACACGATTACTTAAAACTTAGCTTTTAAACTTAAAGACATGAATGTAGAAAGCCTCTATCTAATTTCATCAATCCAATTAACTTTCACTATTTTCCACCGAAAATATCAACTAATTTCAATTTTACGAAAGCGCTATCTTTCTGTCAACATAAACTAATCGACTTTGATTTTAAGTTATGTCTATTTTATAAGTGGTTAGCTATTGAAAAGAACTATCATAGCTACAATTAAATTTTAACCATTTTTGATCAAAATGGAAGTGGTGAAAACTGACGAATATGTGACAGCGAATAAGTCCAGAAGCTTCATAATAAAGCGTTTTCTTCATTGCTATATCAAGAATGAAAGGGGTTAATCCCCCTCTCTTTTCCAAATATTTTTTTCATAAAATATGACGTCATTTGACAATTTAAAACATTTCTAGCTTATTATATTTAAAAACAACTAAAGTTAGAAACGCTTATTTAGTTCCAAATAATCGGTCACCTGCATCGCCCAATCCAGGTACTATGTAACCTTTTTCATTTAATTTTTCATCCAATGCCGCAAGATAGATATCAACGTCGTCGTGATCTTGTTGAATACGTTTTACTCCTTCTGGTGCACCAATGAGGCACATTAATTTAATGTTAACAGCACCGCGATCTTTCAATGACTGAATGGCGGCTGACGCTGATCCACCGGTAGCAAGCATTGGATCAACCACAATAAGTTCACGCTCATGAATATCACTTGGTAATTTGACATAATATTCTACAGGTTCAAGTGTCTTAGGATCTCGGTACAGACCAACATGTCCTACTTTAGCCGCTGGAATTAGATTGAGAACCCCATCCATCATGCCAAGACCTGCGCGGAGAATCGGAATAATACCTAATTTTTTTCCTGAAAGGCGATATGCTTTGGCTGTGGTCACAGGCGTTTGAACATCAACTTCTTCTAATGGCAAGTCTCGAGTAATTTCAAAAGCCATTAATGTTCCTACTTCATCAACAAGTTCACGAAAAGCTTTCGTGCCTGTCCGATGATCTCGTATCATCGTTAATTTGTGTTGAATCAATGGATGATCTAATACTTTAAGTTCTCCCATTTACGATTCCCCCTATCAATAGTCTCTCGACAAATTTTACATAAAAAAAACGATGAATTCAACCTGGCTTAGATTTACATTCAAAGAGTTTCTTTTATATTCTTGTCCTATTATAATAAAAACTTTACTAGAGGGCGACAAACAATTTGAAAAATTTAGCGTGATCATGATTAGACCACGCTAAATTATCAATATTTTTACTAGAATAAAATACCCGAAAGCTTCGGCTCTCTATCTTTTCAGAAAAGCATCCATAGATGGGAGTTTTTCTTTATAGAGGTTGTTCAAAAAGTCATCAAATGATCAGCTACGAATCTCGGCGCCCGCTTGATTCTCCGGTCCTCATGTAGCGGATACAAGAGGATCGCTGGCTAAAGTCGCTCACGTCTTATGGCTGGCGCCTGAAGCTACCACATCCTGTGGAATGCCGGTACTCAAAACAGTACCGCCTTGATCTTCCGACGCCCAGGACGGGCTAGTACTGGCGTTCTGGCAGGATGCCAGCGTACTTAGCCAGTAACCCTTTTCGTTTGTTACCTTTTTGAACACGCACTTATAGTGATGGGTACATTGGATATTTTTCAGTTAATAGTTTCACACGATCTCTTGATTTTCCAAGAACAGCTTCATCTTCAGGATTTTTAAGTGATTCTGCGATGATATCCGCAACTTCTGCCATATCTTCTTCCTTGAATCCACGTGTGGTAACAGCTGCTGTTCCCATACGAACTCCACTTGTGACAAATGGGCTTGCTGGATCATAAGGAATGGTATTTTTGTTTGTTGTAATGCCGATTTCGTCTAGAGCATGCTCAGCAGCTTTTCCTGTAAGGCCAAGGTTACGAACATCGACAAGAACAAGGTGATTATCCGTTCCACCTGAAATTAGAGTTAATCCTTTTGCTTCGAGTGCCTCTGCAAAGGCTTTGGCGTTAGAGACGATTTGTTTAGCATAGTCTTTAAAAGAAGGCTCAAGCGCTTCACCAAGAGCCACCGCTTTTGCCGCAACAATATGCATTAACGGGCCACCTTGAATACCAGGGAAGATGGATTTATCGATTTTTTTCGCATATTTTTCTTTACACAAAATCATACCGCCACGAGGTCCGCGAAGAGTTTTGTGTGTTGTTGTCGTGACAAAATCACAGTAAGGTACTGGATTCTGATGAAGTCCAGCCGCCACAAGTCCAGCTATATGGGCCATATCAACCATGAGATAGGCGCCAACTTCATCCGCAATTTCTCTAAATCGTTTGAAGTCAATCTCTCTTGGATAGGCACTTGCTCCTGCCACAATCAGTTTTGGTTTATTCGTTAAAGCTTTTTCTCTAACGTCATCGTAGTCAATGCGATGGGTGGTTTCATCAACACCATAGTCAATAAAGTTATAAAGAACCCCACTAAAGTTAACAGGACTACCATGTGTTAAGTGGCCACCATGAGATAGGTTCATACCTAAAACGGTATCGCCTGCCTCAAGAATACTGAAATAAACACCCATGTTAGCTTGTGCACCAGAGTGCGGTTGGACGTTAACATGTTCAGCACCAAACAACTTTTTAGCTCTCTCGCGGGCTAAATCTTCGACAATATCCACATATTCACAACCGCCATAGTAGCGATGATTAGGATAACCTTCAGCGTATTTATTTGTTAATACGGATCCAGCAGCATTCAATACTGCCTCACTTACAAAATTTTCTGAAGCAATTAATTCAATCTTGTCTCTTTGTCGTCCAAGTTCTTTTTGTATTGCTTCAAAAACTTCACGATCTTGTGTTTCTAAGGCCTTCATGAAAATGAGCAGCTCCTCTCAATTTGTCGATTCATCACAATATTATCACATTTTCGTCACAAAAAAAAATTGATTTTAAAAAAAATAGAATTCCTTTTTTTCTCATTTACAAAGGAATCCATTTTTAGAAGTATTGTTCTGTTTTTTTGCACCATTCGTTATGAAGGTTGTTCAAAAAGTCACCAAATGATAACTTGCGAATACTGTCGCCCAGGACGGGCTAGTACTGGCGTTCTGGCAGTATTGTAGCGTACTTAGCTAGTAATCCTTTTCATTTGTCACCTATTTGAGGACATTTTTTACACAACTAAGAACGATAGGATGAACGATATGTCTATCTATCCCGTAAATGCGTCAAACTCCTTGTTTTTCAAACTGAGTGAGATTTTTATTTAGTCCAATGAGAACTAATCGATCGCCTTTTTGCAATATAAAATGGGCAATATCTGCAACCTTAAAGTCATTCCCTCTTTTTATGGCAATCACATTACAGCCATAATTGGCCCTTACGTCGATATCTAATATCGTTCGATTGATGAGTTTATCCGTTACTTCAATTTCTATGATACTATGATCGTTCGACAATCCGATGTAATCAATGATTTTATTAGACGAAATAAGATGTGCAACCCTTGTACCCATGTCTCTTTCCGGGTGAATAATTCGATCTGCGCCGACCTTTGATAACACTTTTGCATGATAGTCATTTTGAGCCTTCACCCAAACGCTATTAACTCCTTCTTCTTTTAAAAGAAGGGTCGTCAGGATGCTCGCTTGAATATCCTCACCAATGCCAACAATGACATGATCAAAGTTTCTTATTCCTAGAGATTGAAGGGCCTTCTCATCTGTTGAATCAGCTTGGACAGCTTGAGTGACAATGTCAGCAAATTCATTGACACGATTCATATCTTTATCTATGGCTAATACTTCACAACCCATTTTCTGAAATTCTAAGCAGATGCTCCCACCAAAACGACCTAATCCGATCACGGCATATTGTTTATTCATTTATTTTCACCTTCTTCCCAAAGTTTTGTTTCCTCTTTTTAGAAATGATCTATCATTTACATTAATCGTTTCCCCATTTTTCGTCAAACTTGGCCTTTTCTAATAGAGTAGGTTCTCATTGGGGTGTCCTACAAGTGAAGGTTACAATGAAAGATTCGTACATAAAAAAGTGGACGTGATTAAACGATCGACTAGTTGAAATGCGTTCAGCTGTCCCTGTGGCGTATATCACACGCCATGTGACATAAAGGTGGACAAGAAGGTAAATGAGGGTGCAAATCCTTATTGAATATATCATATGCTATGCACCTGTCCGTCCACATAAAAAGGAGATAAACTCTACGTTGATACGTTAAAGTCTATCTCTAAATGTAGTCTTTTTTTCTTTTGGCTATCCTTTGTTATTGACATTCACGTTTTACAGAGACTTGTTCTTTTACCGGATACACCGCTCGCTCACCACCGATGAGTTTCGGTCTCGTTCGAGCCATAGTGAGATGAGCTTGTCCGATACTTTTTACCGTACTTCGAACCGGAACGGCGACATGCTTTAAATGCATCCCAATAAATGTGTCCCCTATATCGATTCCCGCATCTGCTTTAATAAATTCCACAACAACAGGATTTTCAATATGTTGATACGCATAGGTTGCCATGGATCCCCCTGCTGTACGAACAGGGGTGACTGTCACTTGGTCAAACCGTTGATCTTTTGCGATGGATTTTTCTATAACAAGAGCCCGATTGAGATGTTCGCAGCATTGAAAGGCATAATGTACGCCTGTTTCTTTTTTAAATTCCATCAATTCTTCATAGATCATTTCGGCAGCATCTAGAGTCCCTGCTGTTCCGATTCGTTCCCCTATCACCTCACTTGTACTGGCTCCAACAACTAAGAGATGATCGCTGCTTAAAGGCATGGCTTTGTTTAAATCATTCAGTGCCTGTTTTAATTGACTTTTAATTTGATCTTGAAATTCAATCGACATATTCTTCACCTTTCTGTCCTTTCTATTAGGATAGCGAACATTTTATATCAGTGTTCGTCACAGCTTTATATTTTGAAGTAATATTCTGTCGCATTTCCCGGGAAATTCGTGTCATGTCCTGTAGATTTCTTCAATTAGTACCCAACATAAGTCTTGAATCGACATGTTATGTTTCGTGTTTTTTAAAATATTCCACAAGTTGGTCAATGAGATCTTCTAATTGGCGACATGTTCGTTCATAATCTTCCTTCGAACCTCCATAAGGATCCGCAATGTTCAAATTGGGCAGTTTTGTCCGATATTCCTGTATTTTTGATTCGTTCTCTGTGATTTCCTTACGATATCGCTCTTCTCTTTCTAATCTGTCACTAACAGAAAGATTTGGATTTTGTAACTCTTGGAGCCAAAGTGTTTTTTTAGACTCATGTTCACTAATCGCTTGTAAATATTGCTGCCAGTGATCTTTTTGATCTAGCTCAAAGAGGACATACTCTTTCAATGTATACACTTTGCCCACCGTATCAGGAAATTGAGTTAAGAGCCTAAGCTTATGTTCTTCTGTCATCGTTAGAATAAGATCGGACCAATTGATGAGTGATGATCCAATTTGCTTTGATTTATGATCAATGGAGATCGTCCGGTTCTTCAAAACGTCTTTTGCATGAGGATGGGCGTCCGTTCCCGTCATGGCAAATAATCCAGCTGATTTTACACGAAATAAATTTTTCCCTTTACTTTTTAACAAGGCTTCTGCCATTGGACTTCGGCAAGTATTTCCCGTACAAACAAAAAGAATATTTTTCAAGATCAACACCCCTTTTCTATATGATACAACAAATTAATTTTGAAACCACTATTTCACTTTTAATTGCTGATCAAGGTCTAAAAATCCCCACACCAAACGACAGAAATAAAGAAAACTTGTCGATTGCGGGGCCTATAAGGCATAGACAGCGGCCTAATCCCGCACTTATACTTATTAAAGTGTTAAAAATACGAATCTTACGCTGTTCATAAGATTCGCTTTTCTTTCATATCTATTCGTATCTTAGACGTTAAGAAGTAATTTAACGCCAAATATTAATAGAATAAGGCCACCAAATGCTTCACTGTAATGACCAACAAAGTGTCTAACATTTCTTCCAATGATTAGACCAAACCATGTTAAAACCATACTTGTTAAACCAAATAAAATAATTGTTAGAAAGATTTTGGCACCATATATTCCTAGACTAAGACCTACTGAAAAGCTATCTAAACTCACACTAAACGCAAAGATAAGAAGCCCAAATCCAATGGGTCTAACGATGGGTTCATCTCCTCTTCCAAATGAAGAGAAAATCATTTGCCCACCTAAGATAACCAAAAGAATACCACCTGCTGTTTGAGCCATTTCCCCAAAATGCTGGGATAACAATTCACCAATCGCAATCCCAATGAGTGGCATAATCATATGGAATACACCGATGACCAGTCCAATTTTCAAAATCTGTTTATATCTTAAAGTGAGCATTCCCATTCCAAGTCCCACTGATAATGCATCCATCCCTAATGCGATCGCCATGATGACAAGTGCCATCACATGATTAAATAACTGGCTTGCATTTTCTACCATATGGTCGATCTCCCCTCTTAAAAAACATGCGACTATGATACTCTATGCATGTCCTTTGATTTTTAGAAGAAGGGATTAAACAAGCCTTCGATTAATAAAAAAACAGTCACCCTATATCATTTAGTGACTGTTTTCCAATATTTTATGACTCGATCGTTCTCCCAGAGGCTGCTTTTGATAATCTATTCATAATGGCTTGGCCAATGCCCTCATCTGGGAAAGTTTCACTGTATATGACATCGACATTTGCATCATCAAATTCTCTTAACGTTTGATAAAGGCGACGCGCCACTGTTGATAATTGAGTGCGCTCCCCGCAAGAAATCACAATATCTGCATTAAGGTAGCTATGCTCGTTCTCATCTGTCGTGAGGACACCAACACGTTGGCCACGTTCCTTATCCTGATTAACAAGAGCTTGTATCGTTTCTTTTCCTTTAGGCACCATGTACATCAACGCCATTGGAGCATAATGCTTATACTTCATTCCAGGTGCCTTCGGTGTTTGATCTGTCCGAGTTAGAGCGGGATCATCCGATACTAGACCAACCACCTCTATTAATTGTTCTTTAGAAACGCCACCTGGTCGCAAGATGGTAAAAGGTGTCGTTGTACAATCAAGAACAGTCGATTCTACACCCACACCAGTGGATCCACCATCTATGATGCCTGCAATTTTTCCGTTCAAGTCACTGATAACGTGTTTGGCAAGCGTTGGGCTTGGTTTTCCAGATAAGTTTGCCGAAGGAGCCGCGATCGGAAGGTTAGCCACACTGATAAGCGCTCTTGCGATAGGATCATTTGGCATCCGAACAGCCACTGTCGATAGACCTGCTGTTACCCGGGTCGATACGTCTCCACGTTTCGGTAATACAAGTGTGAGTGGACCTGGCCAAAAAGTATTCATTAACTTCCGCGCTGAAGGAGTAATATCCGTACAGATTGTGTCCACTTGATCCTTAGATGCCACATGAACGATGAGAGGATTATCACTTGGTCGTCCCTTGGCAGTGTAAATACGTTGTATCGCCTCATCAGATTTTGCATTTCCACCTAGACCATAGACCGTTTCGGTTGGAAATGCCACGACGTCATTTTGCCTTAGAATTTCTGCAGCTTCAATAATCATTGGATTATTTTCTAAATGACGTTCTGTACGATCAACTTGCCAAATTTTCGTCTCAACCATCTTTTTAATCTCCTCTAAAATAAATTTCAAACCGATTGATTAAAAAACATCCTTTATCATTATGGCAACATCCTTAGCTATTGTAAATGAAAAACCACTTATCAAAGCCGAAATGAACCATTATTTAACCCAATCAGTATTTAAAAAAACGAGTTTTTGATATTTTCAAAAGCATCAAATAAGAAAAATCTTACTTTAACTTTTTTATGTGTTTCTTGATGTTCAGGTTCTTGTGTCACGGTTACACTTTGAGGATCTGCCTCGTTTTGATTCTGTACCTTGTTATCCGTTTGTGTTTCATTTTGCGTTTGTGCCTTGCTATCGATTTGTGCATCCCTTTTCGTTTCTACCTTACTTTGAATCTGAGCACCACTTTGGTTTTGCGTCTCATTTTGGGTTTGCGTTTCACTTTGGTTTTGCGTTTCACTTTGGGTTTGCGTTTCACTTTGGGTTTGCGTTTTTCCTTGATTGGTTTCGTCTAATTGATTTGGTGTACCTTTTTCTTTGGTATTCGTTCCTTCTGATAGAGATGCATTCGATGCTTTTTCAGCTGCTGAAGCAACATGCTCGTCCGGTTTTATGGCATCACCATTAGAGAAATCAAGATAACACAATGGAGGGAATAACACGCACCACCAATTTGCTCCTTCTCCTTGACCTAATGTCACAACAAGCGCTTGATATTGACCTGCAGGATAGACATAACCGCCATACATTTTGGTTGGAAAGTCTGCTTTCCCTAATTTAATCGTAAATGATTCATTCAAATGCATGTCTTTCAATTTTTTCGTAACCACTTTATTCAAATCATCCATATGTGAAAGTATGACGCCTTTTGCCTGTTCAGTCGTTTTTAAATCACGAACCCAACCTTCAATATTTTGATTAACTTCATCACGAATTTGCCGCTTAACGGCTTGATCAGCTGCTGAATCACTATTTGCTAAGATACGAAGTCTAATGGCGTCTTTCGGAATTCTAGTTTTATTATTTTGTGCGTTTGATAGATTTTGTTGAATTTGCATAAACGTGATTAATAGAATAAAAGATAAAATTGAAATAAGTGCTAGTCGTTTTTTCATTTCATCATCCCGCCCTTCTAAAAGCAGTGTGGACGAAACTGATAAAATTCAAACCTATAAATGTTCAACTTATTTCGACACGAGAGAATTTTAAATGATAGATTCATAGATTAATCAATTAGCCTATTAAATTGGTTTGAACAAAATAGGCACATGGTTTATTCTATCATCCATTCAAAAAATATTTTAAGTCAGCTGAAGGTGAGAAGAGTGTAACTTGTATCACATGTTCAAAAAGGTGACAAATGAAAAGGGTTACTGGCTAAGTACGCTAGCATCCTGCTAGAAACGCCAGTACTAGCCCATCCGGCGTCGGAAGGCTAAGAGTGGAGCTTGTTTTCTTTGGACCAGCATTCCACATGATGTGGTAGCTTCAGGCGCCAGCGTGAACGGTTTTAGCCAGCGATCCTCTTGTATCCGCTACTTGAGGACCGGAAAAACAAACCGCCGAGATTCGCAAGTTATCGTTTGGTGACTTTTTGAACAACCTCTTTTATACACTTCTAACAAATGCAAGGGCGACGCGATCATTTCCATTAATGTCTTTCATGACTTTAAGCGCCTCAATCTGTTGATCAAACGTTTGTTTAATAAGATTTTGTATCGCTTCCCCCTGATCATAACCAATCTCAAACCCAATTAAGAGTTGATCTTTCATAATTTGGCGTACCTCTTTTAAGATGCATCGATAAGCATCTAACCCATCCTCTCCTCCACTAAGAGCCAAATGTGGTTCATGATCCTTCACGACATCTTGAAGGGATTGCATGCCTTCTTTTGATATATAAGGAGGATTGGATACTAAAATATCTACTTTTTTATGATGATCAATTAGCGGCTGAAGAAAGCTGCCTTCGTAGAAATCAACCGTGGCATGAAGATTTTTTGCATTGTCTTTGGCAACCTTAATAGCGTCAGCTGAAAGATCCACTGTCGATACGTGCCATTCTGGTTTTTCAAGTGCTAAGGTGATGGCTATTGCACCGCTACCCGTTCCGATATCACATACTGATAACTCTTTCTTATGAGGAAAATAAAGATTTGCCCAATTCTTTACCCATTCAATTAATTCTTCTGTTTCAGGTCTTGGAATTAATACAGCCGGCGAGACATGAAACGTACGTCCATAAAAAGTTTCTGTACCGGTCATGTATTGAACGGGTTCTCCTGTTTTTACATGTTGAATCACACCGTCTTTGAACCAAATTTCGTCTTCTTTCTTTAATGATTCCCGTATGTCCACAAGAAGCTCTGTCCGAGTTAATCCAAGACGATGACAAAGAAGAATTTCTCCGATGTTGGCATCACGGCCATGTTTACTTAAAAAAGAAGAAGCCCAATTTAGGGCTTCGAAACGTTTTAATGTCATTGTGCTTCCGCCTGTTCTATCAGTTTGGCTTGTTCGTCTAAAATAAGAGCATCAATAATATCATCGAGTTTACCATCTAAAATTTGATCTAATTTTTGAATGGTTAAACCAATTCGGTGATCGGTTACACGGCTCTGTGGATAGTTGTAAGTTCGTATACGTTCCGAACGATCTCCTGTACCTACAGCTGATTTACGCGATGTATCATATTCCGCTTGGGCTTCTTTTTGGAATTTATCATAAACACGGGCACGCAAAACTTTCATGGCCTTTTCTTTATTTTTAATTTGAGACTTTTCGTCTTGGCAAGAAACAACTATACCTGTTGGAATGTGTGTCAAACGAACAGCCGACATGGTCGTATTAACACTTTGCCCACCTGGTCCACTTGAGGCAAAACGGTCCACACGGATATCTTTTTCATTAATATCCACCTCAACTTCCTCCGCTTCAGGAAGGACAGCGACCGTTGCCGTTGATGTATGAATTCTGCCGCCTGATTCCGTTTCTGGTACGCGCTGAACGCGGTGTGCCCCATTTTCATATTTGAGTTTCGAATAAGCCCCTTTACCTGAGATCATAAAGATGACCTCTTTATATCCACCGACTTCACTTGGACTTGATTCAATGACTTCCGTTTTCCAGCCTTGTGCTTCTGCATAGCGGGAGTACATTTTAAATAAGTTTCCAGCAAAGAGAGCCGCTTCATCACCACCTGCAGCTCCGCGTATTTCAACAATAACGTTCTTGTCATCATTCGGGTCTTTCGGAATAAGTAATAATTTTAATCTTTCTTCAAGAGCTTCTTTTCTTTCTTCGAGTTCACTAATTTCTCCGCGAACCATTTCTTTCATTTCAGCATCCAATTTATCATCCAGCATGGCTTTTGCATCTGTTAATTCTTCTTCAACCGTTTTGTATTCACGATACGCTTGAACCGTTTCTTCAAGTTCTGATTGCTCAATAGAATACTCACGTAATTTATTTGAGTCACTGATCACTTCTGGATCGGAGAGTAATTGATTTAATTTATCATAGCGATCTTCCAGCGACTGTAATCGATCAAACATGCCTTTTCACCCCTATAATTCCTTTTCAATCTTGCTATGCATAGGTGACCCTTCCATTCATCATACGAACGAAAGGGTCGTCTTTAAAATTGATGATTTATTGTTAGTGCGTGTTCAAAAAGGTGACAAATGAAGAGGGTTACTGGCTAAGTACGCATCCTGCAAGAAACGCCAGTACTAGCCCGTCCTGGGCGTCGGAAGGCTAAGAGCGGAGCTTGTTTTCTCTGGACCAGCATTCCACATGATGTGGTAGCTTCAGGCGCCAGCGTGAGCGGTTTTAGCCAGCGATCCTCTTGTATCCGCTACATGAGGATCGGAAAAACAAGAGGGCGCCGAGATTCGCAAGTTATCATTTGGTGACTTTTTGAACAACCTCAGTTATGGATTCTTGATAACGTTCATAATACCTTACTACATTATAGTATACGAGACTCCTTCTCGTCAAAAACACAGATACACACGTGGCTTTAGGGCTTCTGCTAAAGACAGGGAATCGATGTTTTGGAGGCAGTTTATCGGTGAAACCGGGGTAACCAAATGTGTCTGTTCTATCTATGCACTCTTAGATTCATCTTACGCACCGTCCATTAATCTGTTTGGGATCCAGTTCAACTAGACTTGCGATAATAAACCTCTTGCTGATTCGGGGCTTATAAAGCGCAGACAGAGGGCTTATCCTTTATACCATGAATTTTTATTTTTTTTAAAGTATAAGCAAAAGCCAGGTAAAATAACCTGGCTTTAATATTTAAGATGGCTTATTGGTCGATACAGCTTTAAATTTATTTTCAGGCTTCCCTGGGACTTCATGACAATGACGGCAGCGTGCTTCATAGGATTCACTGGCACCGACAAGAATGATGGGATCATTATAAGAGGCTGGTCTGTGATCAATGAGTCGCTGAGTCCGACTCGCTGGTGAACCACATACCATACACACAGCATTTAGTTTTGTTACCTCTTCACTAATGGCCATAATGGATGGCACTGGCTCAAACGGCTCTCCTCTAAAATCCATATCAAGCCCTGCCACAATGACACGCAAACCACGATCAGCAAGTTCTTGAATGGCTTGCACGATATCCTCATCAAAAAATTGAACTTCATCAATTGCAACAACTTGCGTATCTGGAAGAATCGCATCCATGATGTCTTTTGACGTTTTTACTGGTATGGCCATCACGGTGTTCCCTGTATGTGAAACAACGGCCTCATCACTGTATCGATTATCTATAGCAGGTTTAAAGACTTGAATTTTTTGTTTTCCAAAGCTGGCTCTTCTTACTCGTCGTATCAGTTCTTCTGATTTTCCCGAAAACATACTTCCACAAATACATTCTACCCAGCCTGTTTGGGTTGTCCATTGCATGGACGTTCACAACCTTTCCTTCATTCTCTTTGGCATCGTCCTATGCGCAAATTTATATATGATTTAAAATTATATCACGATCATGGCGAAAGAATAAGGGTGTTCTTTTTTATTACAGTATGCTTGTTACTTTTAAAAAATTTTCTGTTTTCTGGCACGTTGGGAGGTGCACTAGCAAGAATTGAGCTTCTTCATAACGAAAGTGAGCATCTTCGATGAGGGATTGAGCTACTTTGTGTTGGAATTGAGCTACTTTGCGACGGAATTGAGCTACTCCGCAATGGATTGAGCTACTTCATAAGGGAATTGAGCTACTTCGACATGGATTGAGCTACTTCATAAACGAATTGAGCTACTTCGACATGGAATTGAGCTACTTTGCGACGGAATTGAGCTACTCCACAATGGTATTGAGCCGCTTCGTCAAGGAATTGAGCTACTCCACAATGGTATTGAGCCGCTTCGGCAAGGAATTGCACCACTTCAAAGCGAATTGCACCACCGCGGGCCAGTATTGCACTACTTCAAACAGGAATTGCACCACTTCAAACAAGAATTGCACAAACTTCAAATCTTGGTTGAACAACCTCGAATTAATGTTTAAAAATGAATGCAAAAAAGCCACAGGTTATCCTGCGGCCAAGCTATTTGTAAGTATAAAAAAACAGGCAAGGTAACCCTGCCTATTATTTAAGATTGTATTTTTGTTTAAAGCGATCAACACGTCCGCCTTTTTCAGCAAATTTTTGACGACCAGTGTAGAATGGGTGAGAGTCAGAAGTTACCTCAAGACGGATTAATGGATATTCATTTCCATCTTCCCAAACGATCGTTTCATTTGATTTTTTTGTTGATCCACTCAAGAATTTGAATTCAGTACTTGAATCCATAAATACAACTTTATGGTAATCTGGATGGATTTCAGGTTTCATATGTTTCATCTCCTTTATGCCCTAATTTTATTTCAAATTAGAGTTTTATTGCACAGCGTTTATTATAACAAGCCCACCTATGTTTGGCAAGTTAATCTTTTTTATGGTGCTGACGCTCAAACTTTTGCGAGGCCACTTTTCTCTTTATCAAAGATATCAAAGAATTCTTGGTTGTTTTTCGTTGTTTTCAGACGTTTATAGAAGCGCTCCACAAAGTCTTGTGACTCATCCATTGTCTTACGCATCGACCAGAGTTTTTCTAAATGTTCTTTTTCTACAAGAAGCTCTTCTTTACGTGTACCGGATCTCCGGATGTCAATAGCCGGGAAGATGCGTCTTTCCGCTAATTTACGATCCAGATGGAGCTCCATATTACCTGTTCCTTTGAACTCTTCATAGATTACGTCGTCCATACGTGATCCCGTATCCACTAATGCTGTTGCAAGAATGGTCAAACTGCCGCCTTCTTCGATGTTTCTCGCCGCACCAAAGAATCGTTTTGGGCGGTGAAAAGCTGCTGGATCAATCCCGCCAGAAAGTGTTCGTCCACTAGGTGGAATAACTAAGTTATAGGCTCTTGCAAGACGTGTAATACTATCCATCAAAATGACAACGTCTTTTTTATGCTCTACAAGCCTCATCGCTCTTTCTAATACTAATTCAGCTACTTTGATATGGTTTTCAGGCACCTCATCAAACGTTGAACTTACCACATCACCTTTAACAGAACGCTCAATGTCGGTTACTTCCTCTGGACGTTCATCAACTAAGAGTACAATTAATTCGGCATCTGGATGGTTAACGGTAATACTATTAGCAATTTCTTTAAGTAGGGTTGTTTTACCAGCTTTCGGAGGAGCAACAATTAATCCACGTTGTCCGTATCCTACGGGAGATACGAGGTCAATAATACGTGTTGAAAAATTCTCCTTGGTTGTTTCAAGTGTCATCTTGCGCTGTGGATATAAAGGTGTTAGTGCTGGGAAGTGGACGCGTTCTTTCGCTGTATCAGGAGCTTCACCATTAACTGCCTCAACATGCAACAAGCCATAATAGCGTTCATTTTCTTTAGGTGGTCTTACTTTACCCGATACCTTGTCCCCATTTCTTAAATCAAACCGTCTAATCTGGGAAGCAGAGATATAAATATCTTCTGAGCTAGGAGAGAAGTTAATCGGTCTTAAAAACCCAAAACCTTCTGATGGAATGACTTCAAGAATACCTTCCATAAATGATAACCCATCTTTTTCAGCTTGTGCTTTTAGTATTGAAAAGATAAGTTCACGCTTATTTAACTTACTATAATAAGAAACCTTATAGTTTTTCGCATGTTGATATAAATCTTTTAGTTTCATATTTTCTAATTCTGCTAATGTAACTGTCATTATCACACCACACTTCTATTTATTCAAATTACTGAATTGAATCTAACTTATTTGAAGGTCATTTCCTCTAGAGTGTTCACAAAGTTTTGAAAAAATAGTCTGAAACCTTATTTTTTCTTTCTCCTAAATGAATAACACTCTGCTTTGAAGGTATTAAGGAGTTTCCTGAAAGAAAAATGTTTTGCGTAAGATGAGGAGTTAGCATATGGTCATTCTCTACTTATCAATAATTTTTTATTAATCACTTTATCATGAGACGTGGATGATTCATGTATGTTTCTTAAAGTCACGTTTTTTCTGATTAATGGACATTGTCCGTGTGTATGCATACCACTTAATATAGCCATTTTTTAAAGACAATAAGTCTAACCAATTATAAATTTAAACATGAGTATTTTTAATTTATAGAGGGATTATGTGTGTTACTCTTTTCTTTCTATTTTAGATAAATAAATGATCCACTAATTATCTTTACATACCTTTAAACACATTAAATGTATCATTATTATGATGTATTGCAATGATAATAAATTGATTATACGCCTTATCGTAATATTTTACAAGCGCTTTGTATGCGGTTTCTTTTATTTATTTTCTTTTTACATCCATCATCAAGTGAGGAGGATATGCCTCACTTGATCTATTTTGCCTAGACGGAATCATGAAAAGGATCTATTTGGATAGCTTATTTATTTTAAAATATCTTACTTATTTCGATAAAATACGTCGTTCTTCCATATCCATGTTTTCACGCCAAACGCGGGCCCCAAGTCGTTGTAATTTTTTAACTAAATGGCTATATCCTCGATCAATATGCTCGAGCCCTTGAATTTCTGTTACCCCATCTGCTAAGAGCCCAGCTATCACTAGGGACGCACCTGCCCTTAAGTCTGTGGCTTTAACCTTAGCTCCTTGAAGGTGAGTTGGACCTAATATGATAGATGACCGGCCTTCAACTTTAACATCCGCACCCATCCGACGTAGTTCATCGATATGCTTGAAACGCGAACTATAAATGGTGTCAGTCACGACACTGGTTCCGTGGGCCTGAGTTAACAAACTCGTTAAAGGTTGTTGCAAATCCGTTGGAAAGCCAGGATATACCAATGTTTTAATATCCACTTTTTTCAGTGGTTCTTCTGTTCGCGACACAATAACTTGGTCATCGTCGATTTCAACACAAATACCCATCTCTCTAAGTTTGGCTATTAAGGACTCCAAGTGCTGCGGAATGACATTATCGACCGTCACTCTTTCACCTACAGCAGCCGCAATAATCATAAAAGTACCTGCTTCAATGCGGTCTGGAATAATAGAGTGGCGGCAGCCATTTAATTCAGATACGCCATCAATCCGAATAACATCCGTTCCAGCCCCTTTTATTTTTGCGCCCATGCTCGTTAATAACGTGGCTACATCGATAATTTCAGGCTCTTTAGCCGCATTCTCAATGACGGTTTGTCCTTTTGCTTTGACAGCTGCAAGCATAATATTAATGGTGGCACCGACACTAACAACATCCAAATAAATTCTTGCTCCACGAAGTTCTTCAGCTCGTAAGTAGATAGCGCCTCTTTCATTTGTTACTTTTGCACCCAGCGCTTCAAAACCTTTGATATGTTGATCAATCGGACGTGGTCCAAGATTACAGCCACCTGGAAGACCAATAACCGCTCTTTTAAATCGACCCAACATGGCACCCATCAGATAATAAGAGGCACGCAATTTTTTTACACTACCATTTGGAAGAGGCATATCAATCATATTTTCAGGATTAACAGTTAATGTATTATTCTTGAAACTTACATCTCCGCCAATTTCCATCAGTAATTCACAAAGACTTCTGACGTCTGAAATGTCTGGGAGTTGTTCAATTGTAACTTTTGAATTGGCTAATATGGCAGCTGGAATAAGCGCAACTGCACTATTTTTCGCGCCACTAACTTGTACAGTTCCTGTTAGACGATGACCGCCTTCTATCATTAATTTCTCCATGATTTACTCCTTTTCTGAATCGGTGGATTTTATGAATGACGGGGTTAAATAAAGATGTCAAAAACCCAATTCAGGTGTTAGGCTCGCTTAGTTTCATGATGATGAAACGTTCATCAGGGGGCTTGTTACTTGTTTGAATCTATAAAAGCGGTTGTTTCTTGTGACCCACTGATCTGATAAAAATTCGAGCTAAAGTTCCTATTTTATCACTCACTAAAATCACATTCTTATGTATGAGTTGGATTGATTTAAAAAAGAGGAAACCTTAAAACACATAAAGGTTTCCTTAAGGGCAAGACCTTCTAGAGGTTGTTCAAAAAGTCACCAAATGATAAGCTGCGAATCTCGGCGTTGGCTTGTTTTTCCGGTCCTCATGTAGTAAAAACCTACATTCCGGTCCTCAAAACAGCGCCGCCTTGATCTTCTTGCTTCTAATTTGCCACCTTTTTGAACACGCACTTCTGTGTGGATTAATGGTTTTTGTATTTTTCCCAATCTGCTAGAAAGTTACTCAAGCCTTTATCCGTTAGTGGATGCTGAAGAGCTTGATTAAATACTTTATATGGGATTGTTGCAATATGTGCACCATTTTCTGCCGCTTGAGTTAAATGTATCGTATGGCGAACAGAAGCTGCAATGATTTGTGTATCAAGATCATGTAATTTAAATAATTTCGATATTTGGGCAATTAATCCGATTCCATCTCGACCAATATCATCTAGTCTTCCTACAAAAGGGGATACATATGTAGCTCCTGCACGTGCTGCAAGAAGTGCTTGGTTAGCCGAAAAGATCAATGTGACGTTTGTTTTTATTCCAGCTTCACTAAAGGCATGGACAGCCTTTAAACCTTCTGCCGTGATAGGCACTTTGACCGTGATATTGGGTGCAATCGCTGCCAATTCTTTACCTTCTGGAATCATTTCCTCTGCTGTTGTAGAGACAACTTCTGCACTTACAGACCCTTTAACAATGGATGTGATTTCACGTAAACGTTCATGAAAATCAACGCCTTCTTTTGCAACGAGTGATGGATTTGTTGTTACACCTGATAGAACACCAAGATTATTAATTTCCTTAATTTCTTCAATGTTAGCTGTATCAATGAAAAACTTCATAACGCATCCTCCTCTATGGTTGTCTTTCTCTTTCCCTATTATTATACTTGAGAATTTCTCAAATAGTATATTATCTGCTTGGAAAAAAAGATAAAAAATAGATTGAGGTAGAGAGGATTTTTGAAATTCTTCTTAGAATCCTTTACTAGAGGGCTTGAAATAAACCCATTCTTGCCCTTATATAGACAGATAGGCATAAAACCAATCTTATGAAAGCTTATTTACCTTCATTGGATGATCTTATGCCTTGTCTTTTTAATCATTTATACATCTTAAATCATACTAAAAATATGAATTAAGCTTTACCGTTTGAACCGAATTCTTGGATTTTTGCTTTAACCGTATCAACGATCGCTGCTTTACCAGGTCCGATAACTTTACGTGGATCGTAAACTTTGCTGTCGTTGTTTAATTTTTCACGTACAGCAGCTGTCCAAACTTGTTGACATTCTGTGTTAACGTTGATTTTGCTGTGACCAAGTTCAATTGCTTTTTTGATTTGATATTCAGGGATACCAGAACCACCGTGTAATACGAGTGGAGCACCTGTTAACTCAGAAATTTCTTTCATTTCGTCAAAACCAAGTTTTGGCTCACCATCATAATCACCGTGTACAGATCCAAGAGCTGCAGCTAGGCAATCGATTTCTGCTTCTTTAACAATACGTAAGCATTCTTGTGGATTAGCGTATGTAACACCGCCGATAACGCCGTCTTCTTGTCCGCCTACAGTACCAACTTCAGCTTCTACAGAAACGCCTTTTTCATGTGCATATTTTACAACTTCTTTAGTCATAGCGATGTTTTCATCGATTGGGTGATGAGAACCATCGATCATAACAGAAGTAAATCCCGCATCAATAGCAGCTTTACAATTTTCGAAACTTTGACCATGGTCTAAGTGAATAGCTACAGGAACAGTAATGTTCATTGTATCTACAAGAGCTTTAACCATAGCTGTTACCACTGGGAATCCGCCCATGTATTTTGCAGCACCTTCAGAAACCCCTAAAATCACTGGAGATTTTTCTTCTTCTGCTGCTTGTAGAATAGCTTGTGTCCATTCTAGGTTATTGATATTAAATTGACCGACAGCATATTTACCGTCTTTTGCTTTATTTAGCATTTCTGTCATAGAAGCGAGAGCCATAAATCTTCATCCTCCTTAAATATATCGGCACATCCTAAAACGTTTAACATATTTTGTTCGCATTTTTTAGGTCATGCTACTTTTTTCGACTACAAGTATAGCATAACATACTATAAGAATAAATCATTATAAAAACAAGAAAATTATGTGTCAAGATTTTTCAATATGTGGTGATTCACTTACAATTGTATTCTTTGCAAACTTTCACAATCTATACTTGCTTAATTAAAAAGTTTTTGTTAAAATAAAATAGGAACATACATTCTCAATCAGGATTATTTATATGCCTTCATTCTTATGTAATATGCTGACCACATCTTTTTTCTTGTCTTGATTTCATCAGTGGTGATGAGCCTTATTTATTTTGATTTTAGTGGAAGTTCCTTTTTTACAGCATTGAGTACATCATCAATGTCAAATGGTTTTGCAAAATGTGTAATGGCTCCATTTTTTATCGCTTGTTTTATTTTTTCGAGTTCTCCATAAGCTGTCATAATAATGACTTTGATATCTGATTCTTTTTCTTTTATTCGTTTTAATATTTCTAATCCATCCATTCCAGGAATCTTCATGTCTAATATGACGAGCTCTGGATGATATTCTTGGACAATTTCTAGCGCCTGCATTCCATTTGATGCCATGTAGGTTTGATATCCTTCTTTATTAAAGATTTCATTTAATAAGATTCGTATACCAAATTGATCATCTACAATCAATATGGCCGGTTCTTGATATTGATCAGATCCCATAATTATTCACTCCTCTTGTTCAAAAAATCGGTCATACCGTTGTTTTTTTCTAAAAACACCAATATCCCATTTACTTGGGTTACCCATGTCAAACCTAATAATGACAACTTTCGCTAAATTACCCCTCTAAAGAACATGATATTCTCTACTCTTTAGTCATATTCCTGCAATTTTTTCTAATATGTTGAGTTTCTCTATTGAAATTGTAAAATAGAGAGAGGTATGAAGGAAGGATTGAATCTTATGTTAAAAATTTTTACAACACAATTGATGGGTGTTTTTCAAAATATACAAAAGGAAAATGAATGGAATCTTGAAGAAGGTTCTAGACTAGTCTGTCAAACGATCGTCTCAGATGGACATGTCTATGTTTATGGCTCTGAGTCCCTTCAATCAACCATTCTTACAGAGTCCCTTTCAGGGGCAAATTCTCTACCAAAATCTCGTCCTTTATTAGATGATCATCATGAAATTCATGCACTCTCTTCTTTCGACACTGTTTTGTTGTTTTCCGAAGAGCTCGATGAGTCTTTGTTTGATGTGTATTCAAAAATTAAGCCATCAGGGAGTAATATTATCGTTATATCGAATCAAACGGACAAAAAACCTTCTTGGATCAACGATGTTGATTGTTTCCTTAATTTAGGTGTAAAGGGCCCGCTCGTACCAACTGATAATGGTAAAAAAATTGGTAATCCTATTATATTTGCCTCACTATACATGTACATGGCTCTTTATTTAAATATCGTGGACATTTTAGAGGAACAAGATTTCTTTCGGTCAGTGGAATAAAGTAGAACTTCCATCAGTGGGCGTTTTCGACGCACTGGATGTGCTAGTGCGGGCGTTGCAACAGGACGCCTGGTTTTTAGCCTGCGTCATCCCACACTGATGGAAAGCCTGAACCAATCGGACCTTTACGGGCAGTTGATCCTCACCTATCTCCCTTGAAAACTCGGAAACACGAGGTGAGGATCTTTTCTACCCGTTAAGGTGGGATATAACAGAATAACTCCCTTTTTATTCAGCACTGCCTATTTCGTCGTAAGCGGGGTAGGCTTTTTTTATGAAAATTATGTAAAGTCGAGATTAACTTGCTTTATTTTGGATTGTATCAATTCTGCTTTCATTTGGATTATTTTATTGATGATTTTACCACTTAGATCTTTTGTCTATTTTTCACTACTTTAAGTTTTATTCATCTACTCCGCCCACTTTTGCATCACTTTTTATTTTCTACTCGGACCTCGATTGCACGACCTTACGTGTTTTACCCTTCCAACTATGAATTAAGAATTTAATTTGTAAAATGAAAAAAGGCCGAAAAGCAACAGCACCTTTTCGACCTCTTTTATTATTTATGATTAATAGCTGCTCCAACAAATTCTCTAAATAATGGTTGTGGTCTTGTTGGACGAGATGTAAATTCCGGATGGAACTGGCAAGCCAAAAACCATGGATGATTTTTCAGTTCTATAATTTCAACGAGACGGTTATCCGGGCTAAGGCCTGAGAAGATAAATCCTTCTGCTTCCATTTCTTTTCGATATTCATTATTGAATTCATAACGATGGCGATGACGTTCATAGATGACTTCGTCTTGATAAGCCGCATAGGCAACAGTAGCTTCTTCAATTTTTGTAGGGAAGAGGCCTAGACGAAGTGTTCCGCCAATATCTTCAATATCCTTTTGTTCAGGAAGTAGATCGATAATCGCATGCGATGTTTCTGGGTCAATTTCAGATGAGTTAGCATCTTTGATACCAAGCACATGTCTCGCAAATTCGATAGATGCAAGTTGCATACCTAGACAGATTCCAAAGAATGGTACTTTATTTTCTCTTGCATATTGAATGGCAAGAATTTTCCCTTCTACCCCGCGGTCACCGAAACCTCCAGGAACAAGGATACCGTTCACATCACTGAGTTGTTCTTCTAGATTTTCCTTCGTCAATTCCGTTGCATTAACCCATTTTACTTCAACATCTGCGTCATAACCATATCCTGCATGTTTTAACGATTCAACAACAGAAATATAAGCATCTTGCAATTCAACATATTTACCAACAAGGGCAATCTTAACTGTATTTTTTAAGTTAAGCACTCTTTCAACCAATTCACTCCACTCTTGCATATCCGCTTCACCGCATTTTAGTTTCAAATGCTTACAAACGATGTCATCAAGATTTTGTTCTTGGAGATGTAATGGAACTTGATATAATGTTTCTGCATCAGGTGCTTCAATAACCGCTTCAGTATCAATATCACAGAACAACGCAATTTTGCGTTTCATGTCTTCAGGAACAGGGAATTCTGTTCTAACAACGATCACGTTTGGTTGAATACCAAGACTTCTAAGCTCTTTAACGCTGTGTTGCGTCGGTTTTGTTTTCATTTCTCCTGCTGCTTTTAAATATGGAATGAGGGTACAGTGAATGTACATAACATTTTCAATACCTACATCACTTTTAATTTGACGGATCGCTTCAAGGAATGGAAGACTTTCGATATCACCTACAGTACCGCCTATTTCGGTAATAACGACTTCGGCACCCGTTTCTTTACCTGCACGGAATACGCGATTTTTAATTTCGTTCGTGATATGTGGAATAACTTGAACCGTTCCACCATTATAATCACCACGACGTTCTTTTTTTAATACGGTTGAATATATTTTACCTGTAGTGACATTACTATTTTTATTAAGATTAATATC
The DNA here is from genome assembly GCF_006517395.1 of Terrilactibacillus laevilacticus. Lineage (GTDB taxonomy): Bacteria > Bacillota > Bacilli > Bacillales > Sporolactobacillaceae > Terrilactibacillus > Terrilactibacillus laevilacticus. The sequence goes on from NZ_VDCY01000002.1 coordinate 147,665, forward strand.
AATAAACCGTTCGTAGTGACCTAAGTCAAGGTCTGTTTCGGCACCATCTTCCGTTACAAACACTTCACCATGTTGATATGGACTCATTGTACCAGGATCTAAGTTAATGTACGGATCGAATTTTTGAATCGTCACACTAACTCCTCTATTTTTCAATAATCTACCTAAAGACGCCGCCGTTATCCCTTTACCTAGAGATGACACAACTCCACCTGTTACAAAAATATATTTTGTCATTCGGGAAATTCCCCCTTTTTAAAGATAGTATTAACAAAATTACAATATAAAAAAGCAAAAGTGTTTGTTCCCCATCAGGAGGCACACTTTTGCTTTGACGTCAACTACTCAAAATAGCCCAATGTTATTTTAACAAATTTGTTATAGCGTATCAAGTACGTTTTTACATCTTGGCGTTATCCTTATTTTGGTTCTTGGTGACCTTTTGAAGATCTTCATATTGTAATCTATTCAATTTATTGAAAAAAGGACCTCATGGGTCCTTTTTTATTCCTCATCGTCTAAATCAATATGATGTCCCTTGATTTGTTTGATGGTATCATCATCTGTGTCTTCCGTATCATCATCTAAACTCGAAAAATCATCGAAGTCATTTTCTTCTTCGTCGACTTCGTCATCATCATAATCTTCATCGAGTTCCAAATCTTCATCGAGTTCTTCATCTTCATAGTCATCGTAATCGTCGAATCCATCATTAGCTGTCTTGTTTTTCCTACTTGGAGCAAGGGTTTTCGCAACATCTTCTTCACGTTGTTCAATTGGATACCAACTACGAAGACCCCAGAAATTATTTCCTAGACTTAAGAATCGACCGTCTACATTCATGTTAGTATAAAGGCGTGCGAGCATTTCTCCATTATCGCGTTCTACCTCTTGTTTTGTAAAAACATTATGAGCCAACTCATAGAAAGTACGAGGCGTTTTATTTCCATCTTTTAATAAATCAAATACTTGGTCCAATTTTGGCTTCTCTTCTGTTACGTTTTCAGTCACAAAATAACACCCTTTCTATCAATCATATCCAACCATTTTAATCAAAAAACTGCGATATAAGCAATGGACAACTGCCCATTCGCTTTTAGAAAAAACATGATCACATCCTAATTTCTAAAACCATCCTCGCCTATGTACGGAATCTTTATACATATTTTCTGCTTAATTAGCCCTTTTACCTCTACATGAATACATGAGATACGTTAAATACCGGTTATTCCTTCGAACATAGCCAAGAATTTAGAACTCGAGAATGTTAATGTTAATGATACAACCCATTTTATAATAAAGAAATCTCTTATTACAGTATAAACAAAAAACTTTCTCTATACTACCACAAAACAAGCTTAAAAACATCTCCTTTTTAAACTATTTTTATAAAAATATTTTTTAATAGGTCCTTTTACATTGCTTAAAAGGCATCGGATCTACGGAATCATCATTACCTTCAGGAAAATATGGTTATTTCATTAGCTTTACTTTAAAGTTTCAACTATAAAGTGCGTGTTCAAAAAGGCGACAAACGAAAAGGGTTACTGGCTAAGTACGCTGGCATCGTGCAAGAAACGCCAGTACTAGCCCGTCCTGGGCGCCGGAAGGCAAAGAGCGGTGTCAGTTTTCTTTGGACCGGCATTCCTCGCGTTGTGGTAGCTTCAGGCGCCAGCCACAGGATGTGAGCGGTTTTAGCCAGCGATCCTCTCATATCCATTACATGAGCACCGGAAAAACAAGTGGGCGCCGAGATTCGCAAGTTATCATTTGGTGACTTTTTGAACATCCTCTATAACTATCAACCAGCGATGGGGAATGGATAAAGTCCCTATCTCTAGGTTATGCTATATTTAAAGGATGAATGTTGCATTTGGGAGGGGAAACATGCTCTGGATTTGGATTGGTCTAATTTTACTCTTTATGATTCTCTTGATTTTGGCTATTGCACTTGATATTTTTCTAGGATACCGATTGAAGCAAAAAGCATACGCTCAATCTCAGGAATATCAAGGTTATGATACGGTTCATTTTTTTGCAGATGGCACGGAACTTTTCTCTGATCTTATACATGAAATAGAAACTGCCAAGGATTATGTTCATTTATCATTTTTTATTTTCGCTTATGATGCCATTGGCAAACAAATGATCAAACTATTAAGGGAAAAAGCGAAGGACGGCATTACCGTACGTTTATTGGTTGATGCTGTTGGAGGATTTCCACTTCGGAAGCATCGAAAAAAACTTAAAAAAGCGGGTATCCATCTTTCTTTTGCTGCTCCCATCCGTTTTCCTTTTTTATTTTATTACCTTAATAAGCGCTATCATCGAAAAATTGCTGTGATTGATGGAAAAGTTGGTTATTTTGGTGGTTTTAATGTCGGTGATGAGTATTTAGGTAGGAATCCCGAACGCGGCGATTGGCAGGACTGCCATCTTAAATTGGAAGGCAATGGAGTCAACCACTTACAACAACAATTCAGCCAAGATTGGCTTCAAGCATCAGGGGAATCCCTAAATATTAAAGGTATAGATATTGAATTAGAAAAAGAGAAGATAAACGTTAAATTACTTGCCACAAATGGATCCCATTTGGAAAAGGCTCTGATCGAACACCTCGAACAAGCTAAGCGTTCCATTTTCATTGGATCTCCTTATTTTATTCCTAGCAAAAAGTTAATGCAGGTTTTAATCAATTGTTTGGATCGAGGGGTGAAACTCACGATTTTATTACCAACAAGAAAAGACCACCCGTTTGTTAAGCCTGCCTCATATCACTATTTAAAACCTCTATTAAAAAAAGGATGTGAACTATATTACTTTTATCAAGGATTCTATCACTCTAAAACGATTATCGTGGATGAGGAGGCATGTTGTATCGGTACAGCAAATTTTGATTGGCGCAGTTTCTTTTGGAACGACGAATTATCTGCTTTTATCCATGATGAATCTTTTACGAAAGTCGTCCTTGAACAAACGTATCGTGACATTCAACTTGGATCCGAATTGATGACATTGGAAGGTTTTAAAAATCGCCCGCTATGGGAAAAAATTAAGACGCCGTTATGTTGGATGCTTTATCCACTGCTCTAAAAAACAAAAATCAAATAAGCCCTCGGTTATTATCCGGAGGGCTTATTTGATTTAACTCACACGTTTCTTTACTTGAGGATGATACTGACCTTCCCATTTTGAAACGACAACCGTTGCAAGGGCATTTCCAACAATATTGACCGCTGTTCTTGCCATATCAAGGATTCTTTCAATACCTGCAATAAAAGCGATACCTTCTAGAGGGATCCCGACTGTTCCAAGAGTCGCAAGTAAGACGACAAACGATGCACCTGGTACGCCCGCAATACCTTTAGAAGTTAACATGAGCATGAGCACAAGCATAATTTGACTTGAAATAGACATATGCATTCCATACATCTGGGCAATAAAAATAGCGGTAATCGATTGATAGAGGGTTGAACCATCCAAGTTAAACGTATAACCCGTCGGAATAACAAAGGACACGATGGATTTTGAACATCCATAATTCTCTAGTTTTTGCATTAACCGAGGCATCACAGATTCTGAACTCGCCGTGGTGTAAGCTAATATGATTTCATCCTTAAGCAAACGTAGTAATGAGAAGTATTTTATTTTCGCTATATAGGCAACGATAAGGAATACGACAAAAACAAGGAAGATCATACTACCATAGACAACAATGGTTAATTTACCTAACGCTACCAACGATGATAAACCAAATTTAGAAACGGTAATACCAATGAGGGCAAATACCCCAAATGGTGCCAGTTTCATCACTTGGTTGGTGACCCAAAACATGGTGTCTCCTACCCCTTGAAAAAAATGAAGAACCGGCTTTCCTCGCTCTCCTACAAAGGTGAGACCTGTCCCGAATATGACAGCAAAAAAGACAATCGCAAGCATGTCGCCATTCGCCAAAGATTCAAAAATATTTGTCGGCACGATATTTACAAAAGTATCGACAGCGCTATGTTGTTCCACTTCTTTTTCTGTTTGCATATAAGAACTAATATCCGCTTTTTCTAATTGATGACGGTCCACACCTGCTCCTGGTTGAAAAATATTAGCAAAGAGCAAGCCGATAACAATGGCAATGGCTGAAATAATTTCAAAGTAAACGATTGTTTTAAGCCCTAATTTTCCGACTTTTTTTAAATCACCAACACTAGCAACGCCAACAATAATTGACGCCAGTACAATTGGAACAACAATCATTTTAATCGCTCGTAAAAACACATCAGCTATGGGTTGTAAGAAGGTGGCAACTTCTGGCTGACCATAAAAGATCGTTCCAACAATAATACCTAAAATAAGTCCTATGACGATTTGCATAGCTAAACTAAATCTCAACTTCTTCACTTATAAATCTCCTCTGTTTCTCTAAACTATCCTTATTTTCTGTTTTTTTAGAATAGATGATGACTTTTCTGTTTCTATTTCTCATGGTTTATCTCTCTATTTGCAGGGCTCTCAATAAAACCTTATTTTCAGAATAAAATAGGGTGCCATTTCAATAAAAATCAGAAAAAAACTGACTGCGAAAGCTAATTGGATGCTTTAACACAGCCAGCCTCCTTCCTCCTGATTTAAATATTTCTGTCTTACATACTTTCAGGAGCATGAACACCGATAAGATCCATCGCATTGTTCAAGGTAATCTTTACTGCTTTCATTAAGGCTACACGAGCGCGACTTAATTCTTTGTTCTCTGGATCAAGGACTTTCTCCGCATTGTAGAAACTATGCAAGGTTGAAGCAAGATCGAAGAGATACGTTGTCATCCGTTGAATAGCCAGTTGTTCGGCACTATCTGCGATGACTTCAGGAAATTCTCCGATTTTCTTTAATAAATCAATTTCTTTTTCACTGGTTAAAAGTGATAAGTCCACGTCTTCAAGGGATGCTGTTTCATAGCCTTCCGCCCGTTTGAGCATGCTGCATATTCTAGCATGAGCATATTGTACATAGAAGACCGGATTCTCATTTGATCTTGAAACAGCAAGATCAATATCAAAGTCTAGGTGACTGTCCGAGCTTCTCATCGCAAAGAAGTAGCGCATCGCATCTGTTCCAACTTCTTCCATTAACTCTCTTAAGGTCACTGCTTTACCCGTACGCTTACTCATTTTCACTTTTTCACCGTCTTTGAATAAGTTCACGAGTTGAATAATTTGAACTTCAAGACGATTTGGATCGTAACCAAGCGCTTCCATCGCTGCCTTCATTCTCGGAATGTAGCCATGATGATCAGCTCCCCATACGTTAATGAGTTGATCAAATCCACGTAAGAATTTATTTAAATGGTAGGCAATATCTGGCGTTAAATACGTATAAGACCCATCACTTTTGATCAGTACCCTGTCTTTGTCGTCGCCAAATTTTGTTGATGCAAACCACAAGGCACCGTCTTGTTCATACGTATGACCACGTTCTTTTAATTTTTCCAATACCGATGTAATCTCACCTGATTCATATAAAGATGTCTCAGAGAACCAAACATCAAAATGGACGCCGAAATCACTTAAGTCTTTCTTTATATTAGCCATTAAGTGTTCGACTCCAAAGTTACGGAAAAATTGAATCCGCTCTTTACTTGGTTTATTAACGTATTCATCTCCATATTTTTCTGCTAATTGTTTACCCAATTTGACAATATCTTGTCCTTGATACCCGTCTTCAGGCATCTCTTTTTCAATGCCTAAAGCCTGAAAATAGCGCGCCTCTAGTGAAGTGGCAAGGTTACCAATTTGGTTTCCTGCATCGTTAATATAGTACTCGGGACTCGCCTCATAGCCCGCTTTTCTTAGAATGCGAATTAATGTATCTCCAACCGCGGCTCCGCGAGCATGACCAAGGTGCAAGCTGCCTGTAGGGTTAGCAGAGACATATTCGATTTGAATTTTCTTTCCTTTGCCTTTTGTCGATTGACCGTAGCCATCGCCTTCTTTTAGGATGGTAGGAATTAATTTAGTCAAGTAGCTATTGTCTAAGAAAAAGTTAATGAACCCTGGTCCAGCTATTTCGATCTCGCGGATATTGCCTTTCTTCTTGTCAAAGTTTTCAACCAAAGTCTCGGCAATTTTTCTTGGCGCTTGTTTCGCAATACGTGCAAGCTGCATGGCCATATTCGTCGCAAAATCACCGTGCGCCTTATCCTTAGGTGTTTCTAATACTACATCAGGTATGTTCTCAGCAGAAGCAAGCTCTGCTTTCAATACCGCCTGTATAATCTCGTCCTTTAATTGTTGTTTTACTTGTTCAACAACTGTCATTTTCATCCTCCTAAAAGTGCTAAAAGCTGATGCTTTAGCGTAGGTCTTACTGCCCATAACACGGAAATATTGGAAATCTTCCATCGGTAGGGACTTTTTCACAGATAATTAGATGGGGCTAAAGCCACCTTACTATCCGTTAATAGGGGCTATTTGATAGGTTAAATCAAAATACCCAACGTATTGTCCTTGTACCTGTAGTTCGTAGTTTAATTGGATCCATCCTTGTTTTAGATGGCTATCCCATAATGCCTTGATTTTATGAGTTTTAGCCAGTGTATTCATTTCGCCATAAGGCCCTGAATAACTACCAGCCATTTCCTCATTTTTTACTAAAGGCTGATTCATTGAAACATGACCCTTCCTTTGAATGAGTGCTTTTCCTTTCGACACTTTTATCAAAGTATGTATCGTTCCATGATCATCTATTTCATCAAACTTCACATATAATGCGTCGTTTTTCATATAAAAATAACCATTATCCGTTTTCGGAGTGGTCTTTGTCACTTTTTCTGTCTCATCAATGGCTTTTGATATTAATACAACGTTAACGGCAAGTTTATCGATTGGTCTCACTCCACATCAAAAAAAATAGAGACTTTTACTATTCTATCATAAAAAAGGTCTCTCTTTCACTATTATAGACAAAACAAGCGTTAGTTCAACATTTTCAAGTTTTTTTTCAATGAATGTTTCATAATGTTAGAAAATTAGACATATTTCCTTTCTTTTTTAAACACCTTGTCAAAGAGGGAGTGTTAGCATTTGTGTATCTAACAATCATTAGATTTCACAATTGAATTCGATAAGTTAAAAATCCCCATAAAAAAAACCGACCAATCTGTCGTTAATCAAACAGATCGGCCAGCTATTCTTCTTTTAAAATTATTTAAGACTCGTTTCCTCAAAATATTCACTCAACCTAACAATCATTTGACCCATTTTTTGATTTTCTGGCTGAATTAATTTCTTGATCCCTTGCTCCTCAAGTTCACCCGCTGTTACTTTTCCTACAGCAACAGCTAAGACTTGGTCATTAAACGCTTTAACTAATGACGCTTTTTGATCCGGCTGCTTAAACAGATTCCGCACTTGTGTTTTACTCGTGAAAACGACAGCATCGAGCGATTGTTCAACAATTTTCTCCGTTAATGAAAGAAGTGTCTCTGGATCCGGCTGTTTATAAGAATAAGGTTTTGATAAATAGGGATCAAATCCTAGACTTTCAAATTGTTGCTTGAGTTCTGCATCATCCTGATCATAGAGCTGCAAATAGACTCTTTTTCCTTTTTCATTTTCCCGCTCCTGCTTAAAACTAGATATCAGATGTTTCATTGTGCCATCTTCAGAAACACGATCAGGAACGAGATTGTGATCTTTTAGCCACTTGAGCGTTTTGCTGCCACGAATGGCAAGCGGGGTCTTTTGCAAGCTTTGCAGAAAGCGATCCTTCTCATTTATTTTTTCAGCAGCCTCTTCTAACGTTCTTGCCCCAATTCCTGTTGTCAAAACGATCCAATCAAATGGTTCATCGACTAAAGTTTTGACATTTTCCTTACACACTTCATCATTTAAAAGCCATTGACCTTGAATGGAATAAATGCTAGGTGTTCCGCCATGTTTTGTCACTAACGTTGATATATTCTCTGCTTGGCGCTCGGCTGCAATCCCAATTGTTTTGTTGACTAGACCTTTCATAATTTCGCCTCCCTCATTTCTTCGTTTTCAATTGTTCAATTAAGTTTCTTTGTTTCTCTTTGTTCTTGAATTCATCATCTAGTAGTTTTCTTAAAAAATCAATTTTTTCACTTTTAGATAAGGAAGAGCCTTTGATGAGCTTTCGGCAATCATACAAAAAATCGAGATACGCCTCGCATTGTTCATCGTCAAATAATGTCCGCAGCTGTTGACTTATCATTTTAGCTAATGTCGGACTCGCTCCTCCTGTTGACGTACTAACGGTCAATCGCCCTTTTCGAAAAAAAGAGGGGAATGTCATATTTCCCCTCTCAGCATCTTCTGTATTATTAATGAGCGCATGGCGAGGGGCTCCCTCAACGACCTGCTGGTTGATCACTGGATCATTTGTTGCTACGATAACGACGTCTGCATTCGCAATATCTTGTTTTTCAAATGGTTTTTGTTTCCAAATGAAATCGCCATTTCTATGTAACGGCTGAAGTGACGCCACAATTGACGGACTTACAATCGTCATATGAGCACCTGTTTCTAACAGTAACTGCAGCTTACGAGCGGCGATATTCCCTCCGCCAACAATGACGACATGGCGTCCGCTTAAATCGATCATGACAGGGATCAAAGTCATTCCTGTTCCTCCCATTTACCCTGTATTAACTCTTAAAATCTATCAATCAATGAACGGGTGTTGACAAAATGGCTTCTTTGACCCGATCAGAGAGAGCGCCCGCCATATTAGGATGCAACCCAAGATATTGACAGAAAATAACTTTATTTGTTGTGTTGAGTGATTCAATCTTTTTCTTCATTGATTTAATTAATAATCCTGTAAACCATAAGTAAGGAAGAATGATTATGGTTTCATTTTTCTGATCATCTAAATGGTGTAGAACATCATTAAATGAAGGTTTTAACACTGCCAAGTAACATATATCCAATGTTTTAATCTGAATACGTTCTTTCAGTTTACTGGCTATATTCTCTATATCCCTTTGAGTTTCTGGATTTCGGCTGCCTCTACCGACAAGTAAGAGTCTAGCCTTTGATAAATCAGGAATTTCAGCTTCCTCGAGTCTGTCGACAAGAACATCAATCAAACGATCTTGGACACCAAGAGGCTTCCCATAAGTTAACGTTATGTCAGGATACAAACATTTAATATCCTCAATGGCTTTTGGTATATCCTCATAGTAATGCCCTGCACTCAATAAAAGAACAGGAACAACCGCTATGTGCGTGGCTCCTCTTTTCACAAGATTCTCTATGCCTTCAAAAATGTCGGGTTTTGAAATCTCTAAATAACAAATTTCTTGCAGGGGAACTTGGACTTGTTTTTGCGCCATTTTGATACATTGTTCTGCTTCACGAAGGGCTTCTTTGTTTCGGCTTCCATGACTGACGTATAATACACCTTGTTTATTCATGATGCTCTTTCTAACCCGTAATTGCCTGAATGGTTTTGTCGATGGACAAGGGTTCAAACCAATTTAATTGATCTCTTAATTGAACCACTTCCCCAATAATAATTAACGAAGGATTTTTCACAGTGGCGGCTTTCTCACAAATATTAGTTAACGTACCAGAGACTGTTTTTTGTCGCTCTGTCGTTCCCCAATGAATGAGGGCGATCGGTGTTTGTGGATCTTTGCCATGCTTGATCAGCTGGTTACAAATAACTGGCAAATTTTTGACGCCCATGTAAATACATAAGGTATCAATGCCGACAAACTGAGACCAATACTTGTCCACATTATCTTCATGTTGGGTCATCCCAGCAATAAAGGCGACTGATGAGCTAAAATTCCGGTGGGTTAATGGGATGCCGGCATATGCTGGAGCAGCAGAACCGGACGTAATCCCTGGTACAATTTCAAAGGGGATTTGCTTTTTAACAAGTTCTTCGGCCTCTTCCCCACCTCTACCAAAGATAAAAGGATCTCCACCTTTTAATCTCGTCACGATCTTTCCTTGATTAGCAAATTTACAAAGTAGATGATTGATACTATCTTGACTCAACGCATGATGATCAGGACGCTTCCCGCAATAGATAAGCTCAGCCTCTTTCTTTGCATAATTTAAAAGTTCGGGATTCACAAGCCGGTCATACAAAATTGTATCGGCTTGTTGAATCGCCTTTAATCCTTTAACTGTAATAAGATCAGGATCCCCAGGTCCAGCGCCGACTAAATATACTTTTCTCATCATTCCACCTCTTTCTTTAGGATGAACCACAGAACTTGCCCCTCGTTACTTAGTCACTCTTTTAGTTCAATATACATCATCAAAGACGATTCAAGCTATACTTTTTTATCCACCTTAACGGGCAGTAAAACCCCCACTGATGGAAGTTTCACTTTACCATATTATCCTTTGGTTACCCATTGTTTTTGGATTAAGAGATCGATTAACTCATCTGCACAAGCCTCAGCCTCTTTTTGGCCAGAATGCAACGTCAATTCTGGGGATAACGGAGCTTCATAAGGTGAGTCTATTCCTGTAAACGATTTTATTTCTCCACTTCGTGCCTTTTTATAAAGCCCTTTTGGATCACGTCCCTCACATTCTTCCAATGGACAGTCAACGTAAACCTCTAAAAACTCGCCATCTTCGAGATTTTCTCTGACTCGATCACGATCTGCGCGAAAAGGAGAGATAAACGCGACTATTGCAATTGTACCGCTATCGACGAATAGTTTGGCCACTTCGCCAACTCGTCTGATATTTTCTTGTCTGTCTTCTTCACTAAATCCAAGACCTTTGTTCAAACCATGACGGACATTATCGCCGTCTAGCAAATAAGAGTTGACATTTAGGGCATATAGTTTTTTGTTTAAAATATTGGCAATCGTTGACTTTCCTGCTCCTGAAAGACCGGTTAACCAAATCACGCCGCTAAAGTGACCATTCTTTTTGCGATAATCCTGCTTTGTAATCGTCTGGTTGTGCCAAATAATATTTGTATCCACGTTTACATTCACCCTCCTTTTTATATTATTTTAAGAATTGATGCCTTCCGTCTTTTTTAACCCGGCAATAAGGACGTCAACCACTTCTGGACGACTAAACGTAACTGGTGGCCTTTGACCACTACGTAAAAGCTCTCTAACTTTAGTTCCTGATAAAATCACGTGCTGATCGTCATCATGTGGGCATGTTTTATGTGAAGCCATTCCTTCGCAAGCCTTGCAATAGAAACTATGTTCAAAAAACATCGGTGTAATGCCTAATTCACCATCTTTAAAATTACTGAAGATTTTTTGAGCATCATAGGTGCCATAATAATGGCCAACACCTGCATGATCGCGGCCGACGATGAAATGAGAGCAGCCAAAATTTTTCCGAACGATCGCATGGAAGATAGCCTCTCTTGGACCTGCGTACCGCATCGCTGCAGCAAACACAGCTAAGAAAACATGTTCTTTTGGATAATAATGTTTTAGTAAAACTTGATAGCTTTCCATCCGGACATCTCCTGGAATGTCATCACTTTTTGTTTCACCAACCAATGGATTGATAAAAAGACCATCAACGGTTTCTAATGCCGTCTTCTGAATGTATTCATGAGCTCGGTGGATCGGATTACGTGTTTGAAAACCAACCACTGTTTTCCAGCCAAGTTGTTCAAATCGAGCGCGTGTTTCTTTAGGATCTAAAAAGAATGATTCACTATGCGCCCGTTTAGGTCTTTTAACTAATTTGATTTCGCCACTAACATAATAGTCTGGTCTTGAGAAAAGTTTTTTCACACCAGGGTGCGCAAGGTCTGTCGTTTGATAGACAAACTGGGCTTCTTTTTCTTTATCAGGTTGGTAGATATCTTCAACTTGGATATAACCGTATGTCTCATTTTCTTTTATGAATTGAGCCGTGTCGCCTTTTTTTAATTGCCTCGCTATATTTTCGTCGACTGGTAACGTAATGGGTATGCTCCATGGCTCACCAGAGGCTAGATGCATCGTTTCGACAACGGATTGATAGTCCGCTTGATTCATAAATCCTTTTAATGGACTATAGGCTCCATTTGCGATTAATTCTAAATCACTCAATGCCATCGCATCGATATTGATTTGTAATACTGTTTCAGGTTGATAAGATTCCGATTCAATTTGATTTACTAAATGACCACCGTGTGGTTTGATTAAAGTCATTTACAAAACCTCCTCATTCTTATGTGATATGACGGTTACAGATGTTTGCTCCGTCTTTTTTTCGTTAAAAAGTTTTTTTAAATGTTTTGTTTTTAATAAACTTGATGTACATAAAGTTGCGAGTATTACACATAAAATGATGACGACAGAATAAAAGTTATAGCGAACGCAAGCCTGAATGAGTAGATAAGCCACGATCAGCGATAATACAGGGGAAACTAACCAAACTTTAACAATTAATTTAATAATGGGTTGTTTCCAAACGGTTTGCCCGTTTTTTGAGGCACTTACGCCAGCTATCGCAGATGTTGTTACCTGTGTAATAGGGATAGGCAGACCATATACAGAGGCCAGGGTCACAAGGATCCCAGACACACCTGAGATGGCAATACCATTAGGTACCGATAGTTTCACGATTCGTTTTGCACTCGTTTCGATGACCCGACTGCCAAGCGATAATACCCCGATAACCATAAATGCCGCTCCTGTCAAAATACCAATATGTAACGGAACAAGACTGGCCCCTACTAGAGGTCCAATGGCATTCCCCACATTATTCATTCCTGCGGCATAAGCTTCCAAGCATCCAGCCAAAATTAATGTGATGCCCCCAATTTTCTTCCACTTGGCATTAAATTGTCTTTTGCCTGAAAAGAAGCGGTCACCTCCCTTCACAAGGAGATAGGTCGTCAGCATAGCCACAATAGGTATAAGAATCCAAAACGAAAAAATAATGAGTAATTTGTTTAAATTTAAAGATTGAAAGGCGATCCCGGCACCAACAATAGCGCCAACCGTCACTTCGCTTGTCGATAAAGGAATACTAAGCAAATTAGATATAAACAACGTTCCAGCTGAAGCGGCCAAAATAATGACAACAATTTCTGGCGTTAAGAAATGCGATGGAATAATCGAGTGACTGAGTGTTTTTACAACAGGGCCACTGCCGAAAACGGCTCCTGACATCAGGGCTATTGAACAAATGATAAGCGCCCATTTCTTTTGGGGTATAGCTCCTGCACCATAAGATACGCTCATCGCCGCGGCAGACCCGCTGGCGCCGATGTTAAACGCAAAAAAGTAAGCCAGAATAAAAGAGAGAATAACTATTTCCATGTTTTAATGGCCTCCTTTTTCAACCGTATGCAAACCGCATTCGGTTTTCTGTAAGCCCACCCATCTTCCTTCACGTGAATCTCCACCAGCACTAACCGCTTGTGTACATGGGAAACACCCAATACTTGGATAACCGTGATCATGTAATTCATTGTAATCTAAGTTGTTTTCTTTGATATAATCCCAAACATCATCCCAAGTCCAATAGATTAGTGGACATATTTTTATCGAATGAAAACGATCATCTTTATTGACAAAATTCGTCTTGCTTCTTGACGGCGATTGTTCTCTTCTTAAGCCCGATAGCCAACTGACAGCCCCACTTAATGTATCTTCGAGTGGTTTAATTTTACGTAAGTAACAGCATTGATCAGGCTGCCTCTTCCAGAGTGCTGACCCATATTTTTCAGCTTGTTCATCAACCGTTAAATCCGGCTTTTTCATCTGAATCCGTAGACCAGGATATTTCTTTTTTACTTTGTCAATTAATTCATAAGTTTGGGGAAAATGTAGGCCTGTGTCTAAGAAAACCACTGTAGCATCTTTTTTGATTTTAGAAATCATATCAATTAAAACGATGCCCTCTGCACCAAAACTACAAGCATAAATCATCGAGTCGCCATACGTATCGTAAGCCCATTCTAATACCGATTCAGCTCCTTTGGTTGCATCATTTGGTTCAAAGTCTATAAACGGATCCTCAACAAATGTGTCATACGTAATCTGAGGTTTCACTCCATTGTCCTCTTTTCTTATTAGTTTACTAAGAATTAGATTTTTTTAAGACATCTTTTTGTATAAGATGATGATTTTAGTCAAATCATGTCACATTTTTTATAAGAGGTTATTCAAAAAGTCACCAAATGATAAACTACGAATCTTGGCGCCCTCTTGTTTTTCCGGTCCTCATGTAGTAAAAACCTGCATTCCGGGCCTCGGGAACTGCCGCCTTGATCTTCTTGCTTCTAATTTGCCACCTTTTTGAACACGCACTATAAGATGTAATGCTAGATTTTTATTTTTAATCCCTAGTATTTTTATAGGATTGTTACCCATTTTATAACACACTTTAGTTTGAGTCAACAGAAATTTGTAATAAATAAACAAGTTTCTTACAATTTTCGATATATTCCTAGATACTTACTAGGATTTACTTTTTTCACCATAAAATAATCTTTAAAATGCCAAGCGAACTTGGTGTTGTTTTTCGTCTTTTCCCTTAGGCTAATTACTCAAGATAAGATTAATTCATCTTACTCAATTTATGATGTTTTGACACCCATTTTTTAAAAAATATAGGTAAAGAAAACTTGCCGATTGCGGGGCTAAAGGCGAAGATAAAATCCTAGTACTTTATACCTCTAAACATTTCTACTTACTTAAAGTATAAAAAAAAGAGCCTGACACGATTGTCAGACCCATCCGAGCAGGATTTCTCTTACAAATTTACTTGCTGCTATCGACGTTTGTTCTGTCGGATCATAAGCTGGTGCTACTTCAACTATATCAGCTCCAACCACATTCAACTCGGACTCAGCGATGAGCTTGATGGCTTCAAGGAGTTCTTTTGATGTAATACCGCCAGCTTCTGCAGTCCCGGTTCCTGGTGCAAATGCCGGGTCTAGCACATCAATATCAATGGTGACGTAGACAGGGCGTCCTGCTAGTTCTGGCAAATACTTCTGCAGAGGTTCAGCGACGTCAAATTTTTCAAGAACCATACCGGATTCTTTTGCAAAGGCAAACTCTTCTCTCATTCCTGAACGAATACCAAATGAATAGACGTTTTTCGCACCAATTAACCCACACACTTTTCTCACTGGTGTGGAATGGGAGAGAACTTCTCCTTCATACTCCTCACGTAAATCAGCATGGGCATCAATATGAATCAGAGCCAAATCCGGATACTTTTTTGCCATGGCTTTAATCACAGGCCATGTCACTAAGTGTTCACCACCAAGTCCAAGCGGAAATTTTCCATCATTAAGTAACTTATCAACATAACGTTCAATAAGCCCTAAGCTTTTTTCGGCATTACCGAATGGAAACAAAATATCACCTGCATCGTAATAATTCACTTCTTCTAAATGTTTATCCATATAAGGCGAATATTCTTCTAATCCAACCGAGGCTTCTCTGATTCTTCCTGGGCCAAATCGTGATCCCGGCCTAAAGCTGACCGTATAGTCCATCGGCATCCCATAAATGACAGCTTCTGCAGCGTCATAGTCCTTTCGGCTCATGATAAATACTTTCCCAGAATATGCTTCATCAAAAATCATGTCGATTCTCCTTTTCTATGTCAATAATATATGATCGTTGTCTCTCTATTATTTAAGGTCCACTTCCTTGGTTTCATTCAGTAAGTATACCCTAAACTTAATCGCCATGCTCATCTTTTATAGAGTGAACATGCTAGGTTCCACTTAAAATCTTATCTTAAAGCCATGTTTATTCCTAGGCTCTTTATACCATACTTATTAATACAGCTTATAGACTTGGAGTATTTCCCTCTAGTCTTAGATTTACATCTTGGGGGTGTGTTCATGAAGTTCATAACCAATCGAAATCGATTTCGGATTAGACTAAGATGGTTTTTTCGTTTCAATCTCTTTTTCCTTCTATTAATAGTGATAGGTACGGCAGGACTTTGGGTTGCGGCTAAGATAGCTGGGCCACCTCCCCTTAATGTCCCTAGAGCCATCAGTTATTATGATAGTCAAGGGAATATTTTTAATAAAGCAACCGAGTCAGCTTTAAGTTCTAGCTCAGAATGGACGAAGCTTGACCACATTTCTAAACCACTGATTCAAGCCACCCTTTCCATTGAAGATAAACATTTTTATAAACATCATGGTTTTGATCTTCGTCGACTTGCAGGTGCCCTATTTGCGGATGTGAAAAGCTTTTCAAAGGCCCAAGGGGCAAGTACGATTACCATGCAATATGCAAAAAATAGTTTTCTATCTAATGACAAAACATGGAGGAGAAAATTGGCCGAGGCCTTTTATACCATGCGGCTCGAGATGAATTATTCAAAGGATCAGATTTTAGAAGGGTATTTAAATACGATCTACTACGGCCATGGTGCTTATGGTATACAAGCCGCATCAAAATATTATTTTAATAAAAATGCATCCGATCTTTCTTTAAGTGAAGCGAGTATGCTAGCGGGTATTCCAAAAGGACCGACCCTTTATGCACCAGATGTCCATTATGAACGTGCTAAAGAGCGACAAAAGATCGTTTTACAATCGATGGCGAAAAACGGAACCATATCAAAACCATTAGCCGATTCGGCGTATAATCACTCTCTTCAGCTTGTTAATGTACAACCAACGAAAGAGCGATTAGCACCCTATTTTCAACAAGCTGTACGAGATGAGTTGAAGAACAAATTACATTTAACAGAAGACCAATTGATTAATGGTGGATTAAACGTTTACACCACCTTAGATCCTAAAATTCAGAAGAAGGCAGAGTATTGGATGAAGGATACGATTGATCCAAAATCTGATATCCAATCAGCCCTTATTTCAATGAATCCGAAAACAGGTGCGGTGCTTGCTCTTATCGGCGGCCGTGATTATGATAAAAGTGCGTTTAATCGAGCTACGCAATCCAGAAGGTCTCCTGGATCATCATTCAAACCATTTTTATATTATGCAGCCCTAGAAGACGGCTTCACACCATCTACTTTATTGAAGAGTGAACCAACATCCTTTCAATATGACGATGATCGAGCCACCTATTCCCCTAATAATTTTGGAAATTACTATGCCAACAAAAAAATAACCATGGCTGAGGCTTTAGCTGTGTCAGATAACATTTATGCGGTCAAGACACATATGTCGATTGGCATGGATGAACTGGTTAAGACAGCCAAAGAGGTCGGCATTCGCAGTCCTCTTGCCCCGATCCCGTCACTTGCCCTCGGATCAAAACCCGTAAGCATGCTAGAAATTACGAGAGGATACAGTGCTATTGCAAACGGCGGGTATCGCGTGCAGCCTCACTTTGTCAAAAAAGTGACAGACAAAGATGGGAATGTTCTATATGAATGGAAACCTAAAAGTAAAAAAGTATTAAATAAAAAAGCAGCGTTCGTGTTATCGCAAATGATGACTGGTATCTTTGATAAACAGCTTAATGGTTATACGACTGTTACAGGAAGTAAGGTGGCCGGTATCCTGACGCACAAAGTGGCTGCGAAAACTGGTTCGACAGCGACAGATAGCTGGATGGTCGGCTATACACCTAAACTCGCCATGGCCGTTTGGGTCGGCTATGATCAAGGTGAAACCATTAGCGTCTATCCTGATTCCGGTTATGCCAAAAAAATATGGGCGCATAGCATGGAATCCGCTCTATTTGGCCAATCCAAAAATAGTTTCAAAGCACCTAAAGGCGTTGTCGCTGTTAATATTGATCCGAAAACTGGACTTCGTGCGACAGATACATGTCCAGGAAGAGAAACTTATTTCATAAAAGGAACGGCGCCAAAAGCTTATTGTGATGGGACCAAAGTCGTTTCGCATCCCAAACATAAAAAGAAAACCCAATCTCATGGCTTATTCGATTGGATCTTCCATCTCGGCGGAAAAAAATAATAAAAAACCTCAAATGATCGATTCACACATCATTTGAGGTTTTTCATTTGGTTATTCACCTAACTGTTTTTTCAATTCTGGATTCGCTCGTTCCCACATTTCAGCACTGTGCCCGACTAGAAAATCTTTCAACACTTTTTTCGATGCCTCATCCATATGGTCAACGAGAACTTTGCCTTTAAGTGCTTTATCCATTTTATTGACGTGGTCTGGCAAGACTTTATAGCCTCTTCGGATTTCACGGTTAATGATCATATCAGCCGCACCTGCTCCAGCGTAATACGGTCCTTCTTCGCCCACTTCCGTATTCATCCAAACGAGCCAGTAAGGTTTCCCGCCACCCTCAACAGAAGCTTTGTCTGGCGAAAAACGGATACGTCTTTCGACTTGACTTCGTGCATGCAGGGCTCCCATATCCACTTCGGCCGTTCCTTCTTCAACGTCAATAATAATTGGGGAAATGTTATCTAAATTGATGGAACCTACCCCATAACCGCCATGGCCTGAGGTTGAGTCGCCACTCACAATATTGAAACTTGATTTCTTTTTATTTTGATCTTCTTGAGTCATTGATCGTTGTCCTCCTCATACGAGTTGTTCAAAATCGGGGAATATGAACCTATTTTTTCTAATGCCTTCTTAACCCTAGTGTATCATATCAACTTTCCTTATATCCAAGCTTAACCATTGCAAAAATGCCTCATTCATATTATCTTTATCTTTATGCGTAATCGAATTAATGGAGGGTTATATGATTCTAGTCAGATGTATTAGAAATGTCTTTGAGCGGTCATTAGATCTACCAATTGAATGGACAGATCGCTGTCTTTTTAAGAAAGACTTCTTTTATATGGTTGAAGTGGATGAGGAAGGCAAATGGCTGACAAAAGACGAAGAAAACGAACTGCATATTATTGCAGACGGGCATGATACTTTAGATCTTGACGATTGGTTTCACGAACATTTTATTTTATTATAAACGATTTATTGCATGATTAAATTTTTTCATTCTCTTGCTTTAGAACTTCTTTAATCTTATTCCTTTCTGAGACTCAGTATATAAATAGTATGTATAGGCTGGTACGTGTATGACCAGCCTTATTTTTTCAAAATACGACCTCGGTTTCTCCCCTTAATTCACCATTTCGATGTCCAAGAGGCCATTCTCCTCGTTTAATCTTGTCTTTTATGTGCTGTTCGATTTGTTTATGTATCGGCTGCAATCTATTTCGATCTGGCATCCAATTCAATGGCTATTCGCCCCTTTGAATAATATGAATTTGGTTGGTCGGTTATCATCTGATTTGGTCGGTGACAAGAAGGGCGATTGATTTAAAATATAGTAAAAGAGGTTGTTCAAAAAGTCACCAAATGATAAGCTACGAATTCTCGACGCCCGCTCGTTTTTCCGGTCCTCATGTAGCGGATACTAGAGGATCTTCAACTAAAATCGCTCACGTCCTGTGAGCAACGTTGAAGCTACCACATCGTGTGGAATGCCGGTCCTCAAAACAGCGCCGCCTTGATCTTCTTGCTTCTAATTTGTCACCTTTTTGAACACGCACTAAAAGATTCTTATTATGGAAGGACGAAATCGTTCATGTTCATTTCTCTAAGTCATGGTTTTATTCTGGCCCTAGGACTTATTCTTCCTTTAGGGGCACAAAATATTTTTATTTTTAATCAAGGGGCTCTACATCAACAGTTCAAACACGTTCTACCTGCTGTTTTAACGGCTTCCATATGTGACACCCTTTTAATCAGTTTCGCTGTTTTAGGTATATCTTTACTCGTTTTATCATTACCGTGGCTTCAGTTCATGCTGTTTGGCGTCGGTTTTATCTTTCTCATTTATATTGGCTGGACGATATGGAGTACAGAAACGAAGAAGATGAAAAGGGATGAAAAACGTCTATCACCAAAAAAACAAATTCTCTTTTCATTATCGGTTTCCTTACTTAATCCTCATGCTATTTTGGACACGATTGGCGTCATTGGAACAAACAGCTTACGTTATGAAGGTATCGACAAATGGTTCTTTTCGATCGCTTGCGTTGCTGTGTCATGGCTTTGGTTTTTTAGCCTAGCCCTTTGTGGAAAACTATTAGGTCAAATGGACCCAAATGGAAAGTGGTTAACGTTCATAAACCGATTGTCTGCCCTTATTATTTGGATGGTGGCTATCTATATTGGCTTCTCTTTCATCAAAACATTAAAATAACGTATCGTAGCAACCATCAGTGGGTGGACGGAAGCCATCTAACTGATGGTTGTTTCCTAGAGTGGAAGAAATGACTTTATCTGTTAAAGTCATGGGATAATAGATTGGGATACTCTCTTTTATACCAGTCAGATTGTAATAATCCATACAAATCATGGTCAATATAATGGCCATGAAGCCACTCAGCAGAACGGATATGACCTTCATGTATAAATCCAAGCCTTCTTGCAACAGCCCTGCTGCTGTCATTTTGAGATGCCGCCCGAATTTCAATTCGATTTAATCCCAAAACATTGAAACCATAATCTATGAGTGCATGGCAACAAGTTGTCATAATGCCTTTACCTCGAGCGCTACTTACCAGCCAATACCCCATGCTTGTTGATTTATTTCTCCAATCATACTTCTGAAATTCGACCATTCCGACAAACTTATTTTTATAAAAGATGCCCATTTGCATCCCCATATTCATTTTAAACTGGTCATTCCAGATTTCAATAATTGGATAAACGTCTGATTCACTTTGAAAGTGATCAACCCAAGGAACGTACTCACGCAATTCATGTCTCTCGTTATCAATGACTGTAAATAAGGTGGATGCATCTTTCATCTCAAGCACTTTCAGGTCAATGTTCTCATTTATTTTAAACTGAACCATCCTTGTACACCCTCTTTCAAGGCTCTGTACCATATCCTATGCCAATGAAGTACGAGATTCTACACGTTAGATGTTGTGGTGATGTTCTATGCTTGGCAGAACTGAACCTCTCATGACTAAAGTCTCGGGTGTTCCGGCTATCATAAAAAATGAACTAACAGGTTCGTTAGCTCACTTTTGTGTTCATACTTTTTATAGATGCGATAAATGTAAAAGCTTCTTCGATATCGTCCAAAGAATAGTTTTGCTTTTTCTTCACCACTTGTACTTTTTCAATAATTTCCTCACGAGTGAGATCATCAAAATACAAAATCGTGGATACGAGTTCTAGGAACTTCGAATTCTGGTTATTTAACTCCTGGATAAGAGGTTCAATCGTCTCCATATGAATATCGAAGTGAGAAAGAAATTCTTTAGCCGCCTCAGTTTGGGTATATCGATATTGATAATAACCGCCTTTTGTTTCTTTTACTTCATTGATAAAACCTAGATTACACAGTTCTTCTATTCGGAGGGACAGTTCTTCAGAATACGGTCCAAAAAAATGAAAATGATATTTTTCTTGGAACGGAACATCACATTTTTTTAATATGTAGATGATTTTTTGTAATTTTTTTCGACCGACGACTTCGCCTGCTTGCTCTAGCAACGAGACAATCTTCGCATGATCCTCAAGCACTCGATCTCCCCCTTATCTTTCTTCATCTATATAGACAGTAATGATCTTAATTTCTTTTTCGCTTTGGAATGACTAGGCAGTGCCATGATGGCATCTAATGGATAATAAAGCTTATGGTCTGTTCGCTTCCTCCCTGTGATGGAATCCACAACGTCCGATTCTCTGGACAGTTCACGCAATTGATGATCTGGCATCACCAAATAAATTGGTAATTTCTCTTCTTCTTCCCCAGGACGATAAAGATCGTATGGGCAATCAGATGACGAATCGACAACGAGATAGTAATCTGGATCTAAGTCAGCTTCTAAAAAGGTGTCACGAAGTTCATCGTATAAACTCAAATCCATAGGCGTAAACTCGATGTATTTAAATAATTTACGGTTCATGAAACGGTAACAAAGATCTTTCAGAATCGGATCTTCTTCCTCCTGCCAAACTTGGAAGTAATATAAAATTAAGGCCTCATCTAGTTTGACATAATCTTCAACTGTGACTTGCCCATCAAAGAGACTGATTAACTGCGTTGGCACATATTTGAACTTAAATCCGTTGTGATAAAGTGTTTTTGCTCGATGAAGGATTTTCGTTAATATCACTTCGGCACTTCGCGTGACTGGATGAAAGTAAATTTGCCAATACATTTGATAACGGCTCATGATATAATCTTCTACGGCATGCATGCCACTATGTTTAATTACAACTTGATCTTCACGTGGACGCATGACACGCCAAAGACGTTCTAGATCAAAATGACCATAACTTACCCCCGTGTAATAGGCGTCCCGAAGTAAGTAATCCATTCGATCGGCATCAATTTGACTTGAGATCATACTGACGACCAGTTTATTCTCATACGTTTTTCCTATTACGTCAGATACCTTTTTCGGAAAATCATCACTTATTTTTCTAAGTACAGCATTTATCTCAGTAGGTCCCAAGATCATTTCCCTTGTAAAATGCTCGTGATCCGTCTGAAATACTTTTTCAAAGGAATGAGAAAAAGGTCCATGGCCAATATCGTGGAGAAGGGCTGCACATAGACAGAGGAGACGATCATTCGGATCCCATTCTGGATCTTTTTCGAATACGTTAATTAGTCGTCTCGTAATTTCATAGACTCCTAGAGAATGACCAAAACGGCTATGTTCAGCTCCATGAAAAGTTAAGAAACTTGTTCCAAGCTGCTTAATCCGCCTTAACCTTTGAAACTCACTCGTTCCAATAAGCTCCCATATTAACCGATCTCTCACGTGAATATAGCGATGAACGGGATCTTTAAATACTTTTTCTTCATTAAGTTTTGTCATACGTTGGGCCATCTTCTCTCACCCCAATTCTGTCATGTTCTTATTATAGCTTGTCCATATTGAAAATGGAATGGAGAGTTATTTTGTCGAACAAGTAAGATTAATGTTAACTCTTTCCTTATTCAAATTTGATATAATGAAGTCACCTTTTAGTTCAATACTTTAATATGTAAAGAGGAAAATCCTATGACATCACTTCTCTATCAACCTACGTGGCGTTGGATCGATCAATCAACTCTTGGTCCCACGTTTAATGGCATGCAGTCATTTGCTATGGATGATACATTGTGTCATTCTGTTGGATCAGGTGAATCTGCTCCTGTGATTCGTACTTGGGTCCATCATCAAACGGTTATTCTTGGTATTCAAGACACGCGCCTCCCTCATTTTCAAGATGGAATCGATATCATTCAACAACAGGGTTACCATTGTGTCACACGAAATTCAGGTGGTCTCGCGGTTGTTCTCGATGAAGGCGTGCTGAATATTTCTCTTATTTTTTCTGAGCAAAACCGGAGTCTATCGATTGATGAAAGTTTCGAGGCCATGGTCGAGTTAATCAAAATGTGCCTTGAACCCCACCACATTTTCTTTGAGGCAAAGGAAATCGTCGGTTCTTATTGTCCTGGCCGTTATGATTTAAGTGTAAATGGAAAAAAATTTGCGGGGATATCACAAAGACGGATTCGAAAAGGCGTCGCTGTTCAAATCTATCTTTGTCTTACAGGAAGTGGATCTAAGCGGGCAGAGCTTATAAAATCGTTCTATGAACAAGGCTTAAAAAAAGAAAAAACGAGGTTTGTTTATCCGAAGATTGAACCCGAAAAAATGGCCTCTTTAGAGGAAATTTCTAAGGCATCTTTAACTGTTCAAAGCTTGATCTTGACGCTTCTCCAAACGATCCAACAGTTCGGTGACATCTCATCTATTGCCTTATCACCCTTTGAACAAGAGTTATTCAATGGCTACTATCAAAGGATTCGAGAAAGAAACCGTCCGTTTATTAAATAAAGTACTTTTCGTGACTCAGAAAACTGAACAGACATCAACTTTGAGTGATATTATTTAAATTCCTGGTTTTCAAGCATGGTAAGTTTTGCTGACGTCGTTTGACCAACATATTTAGTGTGCTCAACGACTCTGAGAATGTCGTGACAGCACTGTTTAGCACCGAATACAAGCAAAGGTACTCCAATAAAATTAATATGTAGTCCTCTTGAGAAAAACCCACCAAAGGTCATTGTAATTGGAACCGTTGGCGATGTGTTTGAGAAAATGATTTTTTCACTTCCGTTATATTTCTCTTGCAAGAGTTCAGTTAGACTTTTAAGGATTCGTTTCATTTGCTTTGCAGCTCCTCGTCCAACGGTATAAACGGAATTTCCATCAGAATCAATCCCATGAAAAAATAGAACGCCCATATCTGTCCTCGTTAGTTTATTGAAAAATGGTGTTTCTAATATTTGTTCCTTTGTGAGCTTATCGTCTTTTGGAAGTTTGTTAAGGTGATAAGCTGCCGCTAATGCCGTTGTATGTGTTCCGCCATAATCATTATAAATATAAATCATTATTATCCACCTCAAGGATCACCTTTTCTTTTATTATGGCCCATTTAGTCCTATTTTATAAAAAAGGGTAAGAGGTTGTTCAAAAAGTCACCAAATGATAACTTGCGAATCTCGGCGCCCGCTTGTTTATTCCGGTCCTCATGTAGTAAAAACAAGAGGATCGCTGGCTAAAATCGCTCACGCCCTGCGGCTGGCGCCTGAAGCTACCACATCATGTGGAATGCCGGTCCTAAGGAAGTACGCCGCTCTTATCCTTCCGACGCCCAGGACGGGCTAGTTACTCTCGTTCTGGCAGGATGCCAGCGTACTTAGCCAGTAACCCTTTTCATTTGTCACCTTTTTGAACACGCGCTATATGGGAAAATTGGCTTATCCTTTTGTCATGATATATAATGTGTGTCATAACCCTTAACTATTTGGAGGAACTATGCTCACTTTCGAACAAAAATTAGAGATTATTGAATCTTTTCCAGAATTAGAACGTCGTGATGTTTCACTTGGACGCGTTAATTTCCAATATAATGACAGTGTGAAAGAGAAGAAAAATGTCGTTTATCATCTCCATCCTAATGGAAATGGTTATGTCTATGCGGGTGAATTAGAAGGCTATCCCACCGATGACAAAGGATTTGTCAATATTCGGGATTTCACTGAAGATGAGCTTCACTCAATTGTGGAAAAAGCTATTTTTTCCCTTTCTGAAGAAGGACAACCAAAACCAGAAGAGGAAACTTGGATTAACCGCGAAAAACAAACGCTGCAGTTGATTCACGAGGATGAGATGTGGACGATCTACGCTGGACCTAATTTAGTCGATTCTTTCGGCTCTCATGAGGAAGCCGCTCTTTACTTAAAAGACGAAGGTTTTCGTCTTCAAAGACGTTAAAGTAAACTTGTCGATTGCGGGGCCTATAAGAGGTTGTTCAAAAAGTCACCTAATGATAAGCTACGAATCTCGGCGCCCGTTTGTTTTTCCGGTCCTCATGTAGCAAAAACCTACATTCCGGTCCTCAAAACTACGCCGCCTTGATCTTCTTGCTTCTAATTTGTCACCTTTTTGAACACGCACTATAAGGCGCAGACAGAGGTCTAGTTGCCTTGATACTTTATGCCTCTTAAAGTGTAATAAAACGGATCATCCTCTACTAATTAGGATGATCCGTTTTTTCGTTATGACGTTAATTTCTTATTCGTGTTCAATTTCTTATTGCAAGGTCGTTCTTTCCCTACGGTCGCAATAACAATTCCTAATAGAATAAAACAGCCACCGATATAAAAAGAAAAGGACAACGTCTCCTTTAACCATAACCAGCCAAGGACGGCCCCAACAATCGGTTGGAGAAAAAGAAATAATGAACCAACCCCTGCATCCATAAGTTCTAGCCCTTTATTCCATAGAAAGAAAGCTCCTGCAGTTGATACAGTTCCTAAATACAAAATACCTAAAATAATAGGTGTTTGACCAATTGTCATAGGCTCATTCATTTGTTCTACGATCATAAATGGCGTTGAAAACAAGAGGGCAAAAAACATTGAATACGTCGTTATCATGAGTGATGAGAATCTTCTAGATGCTTTTTTGACATAGACGGACAAGAGTGCCCAAGTCACGGCAGCCCCCACTAAAATGAAATTTCCTAAAGAGTAAGTCCCGACTCTTGGTGAACCTCCAATGCAAATCACCACACCGATCGTTGCCACGATAAGAGAAAGGAGCTTGCGAGCGGTTATCCTCTCTTTTAAGACAAACCAAGCAAAGAAGACAATAAAAGCTGGTGTGGATGATGTAATCAAAGCCCCTGTATGAGCATCTGATAACTTTGTTCCAATAAATTGGAAGGCTATGGAGATAAAATAGCCGATAAAACCGATCCACATAAATAATAACCCGTCTCTTTTGGAAAGCTGCTTCCTCTTTTTTTCTTTATGGCTAGCCATCATAACGGCGAATAGTAAGAGACAAGCGATCACATAACGAAACCAAAGTAATGTGATAGGTGGAACATACATTAAAATATATTTACTAACGACATACATACTTCCCCAAATGCTTGCAGCTAATGTTAAGCAGCATGCTCCTGCGATTGATTTTTTCATAATATCCAACCCTTTCTACATGGGAGTTTAATTAATCCCGCTAAGAAAGGCATGACTAAAAGCACATCATCCCTGTTCTTAGGAATAAAGGGCTGGTTGATCATTTTCAAAAAGATCAAAGTAAGGTCTTCTCATTGCCTACACCACCTTAAATCATCATCATATATATAAATTCGAAGAATAATGAAGTATTCCTGCTAATTTTTTTTAGATGAATCCATGACAGATTGCATGGCTGTAATGATCGCCAGTTTGTAGACATCTTCGGTATTGCATCCTCTTGATAAGTCGTTCACAGGTTGATTTAGACCTTGCAAGATAGGTCCTATGGCTTCATATTCACCAAGTCGTTGGGCAATCTTATAGCCTATATTCCCGGCTTCGAGACTCGGAAAGACAAAAACATTGGCCTTTCCTTTAAGCGGTGAGTCAGGAGCCTTTGTTTGAGCCACCTCTGGTACATAAGCCGCATCAAATTGAAATTCTCCATCGATGAATAAATCAGGACGTTTCTCTTTAACTAATTGGGTCGCTTCAATCACTTTATCTGTTTCAGGAGCCTTTGCTGACCCTTTTGTTGAAAAGCTGAGCATGGCAATCTTTGGATCCATACCAAATGCCTTTGCTGTATTAGCACTCTCTATGGCAATATCAGCTAATACTTCACTATCAGGGGCTATATTAATCGCACAATCCGCAAATAACAATTGCTCCTCTCCTTTTAGCATGATAAAAGAACCAGATGTTCGTTTCACTCCTGGTTTTGTTTTAATAATTTGCAAAGCGGGCCTGACCGTATCTGCCGTCGAATGGGTTGCCCCACTGACAAGTCCTGCCGCTTGATTTGTATACACTAGCATCGTTCCATAGTAATTTTCATCTTGAAGCCATTTTGCGGCTTCTTCTTTTGTTAACTTTCCTTTTCTACGATCAGCTAGTTTATCAGCTAAACGATCCAAATTAGGATCCTCTTCCGGGTGCTTAATGGAAAGCCTATCTTTCTTTTCAAGTTCTTGTATGTATGCTGGACATTCATCCCGCTTCGCGATTAAAATCGGAAAAATGATCTCTTCTTCTGCAAGCCTTTGAACCGCTTCACAGATACGACCGTCATGACCTTCAGGAAAAATCAGTTTAGGTTGTTCTTTTTTAACTTGGGCCTTCATTTGATCAAAAAGTGTGGTCATCATGGATCTCCTCCATTCAAAATATATTGCCTTTGTATCTTCCATTTCGAATTATAGAGTAGTTAAACCCCATAAAGTAAAGTAAGCTTATTTTAGGACAACTGTCTCGAATAGCTCACCATCAGTCTAAAACACCGTTGATGGTAGTTACGCCGATCCTCTACTCTTATTATATTGATTATAATGGAAAAGAACTCCCTTTGGAATTGTGACAATTTAGTGAACTCAAAACCGTCCGTTTCGCATCTATAATTATGATTATGATATAGTTAAGAATGTCAATAATAACAAGATAACATGTTATCTTATCAAATAAAATTGGACAAGCATTGATTTGACTATTTAGTCCGTACAGGAGTGATATAAAAATGAGTGAAGCAGCTCAAACTTTAGATGGTTGGTATTGTTTACATGATTTCAGATTTATTGATTGGAAAGCATGGAAAAGTCTATCCAGTGATGAACGTGAATCAACGCTTCAAGAATTTTATGCTTTTCTAAATGAATGGGATCTTATTCAGAAAGAAAAGAAAGGAAGCTATGCATTCTATTCCATTATTGGTCAAAAAGCTGATTTTGTCTTTATGTGGCTTAGACCAACATTAGCTGATTTGAATGCCCTTGAAACAGCCTTTAATAAAACAAAATTGGCTGAAGTGACCATTCCTGCCCATTCCTATGTTTCAGTGGTTGAATTAAGTAATTATTTAGGGCAAAGCGATGAGGATCCGATGGAAAATCCACGTATTAAATCTCGCCTGTTCCCTATTTTGCCAAGAACACAGTATCTTTGTTTCTATCCGATGGACAAGCGCCGGGATGGAGAAGACAATTGGTATATGCTTCCGATGTCAGAAAGACGTGAGCTAATGAAAAGCCACGGTTTAATTGGCCGCTCTTATGCTGGGAAAATCAAACAAATCATTACGGGCTCTATTGGTTTTGATGATTGGGAATGGGGCGTCACCTTATTTGGCGATGATGCGCTTCAATTCAAAAAACTCGTCTATGAAATGAGATTTGACGAAGTCAGTGCCCGTTACGGCGAATTTGGTTCATTCTTTGTAGGGGCCTTGCTATCTAAGGAACGCTTTAGCCAAATGATGGCTTTGTAATTTGATCTTTAGAATAACCGGGTCAACAAGATTCAGACTGTAGACAAACTCGAAGAATTTCGAGGTTGCTACAGTCTTTTTTATTTTAAAGTATGGTAAGATTTCCGCTGCGGATGGACTCATTCCGCGGGCGGGGCCGAGCCGCTTTTCCCGCAGGAGCTTACGATGAAGAGGAAAGCAAGCGTCTGGAGCGGAAATCAACCTTTTCTCCTACAATTCGTATACAAAAATTGTAAAAAGACACTGAAGAGCATGCTCTCGATACCTTTTGTCGACAATCTGAAACCGAGTCAATAAGGCTCGGTTTTTCTAATGCTTCTATCATTATTCAAAGACTACTGCCTCAATTTTTGATAAAACGAAAAGGTTTGCTTTATCTTACTGATTTTACTTTTAAAACATTGACTTGATTATTCAATGAATCTATTCCTTTAGAGATATCTTCAATACTTTCGATGATGTGTGACACATGTTGTGTTTGAGTAGCCGCACTTTGCTTTAAGCCTTTTACCATATCGGACGTC
Organism: Terrilactibacillus laevilacticus; assembly: GCF_006517395.1. GTDB lineage: Bacteria > Bacillota > Bacilli > Bacillales > Sporolactobacillaceae > Terrilactibacillus > Terrilactibacillus laevilacticus. The sequence goes on from NZ_VDCY01000002.1 coordinate 176,901, forward strand.
TGTTTTGAAATCTCGAACGTTTTCTTCGCATCATAAACGATGTTCGACAGAAACCCATGTTGAATATCAGCATTCTGTAGAATGTTTTCAATGCTCTCTCTAACTTGATAGACTGAATGTTTCATCGTTTTAATTTGTTCGTTCGTCTGATTTGCTCTCTTAATTTCTTCTTTACCCATTTGTAATTGTTCATGTTGGTTTGCTAGGGCTTGATCAAAGGTCACTTGGATATTTTTTATTCTTTTGTGAATTTGATTTGCTGCATCTGTACTTTGATTCGCAAGGTTTTGAACTTCGTCTGCTACTACAATAAATCCTTTTCCCGCATCTCCAGCTCTTGCGGCCTCGATGTTTGCATTAATCGCTAGAATATGTGTTTTTTCCGCAAATTCACTAACCGTCTCAACAATACTGTTAATTTCTTTCATATGGACCTGTAATTGATTGGATACCGTCATCATATGTTCATTCGTACGTCCCATTTTATAAACACCTTCAATAAGGTCATTCACCGATTGGGCGCTTTGTTCCAAGTCATTAACCGTTGTTATAGCGAACTGTGAAGAGACAGTCGCTTGTTTCTTTATGGATTCTGAAATATCAAGCCCTTTTTCTATCCGGTCTAATACATCTAATGACATCTCCGTTTCAGAGTGTGCACCTGTTGAAATCGATGTAATTGTCTCCTCGACTTTTGTTACTTGACGGTTCACTTCATCCGATGCTTGATGAAGGTGTTTAATTCGCTTAGTTGTGACTTCCGTATGATTTTGAATGGTGTAAACGGTTTCATTTAAACGTTCAACCATAACCTTTAAACAGTTGCTTAATTCTTCTAACTCATCATGAGTATGTATGTCTGGCATATTCACATCTAAACGACCACCGGCAACTTGACGCACTGATTTTTCAATATCACGCAAAGCTTTTGTTATATAATTTGCTGCAAAAAAGCCTAAAATACCTGACCATAAGATTCCTAGACAAATCGTTAGGATATTGAACCACCTTTCAGGTATCCATGAATCTACAAGATGTGATAGATAAAAAATAAAAAAACTACTGATTCCATACGTAATGATGGCGACAAGCGTCATACCAAAAACAAGCTTTTTCGTTAGCCCTACAAAATGATTCATATACTATCCCTTCAATCTTTTAGAATTTCCGAGTTGCTTAGTGATTGGGAATTTTCAAATTTAACCAATGTCACAACTATTATACTATAAACATGATAAACACTAAATACTTTTGATTGGTAAGCCTATAAGGCGCAGACAGAGGCCTAGAATGTGTCCCTACGACTTCGCCTTCTTGGCAATTCGATGCTTAATCGAAGAAGATTAAGCTAGTTGTACTTATACTTTTTTAAAGTGTGAGAAAAACCGCACCCAGGTCTTTTGTCCCTCTATAAGCCGTCAGCCCCACATATTTAATTAGCCATTGCCTGACTGCCTAAGCGGGTTAAAACCTATTTCGTTATTAAATTTACAAGCACCTTATGACAATATCTTTATATAATGAAATGAAAATAGAGTTATGACATATTTTATTTGTCATGAATTTATCGACCTCTTCATAAATTAGGTGTTAGAGTGCGGTCCATAACTGGGGGTGAACGAATGGCAGTTATTCAACATACTGAAAACGATGTTTCCTTATTAGCAAGGCTCATGCGGGCGGAAGCTGAAGGTGATGGATTACTGGGCATGTCAATGGTTGGAAATGTTGGTGTTAACCGTGTACTAGGTAATTGTTTGGATTTCAGAAATGTTCGAAACATAAGGCAAATGGTCTTCCAAAGCCCTGGTGGATTTGAAGCAACACAAAAAGGATACTTCTATCAAGCCGCTAGGGAACAAGATAAACGTTTGGCAAGAAGAGTCTTAAATGGTGCTAGATTTCATCCTGCTTCAAATTCATTGTGGTTTTTTCAACCACCTGCTTCATGTCCAGCTCAGTGGTACAATCAATGGAACTCGGGTAGATTTAAAGCCCATTGTTTCTATCAACCATCCGCGGCTGATTGTCCTAGAGTATTTTAAATAGACTAGTTGAGTCAGTGCAGTGAAAACATTTTACTAGCTTATAAAAACGTACTGTTAATAATTAGTAGAATAGAGCACTTGATTTAGACAATCTTACTCATTTTACATTTTATCACTGGTACATCAACCTAATAGAGGTTGTTCAAAAAGTCACCAAATGATAAGCTACGAATCTCGGCGTTGGCTTGTTTTTCCGGTCCTCATGTAGTAAAAACCTACATTCCGGTCCTCAAAACGGCGCCGCCTTGATCTTCTTGCTTCTAATTTGTCACCTTTTTGAACACGCACTAATAAAAGGAGTGAAATGATATGAGTTATTATTCATCTTTTCCAGAAGATCAGCAACGTCAGACATCGGGTATACCGCAACAAGGTATGCAGCAGGGTATGCAACAGGGTATGCAACAAGGCGTGCAGCCACAAATAACTGGATCTCCGACAACCATTTTCCCAGGACAATCAAGTATCATGCCTCCAGCACAGCAACAACCAGCTTTTCCGTTTCCATCCTTTACGACAACGCCGCCAACATCCCCTCAATTACCGTTATTTGAACAATCGTATATTGAAAATATTCTTCGACTAAATTTAGATAAGCCTGTTACTGTCTATGCTACATTTGAAAATAATACTCAATGGAATGCAAAAATTTTCAGAGGAGAACTTGAAGCCGCTGGACGTGACCATGTTATCGTGAGTGAATCGCCAACTGGCACTCGCTATATCATTCCTATGGTATTTGTGAATTACATTACATTTGAAGGACCTATTAGTTACTCCTATCCGTTCGCTCCTCAGCAGACAACAAGAGAATAGCCTTCAGAAAAATTCTGAAGGCTTTTTTTTAACACTTTTAGAAGAGCTTCTTATGCACGTAAAAAAGCAAGGATAACAAGGAACCAGCTAATTAAAAATAAGACGCCACCGATTGGTGTAATCGCCCCGAGAATACCGATCCCCGTCGTACTCAGTAGGTATAAACTTCCTGAAAACACGACAATGCCTAAAGCCATTAATATGCCCGCCCAATGAAGGGACTGAGATGGACCAGAAATGACTTTACTTGCTAAAATTCCTATAAGAATAAGACCAAGGGCATGCATCATTTGATATTGCACACCCGTTTGGAAAATTGATAGAGCATGTTCAGATAGTTTTTCTTTTAATATATGAGCCCCAAATGCCCCAAATGCTACTGATAAAAATGAAAAAATTGCGCCCAATATAATAAACCATTTACCCAACCGAACCACCATCCTTTTGGTTCTCTTGATGCATTGTCAGTTTTTTTAGTAATCTTGAATAAACGGCTTGCAGCCATCTTTTATTCATACCAAAATCTGCAATTCCAATTCGTGAAATCGATCGGAATTGAAGATTTTTTTTATCTTCATCAAAATAAAATTCCGCATCATGAGGAAGATTTAGAATGGGTGTTTTATATTCAACGTGTACGTAATGATCATCATTGACTTTTATTGCTGTCTTAGGAATGGTCGATAAAACTTCTTGTAAATAGCTCTTTGCCGTATCCATTGACACTCCCTTGTAAGATAACGGCACCATTCGCCGGTTTGGGTCATTATGTTCCGTTGATACTCCATTAGGCCATTTCGAGCATGGTAAAAGTTGTCCATTCCTTACTCCTAAATCAACGTGTGCGTTTTCTGTCATCTTATCATCTCCGCTTTTGGTATAAACCTGTTTATTCATTATCTACTCATCGTTTGATGTTTATTTAAGTGTTGTTTTTTATTTTTCTTCTTATTGTTATTGATAAGATAGCCAGCGAAGACAACTAAAAGGGCAAACAAAACAGCTATCCCTTTATTTATTAAGTCTGTTTGGAACCATTGATCAATTAATTGGTCTTTAAAGATCATTTCACCAGCAGTATAGCCTAATATAGCCGCACCAATGGTCACAATGATAGAGAACCTTTCCATTAACTTCATTAATAACTGACTTCCCCAAATAATAAGAGGCATACTTATCGCTAAACCAATAATGATGAGAAAGACATTACCATGTGCAGCTCCAGCGATGGCCACAACATTATCTAGGCTCATGACAAAATCAGCAATAATAATGGTGCGGACAGCACCAAATAAGGTTGAACTACTTTTTAAGTCTGGATCTTCATTACTCGTTAATAAATGAATCGCAATATAGAGTAATAGAATGCCTCCAATCATATTTAACAATGGGAGTTCAAGAAGCCAGAAAGCGATAAACGTGAGAATAATTCTTAGCAGTATCGCTCCGCCACTTCCTAATAATATGGCCGGCCGCTGCTTTTCTTTAGGTAAGTTTCGACAAGCAAGGGCGATAACAACGGCATTATCTCCGCTTAGCACTATATCAATAATAATAATACTTAATAATCCAATTAAAAAAGTCATTATATTTTACATCTCCAGTATATCTTCATAAGGTCATATATAAAGTATACCTTCATTTACCCTTCTACTCAATGGTTATGCGTGGGTGGATATGAAGATTTATCCTACACCAACACCATCTTTTAAGGATAAGGGGGTTCAAAGAAGATCAAACCCACTCAACTTAAAAAATTAGGTATAATTAAAGTTACAGTCAGAGACCGCAGCTTTATTACATCGCTTGAGGTCTGCTATTAGACAGATCATGAGAGAAAAAGGTGACCATATGGATTTCCAAATCGATTTTTTATCGTTTTTTGTGATACAAGTCAACGGTAAAGAAGATCAACTTAATAAAAGCTTTAAACACTTTCAAACTCTGGATCGAGATGACTATGAAACAAGTCGTCTTAAAGACTTTTTAGATGGTATACTTGCAAAAATTGTGAAACGAAAAGTGGACAAGCATCCAAAATCAGATCAAGTGTCAACTAAGCTCGGTTATTTTATTGTAGAGCCGGGTCATGAGCTAACCTCAAACCCAAACTATAATTTATTTCATCGAACACTCATAGCGAACACGAAAGAAGAGTTTAAAACCCAGAGCGAGGACCTTATACGACTTTATTTGGATACCAGTGCCGTTCGAGGCGGTGCCTTCCTAGTAGCAACAGCCGTTCCAAGAAAATATTTTGATGACCGGTTTCTCTTTATTATGAAATGCGATTTTGAACCCAAAGTCGCTTCCATAACAGACGAAGCCTCGCTTATTCATAAAGTTGAAATGGCGATTACAACAAAGAATATGAAATCGATCCAATATCCCTACATGCCTGAGGAGAGCATGATTGAGGAAACTGAAATTAAGATCCATCAAGCTTCCCATGCTCGTTATTTCGAAGACTTTTTAAAATTCGTGGATTATGAAGAATCCATGCCAATGATCATGAAGGAACAAGTCAAAACAATGGTACAGGAGCATTTCCATGAGGAACTGCCCGAGGAAAGCCCAGAGCGTCAAGCATTTGAAGAAGCGATGGAAATATGGGAATCAAGTGAAAAACGTGATATTCAAGAAAGGCTCACAACGGAACAAGTTGTTGAAGCCACTGCTCAAATCGTTGAACATACACCTGATGCTGAATTACAAATGAAAGTTGGAAATACAACCGTCAAAGGCCTGCTCGCTGATTTTGGCGAAAACCTGCATCTTGCGAAAGTGAATGGACGGTATGTCCTCGTTGTAGAAGCAGAATCCATCCAGTTTGAAAAAGGATTTTCACCTATAGAATTTCATAAGCCAGATGATTTGCATCGCTTAGTTGAGAGGATTGGGAAGAAAGGTTTCTGACAGTTAACTTATAGAGATTCGTTATCCCACACTCCTCTTTCATCTTAAAAAATACTTAAAAAAAAGAAAACGCATTATTGTCAGTGGAGTGGTACGTGGCTTTAAAGAATTAATTCTAAAAAAATTCCCAAAAGTTAGAGTTTCACTCTCATTTTCGGGGTCCAGTACAAAAGAAGGGATTTATTTGTCATCATCCTGTGTATCTTTATTATTTTCAACAACATACTTAAGAATCGATAACTTGTTCGTCCAGAATTGTTCATAATACGCGAGCCATTCCTTTAATTCTGTTAATGGTTCTGGATGAAGGCGGTAGCGTTTTTCCCTCCCGACCTTTCGTCCACTGACAAGATTTGCTTCAGATAAAATAACAAGATGCTTGGCAATGGCCGTACGAGTCATTGGGAAATGGGCCGTTATTTCTGATATCGGCAATTCTTTTTTAGAAAGTAATTTTAATACGTCTCTCCGTGTGGGATCAGCAATTGCTTGAAAGACATCATGCTTTTTTGCTGATTGCGCCATTACTTTTCAACAACCTTTCGAAGGCTTTCAACCATTTTCGCCCAGCCGTGATTCATTCTGTCACGAATAACGGAGCTTTTCTCGTTCGCTTTCGGCAGAATGTCATTAGGATGCTTCCATCCTCCGTGGATAAGGGTGAATTCTGTCTTTCCATCCAATTCCTTTAACAAAAAAGATACAACCCACCCGTCAAGATCCCAGGTAAATGACAGTTTGTTGGGAGGATCAAATTCTAAGACTTTACACGGCGAAGGTCCAAACGGTGTTTGTAAATGAAATTCATATCCGATCTCCGGCTGAAAATCATTCGGCATGAACCATGTTTCAATACCTTCTGAAGTAGCAGCGTAGTCCCAAACTTTTTGGATCGGTGCATCGATTAGAACGGTTTGTTTGATATCTGGAATCTGTGCTTGATGATTCTTATCCAAAATTATCTCTCCTTTTATATGAAATGTAAAACCTTTTGGTTGTGCTTTAGATTATATAACACTATTTGGTTTCATGTCAAATAGGAGGAAGTGATCAAAAAGAAAAGAAAACTTGCCGATTGGCTAGCCTATAAGGCGCTAGAAAAGAGGCTTAGAATGTGTCACTACGGCTTCGCCTTATAGGCAACTCGATGCTTAATCGAAGAAGATGATGCAAGTTGCGCTTATACTTTAAATTTTTATACTTCTTAAAGTGCAAAAAAACCGTGGTGATAAGAATATCAACCGCGGCTATTTTAGTGCGTGTTCAAAAAGGCGACAAATTAGAAGCAAGAAGATCAAGGCGGCGCTGTTTTGAGGACCGGAATGTAGGTTTTTGCTACATGAGGACCGGAAAAACAAGCCAACGCCGAGATTCGTAGCTTATCATTTGGTGACTTTTTGAACATCCTCTTTTAGTTCAATATTTCATATATTTATATTCTAAAAGATCATTTAACACAGATATTTGTTCAAGTAATTTCTTTCCGACATTGGTTTCTAATATTTTCTTTCGTCTAAGCTCTCTGTCGACGAGCCTTTTTACAGATAAAATATCCGCGCCGTTTTTAAGAACATCTTCTTTTGATGTAAATGGTTTATGGGCGACAAGCTGCATACCATATGAATTGTATAATAATGTATAACCAGCGATGCCTGTTTTCGGTTGATAGGCTTTTGAGAACCCCCCATCGATCACGATCATTTTACCGTTAGCCTTAATTGGATTTTCTCCATTTATTTCTTCAACTGGCGTGTGGCCATTGATAATGTGCCCTTGATCAGGATCTAAATCAAATTCTTCCAAGATTTTCTTACATGTATCTTCTTGTTCACGCAAGTGATAATATGGGTTTTTATGCTCAATGTGTGTTTCTTTTTCTTTAATAAAATATCTTTCAAATGTCGTCATATCCTTTTTGCCAAAAAGCGACGAATTTTCACCTGTCCATAAATACCAAATCATGTCGGTTGCAAGATCATCTGTTTCCTCTGGGTGCGCAAAGCTATAGCGTAAGTAGTGTTCAAATGTATCAAGTAAGTTTTTCCCAGAGTATTCTTTTCCTTCTATCGTCATATTCTTCATCGTGCCATCTTCATTTAAAGGGATGCACCCATGTATGAGCAGATTTCCATTATATTTTAAATAAAGACTCCCTTTTCTTATGAGAAAATTCATATGTCTCGAAAGTTTTTCTGAATGCTGAATCGCAAACAATAATTTTTCAATCACTTGCTCTTCTTCTTTTAAAAGCTGCTCAGGATGTTCTGGGTTAATTGTCGCAAAGCATGTATTTTGTAATGGATAGGTTTCACCATGGAGCCTGATCGTCATTTGATCGTAATCAATGTTGTTAAGCAATAATCTATGGTTCATTTCAAAATCCGGACGCCTCTGTATGATTGGCATTTCTAACTTAAATTGAATGATCGAGATCGCTTGATGAATTTTTGTAATTTGTAAAATTTCATCTTCGGAAATATCTTTGTCACTGGAACTCAATTTTGGCCTGAAAGCCGGATTATCACCGTAATATTTCTCCGCTAGATTGAGAAGTGGTCTTAAATTTATACCATAAACATCTTCAATAATGTCTAAATTGTCATACCTCGCACAGATCCGGATAATATTGGCTAGGCACACTTTTGAACCCGCATACGCACCGATCCATAAGATATCATGATTCCCCCATTGAATGTCAACGGAGTGGTACCCCATTAATGTATTCATGATTCTGGCTGGATCAGGACCACGGTCGTAGATATCCCCCACAACATGCAGATGATCAACGACCAATCTCTGAATGGTGTAGGCGAGTCCTGTAATCAGTTTATCTGCTTGACCGAGAGACATAATACGTTGAATAATTTTTGTGTAGTAGCTTTTTTTATCCGTGAATTCATCCGTTTTGTATAACAGTTCTTCTATAATATAGACAAATTGTTCGGGCAATGCTTTACGTACTTTGGAGCGTGTGTATTTCGATGCTGCAAATGAAACTAATTTAATCATGCATTCAATGGTTTTTGCATACCAATGGTTGAGGCTCTGAGGATCTTCAAACAAGTTTTTCATAAGTAATATCTTATCTTCAGGATAATAAACGAGTGTCGCAAACTCGTCGACCTCTTTACTTGAAAGTTCCTCTTTAAAAAGGTCTTTGATTTTTTCTTTAACATTTCCAGATCCGTTCCTTAAAACATGTTGAAACGCTCTATACTCTCCATGCAAGTCACTGACAAAGTGCTCCGTTCCTTTCGGTAAGTTTAAGATAGCTTCTAGATTGATAATCTCGGTGACTACTTTTTCTTCGCAATCATATTTCTCAGCGAGTAAATCTAAATACTTTGTATCCATCTGCATCCCCTCATATTGAACGAATTAAATATTGCAATAAAGATTGTAGGAGATCTCAAAAGATGAAACTTCCTTATATTGCGTGTTCAAAAAGGCGACAAATGAAAAGGGTTACTGGCTAAGTACGCTGGCATCCTGCCAGAACGCCAGTACTAGCCCGTCCTTGGCGTCGGAAGATCAAGGCGGCGCTGTTTTGAGGACCGGAATGTAGGTTTTTGCTACATGAGGACTGGAAAAACAAGCCAACGCCGAGATTCGCAGCTTATCATTTGGTGACTATTTGAACAACCTCTTATATTATTATACTATTCATAGACGGAAAACTCCTGCTATTTGGTTCATTTTAAAGATGCATATATAGTATGGGAGACGTTGGAAGAGAGGGTTAGACTGGTTTCTGCCGCTTGGTCATGGTTGTGGTAGACTAATAAAGTCATTCATCATGTGTCGAAATGCGGATGATTTTATAGAAAGCAGAAAGAGATGAAAATTTAAGACTATAACACGATTATAATAGGGAGATTTCTTGAATAATCTCTTAAATAAGCCCCCCTTCCCTTCAATACCTAAATCATTGGGATGGGGGGTTCTGTTTTAAGCTCTCTCTAACTTCGGCTTCATAATGAGCTGTTTGATTATTTTAAAGTTAGCTAGGGCAACACCACAAATAATGATCCCCCCACCTACGATTGAGATCCATGATACTTGTTCACGGTAGATCATAGCTCCCACAAACAAAGCAAGAAATGGCGAAATATATAGCCATGTGGATGGAAATAAGGGATTGGTATTCATCACTAGCCAGTAATAAAGCGAATGAGCGATCATTGAGCCAAGAATGATCAGATATAAAAGAGCCATGACGGCATGACTATGTTGAAATAAAAGGAATTGATGATCTTCTGTTAAAAAAGACAAGATTAATAACATGAAACTCCCGTGCATCATCTGTGCTCCATTCATCGCGACAGACGATGTTCCCTCCAATACTTTCATCACTTTTTTACTGTAGAGGGTGGCTGATGCAAAAAATATTTGCGAAATCAAAACAGCTATACAACCCATAAACCAATACACCGACGCATTTGAAGAAATGTTTGGCCATAAGAGGACCAAAACACCTACAAAAGCTGTACCGCAGCCTATCTTAGATAATACCGATACCGTCTCTTTTAATATCATTGTTTGTACCAAAATGATGAGAATAGGTGCCATCGCAGACAAAACAGCAACAATGCCGGAAGCGACATATTGTTCTGCCCAGTAGGATGCCGCAAATACAGAAAATGTCAGCCCCATCCCGGTTAAAAACATTTCTTTTTTTAACAATAATGAAAACGAGACTTGTTTTTTACTTTTCATCCATAACAGAATCATGAATCCTGCGACAAAGAACCGAACACCAGCAGAAAAAAATGGCGGTGCCCCCGAATCGACTCCTATTTTAATAGCTAAAAAAGTTGTTCCAAATATCATACACATAATAGTGTAATTGATGATGACCATTGCTTAAGCCCCTCCTTTTTTAAACATTATAAAAGGAGGCACATAGAACAGTTTTTATTCTATAGAACAGATGGAATCGACTATGTTAGAATGAAAAAAGGGATAGATACTTTAAAAAGGGCGGTGATTTCTGATGGCGATCGTTAAACAAACTCTTCCACTCTATCAGCAAGTTTATCAAGATATTCTCAGCCGAATCCAATCCGCAGAATGGAAGCCGGGAGACAAACTTCCTTCTGTTCGGACGCTAGCACGTGAGAGAAGCATTCATCGTTTAACGGTGTTAAAGGCTTACCAATTATTAATGAACGATGACTGGGTCTATGTCAAAGACAAATCTGGATATTATGTGGGGAGCCAAAGTCAACATCATTTCACCGATCATTCAAATCCCATTGTCCACTCTTTAGTTCAAAAAAACCATTTATCAGAAATACATCAAGCCGATGTCACGTTTCAATTTTCGAAAGCATTAATTGATCCAGCTCTATTGCCAAATCAATTTTTTTCTAAATATGTAAAAGATATATTTGATAAATATCCAAAAGTTTTAAGTACGTATGCCCCACTTGAGGGAGACCGTGAGCTTCGTATGTATTTAGCCCAGTTCTTTCATGAAAAGCAGTCACTCATGGTTAATCCTGAACAAATTCTGATTACTTCAGGTGCTCAGCAAGCCATTCATTTAATCGCTGAAGCCTTTATTTCACCAAAGGACGTTATCTTGATGGAAAGACCGTGTTATGGTGCGGCCATGGGAGCCTTTAGACAACAAGGGGCTTCGATCATTCCGGTAGACATTTTTCAATCTGGATATGATCTTTCGCAGATTGAATCTTATATGAAAGAGTACAAACCAAAGTTATTTTATTGTAACCCAACCTTTCACAATCCGACGGGATACACGATTCCTGACGAACAACGAAAACAGCTTGTTGATTTAGCTAGAGACTACCAATGTTTCATTGTAGAAGATGATTCGTTTTATGATATGTATTTTGATGAACCTCCTCCTCATCCAATTTTTAAATATGATACGGATGGTTTTGTCATCTACATTCGTGGCTTTAGTAAATATATCGCGCCTGGACTGCGGATTGCCGCCATAACATGCCACCCAATTATTAAAAAAGATTTATTAACGATCAAGTCGCTGATCGACAATGGAAGTCCTTTATTGACACAGAAAATATTCCTTCATTATTTTCAATCTGAACGCATGCGGCAGCACATTGAAAAATTACGTATTGCTTTGCAAATTAGAAAAGAAACAATGGAATTTGAGTTAAGAAAAACATCATGGAATTGGGTTAGCCCGAACGGTGGTCTCAACTTATGGGTGGAATGTCCTTCCTCCATTTCAATTGAAAAGTTGTTAAAGGACTGTCTAGATGCCTCTATTTCTTTTGTACCCGGAAGCGTCTGTGATCCTAAAAATGAGATGAACCATTATCTAAGATTAAGTTACTCATATAACAACGAAGGGCAGATTCATGAGGGAATGAAACGTTTGATTCGTATAGCTGAAGGGATGGGCTGAGTTCTAGTTGAGAAGTGAATACTTTGGTGGTAATTGTCTGCCTTCAGGTCGTGCAATCAGTGGGCGAACTCGTGCAATCTGAGAACAAACGTGTGCAAATTTGGCCAGAGGCGCAATTCTCCTTCGAGGCGGTGCAATTCTCCTCCGAAGTGGCGCAATTCTCCTTCGAAGCGGTGCATCTTAAAAATGCACCGGGCGTGAGCTGCCCGGTGCATGATGACATATTATTTTTTAAAAAGAGGTTTAGCTTTACCTGCAACATAGTGACTTCCATGACGATCCTTCACATCTTGGATCATCATACTGATGAGCAAGTTTTGGTTTTTGTAATCAAAACCGACAAACCAGCCATTCTCTGTCCCTTTTTTATCTTCTTTTGATTTTTTTAATTCAGCCGTTCCTGTCTTTCCTGCCACTGTGATGCCCTTAACGACGGGATCATGGGCTGAACCATTTGGCGATTCGATGACACCTTTTAATCCTTTTGTGATTGCATCAGCTTCACTTTGAGACATGACTTGTCTATGCCAGAAGGACGGCGTTGTTTCGTCATCCTTAATTAATTTTGGCTTGACGAGATTTCCATTATTTATTAAAGGTGTGTAGCTTACAGCTAGATGTAATGGTGACATTTCAATTTGACCTTGACCGTATCCAGAGTCTGCAAGCAGTATATCCGAGTCGATTTTCCCATCATTTGAAATGGAAGATTCCTGTGTTGGAAATTCAAATGGGACTTTTTCAGCAAAACCAAATTGTTTAAGACCCTGAATAAATTTATTGGCTCCCGTATCGAGCGCCGTTTGGGCAAAGTAAATGTTATCAGATGTGATAAGGGCATTATTGAGATCAACTTCAGAGAGACGACTGGATACCCGAGTGACTGAATAATTTCCCCAACTCTTATCTTTTTGCCATTCTTTACCTGATATTTTTTTCTTTCCATCAACCGTTATACTCCCATTTTCGAGTCCAATTGCTGCTGTTATCGGCTTGATTGTCGAACCTGGTGCATAAATTTTATTAAACTTCGCTGAAAATGGTCGGTTTGGATCATCATTTAATTTCTTCCAAGTCTTATCATTCCATCCGAAAACGAAACCGTTCGGATCGTAGGATGGCGAACTAACAAGAGCAAGAGCTTCACCAGTTTTAGGGTTGAGGGCAACAGAGGCCCCTGAGTCTCCTTTTAACTGATTATAAATCTTTTTTTGTAAATTAATATCAATGGTGGTCTTTACATCTTTGCCATTTTTAACGTCTTTTTTCGCAATAACCGTTTTCGTTTCACGAACTAAAATGGTCCACCCTGTCTGACCCCGCAATTGATTTTCGTAAACATTTTCGAGTCCAGCGACACCGATAGAATCCGTACTACTATAATTTTTATTTTCAGGTTTCTTAAGATCTTCCGCTGTTATAGGGCGTATATAACCTGTGACATGAGCCGCCGCTTCTCCGTACGGATAAAAACGCGAATCCACATCCCGTTTACTGATACCTTTCTGGCTTGTGAGTTTCTTCACGAGATCCATTTGGTCGGGTTTGACTTTTTTAATTGGAACAAATGAATCATCCGTGACCCAGCTAGCCGAAAGTTGTTTATCAATCTCATCTCTCGACATATCTAATTTTTTCGCTGTTTGGTCTAGAACCTTATCTTTGCCTTTGCCTAACTGACCAGGTACAATCCCTATTTCCGGAACACTCTCAGTAATAGCGAGGGCATTTCCATTCCGATCTAAAATATTGCCTCGAACCGCATCTGTTGTAAGAACCTGAATGGTCTGTCCTTTTTTTAATTGAGAGAAAATAAAGGAAGGATTCCAATTAATTTTCCAGTCCTCATGATCATTTGATTTTTCATTGACAAGAGTGGCTCGTCCGTTAAAGGAAACCTTACCCGCTTTTGTATCCATTGTGACTTTGTATGGGATATGTTGTGTCTTTTTATTGTCTGAATCTTTTTCAGACTGTTTTCCGACCGTCACTTTTAAATTGGTCGTACCCACTTGTTCATATATATTGTTATAACGATCAACGAATGTCTTCTTTGAGACCGATTTTTTGGCGTCATTTGATAGTTGTGCATACATAGATGAAAAGTTTTCTTTATTCCACTTGCTTACGTATTCATTCATTCGATCCTTGGCCGTAGGTTCATTGGAACAACCAACAAGTACAACAAACATGATACTCAATAAAAAACCGATCTTAATCTTAATTGTAGAGCCCTCCAATTATGTCAAATTCCTATATTTAGTATAATTGAAAAAAGGCATTATTCCAAATCAATATCATCCTGTTCGGAAGTTAATGACGGGACCTCACTTATCCCATTATGAATGGGAGCTTAGAAACTGACTTTTTGTGCCATGTTAATTATTTAAATAAAACATAATCACCAGGTCCTGTGAACGCTATGCCTACAACGGTCGCAATGAGGACTAAATTATATTCAAATCCATTATTTACCGCCCAAAAACCATTCGGTCCATGTACCGTTAAAATGGCATCAAGCATAATGAGACCTATCAAACTCGCACCAACAGGAACCCAAAAACCAATTAAAAATAAAATACCGCCAACGAGTTCAAAAACACCTGCTACAATGGCCCAAATTTTACCTCCAGGTTTGATTCCAATCGATTCTAACCATTCTCCTGTACCAGTCAATCCAGCCCCGCCGAACCAACCGAATAATTTTTGTGCTCCATGACCGACAAATGTAAGACCTATGACTAAACGGATAAGCAATAATCCGATGTCCTCCATGACTAAGTTACCTCCTTGTTTTTCTAAATTAACTTTTATTTTTGCTGCTTATTGGGGAGAAGATCACCGCCTCGTATCGAGAAACACAGGTGGGACAACTTCCCGTTACCACTCGATTTCTAACCATCATTCTATTGATTGACGTATTACTCCATCTTGTCCATTTTTAAAGAAAACTTGCCTACCCGCCAGCCTGTAAGGCGCAGACAGAGGCCTAGTTGAACTTATACTTTATAGAGGTTGTTCAAAAAGTCACCAAATGATAACTTGCGAATCTTGGCGCCCGCTTGTTTTTCCGGTCCTCATGTAGCGGATACAAGAGGATCGCTGGCTAAAATCGCTCACGTCCTGTGGCGGGCACCTGAAGCTACCACAACGCGAGGATTGCCGATCCAAAGAAAACTGACGCCGCTCTTAGCCTTCTGACGCCTAGGACGGGCAATTAACTGGCGTTTCTTGCAGGATGCCAGCGTACTTAGCCAGTAACCCTGTTCGTTTGTCACCTTTTTGAACACACACTTATACCTTAAATTTTTATTCTTTCTTAAAGTGTGAAAAAAACGTCCGCCCCGTTATCCATAGTGTCCAAAGATAAGGTAAGGGTGCGGTTAAGAATTGAATATATAAGGACCATGATGGTAACCATAAAGAGAGTAGCGCACCCAGACAGCCTAATAGACTAGCTCCTATTCCAACTAGTTTTACATAACCATGATATGAACAGGCCCATATCAAAAGACCAACGTACACCAGAATCATGGCTAAGTATCCCGCAAATAGTCCCCAAGTAAATAGAGCTCCCCACAGGGGATATAGTGACGTCTGCCCATGGATGATTTTATTCAGATGTTGGGGTAGGACAGCAATCTCGGCAGAAACTATGAGACACCATAAACCAAGAGATGTGATAAAAAGAGATGTGGGAATCCTGTTTACTTGTATCGGTGAATGTTTCATAAAAAAAATTAACCCAAGCAACCATATGGACAGACCAAATAAAAATAACCAATGATCTAAGATCCAATGATGATGCGCGGCCACTTCTTTGAATGCAAAGCCAACATCCCATGGATTCGTTAACAAAGGATGGAAGACTGTCGCGAGTCCAAGTAAAAGGGCACCAATAATCGAAATAAGAGCTGATAATTTTTGATTTTTCATCGATATCCCTCAGATTAGCCTTTTTCATCCAATATAGGCAAATATACGAATCTATAAACATGTTTATGAAGATCGAAAAAAATTGTCAGAGCCAACCTTGTCTATATCGCCTTCCTCTTAGATGAAAAGTTCCCTTTATGATAATTAAAAATATAAACAAATGGTATATATTACTAGTGCATAAAGCACGATATCTCTTGCATTATCCGTTTGACTTTTGTACTATAGACAAGGTTTGTATATTTGGGAGTTTTTTACATTATATTCTCATAATTCTAACACTTCAAGGAGATGACAACATGAGCCAAAAAAAGAGTGAGACATTTACTCCATATGTACCGGCTTCAAAGTCGTTACCCGAGTTAACGGTAACCGCCATTATATTAGGTATTCTTCTAGCTATTTTATTTGGTGCCGCTAATGCCTATTTGGGTTTATTAGTCGGTTTGACCGTATCTGCGTCTATTCCAGCTGCAGTTATATCCATGGGGATTTTGCGTGGAATTTTTAAACGCGACTCCATTTTAGAAAATAATATTGTGCAGACAATGACAACAGCGGGCGAAGCTTTAGGAGCTGGAGCTGTATTCACCTTGCCTGCCCTCTTTTTACTCAATATTAAGATCTCACAAATTCTTCTTATTTTTATTGTATTAACAGGTGGATTTCTCGGTGTCTTTATGATGGTGCCTTTGCGTAGAATGCTCATTGTTAAAGAGCATGAAATCCTACCATACCCGGAAGGCACAGCCTGTGCAGAAGTTTTAAAAAGTGGTGAAACAGGTGGCCAAAATGCCAAATTGGTCTTATCTGGCTTTTTAGTCGGTGGATTTTTAAAATTAATCGTTGATGCGGTTAAATTGGTAAAATCGGACTTGAATATTGGTATTTGGCGTTTTAAAAATGCT
The DNA here is from genome assembly GCF_006517395.1 of Terrilactibacillus laevilacticus. Lineage (GTDB taxonomy): Bacteria > Bacillota > Bacilli > Bacillales > Sporolactobacillaceae > Terrilactibacillus > Terrilactibacillus laevilacticus. The sequence continues at coordinate 193,925 of NZ_VDCY01000002.1, forward strand.
TTTGTCGGTATGGAAGTCTACCCTGCTCTACTTGGTGTTGGTTACATTATTGGACCAAGTATTGCTGCTCAGATGGCAGCTGGTGGGTTATTTGCTTCGATCGTCCTTGTCCCTATGATTGGATTTTTCGGCGGAGACAACGCAGCCGTTATTTTCCCTGCAACCGAAGCCTTAAAGCAATTGGATGCTGCGGCTATTTGGGACAACTATATTCGTTATATCGGAGCAGGTGCCGTTGCAGCCGGTGGTCTGATTACTTTATTAAAAACTCTCCCAACCCTTGTTAGAACCATCGCTGAAACGGTTCAATCATTACAAAATACGAATGGTGGGAAACGTTCACTCGAACGCACAGATCGCGATATGCCAATGAAATATGTTCTTCTCGGTATTATCTTACTCATTCTCATCATTGCCTTTGTTCCTCTAACTGAGGTTGGCCTTATTGGTGCGATTGCCATCGCGATATTTGGATTCTTATTTGTTACAGTAGCCTCTCGAATTGTCGGGGTTGTCGGAAGTTCATCTTCTCCGGTCTCAGGTATGACAATCGCAACGCTGCTTATTGTCGCATTAGTTTTCAAATTATTTGGCCAACACGGTGCAACTGGTATTCTCGCGACATTAACGGTTGCAGCCATTGTATGTACAGCTCTAGCCGTTGCAGGTGATATATCACAAGATTTAAAAACAGGTTATCTTGTTGGTGGAACACCATGGAAACAACAAGTGGCCATGCTTATAGGCGTTGCAGCTAGTGGTCTTGTGATGGGCTTTATGCTCGTCCTTTTCAATCAAGTCTATGGATTTGGAACAGCAGCCATGCCAGCACCAAAAGCCGTATTAATGAAAATTTTAGTACAAGGTATCTTCAATGGTAACTTGCCTTGGACCTTGATTATTATTGGAGCGGCTATTGCGGTTGCTGTTGAATTTATGGGAGTTAATTCACTAGTCTTTGCGGTTGGATTATACTTGCCTATCAATATCAGTATGACCGTCTTCTTTGGCGGAATCGTTCGCTATTTCGTCAATCGTTTTTCAAAATCAGATCAAGAAAGAGAAGCAAGTGTGGAACGAGGAACGTTGTATGCGGCAGGCTTAATTGCTGGTGAATCTCTTATTGGGGTCATCGTTGCCGTCCTTATCTGGGTCAAAGTACCGCTTCCAGCGAATGTCATCATTCAAAATCAATGGCTTCCATTTGTTCTCTTCCTAATCGTATGTTGGTTATTGTATCGCGTGAGCATGAAGAAAAGAAAAGCTTAATTAATAAAGATAAAACTTCCTTCCTGTGTTTGGAAGGAAGTTTTTTAATATACGAGGAGGTCGTGATATGAAGAAAAAAGATAACATGCTTCTTTTATCTCCAAAATTAAAAGAAGGGGTTAAAGTCGCAAGAGATCAAGATCCTTATTTACTGATACAACGTCAAAATTGGTTGGAACGCCTATCGATTCGTTTTTTTAAGCAACCTTCATGTCGGAAGATTAAACTCGATGCGCTTGGTGAGTTTGTTGTAGGTCAACTTGACGGAAAACAAACTGTTCTTGATATCGAAAAACGTTTTATCGAAAAATTTGGGAACGAAGATGACAAGGCATTAGCCCGTTTAGTAAAGTTTTTGCAAATTCTAGAAGCTAATCAATGGATTGAATGGAATAAATGATCGTAAGAAAAAAATGACTCCATCTAAACTGTGCCTCCAACTGTTAAGACGTTAAACAGTAGAGTTACAGTTTAAATCGGAGTCTTTTTCATTTATGATTATTTGTATCTTTTATAGATGGCTTGTGTCCCGCTATTTTCTTCTCCAGAGGCAGCGAGTTCTTCATAAAGTTTTTCCGATAGTGAAAGACCTGGTGTGTCTAAATTTAATGATTCAGCTGAAGAAAGAGCAATTTTCATATCTTTGATCAGGTGTTTGACATAGAATCCAGGTTCAAAGTCACCTTTTAACATTCTAGGTCCTAGATTAGATAGGGACCAGCTTCCGGCAGCCCCTTGTGAAATACTACTTAAGACTGTTTCAGGATCAAGTCCAGCATGTTCAGCATAGGCTAGGGCCTCAGCAACACCTAACATACCCGAAGCAATCGCTATTTGGTTGGCTGCTTTCGTATGTTGACCTGCGCCTGCTTTGCCTTGATAGACGATGTTTTTACCCATGGCTTCAAAAACAGATTTAACCGCTTCAAAGTCTTCTTTATCTCCGCCTACCATAATCGATAAGGTCCCATTTTTCGCACCTACATCTCCACCCGAAACCGGCGCATCTAATGCGTGAATCCCTCGTTTTTCAGCTTCTTCATGTATTTTTTCAGCGAGCTGTGGTGATGATGTGGTCATATCGATCACATAAGCCCCTATTTTGGCATGAGCCAAAATTCCATCTTCGAGATAAACAGACTCGACATCCTTTGGATAACCGACTATCGTAATAATAATATCTGACGCTTCTGCAATTTCAGCCGGTGAACCATACCAAGTGGCACCTTCTTTGACTAGTTCATCAGCTTTTTCCTTTGTTCGGTTATAGACATTAACATTAAAGCCGGCTTTAAATAAATTACGTACCATTCCTTGACCCATAACTCCAGTTCCAATAAAACCAATGATTGGTTTTGACATCCTCTTCACTCACTTTCGATGAACTCATGTTTTATCAATTATAAACATAACATGTCTTTCTGAATCCATCAAAAGATTATGAGACGACGAATAAATTAAACTTTTCGAATTCGAAAAACGCGTGTCAATACGTAAGGTGCTTGTGGGAAACTTAGGTTTAATTGCCATGCTCCGATCCCGCCGATGCGATACCTTTTGGCTAGCAAAGCTTTAGCAAAAAGGCTTCGTGTATCGTCGAACCAAACCGTATGATTCTGTCCTTCTTCATCTGTGTAATTAAAAAAGGCGGTTTGATCTCTCGTTGAATATTGAATAGGTACCTGGTACCTCATCGCCAAATTCGTTGCTGCTAGGCTGGATATGGCTGCGCCTGGATTTTGAGGAGTGACAGGAACAACCCAGTTATAACCATAATATGGAACACCTAAAAAGATCTTTTCTCTAGGCATCTGACTAATGGCATACTGTACCGTTTGTTCCACATTAGGTAGTGGCGCTGTTGGTCCTGGTTCACTGCCAACGTAATGCCAGTCATACGCCATAAGAAAGACGCCATCTACTGCAGCACCAATAGCGCCGTAATCATAGCCTCGGGTCCATGGTGCTGTGTCATCTACTTTTGCAGGCACCGCGACAGTTAACGATGTTCCTTGTGGCATTCTACTTTTTAACTCTTGTAAGAAACTCGCATAAACGACACGGTCTGAGCCTCGAACACCTTCAAAATCAATATTAACGCCACCATAACCATGAGATGTCATATAATTAATAATGTTTCTAATTAGATTTTCTCTTACTGTCGTTCCGTTTAGGGCACGAGTTGCAAGCTCAGGGCTAAAACCGCTTGATGTTAAGTTTGTGACAGTAATAACGGGCCTCACTCGACGTTGCCAGGCTGCTGTCACTGCATCTGTATCATCTAACGTACTGAGATCTCCATTCCAATTAAAATGTATTTCGAACAATGCAATGTATGTTAAGTATGGTGCGAAGTTATTCACTAATGCTGTATCAATGGAAGGTATCCGTAATTGCGTATAGCTTAAATTTGAGATAACCGTCTTTGGCGGAGTCGGTAAGTTGAGTATTTGACCAACCCTCAGTTGATTTGAATTGACGCCTGGATTGGCTCTTTGCATGTCTTCAATGGTTACATAGGCCGATCTTGCTATTGTAAAAAAACTATCTCCAGGCTGCACAACGTACTGATCCGTTGTAATTAAAAGTGCCTGACCTGGCACGACTTGAAGAAATTGTTGCAGGCCATTTACTGCACGTAATGTATCAAAATTTATATTGAATCTCTGACTAATGCTATATAAGGAATCTCCTGATTTTACAGTATAGACAAACAAGGTCTCCCACCCTTTCCATTGCCATTTTTAATTGGCTATAAAATTCATTCACTAGCTCCACATCTATTCCTATGATATTCATCTAGTTCTTAGATGTTCGAAAAGTTTTTAATGGAAGTGGGTTCATGGTTTCAAGTGGCCAAATGTACCAACAATTAAAATGGACATTTAACCATCCTAATAGAGGTTGTTCAAAAAGTCACCAAATGATAAGCTACGAATCTCGGCGCCCGCTTGTTTTTCCGGTCCTCATGTAGTAAAAACCTACATTCCGGTCCTCAAAACAGCGCCGCTCTTAGCCTTCCGACGCCCAGGACGGGCAAGTAACTGGCGTTTCTTGCAGGATGCCAGCGTACTTAGCCAGTAACCCTTTTCGTTTGTCACCTTTTTAAACACGCACTAATAGAAAAAAGGACCTTCTTGTGATAGTGTAAGACCAACTATTAGATGAGGTGATGACATGTCTTTGTTTTTAGCAAAGCCAACGGTCGAGTACGAAAAAGAGTATCTTGATTTTTATCATGAATGGAAGCAAAGTGGCGAACCGATGATTCCGTGGGTTATAGAAAAGGATCCTTCAGACTTTCCTCGAATGGTGAAGAGTCTTCTAGATAGCGAAAAAGGGATTGGTTTACCTGAGTCATGGGTTCCTGATTCAACTTACTGGTTAATGGATGAAAATCAGCGTATCCTTGGTGTTTCAAATATACGCCACCGTTTAACTGAAAATCTCTATAATTGTGGTGGTCATATTGGCTACGGCATCCGTCAAACTGAACGCCGCAAAGGTTTTGCTACAAAACTATTAAACTTATCGATTGAAAAAGCCAAAGGACTGGGAATCGAGAGAATATTGGTTGTTTGTGATGCAAGTAATATAGGCTCTAAGAAAACCATCTTGAAAAATGGTGGAGTAGAAGACCATGATTTTGTAGAAGAGGATGGGAACGTGGTTAAGAGATATTGGATTGAAGGCTAGTATTTTGAAGAAACATGGGGCGTGGAAGAACAAATAGATTTCTCATGTTCTGAAAAACACTAAAAAAGCTTACAAATCGAAAATGTAGTCCCTTTTAAAAAAGGACTACATTTTTTTAGAACTGTATTACTCGATAACCCATAAGCAAGATGACGATAAAATCAATACCAAATAGAATCCAAAGAATCGTTGTCGATTGACCACGTCGAATTCTAGCAGGAAGCATTTCCATAAAGCCGATTAATATTAAACTTAGAAACAACTTTATGATTGGGGTAATAGGAAAATGATAAAGTATCAGCATCCATACACCAGTAATAATCATCACTAAGTAAAAAAGGCGCAAGATCATAGCGGTTAGCTTCTGGCGACTAAAAAGGCATGTTAATAAGAATAAAACAGCTAAAATCATCCAAGAATACCCATGAATCGTCAGTAAAGTGTCTTTCACTTTCACCCCTCCATTCATCATTGATTACATTCAAGTAAATTTTACAATATTAAATATGTATATTTTGACTTGCTCTTATTTTATCATAATCAAGCGCTGACTATAAATTAATCTTGTTCATGTGCTGTTCATATTCAACTTATATCATGACTACTAGAAATTTGTTTAATCTTTACGTGAAAGGTATAATCAGTTCTATGCGATTTATTTAGGAAGAAACAAAGTCATTTGGCCACCCTGTTTAAAAAAACATAAATGAATATCACGTGAATAAAGGAGAGAAAAAATGGAGATAAAAAGCAGTCATTTAAAATTTGTTATTGCCGGACTCCTACTGGGAATGTTAATGGCAGCGATGGACAATACCATTGTGGCCACTGCTATGGGAACCATCGTATCGGATCTCGGGGGTCTCGATAAATTTATTTGGGTTACTGCGGCCTATATGATTACAGTCATGGCTGGAATGCCGATATTCGGTAAACTTTCAGATATGTTTGGCAGAAAGCGTTTCTTTATATTTGGTCTTATCGTTTTTTTAATTGGGTCAGCCTTATGCGGTATCGCCCAAACAATGACCCAGCTAAGCCTCTTTAGAGCTCTTCAAGGAATTGGTGGTGGAGCTCTGATGCCGATTGCCTTTACGATTGTGTTTGATATTTTCCCACCTGAAAAGCGTGGAAAAATGACAGGCCTATTTGGTGCCGTCTTTGGTTTGGCAAGTGTTCTTGGGCCGCTTCTTGGTGCTTATATTACAGATTATTTAAGTTGGCATTGGGTCTTTTATGTGAACGTCCCCATCGGTATTGTTGCGTTCGTCCTAATCACGACTTTCTATAAAGAATCTACTAAACATCATAAACAAGTCATTGATTGGACAGGAGCCATTACTCTTGTGATTTCCGTTGTGAGTCTTATGTTTGCTTTAGAGCTCGGTGGGCATGAATATGCTTGGAAGTCTTGGCAAATTCTAAGTTTGTTCGCTAGTTTTGCCGTCTTCTTTGTTGTCTTTTTCTTTGCTGAATTAAAAGCAAAAGAACCTATTTTACCATTTTGGTTATTTAAACGGCGTTTGTTTGCCGCATCACAAATCCTTGCTTTCTTATATGGTTGTTCTTTTATTATATTAACGGTCTATATTCCCATTTTTGTACAGGCCGTTTATGGTGGATCTGCAACCAATGCAGGATTTATTTTAACACCAATGATGCTTGGTTCAGTTCTTGGCAGCTCCATAGGAGGCATTTTTCAATCAAAAACGAGCTTCCGTAACTTAATGTTTATTTCTTTTATCGCCTTCTTTGCTGGTATGCTGTTACTTGCTAATATGACACCGTCCACACCTCATGCGTTACTTATTCTTTATATGGGGATCGCAGGTTTTGGAGTTGGATTTTCATTTTCATTACTACCTATGGCATCGATTCATCGGTTAGAGCCTCAATATCGTGGAACAGCTAATTCAACGAATACCTTCTTACGTTCGCTAGGTATGACCATTGGTATTGCTGTATTTGGCTCGATTCAAAATAACATTTTTACAGATAAGATGAAAGATGCTATGAAAAGTATTCAGCAACACTTGGCAGGTCAGGGTGGACAAGCAGGTGGAAATCCTCTTGCCAAGATAGATAATGTCAATCAAATCTTTCAATCCGAATATCGTTCGAAGATACCTGCATTTATTTTAGACAAAATCATCCATGCGATGTCAGTCTCCATTACACATACATTTCTGTTTGCGTTAATTCCGGTTGTTATGTCATTAATTTTTATTTTCCTCATGGGAAATGCAAGAAGTGTCGGGTCAAACAAATCTAAAGAAAAAGCATCGTGAATCTAGTTTAAGGGAGATGATTTATCTCCCTTCCTTCCGATTATAACCTGTATAGTTTATCCATTTATGGATGTTATTAAGTTAACGCAGGAGAAACTCCCGCAAATGTTCATCACTTATATTTGAAACTCCGAAAAGTTAATACCATGTGAGTGAAGTCACCTGGCTTATTCGGTGCTAACAACAGGGTGGTTTTGCCTTATTTTTAATAATTTGACCTTTCGAAGGGTCAATTTGATCATTCGGGTTGATATTGTAAGCGTTATCATTTATAATAATCTTAGGTTGAACAACAATTGTGGTTGTTATGGCATACGGCGTAGGTGGAGCCGATGCTGCAGGGCGCATATATCATGGGTCCTTTTTATTTTGTTATTTATCCAACAAATGTTTTGAGTGGCAAGATCATTATGTTACCATGGAGGATCTCATAAAGAAAAATGAAAATAGCCCCTCAAAAAACGAGGGGCTTGGGAGAGTTTTTGAAGAGGGTCGGCATGCTATGTTTGGTTCATAGTCTACTGACCCAATGGATGGAAGGTTAACCTAACTATATCAAGGTTTATCTACCAAATTTCTGACTCCAAAAATTGTGTTTTTTATTTACTTATTGATGACGCGTCAGATCACATTTATCTAATGGAATTAATCTTGTTTTGTTTTTCCATTTGTGCCCGAGCCATATAATCAAGAAAAGCGGAATCCCGATATACGCTGTTAATGCACCGATCCAATCGATTTGACCACCTGTAAAGGCTTGATAGTTTTGACCGATCGCCACAATCGCACAAATGATAAAGGCCAAGATCGGGCCAAATGGAAACCATTTTGCTCGATATGGAAGGTCAGATAAGTTGCCACCTTGAGCTTTGTAGGCTCGTCTAAATCGATAGTGACTGATTGAAATACCAAGCCATGCAATGAAGCCAGACATTCCTGAGGCATTTAGCAGCCATGTATATACCACGCCATCTCCAAATAAAGAGGCAATAAAAGCAACCGCTCCTATCGCTGCAGTAGCAAGAAGGGCATATACTGGAATCCCTCTATGATTCACTTTAGCTAAAAATCTTGGTGCTTTCCCTTCTGCTGCCAGGGCATATAGCATACGTGTTGACGCATAAAGACCCGAATTTCCGGCAGAGATAACGGCCGTTAAGATGACTGCATTCATCACAGATGCCGCAATCGCAAGTCCTGCTTTTTTGAAAACAAGTGTAAAAGGACTGACCATTACACTACCTGATGAAAGTCTTGGATCTGCATATGGAAGGATCATCCCAATAACAAAAATGGCCACAATGTAAAATAAAATTATACGCCAGAAAATACTTTTCATCGCTTTTGGGACGTTTTTCTCTGGATGTTCACTTTCACCAGCTCCGACGCCAAGAAGTTCAGTTCCTTGGAATGAGTACCCTGCCAAGAGAAGAACACTAAACATCGCTAAAAAACCACCATGAAACGGTGCATCACCTTTAGTGAAATTTGAAAATCCTGCCGTGTGACCTTTCATAATGCCTAAAATCATTAAGAGACCAATGATAATAAAAATGATAACAGTAGCGACTTTTATTAGAGAAAACCAGTATTCGGATTCACCGTATCCTTTTACCGATAAGATATTAAGCAAGACAATGAGTAAAAGAAATAGACCGCTCCACAAAAGGGATGAACTGTGCGGGAACCAATATTTCATGATAATGGTTGCTGCAGAGAGTTCCGCTGCAATCGTAATGGCCCAGTTGTACCAATAATTCCAGCCCAAAGCAAAGCCAAAGGAAGGATCAACAAAACGCGTGCCATACGTACTAAAGGATCCACTATGTGGCATATAGGCCGCAAGTTCCCCTAAGCTGGTCATTAGAAAGTACACCATTAAACCAATAATGGCATAAGCAAGCAGTGCTCCGCCAGGTCCTGCGGTATAAATAGAATTCCCACTTGCTAGAAATAAACCTGTACCAATGGCGCCACCTAGCGCAATCATTGTTAAATGCCGTGATTTTAAACCACGTTTGAGACCTGATGTCTCATTTGACTGAATAGACATGATGCTTTATTACCTCCAAAATTTTGGAAGAAAAAAGGGCAAAGCTTGCCAACCGGCAAACCTTGTTTAAGTAGACAAAACATGTCCACCATGCACTTATCTTCTTTAAGCACAAAAAAACCGCATAGATGTTGTGTATCCAAGCGGAAAAATGACCCTCTACCTCTTCCATTTGATAGCACACCACATTACCCTTGTAATGTGACAGTTCTGCTCCTATTCGATAGCAGCCCCAACGAAGTGAGCTAGGAATCTCAGTTTCGTTTCGGCGATATATCCTTTCAAACAGATTCATAGATCTTCCTATGTCTCCTCTGTCCTACTCATAGATATCGCGACCTCTACCCCACCGTACGATGATGAGGATGTTGATATGCAATTATGATAACGTTCTTTAGTGTACAGGAAAAAGAAAGCATGATCAAGAGTAGCAACTGTGGCAATATCATCCAACCAGTTGATTTTCATTATTTTGTCATAATTACACAATAATTTTTTTGATTTTTCCTTAATCATTAAGCAAGTTATCTTGAAAATGATCGTTATTTACCTCTCGCCTACATAGTAGATTGACTCGGTGCATGTCCTACTTTATTCATCTGGACCATTTTTTATCTACTATCCGTTTACTCGGCTGAAACTCGATTGTTCGTCACTTTTGATCCGTTTACTCGGCTGAGATTTTAATTTCTTAAGTTTTTCCATCATATGATCAACTATAATGATACTTCTTTATTCCCTTGATATTCTGCAATTGCACGTAAAAAGACTTCACCATATCGTTCGAGTTTTTGCTGACCGACACCTTTAATCATCAGAAATTCCATATCGGATGATGGGAGTTTCGCACACATATCACGCAACGATTGATCAGAGAAAACAACATACGGTGGCACCATTTCTTTAGCCGCTAGCTGTTTTCGAATGTCGCGTAGTTTTTCAAACAAAGCATCGTCTACGGTGACTTTAACAGCTTTGATATTTTCTTTTTTAAAGACTTTGCTTTCTCCTTTAAGCACACTGATCGCTTTTCGAGACAGCGAAAGTGTCGGATACGTTCCTCCGGAGGGGATTAGGTATTGGTCCGCCGTTAAAAAGTCAATAAAACTACTTACATCTTTCTGCGTCCGATCACGCATGATCGCATACGTCGATAATCGATCAAATCCAAAATCTTTAATGCGCTGATTCGTCGCTCCGGTTAAGATTTGTGCCACAAATGTTTTACCAAAGCGCTCACGAATGCGCTTGATGCAGGATAGAACCATTTGTGCTTCGCGAGTGACATCTTGCCGTTTGCGGTCATCCTTACAGTTCCCGCAACGTTCACATCGTTCAGACGATTGATCCCCAAAGTATTCAAGTATATAAGATTGTAAGCAATCCTCCGTATGACAATAACTAATCATTCGCTCAAGTTTGTGATATTCGTCTTTTTTTAAAACATCATCCATTTCAGATTGATCGATAAAGAATTTTTGCAATTGAATATCTTCTGGGGCAAATAGCAGGATGCAGTCTCCCCGTTCACCATCACGACCCGCACGCCCGGCTTCTTGATAGTAGGCTTCAATGTTTCGAGGCATATTATAATGCATAACGTAGCGTACATTCGATTTATTAATTCCCATACCAAAGGCATTTGTAGCCACAAGTACGGTCACATCATCATATAGAAATTGCTCTTGATTCTTCTGTCTGTCCTCTTCAGACATCCCTGCATGATATTTTCCGACCTGAATGCCTTCTTTTTTTAAAAAATGGTGAAGGTTGTCCACTTCTTTTCGAGTGGCAGCATAGATAATGCCGGGTTGATCTTTATTTTTTCTCACATATTCATTTATAAAAACACGTCTGCTTTGCCCTTTAATGACTTGAAAGTACAAATTATCCCGTGCAAAACCTGTTAGAATAACTTCTTTTCTTCCAATCTTTAATAGGTCGCAGATATCCGCTGTCACCCTCGGTGTTGCGGTAGCTGTCAAAGCGACAACGGTTGGGCGCACGGCGCAGCTCTCAATCATATTAATGATTAACCGATAGCTTGGCCTAAAGTCGTGTCCCCATTGAGAAATACAATGCGCTTCATCTATTGCAACTAAGGAAATATTAAGTTGAAGGAGGCGATTTAAAAAAGAAGGAACTTCTAATCTCTCAGGAGCGACATACAATAATTTATACCGACCATCTGATACACCCCTCAGGCGCTTCCAAGCCTCATCACTTGTGAGAGAACTATTAATAAACGTCGCCGATACCCCTTGTTTTTCAAGCGCATCGACTTGATCTTTCATAAGTGAGATGAGGGGAGAAATCACTAAGGTAATCCCTGGCAACATTAAGGCTGGAATTTGATAACAAACGGATTTCCCACCACCCGTTGGCATTATTCCTACTGTGTCTTGCTGATTAAGTAAGCGACTAATGATCTCTGCTTGCCCACTGCGAAATGAATCATAACCAAAATATTTTTTTAATAAACCTTGTGCTTCTTGAAGCATGCATGGGTCATCCTTCCCTACCATAAGTCAATCTATGTTTACGAGATCTTTTTCATTCGATAGTCTTATCTTAACGCAGGAGTTGACTTTATTTCTACCATTTTATTAAAAAAACAGTGGATAGGAATGGACGCCTTGAATAGACATAAACTGTTAACTTTCAAATAAGATTTGTTCTTTTTTACACTTTAAGAAAGTATAAGTGCAACTAGGCCTCTGTCTTCGCCTTTGGCCCCGCAATCGGCAAGTTTTCTTTATACTGATTTTTATTTGTATATTTTGGTTATCAGTATAAGTGCAACTAAGCCTCTGTCTTCGCCTTTGGCTCGCCAATCGGCAAGTTTTCTTTATTAAATGCCTTTTTCTTTATTTTTAAGATTTAATTCTTTTTGAGGAGATATGTTCGCTTTCAAGACATTTTTCATCATTTTTAAAGCATAATCATTGTCTTCCTTCACATTGGAAGCACAGCAATCTTGGGGGATGAAAAGCTTATAGTCTCGCATATAAGCATCATTAGCTGTGAATAAAACACAGATATTCCCAGCAACACCCATGAGGATCAGTGTTTCTACACCTAAATGCATAAGCAACGGTTCAAGTGGCGTTGCAAAAAAACCAGAATGTTTTGGTTTGAAGACAAAGTAATCGTCATCATCTGGGACCAGTGGCTTGATAATATCTTTAGCCTTTCCCTTCATAGCTTTAGATACAATGGCATGAACATCCGATTTCCAAAGATCGTAATGATCATTGATATAAATGATGGGAATGTGTTCTTGTTTACAACGCTGTTTTAATTCAACCATATTATGTATTTTATATTTGAGCTCATGAATGAGAAGATCCGCTTCTGGAAAGTCCATGTTGTTCATCATATCAATAATTAAAAGGGCGACGGATTGATTTAATTGTTTATCTTTCATAATGATTCATCATCTCTATCATTCCTTCTTATAACTTTTAATAGCTATATCCTTATCTCATTTATTTCATTCTGACTGTTTATAAAAAATTGGGTTAAACTTGGGGTTTTTCTAAAGAGCTGTGGCCAGTTTCACAAAAACACCCTTAATTATTTGGGAGTTGGAAGATGACATTGTTTTTAAAAGGGCAGTTTTAGCACATATTTTATGGTAAATAAACCCTATGGTCTTTTTGACTTTATTTTCTAGTTTAAATGTATTAATATAATTAATGCACACTAATTTTATAGGAATAAGAGGTGTAATACATGTCTTCATCATCAGCTTCTACTGCTTTGTCAAAAGACAATGTAAATAAAAAAGTCAAATCGCAAATCGTACCTCTTGGTTCTCCTCAAACTTGGCTTGTTATAAGCGCTGTGATTATAGCTATCATCCTAAGTATTGCCAGCATTTCAATTGGGGGAATTAAGCAGGGCATCCTTTTGTGGATAGGATTGCTATTAGGCGTTACTCTTTTTCACGCAAGATTCGGTTTTACATCTGCGTTCAGACGATTCACATCTGTCGGAAATGGAGAAGCGATCCGAGCTCATATGCTGATGCTTGCGGTTGCTAGTACATTATTCGCCATTATTTTTTCTGTAAATACCACTCTATTTGGAGCAAAACCGACACCTAACTTAGATCCTGTCGGCACAAGTCTCATTGTTGGATCTTTTCTTTTTGGTATTGGGATGCAGCTTGGCGGCGGTTGTGCATCAGGTACCTTGTACGCTGTCGGTGGCGGACGTACGGAAATGTTTTTTACTTTAATCGCATTTATTGTTGGTTCCGTCATTGGTGCTTGGCATTTTGACTTTTGGATTAATCAAATGCCATCCTTTAAACCCTTTTCTTTAGCAACAAGTACGGGACTCGGCTGGTTAGGCGGTTGGGTGCTTCAAATGATCATTTTTGGTTTTATTACTTGGATGACGTTTGTCGTTGAGAAAAGAAGGAAAGCGCCAAAAATGGCGTCTCTACCAACAACTACAGGCTGGAAGCGGATCTTCAGAGGTTCATGGCCTCTTTTAACGGCTGCTGTTGTTCTTGCAGTGCTTAATGCGGCTACATTATTTGTCAAAGGAAGCCCATGGGGCATCACCTCTGGTTTTGCTTTATGGGGTTCTAAAGCTGCTAGTGCCTTAGGAATTAATGTGGAAAATTGGGCGTATTGGTCAGGACCAAAAGCTGCTGCCCTCCATCAATCTGTTTTCACTGATGGAACAAGCGTGATGGACTTTGGCTTGATCATTGGTGCCTTTGTTGCCTCAACTCTTGGCGGACTATTCGTACTCAAAAAAATCCCAGCTAAACGATTAGCCGCTGCGATTATTGGCGGATTATTGATGGGATACGGCGCCCGCCTTGGCTTCGGATGTAATATCGGTGCCTATTTCAGCGGAATCGCTTCATTCAGCCTTCATGGCTACGTTTGGGCGATCATGGCCATGCTTGGTACCTATGTGGCATTGTACTTACGCCCATTGTTTGGCATGTCCGTCCCGAAATCAAGCGACCATTTTTGTTAACATCTGAAAAATAGGAGCTATACCTTACATTGATGAAGGTATGGCTCTTTTTTCTTATAAGGTTAAGGGTCGACTGGAATGATAGTGCTACTTCGAAACTTGATCGAACGACTTAAGGACGGAATTGAGCGACTTCGAACCTTAATTGAGCTACCTCAAACATAATTGAGCCACTTTGAACCTTAATTGAGCTACCTCAAACGTAATTGAGCGACTTTGAACCTTAATTGAGCTACCTCAAGCTTAATTGAGCGACTTCGAACCTTAATTGAGCTACCTCAAACATAATTGAGCCACTTTGAACCTTAATTGAGCTACCTCAAGCTTAATTGAGCGACTTTGAACCTTAATTGAGCTACCTCAAACGTAATTGAGCGACTTCATACCATTTACTAATTCCGGGTGGTGACAGTAGATTACGGAACAACAGGCACGCAATTTGACCTGTGAAGCCGTTTTATGCCATTCTAAATATAGCTTCACTAAATTCAATTACATATGAGGTGATATAATGGAAAATTTCACGTTTTATAATCCAACAAAATTAATTTTTGGCAAAGGTCAAGTGGAACAATTAAAAAGCCTCATTCCAGATTACGGGAAAAAAATATTACTCGTTTATGGCGGAGGAAGTATTAAACGGTCTGGTCTCTACGATCAGGTGATTGGTTTATTAAATAGTATAAATGTTGAACTCTTTGAGCTCTCTGGTGTTGAACCTAATCCAAGATTAACCACGGTAAAAAGAGGCGTCGACATTTGTAAAAAAGAAGGCATCGAGTTCTTGCTTGCTGTTGGTGGAGGAAGCGTGATTGATTGTACTAAAGCCATTGCTGCAGGTGCCAAATATGACGGAGACCCTTGGGATTTTGTCACGAAAAAACATCAAGTAACGGAAGCCTTACCATTTGGTACTATTCTCACCCTTGCAGCAACAGGTTCTGAAATGAATGCTGGTTCTGTCATTACCAATTGGGAAACAAATGAAAAATATGGTTGGGGTAGCCCTGTGACTTATCCTCAATTCTCTATTTTAGACCCCGTCAATACGTTCACAGTACCGAAAAATCAAACGATTTATGGTATTGTCGATATGATGTCTCACGTCTTTGAACACTATTTCCATCCAGCTAAACATACCCCACTTCAAGATCGTTTCTGTGAGTCCATTTTAAGAACCGTGATGGAAGAAGGACCAAAACTGGTTAACGACTTAGAGAATTACGACTTACGAGAAACCATTCTTTATTGCGGAACAATGGCGCTTAACGGTATGGTGTCAATGGGTTACCAAGGTGATTGGGCTACTCATAATATTGAACACTCTGTTTCAGCCGTCTATGACATTCCACATGGCGGTGGGCTTGCTATCATCTTCCCAAATTGGATGAAACACAACTTAGACGTAAATGTGGATCGATTCAAACAGCTCGCTGTTCGTGTATTTGATGTTGATCCTTCAGGAAAATCCGATCGTGATGTTGCTCTTGAAGGAATTGCAAAACTTCGCGAGTTTTGGAATCGTATAGGTGCTCCAAGTGCACTTAAAGATTATGAAATTGGTGATGATAAAATTGATCTGATGGCGGATAAGTCCGTGATTAATGGTGAATTTGGCCAATTCAAAAAGTTAAATAAAGAAGATGTTGTCTCGATTTTAACAGCGTCTCTCTAATAAATGGATCATTTGAAAAGGTAGCGGCTGTCCGCTGCCTTATAAAAAGCC
Source organism: Terrilactibacillus laevilacticus (assembly GCF_006517395.1). GTDB lineage: Bacteria > Bacillota > Bacilli > Bacillales > Sporolactobacillaceae > Terrilactibacillus > Terrilactibacillus laevilacticus. Next base: position 209,958 of record NZ_VDCY01000002.1, read on the forward strand.
ACATGCCAAATTTTTTACTTTTTGGCTTGTGGCTTTAAATATTAATATTACTTCCCTGCTTTACTCGCGACCTTCATATTCTTTTCAAAGCAAACAAATGGATGTTCTTTTCCTAAGTCCATTTCTCCACGCAATTCATAGCCTGTTTTTTCATAAAGTTTTACAGCCCCGACATTGATTTTATATGTATCTAACCGAATTTGGTTGTATCCATGTTCGTGTGCAAAATCTTCAGCAAAGGCTAAGAGTTTTTTTGCAAGTCCTTTCCCTCTTGCTTCCGGATGAACAACAAGCCGGTGAATAATTAACGAGGGACCGTCGGTATAGTTCCATGGGATCTTTTCGGTTTCTTTATCATGATCTTCATTCAGTACGATCGCAGCCAAGTATGTGTCGTCCTCAGTATAAACGTATAATTCTTCATTCTCTATATCTTCAACTAATTGATCATGACTTGGATATTTTTCATCCCATTGATCAATTCCTTGGTCTTTCATGATTTTTACAGCTTGTTCGTACATGGAAAAGATCGCCTCTGATTCTGATAATTTGGCTTTATGCATTGTCATTCTCTATTGACCCTCCATTTTAAGATAAGATTGTGATAACTATCACAAAACAATGAAAGTTTATCATAACATAAGGTTAGACGCGCTCACAAATATTATCATTAGTTTGGTACACTTTTTCTAAAAACATACAGCCTTATGCGTATTTGTACCCTTTTATTTAGATGTTTAATCCCTCTTTTCGTCGTTTTTTGCATCCAATGATTCATCCATCTGTTTCTTCTTTTTATTTTTTTATTTCAATTACATTTGGTGTCACAAGCCTTAATAGAAAGTCATAAATTATTAGTGGAGCGGGCTATTTTGTATGTCCGAGCACTATTTTTAAAAAGGAGTAAAAGGATCATGGATGAACAAAATAAAGAACCTGAAAATAAATTAAGAAAACTTCCGCCAAAACCATTCAATTTTGGTCACGGACTCCTTGGCCAAATGGATGAGTTCTTTAAAAGTGAGTCTTATCGTGGTATTTTGGATTCCATTGATTCATTTTTTCAAAGTTCTTCATTGCAAGGTTATTCTTTTCCTGTAGATGTTTATGAAACGGAGTCTGAGTGGGTGGTTGATGCAGATCTTCCAGGTGTTGAGCGTCAGAATATCCATATTGAAATGTTAGGAGATCACCTCCGAATTTCAGTTGTACAAAAAGAAGAAACAAACGCCAATCATGATGCCGAGCATTATTATTATCATGAAAGACGCATGCAGCAATCTTCTCGAACAATATATTTACCTTATACCATTGTTAAACAACGGACGAAAGCGACGTTCAAAAATGGAAAGCTTCAAATTAGAGGACCGAAATATCCAAAAACGAATAATACATTGTCAATTGAAGACTAGAGGGCATTAGGTTTACCTAATCCCTCTAGTCTTTATCCCGTTAAACTATAGCAGAGCAGGTCTCTATCTCTAAGATTCACAGGACAACTTGTCCAATTGGTTTAGCTAATAATCTGTAGGGAAGTATCACTTTATTTTTCTAAAGTTTGAATAAATCGTTCAAGACGATCCAATCCTTCTTGTAATTGTTCTAGTGAATAAGCATACGATATTCGAATATAACCTTCTCCAATTGGAGAAAACGCATCTCCAGGTATCACCCCGACATGTTCTTTTTCAAGTAATTGATGAGCAAATTCAAAAGAGGTCAAATTGAATTTTTTAATTGAAGGAAAAACATAAAAGGCCCCTTGCGGACGAACGGTGTCGATACCCATATTTTTCAATCGTTCAAGTACATAGTCTAATCTTTTTTCATATGACTGCCGCATTGGTTCGGCATCATTAATTCCATTTGTTAAAGCTTCAATAGCCGCATACTGCGTAATACTTGAAATACATGTCACCGCGTATTGATGTGATTTAATGATGTGTTTAATTAAATCTTTATCAGATAAAATATACCCCATTCGCCAGCCTGTCATGGCATGGGATTTTGATAAGCCGTTTATCACGACTGTTTTCTTTTTCATAACAGGGTATTCTGCAATCGATAGATGTTTTATCCCATATGTAAGTTCACTGTAAATTTCATCAGAGAGAACAATCACATCTTCATCTTTTAAGACACTCACAAGATCATCGAGTTCTTCTTTTGTTAAAACACATCCTGTTGGATTACATGGATAAGGAATGACCACCATTTTCGTCCGATCAGATAGATGTTTTTTTATTTGTTCACTTGTAATTTTAAAATCGGTATGAGTTGTATCAACATATACAGGAACCCCACCACATAGTTCAATCGGCCCCGCATAGCCTGGATAAGCCGGTGCAGGAATAATCACTTCGTCTCCAGGACTTAAAAAAGTACGAAACGTGATATCTAGCGCTTCAGTTGCCCCAATCGTTGCAATTATTTCAGATTCTGGGTCATAATGAAGATGGTATTTCTTTAAGGCAAACTGTGAGATAGCTTCGCGAAGTTCCGGCACGCCTTCCATGGCGGTATATGCTGTATGATTATGATCGATGGCTGCTTTGGCTGCTTCTTTGACATGTTCTGGTGTTTCAAAATCAGGTTGTCCAATCGTAAGAGATAGGACATCTGGATACTTAGCCATGAGCTGAGTAAATCGTCTAATACCACTAACTTGAACTGCTTTAACATTTTCATTCACGAGGTGTTCCAATGTGATCATCCTTTGCCCTTTTCTCTTCTGTTTCTTTTCTTTTTTACCTTTATTTTATCATGACTTCGTCTTGCGGTGGTGTTGTCTTTTAAAAAAATTGGACCCCATCTATGCATCCATTGAGGTTACCTCTAGGTCACAGATAGGGTCATTTTCTTATACGGGTTCACTAATAAGATGATTATATTTTATTTTATTGTTGCTAGTTCTTCAACGTCTGTTGTCCAGCCAAATTCATCTTTTATTTTACCGCTTTGAATACCTGTAATGGCATCATAGAGTTTTTGAGAGATCGTTCCAATCTCACCCTTATTCACGTTCATCACATGATCTTCCCATTTCAATTCGCCAACCGGTGAGATAACGGCCGCTGTTCCTGTTCCAAAAACTTCTTCAAGTTTGCCAGCTTTAGATGCTTCGTAGATGTCTTCGATGGCAATTTTCTTTTCTGAAACTGGAACACCCCAGTGTTTCAATAAGTTAATAACGGAATCACGTGTCACACCTGCAAGAATACTTCCGTTCAACGCAGGAGTAACGACTTCACCGTCAATTTTAAAGAAGATGTTCATACTGCCTACTTCTTCAACGTATTTTTTCTCAACACCATCTAGCCAGAGAACTTGGGCATAGCCGACTTTTTCTGCTTCTGTTTGGGCTTTCAAACTGGCAGCATAGTTCCCTGAAGTTTTTGTAAAACCAACGCCGCCTTTGACTGAGCGAACATAGTCATCTTCAACGTAGATTTTAACGGGTTTTAATTGATCTCCATAATAAGAACCTACAGGAGATAAGATCACAATCAATTTATATTCAGAAGAAGGTCTAACTCCCAAGTAAGGTTCTGTAGCAATGATGAAGGGTCTAATGTAAAGAGACTGTCCTTCTGCTGTTGGAACCCATTCTTTGTCGACCGTAATTAATTTCTTAATGGCATCAATCACAAACGTTTCATCGACGGCTGGTATGTCTAATCGTTCGTTTGATGTATTTAGGCGACTAAGGTTTTTATCAGGACGGAATAAAAGAACTTGGCCTTTCTCCGTACGATAAGCCTTCATACCTTCAAATACAGCTTGACCATAGTGAAATACCATGGAGGATGGGCTTAAGGAAATCGGCTCATAAGGGACAATTCTTGGATCGTACCACCCTTTATCCGTATGATAATCCATCACAAACATGTGATCCGTAAAGTATCTGCCAAATCCTAGTTTGTTATAGTCTGGTTTATCTTTCTTTTGTGTCGTCAAAGTGATCTCTATTTTTTTACTCATCATGACATCTCCTTAGGTCTTCAATGATTAACATACATTATAGCAAGACCAACAAAAAACTTCTAGACATCTTTCGAATATTGTCACTATTTTGTGAAGAAAATGAAGAGTTTTGGCAATGAATCGTTTCTCAATAGGGTTGTATCCAATTTGAAGGCCATGCCAAGTCTGGTTAAAAAAACGTCAAAAAAACACGCTTATGAATAGAAGCTTTATTCATAAACGCGGTTCAATCTGACGTCTACACGATTAGAACGTTATAAAATTTCTACATAATTTGGATTCGCAGTGAGAAAATTGCCGCTTTTGAGCTTATACATTTTGGATTCGTTGACCCTTAAGGTTTTAACAACCGTAAATACTTCACCTTTATGAACTAGTCCTACTTTTGAATTCCAATCAGGTTTATTGTAATAATAAAGGTCTTGTACTTTCACTCGAACTCTAAAGGATCCGTCATTTGATCTCCTTGATGAAGTCCTTGCTGAAGCTTTTCCTTTATTTGCTCCCTTTTTGCTAGAAAGATGAAAAGCTTTAACGAGACCATTGACATGACCTCGGGCGATTTTTTCAATAAAGTTGGATTCTTTAAGTTTATTTGCATCGGAGTCATTATCAATAAAACCATTCTCTGTCAGAAGGGCTGGCATGTATGATTCACGCAAGACATGATAATTGGCTGTTTTCATTCCTCTATCTATAAAACGAGTGGTTCCTATCACGGCTTGATGTATGATATTTTGGTAAGTTGTCGTTGGGCTTCCTGTCCCAGGATAAACGTAGTCTTCATAACCTGTTCCTCCACCCGCGTTAATGTGGATGCTTAGAAAGAACTTGGCTCCCCAGCTATTGGCTTCATTCGTTCGCTGGCTAAGCGCCCTATAGGTATCCGTCGTTCGACTCATTTTTATAGAATGTCCCGTATACTCCCTCTCCAGGATGTCTCGTAATCGAAGCGCAATTTGTAGAGTTAAGTTTTTTTCTTGTAATCCATGGCCACTAGCACCTGTGTCCTTCCCGCCATGACCTGGATCTAAATATAATTTTAATGCCATCGACATATCCTCTCCTTTTGGGAATAGTTTGTCTTACTATTAGTTTATGAAATTATATTTGAAAATAGCTTGTACGATTGTGCCACGTGAGAAGAATAATTAAAAAATATGCGGTTTATTTAAATTTTATCAAAATCCCACGATAAAAAAATAACTCAAGTTATAACGTTCACCTCATTGCCATTTAACTTTGAATATTTCGTTAACTATCAATAATTTCTAACCACTTCTATCTAATAGCAAACAGACTTACCCTCTAGTGATTTAAAAGAAATTACTTTGAGATTTAATTATTTTCCATAATATGCATTAAATTTCAATGATTTCATCAGATCGTTCGTCTATACCTCTTTTAGTAGAGAACATATGATACTAGAGAACTTAGTTAAAGTTCAAAAAACATATTGAAGAAAGGATGGATTATATTTGTCAACATATCATACTAAGTACGGCAAAACTAAACATGATGATGATTGTGGATGTTATGGCAGCCTAAAAACACCCATGCGCAGTAGTCTAAGAACATCGAGGAATAAACACTCTCATTCTAAATCTTCCAAATTATCTGATGTAAGAATCAATCAGACATTCCCTATTACTCAAAGCATCCCTGGATCGACCCCTTCAATTTCCCCTATCCCAGGAGGAGCGCCCAACCGAAACTTTCCGAGTGCAATTGGCTCAGGTAACCAACTGACTATATTTAGAACCTTTACCAATAAAGATATCGAAAGATTCTGTAATTACAACCCTGTAAAAGACTTTAACCGCTGTTTAAGTGAGCATATTAATGCTGTTCCTTCCAATTGGACAAGAGAACAAGCCGAAATGATTCGAATCACACCTGAAAATACGACCAATGTCATTAACGAGCCTTTTCCACGAATCTCACCAGATGTCTGGATTTGGGATATGTGGCCATTAACAGAAAAGGATGGATCAATAGCTGTTCTTCCAGGAGGATGGCGAGTTCTTTTTGCGTTAACTGCACCAAAAAGTGTATTACCTGGAAAACGTCATGACGTCGCAAGAATTGGTTACTTTTATTCTCGAAATGGCGTTGATTGGATTGAAGGCGGAACTGTATTTCCAGAGGGAGCTTCACCTGGTTCCCGTGAATGGGCAGGATCGGCATTCGTAGAAAATGGAAGAGTTAATTTCTTCTACACAGCAACAGGAAGACGTGGTGAAACCCAGCTCACTTTTGAACAACGTATTGTACTAGCAACAGCCAACGTCGTTTCCAATTTAGACGGGGTCATTTTTACTAACTTTGGGCCTCATCGAGTTATCCTTGAACCCGAGGGTGTATTGTACCAAACCTTGCAGCAATCGCAAGGCGGAGGTATCATCTATGCCTTTCGTGATCCATTCTTCTTTAAGGATCCAGCCACGGGGTGTGAATACTTGTTATTTGAAGGCAACATCGGTGGTTTACCAGGAGAAATAAATTGTGGTCCAGGAGTTCCACCTGAAGCCAGTTTATATACAGGAAATATTGGCATCGCTCTTCTTCGTAATAATAATTACACTGAATGGCAGCTGCTCCCTGCTTTACTTCAAGCACCATGTGTAAACCAACAAACAGAACGGCCTCATATGGTTGTCAGCGGTGGACGTTACTACCTATTTACCGATAGTCACAGATTTACTTTCGCCCCTGGTCTTATGCCTGGTCCAGGTCCAGATGGTTTATATGGTTTTGTTGCGAGTCGCCTTCGTGGCAATTATGTTCCTTTAAATGGCAGTGGCCTTGTCGTTACCAACCCTCCGCAAGAACCATTTCAAGCTTATTCTTGGCTCGTTCTTCCTGATTTCACTGTGCTTAGCTTTATTGATAATTTTAACTTACAAGGTATTCCGATTGAGGAAGTTGGTTTACTTCCGCCTGAATTCCAATTCGCTCACTTTGGCGGTACACTAGCTCCAACCCTTCAATTAGAAGTCTTAGGAACCAGAACTCGGATTGTTAACGAACTAGCATTTGGATTGATGACGGTTTCCGAAACAGAAAGTCCAAAATGCCCTAACAAACACCTAGATAGGAATAAGGATTATCATAATAAGAAACACCATAAAAAATATGATTACGATCCAAAAAAATCATTTAAAAACAAACAAAAACAAAAGCATAGAAAAAAACAACAAAAACAAAAGAAACAGCATAAAAAGAAACAATATAGTTCAATATAAAGGAAAATCATTTATTTTTTTTAAAACAGTTTAGTTCTATAGCTCGCATCTTATAATACTAAGTATCTCCCTTATAAAGGCAAAGAAGTCCTTATTAAGGGAGAAAACTTAGTTACAACACAGCCTAAACAAGAAAAATAATAGATAAAAAAGATGACTCAATTTTACAAGATAGTCATCTTTTTTACATTGATTATTGATCTGTATCACATAGTTCATAATTATTCAACAATCATTTATCTCTTTCTACAAAGACTAATCCACAAATACAATGACAGTCAATGATAAATTTTTTTTGTACGAGATGAGGATACTTCGTTTTATCACTTGATTGATGGAATGTAAACACAGCACAACCATCTTCATGTTTAAATTTCTCAAGTGTAAGAATTGTCCCTCCAGTTAATTCGTCTTCTTCATTTAATGAAAGTGGTACAGAGGTACCTTTTAATATAAGAATAAATTTCTCTTTAGTTTTTGCTTTGCTTAACGTATCACATATACATCCCACGCAGGAATTTGTTTTTTTTCTAATTTTCTTACTTGTCAATTCATTAAACAGATTGGTCGTTTCCCTCGTCAAATCTGACATTTTTGGACATCTCCTTCTAAAATGATCATCAATATATGTATATTAACCTAACCTTATTGATGAATCCGCCAATGCCCTATTTTTAAAATTATTATATTCTTTTGCCTTTAAACCATATGACAAATTCAAATTCACTAACTGTATACCTGTATTAGGTTACAACCTTTTTAATTTCCTTAGATAGAAATTTTTGTACAAATAGCCTATACAAAAAAGCGCTAACTATAATAATGTATAGTAATCTTGCAATAAAGGCGGGCGAAACCTATGGCACACGAAGAAAATCGTTTTTCTATATATAATACCGTTATGAAGTTAGTGCCTGGAGATAAATTGAACGTTTTTCTAAAAGGTTCTAATCGGTCGTTGATGATGACTTTCTCTAAGTTTAATCATCATTGTTTAATTGGTTTCGACTTAAATAAACGCACGGTTCATTTAAACTATCAGGATGTTATCGCTCTAGAGTTAAATTCTGCATCTCTTCTTTATAACAAGTCTTCTTCTACGCCATGTTCCACTCAAACAAATGAAGCGACATTTAAGAGTGAATTGAGTTCAAATAATCAAACGACCCATTCTCAGGAAAAGAAAACTAATCAAGATAAAAAGGAAATTTCTCAATCCAAAATCAGCAACCGTTTTGACTCTTATATTAGACAGAGTTCAACTCTTAAAAAGATCCTTTTGCCACCTGCATCTTTCATTGATGAACCTGAAGTTATGTTAGATAAGAAATCCGATCAAAACGATCTAGAGTATAAACCGCATCATCCTTCTGAAGATACAATGAATAAAAAAGCACGCTCTGATTTCCATCAACCTTATCGAAAAAAGGTAAGCATCATCCTATCATCTTATAACGCTAAGGAAAGACTTTTGTTAGCCTTAAGGTCTTATTTATATCAGGATTTTCCAAAAGAATCCTTTGAAGTCATTGTGGTGGATGATGGATCTACAGATCAAACAATGGCTGCTATCAGTCAAATACAAACGAATTATTCCTTAAAATATATTCGTCTCCCAAATAATTCCGGAAGATCATGTGCAAGAAATCGAGGTATTGAGGCTTCAACAGGTGAAATTATCATTTTTAGTGATAGTGATATGATTGCTGAACCAAACTTTATTACAAAACATGTAACCCTTCATGAAAAATATGACAAAATATTTGTTTGCGGTTCTTTTTGGAATAAAATACATGAAAATTTCTCAGAGCAAGAAGGAACTTATATACCTTCAATAAACCCACAAGATATTTTGACGGGTCAACTCTTTGCTCATTCATCAAAACAAGATTTTTCTGGATGGTATGAGTTATTTGTCAATCAATATGACAGTGAACTTTCTGGATTTGAATTCCCTTGGATGTATTTCATCATAATGAATTGCTCTGTAAAATCGAGACATTTAAAAAAGATCGGTATGTTCGATGAACACTTCCAAGGATATGGAGGAGAAGACGAAGAGATGGGATACCGTCTTTGGAAAGACGGATTAAAAGGGATTGTAGATACTTCGATTAAAAATTATCATCAAGAACATCCTCGTTCCAAATTTCAAGCTCATGAAAGTCAGCAGAACATTCATTACATTATAGATAAACATCAGGAAATAAATCCAATTATGTATTATCGTATAGACTTTATAGAGCCAATTGAAAAAAGTCACGTTTTACAGTTAATCCGATACGTGATAAACGAAAAACTCGTATCCGGATCATTTGAGCAAAATTGTTATGATTTACTTTTTAACTATCACAAAGGAATACATTATCCTGTGCCACAAGAATTCATTTGGGATGTCGCTCGCCTACAAGACGATTCAAATTTAAAATCACTTACTGATTTTCTTATGAAGCTTATTTCTATTCTAAATATAAGGGAGAACGAATATTGAAAACATTTGGAGTTATACCCGCAGCAGGGTTAGGTACAAGATTATCACCACTCGCCTTTTCAAAGGAAATGTTCCCTATTGGTTATCAAAAATATCGAGGATCTTTAAGACCTTGTCCAGTTTCACAATATTTAGTCGAATCTATGAAACTAGCAAATGTTAAAGATGTTTTTTTTATCATTAATTCGTCTAAAACAGATATTTTATCCTACTATTTAGATGGTCAACGCTTTGGGATGAATTTTTCATATTTAATCCAATCCAAAAGCAATGGAATGGTCCACGCACTTGCTCAAGCAACACCTTGGCTGCCAAAGCAAGAAGACTACTTAATAACGTTTGGAATGCCAGACACATTGTTTAAACCCGACTCTCTCTATAAATCGTTAATTCAAAAGATAAAAGATAAACCTAATGCAGATATTATTTTAGGTGTATTCCCTACAAAGGCTTGGCACAAGTTAGGAATGACTACTTTAAAAGAAAAGAAAACAGACTTCCAAGTCGTTGATATAATCGATAAACCTAAAGTAAAACCTGAAACAGACTATGCCTGGGGAATAGCAGCTTGGACATCTAAATTTCAAAAATTCCTTTCTGATTACGTTAAAAATTATACCGATACAAACGAACTCGTCTTAGGAGATGTTTTCTCGACTGCCATGAAGGAAGGATTTCGGATCTATGCCGTTAAGGGCGAATCGTATTTAGATACCGGAACAACTGAAGATCTGTCAAAGGCTATTGAAAAAATGAATAAAACTGGAGGAGTATAAATGGGTACTGAGGTAAGTGTGATTATTCCATCCTATAATCGATATCCTCTAAACTTACTGGCCTTGGATTCTTTAGCAATCCAAACTTTTGATCCAAGTAAAATGGAAGTTATTTTCATAGATGATGGTTCAACAGATGAAACAAAAAATATTCTCAAAATGTATTATCCACCCTTCTCATTTCAATATATACGCACGTCAAACAAAGGAAGATCAAAAGCAAGAAACCTTGGAATTAAAAAGGCAAAAGGCAAAATTATCATTTTCCTAGATGCTGAAATGATTGTTAACCCTGATTTTGTCGAAAAACATTACACCTATCACCAAACTCATCCTAATGGTGTTCTAACAGGTGAACTGGGTTTTCACACGCTCTACTCCTTTGCATTTCCGGAACTAAATTCAAATCAATTAGCTCAATTAGAGGATCTCATAAATCAATCACCAATATATATGAAAAAATTCAACACCTTTATTGAAACAAGACGTCCCGTACAGTTGATCGATAAAAACGATCTCCATTCACAGGCTTTTCGGAAACTCTCATTTTTTTCTCAATCAGAATTAGACAAAAAAACAATTGAACTATTTGGAGAAGACTTAAAGCAGTTTCAAACACCATGGATGGCATTTGTAACAGCAAACGTATCGGTAAGAAAATCATTGCTTCAATTGAGTGGATATTTTGATGAATCATTTAGAGGATGGGGTTTTGAAGATTGGGAACTTGGTTTCAGACTTTATCAATACGGAGCTACCTTTGCCTATCGAAGAGATATTGCAGGTTACCATCAAGAACATCCTATATCTAATGATTCTAACTGGGAATCATCATTAACTAATTTTTGGCTGTTTCAAAAAAAACACAAATCAATCGATGTTCTTGCCATTGTATTCATCTTGTTGGGCTTGTACGATCGGCTCGATGTTCATTATATTTTAAAAGAATTTAAAACTCTTAAAGTGAAGTACCCTAATCAGTTCTCTTCTTATCGATACTCCATACGAGCCCTATTAAACACAGCGTTAGATTTAATGAAAGATGGAGAACCAGTAAAAAACTTAACAACCCTTTCTGGATTAGAACAACAATTACAAACTATTTTAACCGAACAAGATACGATTAAATCACTTGAAGCATATCCTAATTTAGTTAAAGCTTTCGACGATTTAACTTCTTTGTAAAAATGAGCTAATCCTTACAGAATGGAGTGTTCTTCATGGAGATAGATGTAAGTGTGATTATTCCATCATATAATCGATATCCACAAAATCTATTAACCCTTTACTCTTTACAAAATCAAAGCTTTGATCCTTCTAAAATGGAAGTTATATTTATTGATGATGGTTCAACTGACGAAACACCATGTATTTTAAACCAGTTCACACCTCCATTTCTTTTTAAATATCTGCGTAATGATAAAAATTTTGGTCGGTCAATATCAAGAAACATTGGTATTGAAAGTTCATTAGGGAAGATCATTATTTTATTGGATGCCGAGATGATTGTTGATCCAGATTTTGTACAAAATCACTATAACCATCACCAAACTGAAGAAAATCAGGTTGTATTAGGTACCTTTTATTATAAAAGTGTCTATACTTGTATCTTTCCTGAATTCGACCCCGTGACAAAGCTCAAAATAGAAAACATATTAAAAGACAAGAACTTAAACCTATCAAGTAAAGAACTTCAGCTCAATAAAGGAAATATCGTCCAACTACTATCACAACAAGATATTCAGGCTCAAAAATATCAACTTTTGGCTCATGAAGCACCTTACTTTCCACAAATACTAAAGCATTTTGGGGAACAATTGAGTGGATATCATCTTCCATGGACCACATTTCTTAGTGGATTTGTTTCAATTCCAAGATCATTACTTGATAAAATTGGTGGTTTTGAAGAAAGTTTTAAAGGATGGGGATTTGAAGACACAGAACTTGGCTATCGGCTTTATCTCGCCGGAGCTAAATTTCGCTATTATCCTAACGTATCTGCCTATCATCAAGAGCATCCCATAAATTATGTAAACATTTACCACGACTTAATGAAAAATTTTTATCGATACCAAGAAAAATACAACACCTTTGAAATTTCTGTCCACATATTAGTTCTACTTGAAGAAATTGATATGATAGAAGAAAATCTTGTCGTACGACAACATAAGCAACTTACTCAGGACTATCCTGATGACTTTGCACATTTTAAGAATGGGTTTCATATGATTCTTCAAAAAATAGCGTTCCTCTGTTCTAAGGATAAAACAATATCAAACTTATTGTACGAACTAAATCTGAAAGATCCAAAACAATGGAAACAAAAACTATTATCTGAAAGAGATCATATTAATTCTCTTGGTCATTATCAAAACTTTATTAAAGCGTTTAATACTATTGAGCACCTCTTATAGTTTTTTATTGACCTATTCTTAACTTGAGGTCTGTCATTTATCGATTCCTATTTAAAAATAAAGAAAACCTGACTGAAACTTCTTAGCCCAAGTCAGGTTTTTATCATTCTATGCCGTATATGTTCTATTTTTTGATCGTTATTCGAAAAAATCTTTTCCTTTTTCACTGATTAAAAATTGAATAAAGGATTCATTGTCTGTTAATTGTTTCTCAATATTTGAAGCAGATTTCATAACAAAGAATAAGCCAACTTTAGCGACAAATAAAGGCAATAACTTTTTCTCTTCAAAGATTAAGTCACTATAGCCTTCAACAAACAGGTCTGCATATGCCTTCTTGTCATGACTAGAAGCATTCATATAAATATGATATAAACCATAGGCCACATCGTATAGACGTATTTCACGTTGGATTCCATCCAGATCAAGAATACATGACACTTGTTCTTGATTGTCATATATGAGATTCCAAGGATGCCAGTCGTCATGGATGATTGATTGTGGAAGATGGTCGATGCTTTCTTTCGCCCATTGTTGATTCACATGATAGTACAAAGATTCTACGCGACTCAAAGCCGTTTTAGAGATCCTGTTACGCTTCTTATATAGATTTTTTAGTTTTTTTTCTAAGTTTTCTTCAGATGGATGATTTTTATAACCTGGTTGTGGTCCTTGAATACGGTCAGAAAGCGTATGATGAAATTGACTCAGTGTTTTTCCAAAAGATTTTATTTGATTGGGAAGAAAACTAAACTTTGAACCTTCAATAAATGGGAAGACTTGGACCATTCTATTTTTGTCAATAAAATAGCAATCACCCATTTTATTCCTGATTGTGCTTTGTACGGGTAAATTAACTTTTTTCAAACACTTTACAGTGTCTTCTATATAGAAGATGCGCTCTTTTGAAACAGGAAACGTAATATATCTTAAAACAAACTTTCCTTTTAGTGTTTCAAGGTAGATATTTGTATTAGTAGATCCTCCAAGCAAACTAATTTTCTGCTTAATTCTGCCTAGATTATATTCATTACAAACCTTTTGAATATCTTCTAGTAAAATTGGCTGTCCATATTTATCCTTTGTTATAATTTGCTGGTTAGACATATAATCCCTTCTTTAACCTGTATTAACAATTAGTAAACCCCACTTCTAACCGAAGGAAATTTAGGAACTGAAGTGGGGATTTTAAAGAAATACAAAAATCTAGTACTCTATCCCATAATGTTCACGCAAAGCTTTCTTCCATTTGGAATAGCGTTCATAATCCAATTCTTTCACTTGTTCAAGAAACGATCCCATCAACCTTCTCTTACGTAACCCTTTTAAAAATTTTATAGGGGCAGTACGGTTAATCGAGAGCGAATTAACATGATCTATGACCTTTAATCCTCCATTTACAACGTAAATATGGCGAAGATTGGCATCAATCCTTTTATATCCTACTTTTTCCATTTGGTGAAATAAAGATAAAATGCGTTTCGTCATGCTATAAGGAAAAGTGGTGTATTTCTCAAGATAATCTCTTAATGATTCTCCATTAATATATTCCATCACAATATAGTTTGGACCTACTTCGAACATATGAGGTACAATATTCGAGTTTTGCCCTGCTTCTAGTGCATTTCTTTCCATCGTACAATATTTTTCATCAACATATACCTTGACGCAACGATCATCAGATACCTTAAATACGGCCCCTTGTAAACCCTTACCGATTAATTTATACGGCGTTGGATTGAAAACGTCTAATTCCGTACCGTCATTATTTTTTTGGACACTAATTTTTTTTAAGTCCTCCATGTATTTAAACCCCTTTATGACTACTATATTCGTTAACTAAGATTTTAGACACGGCGATTAACTACTCTTCAAGAAAGAACTCTGGTATTTCAAAGAAACAACCCACTTATTCATGTTGATATGCCTATACCACATCTTCTTTACCTTCATATTATATTAAGAACGTTAATAAAAATTGAATAATGAGGTGTTTTCACATATGAAAAAAATCCTAATAACTGGGGTGGCTGGTTTTTTAGGATCACACCTAGCTAAAGATCTCGTAAATGAGGGAAATGTCGTCATAGGTATTGACAATTTTGTTTCAGGAAAATATCAAAATATCAAAGATCTCCCATCCAAACTTTTCTCTTTAATAAACACAAATGCAAGCTCAAACAAATTGCTTAGTCATTACTTATTACAAGACATTGATGAAATCTATCACTTGGCATCACCTGCTTCACCAAAGTATTACCAGGCATCCCCATTAGAAACAATCAAAGTCAATACTCAAGGGACAAAAAACATGCTGGAACTTGCCCAAAAAAACAACGCAAAAATGGTTTATACGAGCACTAGTGAAGCATATGGAGATCCGGAAATAACACCTCAAATTGAAAATTACCGTGGAAACGTTAATACATGGGGACCTAGGGCTTGCTATGATGAATCAAAAAGACTTGGAGAAGTTTATTGTTACCTTTATTACACATTATTTAATACAAAGGTCAAGGTCGCTAGAATCTTTAATACGTATTCTGCAGGTTTGGCCAATGATGATGGCAGAGTGATCTCTAATTTCGTTAACCAAGCGTTAAATAACGAAAGTTTAACTGTGTATGGAGACGGTTCACAAACACGCTCATTTTGTTACGTAACCGATACCATACTTGGGTTAAAGTTATTAATGAAACAAGATGAAGCAAACGGAGAAATCATTAATATCGGGAATCCGAACGAAATTAAAATTATCGATTTAGCTAATATCATCATTTCTCTAACACAAACAAAAAGTCAGATCACCTTCCATCCATTGCCAGAAGATGATCCGAAACAGAGACAACCTGATATAACAAAAGCAAAAAAATTGTTAAATTGGGAACCAAAAGTTGATCTTGTGAAAGGTTTAAAAGAAACCATTAAAGTCTACAAATTAAATCTTAGAAAGTAGTGGTATTGTGATTCTTGTTACTGGGGGAGCAGGTTATGTTGGTAGTCAAGTTGCTCGGATGCTATTAGATCTAGGACATGAGCTAATTATTTTTGACAATCTATCCAATGGCAACAAACGGGCGATTGACTCAAGAGCTAAATTTATTCATGGAGACTTAACTCGATATTCCGATATTCACGAAGTCTTTCGTCAAAATAAAATTGATGCTGTTATCCATTTAGCCTCGTATTGTTATGTAGGTGAGTCGGTCTTAAAACCTCTTGATTACTATCAGAATAATATTGTGTCAACGCTAAATTTACTCCAAGCCATGGAAAAATTCGATGTTGATAAACTTATATTTTCTTCTTCATGCGCTGTGTATGGAAGTCCATCTGTTCAATTAATGAATGAATTAACACCTACCAAACCTATAAATCCTTATGGAAAATCGAAATTAATGAATGAAACGATTATTCAAGATGTGGCTAAAACGACAGGTTTAAACTATGTTATTTTGCGTTTCTTTAACGTTTCAGGTTCAGACTTTGAACACAAAATTGGAGAAGATCACACTCCCGAAACCCATCTTATTCCGAATATTATACAATCAATTTTAGATAAAGATAAAACCATCGAGATTTATGGAGATGATTATCCTACCCCTGATGGGACTTGTATTCGAGACTATATCCATGTAAAAGATATTGCTTCTGCGCACATCAAATCTCTGAACTACCTCCTTTCAAATAATCCATCAAATAAAATATATAATTTAGGAACAGGTAAAGGGCACTCTATCAATGAAATTATAAACTATTGTGAGAAAGAAGCTTCTAAAAAAGCAAAAACTAAATATAGGAAACGAAGACCAGGGGATCCCGATACATTGGTCGGTGATTATAGTAAAATTCATAAAGAACTTCATTGGGAACCAAAATATACAATTCAGGACATTATTCATTCAGCATGGAAGTGGCATTCAACTTTTCCAAAAGGGTATAAAACGGAAGAGTAATACTAATAGGTCTAAAAGCGTTTTGCTTAAGGAAGACGTCATGTACGTCTTCCTTTTGTTATGTAGATTGACAAATTCCATCGAATCGCTTGAATTGAAACATATACATCTCCATTGATATACAGACGTTTCGTACCTCTCTTGTAGGGATATTTAGAAGAACGATGAATCTTTGAAGTTTAAATGAGAAAAAACGCCAAAAAAAGTGGAGATAGATCCACCTCCACTTTCAGTATTTATTTAATTCGTTCCATTTTGCAATCGAAAAACATTAGAGTTGTATTTCATCCCTTTGGATTTCAAGTAATTAACAATATAGTCCTCCTTATATCCTTCAAGAATTAATACACCATCCGCCTTATGATTGACAACATATTTAAAGGCTTTCTCTGCTGCTTCTAAGATCCTTCCCCCCGTGCAATAAACAATCTCTAAATCAACATAAGGAAGGATATTTATATAAAAATTGGAAATGGCTTTTTTTGTCCCTAGCAATACAAACTTGGGTCGATCATGTTTATAATAAATTAACTCTCTAATGTACTTACAAGTGATATGCATCATTTCATTACATGTTTCAGGCCAATTTTTGTTTGATAATGATTTTAAATATATTCGATATTGATAAAGAATTTCAGGCACCTTTTCAATTAAACCTATTTCTCCCATTCTAATCCACAAATCCATATCATAGGCTATCTTATAATTAGGATCGTATTTTCCGGCTTTAAAGAAGGCTTTTTTGGAAAAGGCGACCGTTCCATGACACAATGGACAACCTCTTAACTTTTCATAATTAATTTTTTCATTTGTATCGAGGGTATTCCAGTATTTTTCTATTGCCTTCAGTCTATATTGATCAATATCATCTTTACCTGTAATGCACTCCATAAATGTTCCTAAAACGGCAATATTGGTATTCGCATTTTGTATATACTCTACTTGTTTTTTTATTCTATCTTTGTAACTAATATCATCTCCATCTTGAATAAATATCCAATCGCCTTCTGCTAATTCGATAGCTTCATTTAACCGCTTAACAGATCCTTCATTGTGTGGATAGTGGATAACTTTGACTCTAGGATCTTGTATTCGATTTAGTATTTGACTTGTGCTATCCGTTGAACCATCATTTACGATAATATATTCAAACGTGTTATATGTTTGGTTAAGAATACTATTAATCGCCTCTTGTAAATATTCTTCTCCATTATAAACTGTCGTTACGACGGTTACTTTCATAAAAAGGTCCTCCTCTAATGAATGATGAAAACATTCTCATTTAATTTCAGGCCTTTATTTTGAAGAAAAGATAAGATCGTCATCGAATGTTCATCACCAATCATGACTATGGCATCTACTTTCTTTTCTTTATAATGCTCAAAAGCTTTTTCTATTGTTGATTGATGACTGCTTTTCAAATAGTTATGAACGAAAAAATGGCCCTTAGGGACGATCAATGAGCCAAAGGAGTTAAAGTCTTCTTCTTTTCCGATGATGGTGAAGGATGGCTTTCTTTTTAGATGATTAAATCTTTGCTTACAAATGTACTTCATTGTAATTTCCCGAACCTCTTTCATTGTCCATGACATGTTTTTCCTGCCAAGAGAATTTGAAACAACTCTCCAATAATACAGAACTTCGGGTACCTTTTGTAAGGGAAGGACTTCTTGCATGCGTAACCATAAATCATAGTCATAGGCAATTTTATACTTAGGGTTATATCCTCCTACTTGATCATATATCTTCCTAGAAAATATCATTGACCCGTGACAAAATGCATTTCCCCAATATCGATAATCATGAATATGATCTTTATCAACGCGAATATTAACTTCGCCATCTTTTCTTAATTGTTCATAAGGAACATTCTTATCTCCTGAAAAACATTGGACGAGTGAACCCACACCAGAAATACCTGGATGTGCTTTTATATACTCTATTTGCTTAGCAAATCGATGTTTACTACTGATATCATCAGCATCATGGATGGCAATCCATTTACCTTTAGCATACTCAATCCCTTTACGTAGAGAAGCCGATCCTCCACAGTTCTTTTTTGAATTGATCACAATCACTCGACTGTCGTTAATTTTTTTTAAGATTGTCGATGTATTATCTTCAGAGGCATCATTCACAATAATACATTCAAAGTCTTTATAACTCTGATTAAGAATACTATCAATCGCTTCTTGCAAATAATCTTCTCCATTATAAACTGCCATGACCACAGATAAGAACATCGCTATAGCCTCCTATCTCTTTATTTCAAAAATAGGCATTCCATAGTTTACTAGTTTCCAATTCCATAATAGTCAAATCCGATTTTTTCCACCGTCTCTTTATTAAGCATATTTCTTCCATCAAAAATAATCGGTGAGTCTACTAAGGACTTCATTTTTAGCCAATCGAGGTTTTTATACATCTCCCACTCCGTGCATAATATAACCGCGTCTGTATCCTTCAGTGTTTGATAAACATCATCGCTTTGAATGACATTCTTAATACCTATTTTTACCACTGGATCATGGACTTTCACTTTAGCACCTGCATCAAGTAATAGAGATATCACTTTAAGTGCGGGAGCTTCTCTCATATCATCTGTATTAGGTTTGAAAGTCAACCCTAAGATACCAATTGTTTTACCTTTTAACTTACCTAAAACCTTCTTAATTTTCTTTAGAAGATAGTTAACCTGCGTTTTATTTGTATTTACAGCAGCATTTAAAATGGTTAACTCAACCTGGCTATCTTTCGCTGTTTTCAGTAAGGCATTAACATCTTTTGGAAAACAAGAACCCCCATACCCTATGCCTGCCTGCAAAAAGTATTTTCCAATTCGTCGATCAAGTCCTATACCTTTTGCAATATCGTTAATATTAATGTCTAGTACATCACATAATCTTGCTAATTCATTCATGTAAGAAATTTTTAACGCCAAAAAAGAGTTAGCGGCGTATTTAATTAATTCAGCAGCTTTTGGAGAAGTTATAATAATAGGACAAGTAAAGTCCTTGTAAAGACTTTTCATCATGTTTGTTGCTTTTTCATTTAAACTGCCAATAACGATTCGATCTGGATTCAATGCATCTTGAAGGGCAGATCCCTCTTTTAGAAACTCCGGATTAGACACGACATCAAACGGAATATCATTTTTTTGATATTCTTTAACCCAATTTTCAACTAATGCTGCCGTACCAACGGGCACAGTACTTTTATCAACTATAACTTTATAAGTATTCATATATTTGCCTATTGTTTCTGCAACATTTTTGACATAACGCAAATTAGCACTTCCATCTCCGTCTTGTGGCGTCCCGACACAAATGAAAATGATTTCATTTTCTTTAATTGCTGTAATTGGGTCAGTGGTAAACGTAATATTCTCCCCATCAATATGCTTTTTAAGGATTTCTTCTAATCCTGGTTCAAAAAAATGAAGTTCACCCTTTTCTAACTTGTTAATTTTATTTTTGTCGAGATCAAGTCCTGTTACTTTGTGTCCCATTTCACTAAAAACAAGTCCTGTTGTCGCGCCAACATAACCTGTGCCAATAACTAAAATATTCATGTTGCAAGTTTCCCCCTGGTGTTATGCTTTTATTTTTCTGTTGATTTCCAGACTTTATTTATAAGGGCGATATATTCCGGAATTTTCGACACATCGTATGTTTTGCCCTTTATGACTGTCGCGTAGCTAGGGTGTTTTTTTAACATTAGCTTTATGGCATCGGTTAGCTGCATTTCAGATCCGATACCTGGTTTTGTTTTTTCTAAATAATCAAATAGCGTTGGTTCAAAAATGTATCTGCCAATGACGGCAAAATTAGAAGGCGGTGATTCCTGTGGCTTTTCAACAATGTCTTCAATTTTGTATTGATTATCCGCTATTTGTTTTGGGCTAATCACCCCATAGTTTTTCAACAGTGAATCATCCACGACTTTTAAGCCGATAATACTAGCTGCTTTATAGTTTTGGTACATATCAATTAATTGTAATAACGGAGGGTTGTTTTTTGATAGAATGATTTCATCAGGGAGCAGGACGGCAAAAGGTTCGTCTCCAACAAATCGTTTTCCTAAGTTTACGGCGGACCCTAAACCACTGGCATAATTTTGTCTAACATATTGAATGCGCACATTGGGGATTTGTAATTTCTCTATCAATTCGGCTTTGTTGTGTGCTTTAAGATACTCCTCTAATTCAGGATTTGTATCATAGTAATCAAGTATTAAATTTTTAGATCTAGAAACCACAATTAATATATCTTCTATACCTGATTCAATAGCCTCTTGGACGATATAATCAATCGCAGGTCTACCACAGATAGGGATCATTTCTTTAGGTAAAACTTTAGTAATGGGTAAATTCCTTGTTCCATATCCTGCCGCTGGAATGATGGCTTTTTTAACCCTTTTCATGTCTGTCCCTCCTTTCCAAGTAATATCAATGTATTCATTAAAGGTAGTAAAGTAAGTTGTCCACCGGGAGAAAGGGCTATATATAGGTGTTTGTAGGTATAGGAAAAATGCTTAAGGATTAAAATGAAGAAAACTTCATCAATAGGAGCAGTTATAATTAAGACTGTCAAGTTTTACTAGGTTAAACTAAGTATTTTATTATTTAAATTTTTGTTATAATTAATCCTTGATTGTATGGGTTTCGTTACTACGACCGTATTTTTCATATGGACTGAACATCTCATTGGTACATTATTCAAGTTATGGTCCCTACTGAAAACAGTTTAGTTTGTATTTTCTCAAGGAAAATTTGAGATTAAAAAAGTCAATGAGTGAGTGTTCAAAAGGGTGACAAATGAAAAGGGTTACTGGCTAAGTACGCTGGCATCCTGCAAGAAACGCCAGTACTAGCCCGTCCTGGGCGTTGGAAGGAAAAGAGCGACTCAGTTCCTTAGGACCGGAACTCCACGGGATGTGGTAGCTTCAGGTGCCAGCCACACACCTGAGCGATTTAGCTAGAGATCCTCTTCTATCCGCTTCATGGGGAACGGAAAAACAAGTAAGCGATGTCGCACTTTCATTTGGTGCTTTTTGAACATCCTCTAAGGGTAAAAAAGATATAAGATCGAAAGGAAGGTATATTAAGGTGAAAAAAGAAGGACAAGATGAGAACTTAAAAAAAGGGCTCTTGCCCCGCCATATCCAACTGATGGCTCTTGGTGGAATGATTGGAACGGGGATTTTTAAAGGAACAGGAGATACGTTAAACATTGCGGGTCCCGGAGTTATCCTTGCTTACCTACTTGGTGGATTATTATTATTTATCGTCATGGTGGCCTTAGCTGAAATGGCGGTTGTCTATCCTGAGCTTAATATTCAGCACTTGATTCATAAAGCCTTTGGTTTTAGGGCATCGATTATCGTTGGTTACCTCTATTGGATCAACTGGATTATTGTGACCGTTGTTGAGATTCTCGCGGCAGGATTTTTTCTACAATATTGGTTCCCTGCTGTACCACTTTGGGGACTCTCACTCATATGTGCCCTTGCTATACTACTTGTGAATTTTTCTAATGTTAAGTATTATGGTGAGTTTGAATTCTGGTTTGCAGGAATTAAAATTTTTGCTATTATTGCTTTCATCATTTTTGGATTAGCCATTCTTTTTGGGGTTGTTCCTGCTCATCACATTCATCCATCATCTAATTATTTTGATCATGGTGGTTTCTTCCCGCATGGATTTAGTGGCGTTATGAATGCCTTTTTAGTTGTCATGTTCTCTTATGGTGGTTCAGAATTGATCGGTTTGACGATTACGGAAACAAAAGATGCTGAACGAATCTTACCAAAAGTCATCAAAGGGGTGATTGGACGCGTTCTGATCTTTTATATTGTCCCGATTATCATTATTTGCGGACTTATTCCTTGGGACAAGGTATCAAACTTAGAGAGCAGCCCGTTTGTTCAAGTTTTCAATCTTATTGGGATTCCTGGTGTATCTCATATAATGAATTTTGTCATGCTTACAGCTGTTCTTTCTGCAGCCAACTCGGGTGTCTATGCGACAACAAGAACACTCTATTCCATGGCACAAAGAGGCGAGGCTCCTCCTTTCCTTTTGAAACTTTCAAAACAAGGTGTACCGATTGGTGCTATAACACTTAATTCCGTGTTCTTGCTTGTTGGCGTTTATCTTGCCTATCTATACAATGGCCCCATTATCAATGAATTAATGAGTATACCTGGTTTCACCATCATGATTGTGTGGATGGCCATTTGCCTAGCACAGCTAAAATTGCGTCCATCTTACCCTGTTCGCCCATATTTTAGAATGTGGTTCTTCCCTGTCACAACCGTGGTTGGGTTACTTGCCCTATTAGGTATTTTTATCTCATTTGTTATCAATAAAGCCAATTTTGTTGGGTCAATGACTTGTCTTATTATTATGGCTCTCCTTATTTTTCTTTCATTTTTTATTAAAAAAGATTAAATTCATTTTTTAGAGATGCTATTCGCATCTCTTTTTTTATACTTCAAGAAAGTATCCGTAGTGACACATTCTAGGCCTTTGTTCTAGCGCCTTACAGGCTGGCGGGTAGGCAAGTTTTCTTTATATTTTGGAGCGCCTATTGTTTTTAAGTGTATTAATTGATATAATACACTTAATTCAGTTAATACTTTGCACCTTGATGGGAGGAATAAAGATGGATGCAAAACAGGTTGGTTCATTGCAATTTATGATCGATTTCAGCCTCCCCCTTTACGAACAAATTCTTAATCAAATTCGCAGTAGTGTCGCGAAAGGAGAGATTGGTTTGGGAGAGAAGCTACCATCTGTTAGGGAGATGGCCCATAGCCTAAAAGTGAACCCTAACACGGTTATGCGAGCGTATCAAGAGCTTGAACGAGACGGTTTGACCGAAAAACGCCGCGGTCAAGGCACCTTTATTACTCATGACAAAGATAAAGTGGCTGAATTTAGAGATGACCTCGCTAAAGAATACATTTTAAATTTCATAAATAGTATGGAAAATCTAGGTTTTTCACTGACTGATATACAATCCTACTTAAAAATAATAGTGAGGGAGGGGCACCCACATGATAGAAACAATCATTAAATGTGAACATGCAACAAAGAAATTTGGTGATCGTTTCGCCTTAAATGATCTAAACCTTGAAATACCCAAAGGAAAAGTCATCGGTATTCTTGGCGAAAATGGGGTTGGAAAATCGACACTATTTCGGGTCCTTGTCGGATTAACACGATTGGATCAAGGAAAAATAACCGTTCTTGGTGAGCAGCCAAATATCAAATTAAATGCCAACATTGCTTACTTACCGGATAGAGCGAGCTGGTATCAAGATCAAACCGTGCGAAAAGCCTTTGAATTTGGTGTTAAACTACTTCCCCATTTTAATATAGAAAGGGCAAAGCAATTTGCTTCACTTATGAATCTTGATTTAGATATGAAGGTATCCAGTATGTCTAAAGGGCAAGAGTCAAGACTCATGCTTACGATGTGCATGTCTCGAAACGTTCCTCTTATCATCTTAGACGAACCTTTTTCAGGGATTGATGGAACATCGAGAGAACATATTATTGAAAGTATGATAGATTACATGAGCGATAGAGAAGTAACCATTTTAATGACAACTCATGAAATCTATGAAGCTGAAGGCCTTTTAGATTACGCCATCTTTCTAGATAAAGGTCATGTTTTAATCGCAGACGAGGCAGAAAATTTAAGACGTGAGCATGGTTCGCTTCACGATTTATCTCGAAAGCTGTATCGATGAGGGAGGGAGCAACATGTTATCTGTTTATTGGAATCTAGTCAAACACGATTTGAAATATCGTTCGAATAAAAATTTTAATTGGAAAACGTTTCGTTTTTGGACCTATGTCTACTGTATTCTTTTTATTATAGGCGTTTTTGGTGTCTTTACTTATGGAAGCTTCCATTGGAAGATAAACCTTACAACCATCTGGTATTTTCTCTGGATCCTGCCCTTCTTTACTTTTGGAATGGCTATTGGAAAATTGAAAGATGAATTTAAAAACGGGACCTATGGCTGGTGGCTCACACTCCCATATCCACGCTTAACACTTATATTAGCAAAACTATCAGCCTGCGCTATTCAAGTCGTTCAGATTATTATAGGGATTTTTGTTTTAATCACCGTTTTAGGTGGTTACATTTCATTTCTTAGTCCTGAAGGCTCGATGGACCGTTTTGTAAACTTTGTTAAAGTAGGTCTAACATGGAATGTTATTGTTATTCTATTTGTTCCTATCATGCTGAGCTTAGGTCTTGTTGTCGGCGTGCTAGTACAGTCTTCTTTAAAACCATTTCTAGGGTTCTTTTGGTTACTTTGGGGACTTTTTTGGGTGTTTTTTAATGTTTTTGGAACGAAGGATAACTTTGGATTTTTTCAATCTTTCTTTCAAACAAACCCTATAAGACTCGAAACGATCACAACGATCCTCACAAGTTGGATTCTCAGTTTTCTTATCTTGATTTTAATGGCAAAAGTTCTTGAAAAATATATTAAATTATAAAATGGGAGGCGTCATTCATGCCATTTCTGCTAGAGATTCAGAACTTAAGAAAGACTTATAAAAGTAAAAAGGCACTTGATGGTGTGTCCTTTTCCGTTAAAGAAAAAAGCTGCTTTGGACTACTTGGACCAAATGGCGCGGGTAAGTCAACCACGATGAAGATTTTGACCGGTGTGCTAACCTCGGATGGTGGAAGCATTAACATGTTTGGAAAAGATGCTCGCAAAAATAGAAAAGCGATTCTTCAACACATTGGATATGTGCCACAAGATATTGTTCTGTATGAGAAATTAAGTGCCTACGACAATCTCGTTTTTTTCGGTAAATGCTATGGACTTGATGGAGATGTACTTAAGGAACGTATTAATGATGTATTGAAACAAACGGGATTATCTGACCGAGCGAAAGATACAGTCAAAAGCTACTCAGGCGGGATGAAACGTCGAATTAACATTGCTGCTGCCCTTCTTCACAAGCCCAAGCTACTTATATTGGATGAACCTACTGTTGGGATTGATCCGCAATCTCGCAACCACATATTTGATATGATTCGTTCGCTAAAGGAACAAGGGACAACAATGATTTACTCTACTCACTACATGGAAGAAGTTGAAGCTCTTTGTGATGAGATTGCTATTATTGATAATGGAGAAGTTGTCACTCAAGGGACACTAGACTACTTATTTACTGAATATGGACGTAAAGCTGTCTATATGGAAAGTAAAACAAACTTCCCAACAGAAAAACTTACTGGCATAGAAGCTGTTCATTCTCACCATCAAGGGCTGATTATCGAAACAGCTGCTCCAGTTGATTTAATGGAACAAATTATTCACATATCAAAAGAACAAAAGATACTCTTACACCATTTGGAAATCGAAAAGCCTTCACTCGAATCTGTATTTTTGTCATTAACAGGAAAAACGCTAAGAGATTAATCGTTAGGGGGGATTCTATAAATGAATAATATTTTATTAAAAGAAATGCAATTAATGTTTAAAGAAAAAGCAAATCTTATTTATCTCATTATAATGCCGCTTGCTTTTATCATCATTTTTGGAACGATTTTTAACCACGCGGAAGATTCTACCATTACAGTAAATGTGACAGATAACGACCATTCTGCTGCTTCAAAAACATTTATTGCCCAAATGAAAAAGATTAAAGGTTTTGATGTTAAACTAAATCACAAAGATGTGGACAAACAGATTTCGCAAATTAAAGACGGCAAATTGAACTCACTCATTGTGATTCCAAAAGGGTTTAATGACCAGCTTGCATCAGGACAAAATAAGGCTAAAATCAGTTTCTATCAAGACGCTGCAGCTAGCAATGAAACCGCATCAATAGAAGCCATACTAAAAAATCTTTCTAATCAATATCGTGAAAATCAAATTGTGGGTGCTTTAGCCAAGGATGGTAAAACTGATGAGCAAATCAAAAGCATTATGAACTCACCGGTTACCATTGATTCTGTTAAAGAAAATTCCCATAACGTCGATATGATGAGCCAAATGGTTCCTGGCTACACCGTTATGTTTGCCTTCTACATCTTTATTAGTGTCATCAAGCGATTCTTTACAGAAAAAGAATCCGGTATGATAAGTAGATTGCAAAGTACAGGTATGAATCCGCTCAGTTATCTGCTTGGAATGTGGATACCTCATTTCTTAACCATCATGATTCAGTGTATTGTTTTAATTGGATTCGGACACTTTGTATACGGCATGCATATTGGAAGTTTTATCGGCATCTTCCTGCTGATCGTCTCTCTTGCTGTATGCGGCTCAAGTCTCGGTGTCGCCCTTTCCTTTATTGTAAAAAACGAGAATCAGGGCATTGGCATGACACAATTCATCGCTCTTGGTGGTGCGATGCTTGGAGGATTATGGTTTCCATCCAATATGCTTCCGAAATTTGCTCAAGCCATTGGCAAATTCACACCTCAATATTGGGCTCAACAAGGTTTCCTTGACGTTATCGTACGAGATATCCCTGTAACTGGACTATGGAAATCATTTGCTGCCTTAATAGCCTTTGGTATCATTGGAATTATCATTGCTCTAACAAGATATAAGGCATTTTTGCGCTCAGCTATAGAATAGTTTATCATCGATATTAATTTAAGATCCTTGTCTATTTTTTAGCAAGGATCTTTTTCTTCATGAGCCCTAATTATATAGGTTGAGCTTTATTTAGGAACTCAGATTGCATGACTTCTGGACTGAATTGCACCGCTTCGTACTCGATTTGCACGACTTTGAACTCGAATTGCACCACTTCGTACTCGAATTGCACTACCTCGTACTCGATTTGCACCACTTCAAAGTCGAATTGCACCACTTCACCCTTATAGGTCTATATGATTGGATATCCTCCAGTTTATAGGTTCTTCTCCTACTGATTCTAGAAATTGATTGGTTTTCGAAAAGGGACGGCTACCAAAGAAACCGCGATGTGCTGAAAATGGGCTTGGATGTGGTGAGGTAATAATATAGTGATCCTTGTTTGTAATTAACGTTTGTTTATTCTGAGCGTGACGTCCCCATAGAATAAATACAATGGGTTTTTCTCTTTTATTTAGACTTAGGATCACATGATCGGTAAAATGCTCCCAGCCAAAATTTTTATGTGAATTCGGCTCGCCTTTTCGCACAGACAAGACTGTATTCAAAAGCAATACGCCTCTTTTAGCCCATTCAATAAGGCAACCATGTTCTGGGATAGGGTACCCCAAGTCACCATGCAATTCTTTAAAAACATTTTGCAATGACGGCGGTTTCCGGACACCGGGTTTTACTGAAAAACTAAGACCATGAGCTTGATTTGGACCATGATAAGGATCTTGGCCCAAGATAACAACTTTGACTTTATCAAAAGGCGTCTCATTCAGCGCGTTAAACAAATCATACATATCTGGATATATGATTTTTGTTTCATATTCCTTTTTTAGCTTGGTTCTTAAATCTTTATAATAAGGCTTTTCGAACTCACTATTCAGTTCTTCAGCCCAATCATTTTTTAAAATTGTTTGCATATTGAACATCCTTTGATTCCTAGCATTAATAAGATAATCTTTAGTAGACAACTTTCCAGTTATGATTAACCGTTGCTTTGACTACTTTTCTATCTAAAATATAATTGGCGATAAGTTCGGATACATCAATTGGAATATCCTTTATGACCGGTTTTCCTTTATACATCGGATAATCTCCTGCTCCCCCAGAACGGTAATTGTTCATAACAACATCAAATTCACCTGATAAATCCAGTGGAGCCCCTTTATACTCTAGTTTAGTGATTCGTTCACCGACAGGTTTCGAAATGTCGATGATATAATCTATTCCTTCCCACATATCATAGTTATAATGTTGCGGTTTAGGGGTTGTAAAGGTTGTACTTACTTCTATTTCCTTGCCGTTATAGGTTTTAAAATAACCAGCCGATCGTTCTAGACCATCTTTAATATCTTGACCTGATATACGGATGACTTTTAACGTATTCGGGTAAATATAATTTGATACGACATCTCTCATGGTTACAAACTCTCGGAATCCGGGAGATTTATTATCAAACAGGGCTGTATTGGATATATCAACACCTGCCGCTTCCATTTGAACTCTATTTATGAACTCAATTAAAGGGTTATCCTGAATTCTTATTTTCATTGGATCCTTGACCGTCATGTCCCCGTCAATTTTTCCAATCGGTTGGTCTAGCCACTTTTGGGTTTCTGATTCATATTCACTCACATTTTCAAGTAATTCCTGATCCTCTTTCACGTCTTCAACTGGTAATAATTTCGATTCTTTCGATAAAATCCGAACACCATCAGATGTTTTTTCTAGTTCCAGTGTAACTTTAGCTAAATGAGTTCCATTACACCCTGGTTGAACGACGACAACTCCATTGACTTCCTTTTTTTCAATTTTTCTGTGTTGATGACCCGTTAATAATACATCAATACCACTAACTTCGGTGCATAGGCGATAGCCTTGATTTTCTCCTGTCAACGTTTCGGTAGGTCGGCCCGAGTCAAGGTCTGACTCAAAACCTCCGTGATAAGAAACAACGACCACATCTACCTGTAATTGATTTCTTAAATATGAAACCCATTTTTTAGCAGAAACAACGACGTCTTCGAATTCCATATTATTGATGTGTTCAGGTTTTTCCCAGTTAGGAATATAATGAGTGGTCAAACCTAAAATACCAATTTTCATGTTTTCGTATGTTTTAATAATATAAGGTGTTCCATAGTAAGGCTCTTTTGTCTCTAAGTTCAATATATTAGCAGAAAGCCACGGAAAACGAGATTCATCAACTGCTTTTTGTAAAAGGCACTGTCCGTAATTAAACTCGTGATTTCCAAAGATGGCTGCATCATAGTCGAGCTGGTTGGCTAAAACGATCATCGGGTTTGGTTTTTCATGATTTAAGCGTGCATAATGATAAGTTAAGGGTGTGCCTTGTATTAAATCACCGTTATCAATGAGAAGAACATGATCATTCTTCTCTCTTTGTTTCTTAATGATACTTGCTATCTTACCTAACCCAGAATGCTCATAATTATTATTGGCGTATTGAATGGGAAAAATATGTCCATGAATATCACTTGTCTCAAGAATGACTAATTTCATTTGCTTCATCACGTTCCATTCCTCGTCTCTCATTTTTAGAAGATTGCAAGCCCTATTCATGATCTCTATGTTCAATCTGCTTGCTAGATTTCCTCATCTATTTATTTTTTAATTACGTAATAGCCTATGTTTAATTTTTATTTTAGCATAAGTTTATACTCGTTAATATTTATTGCTTAAAACTGACAATTGGTTTTATTGATAAATTTTCTCACTAATATAATTTTTTATAAAATTTTATACTTTAGCATTTATTTCCTTAAAAAGATATATTATGATAGATTAGTATTCTATTTCAAAAATAATGGCTAGGGGGTCAAAAGTTTATGGTAAAAAAGATCGTCTTATTATTTGCTGCCTTAAGTTTAATCATCGGAGTTCTTTCCGGATGTGGTAGTAAATCTTCTGGGGGCTCGAAAGACTATGTTCCTAAGAAACTCTTAATTGGATTTGTTCCATCTTCAAATGCAGATACTCTTGAAGCAAGAGCTAAACCTCTCGCCAAATTGCTACAAAAACGTCTGGGTATCCCTGTTAAGGTCACCGTGACAACGGACTATAATAGCATTGTAGAAGCAATGGGCCATAACAAAATGGATATTGGCTTCTTACCACCTACAGACTATGTGCTAGCCCATGATAAAGGTTATGCTGACGTCCTTCTTCAAGCTGAACGCTTTGGTGTAAATCCAAAAGACGGTAAGTCGACTAATGAAAAAGTAGACTATTATTACTCTGGTATGTTAGTTAGAAACGACTCAGGAATAAAATCGATAAAAGATCTAAAAGGTAAAAAAATTGGTTGGCAAGATACCACATCAACAGCAGGCTACGTATTCCCAGCTGTAACCATGAAAAAAGCAGGTATTGATCCTCAAAAAGACGTCACTGGAGTCACCTTACAAGGTCATGATAAAGGGGTATTAGCTGTACTAAATAAAGATGTTGATGCAGCACCCGTATTTGTTGATGCACGTAACATTGTGGCTGCCGAATATCCTAACGTCTTCAAAGATACACACTATATTTTCCAAACGGCTAAAATTCCAAATGACACGATCAGCGTTCGCCCTGACATGTCTAGCAAGTGGAAAAAGAAAATCTCTGATGCATTCGTTGATATTGGTAATGATCCTGAAGGAAATAAAATTATTATGTCCATTTACACTCATTCTGGATATGCTAAGTCCAAAGATTCTAACTTTGATATAGTACGTGACTATAACAAAAAAATCCAAGAAGTTGGAAAATAAATTTTTAAAATACATAGGGGCGCTCGAGTATGAGCGGCCCTTATTTTATATCTACGACACTGATAAATGCGTCGTGTTGATACCTCATGTATCTGAAAAAATAGATTCAACTATAGCTGTTTTGTTTTGTAGAGACAAGAACGCCATTCGGATTTGTCTACTTGAACACGCCTCCACTCAGAACACAGCAAGATTAAAGTCTATATGTTATACAATCCTTTTCCTTATCGTAGCCGAAATATAATCGATAATCGTCACCATTACAATAATACCAATCAAAATCATACCAACTCGATCCCATTTATGTCCTTGAAGAGCAAAGATAAGCGGTGCACCAATCCCGCCAGCTCCTACAATTCCTAGAATTGTCGCTGCCCGGACACTTAATTCAAACCTGTAAAGGGTAAAGGAGACAAAAGAAGGCATAACTTGCGGGACGATGGCAAACCAAAGCGTTTGAATTTTATTTGCGCCACAAGATTTCAAAGCTTCAGAACTACTAAAATCCATATCCTCTATCGATTCTCCAAAGAGTTTTCCAAGCATTCCAATAGAATGAAACCCTAGAGCTAAAATACCAGCAAAAGGACCTGTTCCGACTGCTGCAATAAATAATAGAGCTAATATTAATTCAGGAAACACACGAATGGCGCTTAATACAAATTTACCTATACTGGAAACAAATTGATATTTGTTCATATTTCGTGCAGCCCAAAACGCGAAGGGAACACAGAGAATAGAAGAAATAAATGTTCCTAATACAGCTATGTAAAGTGTTTCAAGTAACGTTCTTAATAAATCCTCCCCCTCAGGATCATAAAAGTAATCCCAATCTGGATGTATTAGACCTGAGAAAATGGCTTTTATAGCCTGGACAGCAGAAGGTTTAAATTCCATGGCTGGCATGCCACTAAATGCCCAAATATAGATAACAGCAATAATGATGACACTCGTCCAAATCTTGATTCGCCGCATGATTCGTTTTTTTCTAATCGTCTCATTCATATCAATTTCTCCCTACACTTGTTACTGATCATGTCAATGATAACGACGACAATTAATGTGTAAATAATAATAGTCGATACCCTTTGATATTGAAATAATTTGAGCGTATTATTTAAATACAAACCAATGCCACCTGCTCCGACATAACCTAAAATGGCAGCAGCACGAACATTGATTTCAAAACAATATAGCGTATAGGATACAAATGATGCTATTACTTGAGGTACCACACCATAGAAGATCCACTGAATTTTATTTGCTCCTACAGCCGTCATGGCCTCTAATGGACCATTATCAATGGCTTCTACTGCCTCATAAGCGAGTTTTGCAATAACACCAAATGAAAAAACAGATAAGGCCATAATCCCTGCATTATCTCCAATACCAAGCACTGGAACAAACAGAGCAGCTAGAAGTAATTCAGGAATCGTTCGGATTAGATTCATAACAAATCGGAATGGGTAATAAATCACTGGCCACTTCACGACATTTCTAGATGATAGTAACGCAAAGGGTATAGCAATGATCGCCCCATAAGTCGTCCCAATAATCGCCATTCGAATCGTTTCTAACATGGGGTCTGTCACATAACTAAAGTAGCTCCAATCAGGTGGGAGCATCTCTAAAAACAAGCTTCCCATTCCTGGCAAACCATCTATTAAACTACTTATTGATACTTCTGATCCTGCGCTACTAGCCCATAAGATGATGATGATAAGAATAAGGGTCACAAGACGTTTCATCAAGGATAATCTTCGCTTCTTAAGTGCATCCATTAAACCTTCGCCCCTAACATTTCATCTTGCTTAACAGGTCGTCCATAGATACTTGAAAATACATCGTCTGTTGCATCTTCAACAGATCCATCAAACACAATTTCCCCCGCACGGACACCTACAATACGCGTCGCATATTGTCTCGCTAAGTCAACAAAATGGAGGTTAACGATCGTTGTTATCCCTGTCTCCTTATTAATTCGCTTCAAATCATCCATGACTTGTTTTGTCGTTAGTGGGTCTAGTGAAGCAACAGGTTCATCAGCCAGTATAATTTTAGCCTCTTGAGCAAGAGCCCTAGCGATGGACACTCTTTGTTGTTGTCCCCCAGATAACTCGTCTGCTCTTGAATAGGCTTTTTCTTCAAGATTTACACGTTTTAAAGCATTTAAGGCAATCGTTATATCTTCCTTAGGAAATAAACCAAGTATAGTTCGGATCGTTGAGTGATATCCTACTCGTCCAGAAAGGACATTACGAAGAACTGTTGACCGTTTAACTAAATTAAAATTCTGAAAAATCATGCCAATATCTCGTCGACATCTCAATAAGGCCTTTCCTCTCGCTTTCGTAATTGATTTCCCATCTATGATAATTTCACCGGATGTAATTTCGTGAAGTCGATTGATTGACCTAAGCAGAGTTGATTTACCTGCCCCGGAAAGACCTACAATCACAACAAATTCTCCTTTATTAATTTTAATGTTTACATTATTCAGACCTTTTGTTCCATTAGGGTAGACCTTGGATACATCCTTGAACTCAATCATATGTACTCTACGCTCCTTTTTATGATGGCTACTTACAAATTAGCCTATCTTAAATCTACCAATGGTCATAAAAAGATACAAGTAAAATCTACCATTTTACAAATAATTTATCAAAAAATGGTCTTGATTTTTATGTACTTCTCATAAATTAGTATGCCAAAATAAAAAAGGTCAACTACTTTATTCAATTTGGTCTTTTCCCTTGCCTTTTCTAAGCGACTATGGGGTTAGTTGTTTGCTAAAACAGCCTTTCACTATTATTTAGAGAAATCAAAAAAACCCTTCTCCACTCGGAAAAGGGTTTTCAGATCAAAGATTAGCTTAAATGTGTTTTAACGTAATCGATCACTTCGTCAACTGTATCTAAGTTTAAGAATGTTTCTTTATGCTTAGTAAGTTCTTCTTTCGAAAGTTTGGCAAGCTGGCTGCGTGCAGGTAAGATAGATGTTGCACTCATGCTAAATTCATCTAGACCAAGAGCTAATAGTAAAGGAATAGCTGTTTCATCACCAGCCATTTCACCACACATACCAGCCCATTTGCCTTCATTGTGTGCAGCTGTAATGACGTTGTTGATTAGACGAAGAATCGATGGGTTGTACGGTTGATACAAGTATGATACTCGTTCGTTCATACGGTCCGCTGCCATTGTGTATTGAATAAGGTCATTTGTTCCAATACTGAAGAAGTCGACTTCTTTAGCAAAACGATCAGCGAGTACGGCTGTTGATGGAATTTCAACCATCATACCAATTTCAATATTATCGGAAACAGAAGTGCCTTCAGCTACAAGCTTTTCTTTTTCTTCAAGTAAGATGCCTTTTGCTTCGCGGAATTCGTTAAGCGTTGCGATCATAGGGAACATGACTTTCAATTGACCATAAGAACTTGCTCTAAGTAGGGCACGTAATTGTGTTCTAAAGATATCTTGTTGTTCCAAACATAGACGAATGGCTCTAAATCCAAGGAATGGATTCATTTCTTTAGGTAGATCTAGATATGGAAGTTCTTTATCGCCACCGATATCAAGTGTACGGATAACAACGGGTTTTCCTTCCATTTTTTCTAAAACAGCTTTATAAGCTTCAAATTGTTCATCTTCAGTTGGTAATTTATCACGGCCCATATACAAGAATTCAGTACGATACAAACCTACAGCTTCACCGCCGTTATTAAGAACGCCTTCAATATCTCCTGGGTTACCAATGTTTGCGGCTAATTCAACGTGATGACCGTCAGCTGTTTTTGTGGATTCATTCACAAGTTTTTTCCACTCTTCTTGTTGTGCTTGGAAATCCGCTTGTTTCTTTTTGTATTCATCAAGTTCTTCCGGTGTTGGATCTAGAATAACTTCACCTGAAAGGCCATCTACAATAGCAAGAACGCCTTGTTCAGCTTTTTCCATGATTGTTTTTGTTCCCACAACGGCTGGAATCTCCATTGAACGACTCATGATGGCAGAGTGTGAGGTTCTTCCGCCAATATCTGTTGCAAATCCTTTAACATATTTACGATTTAATTGAGCTGTATCTGATGGTGTAAGATCTTCAGCAACAACAATCGTTTCTTCTGTAATGCTTGCAGGAGATGCAAATTGAAGATTTAATAAGTGGCTAATCACACGCTTCGATACATCGCGGATATCAGCTGCCCGTTCCTTCATATAATCGTTGTCCATATTTTCAAACATCGAAATAAACATCGACGATACATCATCTAAAGCAGCTTCTGCACTAAGACTATCTGACTCAATTTTGCTTTTCACTGCACCAACAAGTTCTGGGTCACTGAGAACAAGTAGATGAGCATCAAAAATGGCCGCTTTATCTGCTCCGAGTTCTACTTTAGCATTATCACGAATAACTTCTAGTTCAGATTTAGATGTAGCCAGAGCTTTTTCAAGACGCTCGACTTCACCTGCTTTGTCAGAGATGGTTTTACGTTCAATCACAATTTCAGGATTGGCTAAAACAAATACTTTTGCAATGGCAATTCCTGAAGATGCTGCAATACCTGTTATCTTTTCAGACATTTCATTCACCTAACCCTTCAGATTTCATCGTTTCTTCAATTGCTTGAATTGCTTCATTTTCATCTGATCCTTGCGCTGAAATTTTTACTTCTGCACCTTGTTGGATGCCCATAGCCATCACACCCATTATGGACTTCAAATTAGCTTTTCTACCATTATATTCAATATCTAAGTCAGAATTAAACTGACTTGCTTTATTAACGAGCGATGTTGCAGGTCTAGCATGAATACCGGCACTACTAGTCACCTTAAAAATCTTTTCAACCATGGTCGCTAACCCCTTTATCTTATTACTAACTTCTTCATTATATCAAGGATACTTGTTCTTTTGAATACGCTTTAAAAAAATATATAAAGTTGTCAAATTTAAATGTCTATTAAAAATAAAGCTGTATTTCTCAAGTGAATGAACACTCCGAGAAATAACAGCAAATATTATTATGCCTGTTCTATAGGTTTTTTCCAAACGCCATATACAAGACCAGTGATTAAAGCACCGATAATAATAGATAGAA
The DNA here is from genome assembly GCF_006517395.1 of Terrilactibacillus laevilacticus. Taxonomy (GTDB): domain Bacteria; phylum Bacillota; class Bacilli; order Bacillales; family Sporolactobacillaceae; genus Terrilactibacillus; species Terrilactibacillus laevilacticus. Next base: position 246,336 of record NZ_VDCY01000002.1, read on the forward strand.
TGTACAAGACTGGATTCCCGTTAACAAAGAAGGCGACAAAGATACCACCATGAGGAGCTTGTAATCCAATCTTGAAGAATAGAGCAAGTCCGCCAGCAACTGCCGCTCCAATCACACTAGAGACAATAACGCGTAGTGGATCTGCTGCAGCAAATGGTATGGCTCCTTCAGTGACAAAAGTAGCACCAAGGACGTAAGCTGTTAAACCTGTGTCCCTTTGTTGTTTCGTAAATTTATTTTTAAAGAAACTCGTGGCAATACCCATTCCAAGTGGTGCAACCATTCCTCCTGCCATAATCGCAGCTTGAGCATAGTAGAAATGAGCATCAATCATAGCAATACCGAATGTAAAAGCCGCTTTATTAATTGGGCCACCCATATCAATAACGGTCATTGCGCCCAAAATCATTCCAAGTAGAACAAGGTTACCCGTTCCTAAAGATTGAAGCCAATCCGTTAAAGCATTCATGATCCAACGAATCGGTGAGTTGACAACATACATAATAAGACCCGTGATAAGTACACCGAGAACTGGGAAGATCAAGACAGGTTTTAATCCAGCTAAGGCTTGTGGTAGATTTGCAAAGACTTTTTTTATCAAGACAACGACATAACCCGCAAGGAAACCCGCAATTAAGCCGCCCAAGAAGCCTGCCCCACTATGAACAGCCATCATTCCACCTACCATACCAGGCATGAGTCCTGGACGTTCCGCAATACTAAAGGCAATAAACCCAGCTAACACAGGGACCATTAAGAAAATCGCATTATCTGCACCAATTAAATGGAGAGCCGCAGCAAAAGGATTATACTGTGGTGAATTTGGATTACTTGAGTTTATTCCAAATAAGAATGAAATGGCAATGAGAATACCGCCACCTACTACGAATGGGAGCATATGAGATACACCATTCATTAAGTGTTTGTAAAAAGGATTTTGTTTTGAACCGCTACTTTCTTTTGTTTCACTTTTTGCACCATCTCCATTGTAAATAGGTGCTTCTCCTTCTACAATTTGCTTAATCAAACCTTCTGGATTCCGAATACCAGCGGTAACAGGTACTTGAAGAACAGGTTTACCAATAAACGGTTCTAGGTCAACTTTTGTATCTGCTGCAACAATAATTCCTTTTGCATTTTTGATATCTTCAGGAGTCAAATGGTTTTGAATACCTGTTGATCCGTTTGTTTGAACTTTAATCTCATAGCCCATATCTTTAGCTTTTGCTTTAAGAGAGTCAGCCGCAATATAAGTATGAGCAATCCCCGTTGGACAAGCTGTAACTGCAAGAACTCGCACAGCATCTGGATCTACTGGTACTTCCTTTTTAGGTTCTTTTGCTGCTTCTTCAGCAGCCTTTTTCTCTGCTTCTTCAGCTTCTTCTTTTTCTTCAAAAACACGAATAATATCTTCAGGTGTTTCCGCTTTAAATAATTGTTCACGGAAATCAGGTTGAATTAAGTAAGTTGAAAGTTTTGATAGAGTTTGTAAGTGAGTTTGATTGGCTCCCTCAGTTGCAGCAATCATAAAAAATAAATGAGCAGGTTTCCCGTCTAATGACGCATAGTCTAATCCTTCTACTGATCGACCAAAAGCGATCGAAGGAACTTTAACTGCAGCCGTCTTAGCGTGTGGAATGGCTATACCTTCCCCAATTCCAGTCGTACTTTCTGATTCCCGTTTTGCAATAGCCGCACGATAATCTTTAAGGTCATTCAATTTACCAGCATCATATAAGACCTTGGCCATTTCATCAAGTACATCCTCTTTCTTCGTACTCTTTAAGTTTAGATTAACCGTTTCGACCGTTAATAATTCTGTTACTTTCATTTATGTGTAAACCTCCTTTATACTTCCGATAGCTTTACTTCAGGCAATAAAGCTTCAACATCCTCTTTTGTACATAAATCAACAGAGAAAGCTGTTGCGCTACCTGACGCAGCACCATTATGAAAAGCTTTGACTATGTCACCGCTAACGGAATATTCCGCTAAGAAACCGCCGACAACGGAGTCTCCAGCTCCTACTGAATTCTTTACTTGACCTTTAGGCGCTGATGCAAAAACAGCATCCTCTTTTCCTACAAGGAGAGCCCCTTTTCCACCCATAGATACGATAACATGTTCTACACCTAAATCGATTAATTTTCTCGCATGCGAAACAATATCCTCAACGTTTGTTAGTTCAACACCAAAGTAGTCACCGAGTTCAAGATGATTTGGTTTAATAAGAAATGGTTTCATGGTTACGACTTCATTAAAAGCAGGACCGCTTGTATCAACAATGACTTTGACATTCTTCTTGCTAACGACTTCCATCATATCTTTATAGATTGTTTTTGGTAGTGATTCAGGCACACTTCCAGACAATACAAGAATATCTTGGTCAGTCAGTTCTTTTAATTGATTAAAAAGCTGATCTATGTTTTCTTTTGTTATATCAGGAGCATGTCCATTAATCTCTGTTTCTGTATCACTTTTAACTTTTACATTGATACGGGAGTCTCCACTAACTTCTATGAAGTTTGTCCGAATATCTTCTTTGACTAAGGCTTGTTTGATAAAGTCTCCCGTAAAGCCACCAATAAAACCTAATGTTTCTGAACTGACGCCTAAACGTTTAAGAACAATAGAAACATTTATACCTTTACCTCCAGGCATTTTCTTATCATTTTTCACACGATTGATTTGTCCAGTTCGAAACTCGTTCACATCTAAAAAATAATCAATTGAAGGATTTAGTGTGCATGTATAAATCATATCTCGACCGCCTCAATTCTTGTTATTTGTTGATATTTCAATAATTTTTTACTGTTCTTTCTATTATTGGTTATAATGACAGCTTTATTTAACGGATTTACAGAGCTAAATGTGACCTGATCAAATTTTGATTGATCGGCTAATACATAGCAGACATCTGACAACGACATGACCTTTTGTTTAATTAAACCTTCATCTGGGTCAGGTGTTGTAAAACCATACGTTGTATCAATGCCGTTCATTCCCATAAAGCATTTATCAAAATGATAATGTGCCAGACCATCAAGTGCCCCTTTACCAACAAAAGCACTGGTGAGTGTTTTAATTCTGCCGCCAATACTATAAGTAGGAATACCTATATCAACACATTGTTCAATGATAGACAACCCATTTGTTACTACAATTATATTATGTCTTAAAAACTCAACCATATTAACAACGGTTGTACCAGCGTCTAAAAAAATACAATCTCCCGGTTCCACCAAATTAGCTGCAAATTCTGCGATCGCTTTCTTTTGTTCAACATTACGAACTCTTCTTGCTCCTAGAGAAGTTTCAACATTCGGAGAAAGTATAGATTGAGCACCACCATGAAAACGTTTAAGTTTGTTTTCTTTTTCTAAATAACTTAAATCTCTTCTGATTGTTGCTTCTGAACACTGCGTCCACTCAGCTAATTCTCTTATAGAAACTAAGTTTTTTTCATTAATTAGGCTCAATATAAGATGACGTCTTGATGGAGTTAACACCCAAATCACCTCACCAATGACCATTATAGATGAATGCCCTTTCTTATTCAATCAAAAAAATGCAATTTCGCTCACAAATAAAACAAACGTTAACAAAACTTTAATAAATTTAGACGGATATTTTGTAGAAATAACTCGAAATTCCAATTAATTTGTATCCTTGATTGCTTATTTTATAGTTTTGTGATTATTTCTGATCATTTTTACTATACCCTTATTGAGACTGTCCTAACATGGATGATTGTTATCCTGTAATTGAATTTATATCGGTGCTATGGATGATAACCATCAAAATATGAAAATGGTCTTTTACCTAAAGAAAACTTGCAAAGGCGCAGACAGAGGCATAGTTGAACTTAATTTATTCTTTCTAAGAGCGCAAAAAATAACCATAAGAATCAATCGGGATTGATTCTTATGGTTATAAGTTATTGCTATGTTTTTTCTTTTATCCCGCCTTAACGGAAAGTAAAGACCCCCACCTCAAGATGAGTATCCAAAGAAGATAGGTGGGGATGACGCAGGCTAAAAACCAGGCGTCCTGTCGCAACGCCTGCACTAGCACATCCTGTGCGTCGAAAGACCCCCACTGATGGAAGTTTCACTTCATCAGACCGTAAACCACATGATCCAAAGCGAGCCATAAACGACGACGGCTGCGATATAAAAACCAAAGGCAATGGCTAATATTCTGTAACCTCGACCATGATTCTCATTAATGTGCATGAACATTAACAATTGAATAAAGGCTTGGCAAATCGCTAACAAAACGATAATAGTTAATGTTGCCACCGTAGGAAGGGATAATGAAACGACAACCCACAAAGCAAGTAACGTCAAAATAAGTGATAAAGCTAATCCAATAACATGTTTCCACGGAAATTTATTAAGTTCATGGTTATTTGCGCTCATTATAACACCAACCCTGTCAAATAAACTGCTGTGAAAATGAAGATCCATACAACATCAAGAAAGTGCCAGTACAAACCGATAATGAAAGCTTTACGAGCGGTAACAGGTGTTACTCCTCGTCTAAGAAGTTGAATAACAACGCAAATCATCCAGACAATCCCTAAGCTAACGTGTGCACCGTGAGTACCAACAAGGACAAAGAAACCTGATAGAAAGGCACTTGTTTGAATGGTCGCATGTTCCACAGTTACATAGGTTATAAATTCGTTAAGCTCCATGCCTACAAATCCAAGACCTAGTAGTAATGTAATGACAAGCCAAGCAACAAGTCCTTTGACATTGTGTCTTCTAAGTTCTATGGTTCCTAAACCACATGTAAAACTACTGATCAATAATAGAAAAGTCTCGATCATAAATTCTCTGACTTCAAACAAGTCTTTTGATGTCGGACCACCTGCTGTGTGGCTGTGCAAGACAAGGTAGACTGAAAATAGAGCCGAAAACAAGACAATTTCAGCACCTAGAAACACCCAGAAACCAAGAATTTTGTTACTGCCTTCTTCTGTAGAGTATTCAATCGGTGTATGATTTGTTGTCTCCATTACGATAACCTCCCTGCTGCACGTTCTGTTTGTTCCACTTCTTCAGCTGGTATATGATGATGGTCGTCATGATCTTTAAATGATCGTAATATCATACATACAACGATACCAATGGCCCCAGGTATCGCCATCCAGTACCATTCAAAAACAAGACCAAATCCAGCTATGAAAAAGAATACAGATAAGATAAATGGAATTCCACTATCATTTGGCATATGAATCGCTTGAAACGGTGCTTTGTAGATAGAGTCAGCTGTTCCCTTTTCTTTCATATGTGCAAATGCATCAACCGTTTCTACCTGTGGAATATGAGCAAAATTATATTCGGGAGCAGGTGATGATGTTGCCCATTCTAAAGTTCGGCCGTTCCACGGATCTCCCGTTGTATCTCTTTTTCCATATTTTGCACTGTAAACAATCATCCAAACCATAATAAGGAACCCTACACCCATACCGAAGGCTCCAAGTGTAATAATAAGGTTTAACGGTTCCCACCCTAAGCCTGAAGGGAAAGTATACATTCTACGAGTCATTCCCATTAAACCAATAAAATACATTGGTAAGAAACAGATATTATAGGAAATCATAAATACCCAGAATGCCCATTTTCCTAATCGTTCGTTGAGAATATGACCAAACATTTTTGGCCACCAATAATGTAATCCAGCAAACACACCAAAGACGGTACCTGCAATGAGTACATTATGGAAGTGCGCAATAAGAAAGTAACTATTGTGATATTGATAATCGGCTGGTGCAAGTGAAAGCATAACACCTGTAATACCACCAATAGTAAAGTTTGGGATAAATGCTAATGCCCATAACATCGCTGTCGTAAATTCAATTCGTCCTTTATTTAACGTAAACAGCCAGTTAAATATTTTTACACCCGTTGGTATTGCGATAATCATCGTTGAGATGGAGAAGAATGAATTGACCATAGCTGTATTACCCATTGTAAAGAAGTGGTGAAGCCATGTTGTAAAACTCAAAACTGAAATCGCAATCATAGACCAAACCATCGCTTTATAACCGAAAAGCGTTTTATGTGCAAAGGTTGAAATAACCTCTGAGAAAATTCCCAATACAGGGATAAGTACAATATAAACCTCAGGATGTCCCCATATCCAGAAAAGGTTAGCCCACATCATCGGTGAACCGCCGGCTTCTATTGTAAAGAAATGCGCACCGAATAAACGATCAATCGACATAAGTGCTAAGGCAATCGTAAGTACGGGAAAAGCAAATATAACAATAATCGAAGTAACTAGTGTAGACCAAGTAAACATTGGCATTTTGAACAACGTCATACCTGGAGCTCTCATTTTAAAAATGGTAACTAAGAAGTTAACACCAGTGGCTAAGGTTCCAATCCCAGAAATTTGTAATGCAATAAGATAGTAATTTTCTCCGACACCTGGGTCTAGCTTTAACCCTGCTAGCGGGGCATAACTAGTCCAACCTGCGTCTGGTGATCCCCCGATAACGAATGAAATGTTAAATAACATCGCTGCTAGGAAAAACAACCAGAAACTTACCGCATTAAGAAACGGAAAGGCGACATCTCTCGCACCAATTTGAAGAGGCACGGCAATGTTCATCAATCCAAAGATAAACGGCATGGCCATAAAGAAAATCATGATTGTTCCATGTGTTGTGAATATCTCATTATAGTGCTGAGATGTTAAAAATGTATTATTTGGGATAATGAGCTGTGCACGCATAAGAAGCGCATCAACACCACCCCTAAACAGCATCAATATAGCGGCAATAATATACATGATACCAATCTTTTTATGGTCAACAGTGGTTAACCACTCATCCCACAGCCACTTCCATTTTTTGAAATAGGTTAAATAAAATACGATCCCTATTGATGCTAAGGCAATCGATGCATCTGCACCATAGATCATTGGATCTCCTGTTACAAAAAAGGAGCCTAAGAACGATTTTATGTTTTCGATCAACTTACTTTCCTCCCTTCGTGCTGTCATCCGACATATCCATTCCATCCATGTCGTTGTCTTGGGATTTTAAATCCATATGATTTTCCGGGATATCCATATGTTCCATGTGATTCATTTTTTTCATGGCTTTATTGTCTTTTTTATCCAATTCTTTTGGATATGACGAAAATGCACTCGTTTTTACATTACTTGGTTTCAAAAGATCCTCATATTTAGACATCGTCAAAGCTGGTTTTGTATCTTTAATATTTTGAATCCAAGCTTTATAATCGGCATCTGTCTTTGATAAGACATGGAATTGCATCCCTGCAAAACCTCTACCAGAGAAATTGGCACTTCTTCCTAAGTAATTTCCAACATGATCAGCTTGCAGCCATAGTTTCATCGGCATGTCAGGCATTGTATATTGTTGACCACCTAGTTCTGGAACCCAAAATGAGTTCATCGATGAATGAGCAAATAAATTAAATTTGACCGGCGTATCCTCCGGAATAACAACATAATTGACCGTTTGAATACCCTCGTCTGGATATCTAAATATCCACTTCCAATCCGCAGAAGTTACATTGATAGTAATAGCTTCTTTTTTTGACATACCCTCTGCAGGTTTAGGTGGGCCGTCTAAAGCAAACAATGTTTTAACAGTTGGAACAGCTAATAAAATACAAATAATCACAGGGATAAGTGTCCATGTAATTTCAAGTTTTGTATTCCCATGATTATTAGGATCGTATCCTGCATGATTATTTTTTCGTCCAAATTTCACAAGTACGTAAATAAAAATAATGAGCACAACAGCAAAGATAAAGGCTGTAAGAATAACGGACCAGATAATCAAATGATATTGTTGCCGAGCTATAGGTCCCTGTGGATTTAACACAGCAATCTTATTCGTACAACCTGTTAAAAATAGCAATAATAAAGAACATGCTCCGATTAATTTCATAGCAAGTTTTTTCATAATTGCTTAAATTCCTCCCTTCTTTCCGTATACATTTTCTCTAAGTAGAATTCGCCTTACACGCAATCATTATTATAGCATAATTTTTCATTATAACCTCATTAAATGAATTTATACTATAATAATGTTTACAACAAATATAAGTGTCTAAATTTATTCGGTTTTTAGATATAATATCGACACGATTCGTTCTCTTTTATGCGAACAACCATTACTTATTCTACCATGTTATACCACTTTTCTTAGTCTATTCAAACATAACTCTTGGCATACAACAAAATAGCGATTAGTATATTATTCAATTTGATTAAAAATTAATATAATTTAAAAGTTTCTAGAGGAATATTTATAAATAAGGAAGGTCTTTAAACGTAAAGATAACTTGCCGATTGTGGGGCCTATAAGGTACAGACCGAGGCCTAGTTGCACGTAATACTTTCTTAAAGTGTTAAAAAGTTGCATAGCGATCGCTATGCAACTCATATATTTATTCTTATACAAGAATAGATCAAGTTATCTACTTTTTACTGAGGGATCGAGAGGGTTTGACCCGGGTATATAATAATGGAACTTAAGTGATTGGCTTTCATTAATTTATTGACTGTCACGTCGTGAAGTGTAGCTATATCCCATAAACTATCACCGCTCTTTACTTTATAAGTACCAGATTTTGATGATGGCGACGTAGATGTTACCTTATTTACCTCCGCTTTCACCGAGCCATTTACTTTTAATGTTTGACCTGGGTAAATCATATCTGATTTTAACTTGTTAAGACTTTTTAAAGTTGAGACAGTCGTCTTATACTTGTTAGCAATTTTCCAAAGTGAATCGCCTGAACTTACTCTATATGTACCAGTTGAAGAACGAGTAGTTGAACTAGTTGACGTGGTTGTTGTTTTTGGCTTATTCACGCTTGGTTGTTGTGCCTTTTGGGTAGCTCCTGAAATAGTCAATTTTTGACCAATATGTATTATATCTGAAGTTAGATGATTTAGAGATTTAAGAGTAGAAATTGATACACCATATTGCTGACTAATTTTCCAAAGTGAATCCCCGCTCTTAACGATATACGAACCGTTTGAAGATGAGCTAGTAGCTGAATTTGAGTTTGAGTTTGAGTTTGAACTTGTATTTGTATTTTGTGGATGGTAGGTCATATTGCTAGGTCCACTAGAGTTGGTATTCAGAACTCTTCGCGATGTAACATAAGCTTTTGACCAATATGATGAAAACACATTTGTTAAATGAACGCCATAAGTTTCTTCCGCATCGATCATTTTCCCATTTCCAGCGTAAATGCCGACATGATTAATACTGCCATTTTGGTCGGTGTCAAAAAATATCAAATCACCAACTTGTAAATTACTTTTACTTACTGGTTGTCCAACTAAAGCCTGCTGTGACGATACCCGAGGTAAATTAATACCGAAATTAGCAAATACCGTTTTTGTGAATGAGGAGCAGTCAAATGAATTCGTTACACCAACTAACGCTCCGTAAACATAAGGTGTCCCTAGAAATTTCTCACCAAACTGGATAATTTCTTGTCCTGATGCTGCAAATGATTGGCTATTACCAGCTAATACGATGCCTCCAGCCAATATTGCAGGAATAATTATTTTTTTCATCATATCCCCCCAAGATGTATAAAGTTCTGCATTCTATTTAATATAAATTTTTATCGAGAGCCATTAAAGTCTATTTTTCTAGTTAACAGGAATAGTAAAGCAAGTCATCTATAAAGATAGAATAACATCCATTCACTAGATGTCATCAGACTTTCCTATCAATTATATGATTAATTTAAAATTTTTAATTGATAACCTCTGATAATCAATATTATATGCTTATTTTACTATTAATCAACCCAAAACTTTGCAAATATTGTCGTATTTTACCTATATTTTGCCGTTTTTCTTGACTACTGAAGTTGTTTAGAAATTAATTAATTTTCATCAGAGAATTTTGCCTGATACATTGCAAAATCTGCTCTCTGAAGGAGCGTTAGAATATCTGATCCATCTTCCGGAAAGATACCGGTACCAATACTTGCTGAAATCGATATTTCATAGTTGTTAAAATAATACCTTCTAGAGAGTTCTTTCTTTATGTTCCGACTTATATCGTCGATCTTTTCTAAACAGCTATCTACTAAGACTAAAAATTCATCGCCTCCATATCGATAGGCATGAAAGTTGAATTGACTTTTTAACTTTTCAAGTCGATGCCCTATTTCCTTTAATAACTGATCACCCATATTATGGCCATAGGTATCATTTACTTCCTTAAAGCCATTAATGTCTAAAAATAAAATACCAAATCGCTGATTACTCTCTAAACATTCAACAATTTTTTCGTTAAATGAGATTCTGTTTGGCAAATCGGTTAATGAATCGAAATAAGCTAATCGATGAATCTTGGCCTGATTGTCTTTTTGTGCCGTAATATCCTTTATGACATGACCAAAGAGGCAATCTCTTTTTGTTCTGATAAGATAAGTCGTCATTTCTAACCAGATCATCGTACCATCTTGCCGTTTTGTCTTAAATTCAATGACATGATCCTGATGTAAAGGGCTCTCACATAACTTTCTTAAATTATGTATTGATTGATCATTTTTATTTAATATAAAGTCTGAAAGTTGCTTGCCAACCATATCGACTTTTTTATAGCCAAACAAGTGTTTCGCTGCATTGTTTACAAGTTGAATCGTTAATTTTTGATTTGAAATAACGATGGCGTCTTTTACCGTCTTAAATAGATCGTGATAAATATAGACCATATCTGACCTGTTACGTATACGAAAGCTTCTTTTTATTTCTCTTTTTAACCAATCTATGATAAATTTCATCATTCCTTGATTTATAAAATGAGTATCAACATCAAATTTTTCGTTTGAATAGAATAGAAGCACTGAAAAACCATTCTTATCTGTGATTAATTTCTTTCCTATCACGTCATATTTTCTAAAGTCAAATCTAAAATTAACCATATCCTTGCTAAAATCAAAGTAATCTATGAATGGCTGATTAAGCTCGTCCCCTGATTTCAGCCATGGTCCGACAGCGTTTTTCACTATTCCTTTTCTCTCAGATGAAAAAGAGACAATAGCTCCACCTAATCCACCTAATAGCTGGCAGCTTAATAGAATCAGATCGTTTATTTTTTCAGATAAACTATTTGATTTAGACATGATATCGGCAAGAAGTTGATAAAAGTCGTTATTTATTTTTAAGATTGTTTTTCCAAATTCAGAGGCCATCCATTTTATATAGATGTCTAATCTTTGTTGATCTTGCTGCGAAAAATGACTCGGCAGAGGATCCGCCAAAAGTAAATGACCGATCAGCCTTCCTTCTTTATCCTTTATAGGATTGCTAATAGCAAAAGGTAAATCCGGTAATTCATGATGGTCAATTAATAAATCGATTTCTTGGAGTTTGTTCTTAGAAATTCCGTAAGTTGATAAGGCGTAGGGACGTGCGTCTCTTAAAATGATTAAAATAGCAATGGACTTCTTTAGAGCTTGAGCGACTTCATACAAAATAGGATCAAGATTCTCTCTAAGTTCAACTACTGAGGACTTTAGGGGAAAAATGGTTTCAAGATTCCGATGCATATTTTCTATTTTATTGAGGAAGCTATCATGAAAATTCATATTTCTCACTCTTCCAACTTTGTCATTATGACACTTTTATACTAAATTCGAATAATTATATACATTCTTATATCAATAAGACTAATGCACTATAATTACTGATTATCATGAATAGATAACTTATATGTAGGTAGGAGATGCTCAAAAAAGATTGGTTTTTTCATTGAACATGAACTTAGGTTATAGTACTTATTAACCATTATACATAGCAATCTAACTTATTTGCAAGAATTTGATAGATTATTATACAACATGTAAAAAGACACAAGAATCTTGACATTAATTTAGAGCACAGTCCCAGAAACTGTGCTTTTCAATCGTCAAATGTTCACTTTATTTAACAGGTCAAATTTTTAACATTTCATTGTCGTTATCCAACCATTTTCATCAACCCAATAAATAGTACACTTTTTTACAATAAGTAAAAACTAAAGAAACTCAAAATAAGGAGAGATACTCCCCGTATCCTTCTTTAACAAGATCTTTCTTAGGTATAAACCGGAGAGCTGCAGAATTAATACAATAACGAAGTCCCGTTGAAGCAGGCCCATCATTAAACACGTGACCCAAGTGTGAATCAGCGTATTTACTTCTGACCTCTGTTCTAATCATACCGTGACTTAGATCGGTATGTTCTTCAATATGAGCAGATTGAAGTGGTTTTGTAAAACTAGGCCATCCACATCCGGCATCATATTTATCTTTAGAACTGAATAGAGGTTCGCCGGATACAATATCGACATATAGACCTTCTTCTTCGGTTGCATAGTATTCATTTTCAAACGGACGCTCTGTTGCATTTCGTTGAGTGACATTGAATTGAATATCCGTTAATTTCTTTCTTAATTCATGTTCATCCTTTTTGACTCCCCAATGTTTCTTAATAAAAGCATCCCGGCCCGATCCTGTAAAATAGCGTTTATAGTGGTATGAATTTTTTTTATAATAATCTTGGTGATAATCTTCCGCAGGATAAAAAGTTTCCGCCGGTAAAATGGGCGTCACAATAGGTTTCTTAAAGATACCGCTCTCTTGTAATTTCTTTTTGGATTCTTCTGCTGCAGATTTTTGTTCTTCATTGTGATAATAGATGGCTGTTCGATAAGAAGACCCTTGATCAAAAAATTGCCCATCAGGATCAGTTGGATCAATTTGCTGCCAAAAGATCTCAAGTAATTTCTTATATGGAAAAACAGTTTCATCATAGGTTATTTGAACAGCTTCAACATGCCCTGTTAAACCGGTTGTGACCTCTTCATAGCTGGGATTGATCGTATGTCCACCTGTGTATCCAGAAATGACACGTTCAATCCCAGGTAGCTCATCAAAAGGTTTGACCATACACCAAAAGCATCCCCCTGCAAAAGTCGCCAGTTGATAATGCTGGTTATCTTGATTCATACGATTTCTCTCCTTCTCTTTTACCATGTTATATCTAATTTACCCGTAATAAATAGGATATAGCCACAAATTTGCTTATCGTGTTCAAAGTAAGCTATCATTTTCTCATCACCTTATGAGTACATCATAATTTCGTCCGTTAGGGAATTCTGATAAACTGTTAAGAGAAGAGAAAATATATGGATAGTATACTCTAGTTAGAAGTCTACCGGTAACTGACGTCTTAAGGAGGAATTCGCGATGAAGCCAATCGAGCAGCACCTTGTTCAACCCCTTATTGATACCTTTAAGAATAAACAGATTTATGTACATCTTGAAACAACAAATGGGGCGTATGCAACACATACAGATCAAACCTTTCATTCAGCAGGCGCATTTATCCGTAATGCACAGGTTGAATTTTCTCAAGGGAAACTCACGGGGGAAGGTCCATTCCGTGTTGGTTTAAAAATGGAGTTAGGCTGGATCTATGCCGAAGGACTCACCGATTTTGAGATAGATGAAAAAGGACGCCTGCTCCTTGCAGGGCATAATCGTGAAGGTAAGTTAGCCATTGCCCTCGAATTAAGCGAACACCCTTTTTAAGAAAGAGGAGGTACTAATTTGAATAAAAAACCCATCCTTGTCATTTTCCCACATCCCGATGATGAATCATTCGGAGTTGCTGGAAGCTTGATACAATGGTCCAATCAAGGGATCCCGGTCACATATTTATGTTTAACACTTGGAGAGATGGGGCGCAATATGGGGTCACCTATATTTGCCACAAGGGAAACTCTGCCAATGCACCGAAAACAAGAGCTCCAAGAAGCCAGTCGACTCGCTGGAATTAAAGATCTTAGAATGATGGGCTACCACGACAAGACGATTGAATTTGAAGATAAAGACGCACTCGCCGATGTATTTATTCACGTTATTCATGAATTAAATCCTCAATTAGTTATTACATTCTACCCTGGATACAGTGTGCATCCAGATCATGATGCTTGTGGTGCAGCCGTTGTAAGAGCACTTGAAAAACTCCCAAGCCAAGACCGTCCACTACTACATTGTGTAGGATTCTCACATAATATTGTAGATGACCTTGGAAAGCCAGATGTCATCCGCGACGTGTCAGACGTTATCGATCAAAAGTTAGCCGTCTTAGCTGCTCACACATCCCAAACTGCACCCATCATCAAAGAATTGAAACAAAATCCGAGTCTGCAAGAACGATTTAAGACAGAGGAATTTTGGACTTATTCATTCGATCAGTAATAATGGCATGCTTTGAAAAACAATCTATAATAAGGAGAAGATACTTCATGACTCATTATAAAGCTTTAACTGTTGCTGGTTCTGATAGCAGTGGTGGCGCAGGACTACAAGCTGATTTGAAAACTTTTCAGGAACTAGGCGTATATGGTATGAGTGCCATTACCACGATTGTCGCTATGGATCCGTATAATAGCTGGGCACACCAAGTCTTTCCAATTAGTGTAGATATTTTAAAACCCCAATTAGACACCATCGTTGTCGGTGCTGGTATCCATGCCATGAAAACAGGTATGCTCGGATCTCCAGAGATCATTGAATTAACGGCAAAAACGATAAAAGAAAACGATATTAAAAACGTGGTTATTGACCCTGTTATGGTTTGTAAAGGGGCAGATGAAGAACTTCAACCAGAAAACACAACGAGCTTACGAGAACTTCTTGTGCCATTAGCCACCGTAACAACGCCAAATCTTTTTGAAGCTGCAAAATTGGCTAAACTACCACCTATTACAACGGTAGATCAAATGAAACAAGCAGCTGCCATCATCCATGATCTTGGTAGTAGATATGTGATCGTTAAAGGCGGAAGCAAACTTAACACAGTTAAGGCCGTTGATGTACTTTATGATGGTCAAGATTTCGAATTAATTGAATCTGAAAAAATTGATACCCCATACATTCATGGCGCAGGATGCACCTATTCAGCTGCCATCACAGCCGAATTAGCAAAGGGACGTTCAGTTAAAGAAGCGATCCAAACAGCTAAAGATTTCATAACCGAAGCGATTCGTCATTCATTCAAATTGAATCAATATGTTGGTCCAACAGATCATAGTGCCTATAAAAAGAGCTTAACTACCCAGAACAATTAAGGTACGCAAGAGTTAAGAACCTATCCATTTGATGCGGATAGGTTCTTCTTTTTTATTCTTTTTCTTTTCGCTAAAAGTATTCTGCGGGCATGTAACCAATCATCTCCCTAGGCGACTTTTTGACTCGCAAGCCTCCTTCGCTGCGGCTTGCCCTGCGGCGTGTCCTGTTACGAAAGCAGCCGTAATATTATAACCTCCTGTATAGCCGTGAATATCCATAATTTCTCCACTAAAATAAAGACCTGCCATTTTTTTTGATGCCATCGTTTTGGGATTTATTTCTTTTAAAGAGACGCCTCCACCCGTAATAAAGGCTTTTTCGATAGGTAAGGTTCCAGAGACCCATACTGGAAACGCCTTTAACATATGAGCCATTTCACGACATTTTTCATAAGATAATTCATGATAATTCATAATAGGTGATAAGTGAATCTTCTCGAAAAGAAACATCAAGTATCTTTCTGGAACAATCCCTTTCCAAGCCGTTTTCAAAGTTTTTTTTGGACTTTCTTTGGCCAAATGGAGAAGCCATTGAAAAACATCTTCTTGATTTCGATCTGGCAACGTATCTATTTGAACTTCTAAGTGGGGTACTTTGAATTTCTTGAACGCTTTAACCACAAATTGGCTTAACCTGAGTATAGCTGGACCCGAAAGACCAAAATGGGTAAACAACATGTCCCAACGATGTGTTTGAATGGCCTTTCCCTTTGGATTTACAAGGGTTACGGCTACATCTCGTAAAGATAGACCCTGCAGTACTTTCTGTTTAATAAAAGATTCATCAGATAGCAACGGAACTTCTGTTGGATACAAATCTGTAATCGTATGCCCACATGCTTTCGCCCACGCATATCCGTCCCCTGTCGATCCTGTTTGTGGAACTGATTTACCTCCTACCGCAACAATGACTGTTAACGCTCTAATTTTTTCATTCGATACAAGTTTTACGCCTTGCACTGAACCTTCTTTGTTTAAAATAGCTTGAACAGGTTGATTAACACGTATATCAACGTTCAGCGACTTAACTTTTGTTAACAAAGCATCAACGACAGACTTAGCATTATTCGATACAGGAAACATTCTCCCGTGATCCTCTTCCTTTAATTCAATTCCTAGTTTTTCAAAAAAAGACATAATGTCGTGGTTATTAAAAGCTGACAAAGCGCTATAAAGAAAACGACCATTCCCTGGAATATGGCGAATTAAATCATCGATAGGCATGGCATTGGTGACATTACATCTCCCTCCGCCAGAAATAGCTAGTTTTCGCCCTAGTTTATCGCCCTTATCTAATAATAAAACGGACGCACCTGCTTCTGCGGCAGCAACCGAAGCCATTAATCCTGCAGGACCCCCGCCAATGACTACTACATCATATATCATCCCTACACCTCTACCATCAAATTATTACAAAAACAGACTTATTATAACATCAAATAAAGAAAACTTGCCGATTGGCCAGCCTGTAAGGCGCAGACAGAGGCCAAGAATGTCACTTCGGCTTCGCCTTATAGGCAACTCGATGCTTAATCGAAGAAGATTATGGTAGTTGCACTTACACTTTATACCTTAAATTTTAATTCTTTCTTAGAGTGTAAAAAAATTCGATAAAAAACCCCTTTTTTTTCAAAAATACTTAGTTATCTTCAAATAATTAAGCTATTATTATATTAGATAAGGTGAAATTTCATACAGGAGAGGTTTCGATCCCTCAACTGTTTGTTAGTTATACCAATCGGATTTTTTACGGGCAGTTTATCCACCACTCCCGCGCTTCTTCAATTCCACTTAATCTTAAGATAGCGTTCTTTCTGCCCGCCAATTAACTTAATAATGGACTGTTCATTTTATTATTCCGTAACAATGACTATTATAGACCGCCAAAGAGAACATTTTATGTTATCGATGAATGGTAATGAAGAGTTCGCCCATCATATATATTAAAAATCATTGGATTTCACATTAACTTAAGAAGGTGTCGACTTTGAAGTATATAAAACAATTTTTATCCTTTATCAAGCGTAAAAAAGCAAAAAGTGTTCAAAATCTAGTTGTACAAACATTAGATCCTGCTTTTTTTATACTTGATTCAAACCTTCAATTTAGTTATGTGAATCATGAAGCGGAACGATTATTAAATAAAAAATTAAATCGCCTTATTGGAAAATCGATTTTATCTGTCTTTCCCTCTTTAACCTACTTAGTCGAAAGATGTCGAACTTCCTACAGACGAAAAATTGTTCAAAACTTTCACTATTTACTACCCATCATAAATAATTGGGTCCATGTATTTATTTATCCCTCGAAACACAACATTTGTATTTTCATACAAACCGTGCCAAACGAACATTTATACATATCAGACATGAAAGTCTATCGGCATATTTTCGAACATTTTCCCGAAGCTATCTCTATTTTGAATATCGATGGTTTTGTTGGTTCCGTTAATCATGCTTGGGAAAATCTCTTAGGAATATCTGAAAAGAGAATCCACGGACACCCTCTTAGTACCATTATATCTAAAAGTGATGAAAACGCTGTTACCCAAGAATTAAAGAATGTAACCAAAGGACAAACGGTACAAATTAGTGTAAACGTCTTATACCGTTTTGAAAAACATCTTCACGTCGATATTACCATGATGCCCATTATGATTAATCAACAAGTGGCAAGAATCTTCATTACAATAAAAAAAGAGCCACAGTCCCTTACACATACAAAAAGAGAGAATAAGAATGAAGTGAAGCAATCGTTGTTTGATAAAATGAATCAGATTATTGGTTGGGATTGGGATTATAAACTAGATCAACTGACATGGCTCCCGCTTAAACGAGATCTTTTTGGGATTGAAAGTGAGGACCAAATCAATACACATAGAAAATTTACGATGTTAGTTCATCCAGAGGATCGTGATCAATTTCTTGAAAGCATCAATCGGGCAAAAACAAAGTATGACGAACCTAGTAAAATCTCTTATCGGATTATTCGTCCAAACGACCAAGAGATTCGTTATATCCAAAGTTTGGTACAACCGAATCATGAAGAGAATCATCACCAATTAACCGGCGTGATCAAAGATATCACAGATAATATCAAAGAACAAAATAAACTAAATAGAACCGAACAACTCTACCAACTTATTACTGAACACTCCTTAGAGATTATTGCTTATACTACGCCAGATGGAAGATATGAATATATTTCACCAGCTGTCCGCAGGCTTGGCTATGAACCAGATGAATTAATCGGTCGTTATTTTTCCAGTTACATACATCCTGACGATCTATATAAAATAGATTCACCTGATTATACAAATGTATTAACCTGCCGATTTCGACATAAAGATGGACATTATGTCTGGTTAGAGCGTTCACTGCAATATATAGAAAACAACCAACACCAAGTTGAAAAAGTACTCTCAATCAGCCGAGATATTAGCGAGAGAATCGAAGCTGAGGATATTATGAAACGTTCCGAGAAGTTGACAATGGCTGGTGAGCTTGCTGCAGGAATTGCACACGAGATTAGAAACCCACTAACCTCTTTAAAAGGCTTCTTGCAGATGATGCAATATGGTTATTCCGTCAAACAGCAATATTATAACGTCATGGAATCCGAACTTAACCGCATCGAAATGATTTTAAATGAACTATTACTACTCGCTAAACCAACCGTTAATAAATTTCAAAAACAAAATATCATGATGCTCATTGAACATGTAACGACCCTACTTGGAAGTGTGGCCAATATGAGTAACGTTGAACTTATCATAAACCCTCCAAAAGAAATGGTTTACATTAATTGTGATGAAAGTCAAATGAAACAGGTATTAATTAATTTAATCAAAAATGCAATAGAAGTCATGCCTAACGGAGGCAAAGTGACGATTAATGTTCAATCAACGACAAAATTTGTGACGATAAGCATTACTGATGAAGGGTCAGGTATACCTGAGGAAAAAATAAAAAACATCGGCCAGCCCTTTTTCACTACGAAAGAACAAGGTACGGGTCTTGGCCTAGCTGTTAGCTTTAACATTATAGAGAATCACAATGGTAAAGTATCAATTGAAAGCAAAATAAATCAAGGTTCAACATTCACATTAAGTTTCCCAACAATGGAGTGAACCTTCTTATCTAAAACCAGGTGAATCATCACCTGGTTTTCTATTTTTGTTAAAGGCTCTTTTTTAAAAGATTGTGGCTAGTTGGGCAAAAACAACCATTTTGTAAAAACAGCCTATTAAAAGTGTATTTTATTTTGACTCGTTTCATCATTACTCCGTTATAACCCGAAACCCGTTCGTCTCTGCAGGACCCCTTGAAATAATGGATTGTAATTTTGAAGCTAAAACATCTGGATCAAGCGGCATATCTGCTTTTATCCACCATTCAAGTACACCAAGAATGCCCGATGACACAAACGTTACCGTTACTTCTAAATCGATAGGATCAGCCGAATTCATGAAATGCGGATTTTCTTTGACCTTTCCTACCATTGCCTTTTTTAG
Organism: Terrilactibacillus laevilacticus; assembly: GCF_006517395.1. Classification (GTDB taxonomy): domain Bacteria; phylum Bacillota; class Bacilli; order Bacillales; family Sporolactobacillaceae; genus Terrilactibacillus; species Terrilactibacillus laevilacticus. The sequence goes on from NZ_VDCY01000002.1 coordinate 265,991, forward strand.
TTGTTGCCTAAATCCAACAACACCCTCATTTATAAACATCACTTTAAAAAATAAATGGTGGTCCCGTATGTGTGTTAGCATTTTTGTTATATATTCAATGACCAGCTTTTCTTTTAATCTACCGTAATTTAGCGCTTTTTCCGGTTCAAGATTTTTCAATAATAGTTGTATTTCCTTTTTTATGATTTGGCTTAAGAGATCATATTTATCTTTATAGTGCAAGTAAAATGTTCCCCTACCGATTAGGGCCTTTTCTGTTATGTCCTTTATCGTGATATGTGTGAAATTTTTTTCCGCCAATAATTTGATAAACTGCTCTTTTATCGCATGTTTTGTTTTTTTGATACGTAAATCCACTGAAGGATGATCCAACTATCCCACTCCTATTGAACATTTTTATGTTATTTGTTCATTAGCCAACGTTTCATCAGTTATTGCATATTGCTTTATAAGCCTTCCCATCTTAACATAATACTGTACACATTGTTCAATATTGTATACAAGTTCACTAAAGTCTTACATGAAAGGATGCGAACAAATTGGTTATTCAACTGAGTGGTCACCATTTATATAAGAAATTTAAGCAACAAACCATTTTAAATGATGTCAATATTTCTTTAGCATCTGGAGAAATTTATGGTCTCCTTGGACCTTCTGGATCCGGAAAAACGACTTTGGTCAAAATATTACTTGGCTTAGAAAAATGCGATCAAGGTAAAGTGGAACTTTTTAATCAAAAACCGAGCATTTCATCCTTTCATCATTTAGGGTATATGGCCCAATCTGATGCTCTGTATGAAGAACTCACAGCTTATGAAAATCTAGACTTTTTTGGATCTATTCAAGGTTTGAGAAAAAAAGAAAGGAAGCAACGAATCGAGGAAGTTGCGGAAATTGTTCACTTAAAAGACCACTTATCAAAGAAAGTACTGCAATACTCAGGTGGGATGAAACGCCGGTTATCGTTAGCATGTGCTCTTATTCATAAACCGAAACTTTATCTACTCGATGAACCAACCGTTGGACTAGATCCATTGTTACGGCAATCTATTTGGGATCTCTTTCAAAAATTAAAAGATGATGGGGCAACGCTTATTGTAACCACCCATGTCATGGATGAAGTGAATCGCTGTGATCGTGTCGGTCTATTAAAAGATGGGAGAATTCTGGCGACTGGATCTCCTATTGATCTTTTGAAAACCTATCAAGTCAATTCTATTGAAGAGATTTTTTTGAAAGGTGAGAGTGACTAATGCAAAATGTACTAGCCTTAATGAACCGAATTTCTAGACAATTTATCCGAGATAAACGTACCCTTGCTTTATTAATAGCTGCTCCTATCCTCATTCTAACACTGGTTTGGGTTGTTTTTGCAGCAAAAACCGATGAACCAAAGCTCGCCGTTGTCGGTGATTCTAAGATGGGCATGGTTAAACAATTTACGCAGCACGATTTTCTGCACCTTCTACTGAAACAAGCACAGTCTAAATTAAAGAAACAAGAAATAGACGCTTACATTGAAATCAAGCAACCGCTTTCTGTTCATCTTGAAGGCAGCGATCCATCTACTAACCAAAAAGCCCTAAAGAAGATTCAAGATACCCTTGGCCAGACGCAAAATCAAGGTCAACAAGCCTTATCTATTCATTACCTTTATGGCAATAAAGACATGAAAATGTTTGATTCATTCGGCCCCGTCCTACTTGGTTTATTCGTCTTTTTCTTTATCTTCCTTTTAAGCGGCGTCTCTTTTTTAAGAGAAAGAACCACTGGAACTCTTGAACGGCTTATGGCATCGCCAATTAAAAACGTTGAAATTATTTTAGGTTATCTTTCAGGGTTTGGACTATTCGCGATGATTCAATCTATTATTTTAACGTGTTATAGCATTTATGTCCTTCAAATGCATATCGAAGGCTCGATCTTTTATGTCCTTCTAACGATCTTCATTCTTTCGTTAAGTGCCCTGACTCTTGGGATGCTGTTATCAACATTTGCGCGAAATGAATTACAAATTGTTCAATTCATTCCCATTGTTATTGTCCCACAAATCTTCTTTTCCGGATTATTCAAACTCGATAATTTACCATTATGGGGGCAAATCATAGGTCAATTTACTCCGCTATATTATGCTAGTGATGCGTTAAAAGATATTATGATTCGTGGTGCTCGATTCTCCGACTGGTGGGGCGATCTTGCTCTATTATTAGGTTTCTCTCTTCTGTTTATCATTTTGCATATGGTAACGTTAAAAAGCTACCGAAAAGCATGATGGCGTAAATGAATGTCAAAAAAACAAAACGTATGCCCGGCATTTTTTTGGGCATACGTGACTTATTTATCATGACTTTTGCTTTTCTATCTCTTCTATCAGCAGAGATAACTCTTCCCAACGCTCCATGGCTTTCTCTAATGCTGCTTCTGTTTCTTGTTGTTCATGAAACAACTCCTGAACCTTTCCAGCATCGCTTCCCGCTTCGATAATGGCATTTTGTAAATCTTCTAATCTTTGTTCTAAATGGGCGATTTTATCTTCTAAACCATTCCATTCTTGCTGCTCTTTGTATGACAACTTTAACTTTTTCTTAGTTGTTGTACGGCTGGATTTCTCGTTCAGCTTTTGATTTACATCCATTTGCTTGGCTCGTTGTTCAGCATTTATTTCTTCTTTACGTACTTGAAGATAGTCTGTGTAATCTCCTTCAAATCGCCGTATCACGCCATTACCTTCAAAGGCAATCAAGTGATTCACGACGCGATCAAGAAAATACCGATCGTGTGAAACAGTGATCACAACTCCTGGGAATTGCTCCAAATAGTCTTCTAAAACAGCGAGGGTCTCGGTATCTAAATCATTAGTTGGTTCATCAAGAAAGAGAACATTCGGCTCTTCCATTAAGACACGCAATAGATAAAGACGCTTCCTCTCTCCTCCTGATAGTTTCCGTATATACGTATACTGCATGCTTCTAGGGAATAAAAACCGCTCAAGCATTTGTTCGACCGTCACAGTTTGCCCATCTGCCGTCGTCATAATTTGCGCTTGTTCCTTGATATAATCAATAATGCGCAGATTTTCATCCATTTCAACATGTTCCTGCGTATAATAACCCAATTTTACCGTTTGTCCTACCTCAATGATCCCAGAGTCTGGTTGAATACGCCCAGCCATCATATTTAAAAGTGTGGTTTTACCGCTACCATTCGCGCCGATAATACCAAGTCGTTCACGAGGGACGATGAGATAACTAAAATGATGAATTAATTGTTTCTCCCCAAATCCCTTTGAAACATCTTTCATTTCGATCACTTCTTTACCTAAACGAGTGGAACCAATGGCTAAATCAACATCCTGGTGTTTGACGAATTCCTTTTTTTCTTTCATTTCATGGACTCGATCCACTCTTGCTTTTTGCTTGGTTGACCTTGCTTTTGCTCCTCGTCTTAACCAAGCAAGCTCTCGGCGAAGTTGATTACGATGTTTTGCATCACTCGCTATCGCTTGTTCTTCTCGTTCAGCCTTCTTCTCTAAGAAGGTTTCATAGTTACCCTCATAAACGTAAAGCTTCCCTTTATCTAATTCATAAATACGATTGGTTACTCGATTAAGAAAATACCGATCATGGGTGACAACAAGAAGAGCGCCCGGATAAGTTGTTAGATACTCTTCTAACCATTCTATCGTTTCGTTATCTAAGTGGTTTGTAGGTTCATCTAAAATCAACAAATCTGCCGGTTGAATAAGTGTTCTAGCCAGCGCCACTCGTTTCTTTTGACCGCCGGAAAGGGCTTGAACACGTTCAGAAAATTGAGTAATACCAAGTTTCGTTAAGATGGTCTTTGCGTCAGATTCAGCTTCCCATGCGTGAGCTGTATCCATCGATTGCTGCGCTTTTAAAAAACGCGACTGTTCTTGTTCGCTGTCCGGCTCACGTTCTAAACCCTGCAAGGCATTTTCATAGTCTCTTAAAGCCACCATGATCGCTGAATCCCCGCCGTATATATAATCCAATACGGTGATGTCGCGATCAAAACTCGGGTCTTGAGGTAGATATTCAGCATGAAAATCATTAGCATGTTGAATGGAACCTTGTTCCGCGCTATCCTCACCAGATAAAACTTTTAATAACGTTGACTTACCAGTTCCATTGACACCAATAAGACCAATCCGTTGTTTTTCCGAGATAGTAAAAGATATATGATCAAATAAGGTTTTATCACCATATGTTTTGACGAGATTGTCTACTGCAAGAATGCTCATTTCCATCATCCTTCTCTTTTAAGGCACTAGCTTCATTATAAGCGAATGGTTCTCAACATGAAAAGTTAATTGTGTTCATCTCATCATTAATCCGTGTTTCCATATTTAAAATTTATCAATTTATTCAATCATATGACTAAAAAAGAAACAGCGCTAACCTCACTGTTTCCATCTGCCAGTATTTAAGCTTACGCCCTCTTTAACCTTTTTTATTGAATTTTACTTCGGAACTCATTTACTTTCCTTTTCTTTTCGATAGTCAACCATGTCATAAACGGTGTCGGGTACATTCTCTATAAAAGGTGTGACCTGCCCCCCACTAAATAAGATCAAATTGTGCATCGCTCGCGTACAAGCCGTATAAAATAAATTTCTTTCTGTTTCATGGTGATAATGTTCAAGTGATGCATCATGAATAATGACAGCATCAAATTCAATCCCTTTGGCAAGGTAGACAGGGATGATGATAAATCCTTTTTTAAACGTATATGTTTCCTTATCCATCAACTGAATGGGTAATTTGCCCTTCAAATGATCATAAGCTTGTCTGCTTTCTTTCATCGTTTTACAAATGAGGGCAATTGTTTCTTTTTTTTCATTCTGTAATTGGTTCATTTTAGAAAGAATACCATCATAACGATCCGCAGAATCATCTACTTTGATCACAAGCGGCTTATTTCCTTGTCGATTAAACGGTTCAATACTCTTACCTTCTGGAATGATAGGCCTTGTGAAGGCCATAATATTTTCGGTTGATCGGTAACTTTTTAACAACGTCACTTTCTCAAAAGCATCCTGGCTATAGTGATGATTTGAGAGAAGCGTGTCCTCATGAAACGTATGTGCATAGATGGCTTGACTTAAATCACCAAGAATGGTCATATTGCAGTTTGGAAAAGCTCGTTTGATGTAATCAAATTGAAAAGGTGAATAATCTTGAGCTTCATCTATTAGAATGTGCTTGATCGACATATTCGGTTTCCGCCCTAAAAGACAATCCTTTAGATAAAGGAAAGGCACAGCATCCGCCCATGAGCATTGTCCATCATCAAGTTGCCTAATCGTCTCATCACAGATAGATGACCATCTTGATGGTAAATGGATGTGATCAAACGACGCATCCTTGCTATACTCAAATAATTGACGATAGATAGCCGGTATATCGATGAATGTCATTTTCTTCACTTGTTTTCGAATGGGGGTAAAATGTTTTCGAATCACGACTTTTCGAATCATACCTTCCTCCCGATCATAATCATCAAAGGTATCATCCGTAAAACGCTTGTTTCTTTGTAACTTTTTATAAACATTTAACAAATCTTCTTTATCGAGAAGCTCTCCCTCTTCCAAAACCCAATCTTCTTTTCGTTCTTTAAGGGCGATACGACTCACTTTCTCTAACAGAGATTCCGTGAGCATGGCCATACGATTTGAAATAGGGATACTTTGATCCATTGAATAAAAGACAACAGCAATATCTTCTTTAGAGATAATCACACGATTTCGAAACGTAATATCATCAAAAATAAGTCCATGAGTGCTTAACGACTTAACATATTGCTTTATCAGAGCTTTAAAATTTAATGTCGCTTTATAACGGATGCCTTCAACGTCTGTTTCATAATTTGTATGGTCTTCTGGTGTTAAATACATTTCCATTTGAGAGAATGGGTCTTCCAAACGTAGCTCACTATCTAACCGGTCTTCGACATAATCTTTCAATGTGGTTTGAAGCATATTTTCTTCCCCAAGTTCAGGTAATACCGTTGAGATATAACTATTAAAAATAGGATTCGGAGAAAAAAGCAAAATATTTTCTGAGCCTAGAGTTTTTCGATAGTGATAAAGTAAAAAAGCTACCCGCTGCAATGCTGCAGATGTTTTTCCACTTCCAGCTGCCCCTTGTACAATTAAAAACTTACTTGATGTATTTCGAATAATTTTATTTTGTTCCTTTTGAATCGTCGCAACAATGCTTTTCATCTGTGTGTCTGTATTATTCCCTAGAACATGCTGAAGAAGAGCATCACCTATGGTGACACCTGTGTCAAACATTCCCTCTAACTTTGATTGTTTAATAATGAATTGCCGTTTCAACGTGATTTCACCCGTGATCTCACCATCCATGGCCTTGTATGATGCTGGTCCTGGCGTATAATCGTAATACATACTAGAGATAGGCGCACGCCAGTCGTATATAAGGAATTCTTCATCTTTCTCATCCATTAAGGACGCTATACCAATATAGATAGATTCAGCTTCTTTTTCACCTGATTCAATAAAATCAATCCGCCCAAAATAAGGGGAGTCTTCTAGTCTTGCTAAGGTTTTAAGCCCACGATGGATTTGCCCATGACTTCTTTCACGTTCAGATAACAATTCCGCCTGTTGCCTTAAACTGGCTTGAGTTTCTACAATATCATCTGGTTCATCAACATTGACCGTGACATCTTCCCAGAAATTTTTCCGCAAATCAACAATGCCTTCTTTTAAGCCACTAGCATATCCTGTTAACTTTTGGACTTTATGTTTAATGGTTTTAAGAATAGCGTTCAATCTCTTACGTTCAAAGTTCAAGCTTTTATTCTCCATCAAGACACCCCTTTGTGATAACGTGATATCAGTTTCCATTTGTATAATGGATATGAATTGACAACGACGATAGGTTGTGGTAAAATATAAATTGTAGTATTATGCATAAATTTTACCTTTTTTGAATCTCTAATATATCATACATATCTTTAATCTGCAATATTTAGTAATCATTATTTCCCCAATCCCTTTTATTTTACTCCATCAATTGTTTTAGAATAATATTTTTGTTTCTTACATTTATACCTAAAAGTTATTAATCCTATGCATATAATTTATTTTACACTTGGTTCTCACAAGATTATTCTAAAAATGTATCTCTCCGTAAAAGAGGTTGTTCAAAAAGTCACCAAATGATAAGCTGCGAATTCTCGACGCCCGCTCGTTTTTCCGGTCCTCATGTAGCGGATACAAGAGGATCTTCAACTAAAATCGCTCACGTCCTGTGAGCAACGTTGAAGCTACCACATCGTGTGGAATGCCGGTCCTCAAAACAGCGCCGCCTTGATCTTCTTGCTTCTAATTTGTCACCTTTTTGAACACGCACTAAAAGCAAATTAATGTTATTAAAGGTGATTTTTCTTTAAAATACAAAGTAGCGTTCACTAAGGAGATGACTTTTAATGGTTGAAAAAAGACGAGTAAGCGAAAGTCGAATCATTAATACGGATCAAGTCTTAGTAAGTGATTTAAACAATTATAACACTCTTTTTGGAGGCGTTCTCATGAAGCGTCTCGATGGGTGTGCGACCCTTTCCGCAAGGCGCCATTCTAGAGTGAAAGAATGTGTAACAGCGTCAACCGACTCGATTGATTTTCTCTGTCCGATCACACAGGAAGATTCCGTATGCTTTGAATCCTTTGTTACATATACCGGACGATCCTCCATGGAGATTTTTTGTAAGGTCATTGCTGAAGACATGATTACAGGTTATCGACGAATTGCAGCCACAGCTTTTCTCACTTTCGTTGCCTTAGATGAAAATAAAAAACCCGTTCCTGTTCCAGGGGTCATTCCTGAGTCTGAAGAGGAAAAATATTTATTTAATACAGCCCCTAGAAGAGCCGAACATCGTAAACAAAGGAGACAACATAGTAAAGAACTCGCTGAATTTATTACTTTAAAAAAACCTTGGGAATAATATAATTAAATTTTAGTTGTACACAAATGATTTCTCGCTCTCCAAAAACTTTCGTATAGAAAAAGGTGAATATCCAAGTGAAGGTCTTATCCAATCTGCACGACTTACGAGAAGCAAAAGAAAAGATTGAAACATATAAAAATGAGCATGAAGAAACCTTTAGCCACTTACTACATTTAGTTAATCTCACTCGTCAATTACAATTCAAGTATGACTATCTTTGTGGAATCATAATGGGAGAAGATGTGACTCAAGTAGCTCCCCATTTCGTTCAAGATTCAATCATTGACCTCTATAAAAACGAAATAAATAAAATTGATCAGCGTTTCCATGACCTTAATGCATTAAAGTCACTATTGCGGGATTGCCACAACATTGGTTACGAAAATTTCTGTTTATTGGTCAAAGGAAAAACACCTGAAGAAATCAAAGGGATCTACCGCTCACGAAAAATGAGCTAATTCAAAACTCAAGCAGCGTCATTATTATGACGTTGCTTATTTAATATTATGATTAATGTCGCATTCAAGATAAAATCATTCTGAAAGTGAGTGTCAAAGGATGATCCACATCTTTTCTTTTATCCTATTATCCATTTTTCTTGTGCTCTTGCCGGGCCCTGATTATATTATCATTACCAAAAACACATTGAATTCGGGAAGAACAGCTGGATTAAAGACGTTATTTGGAACATGCATAGCCCTCTGTATTCATACTTTGATTGCCATCTTTGGTTTATCGGCCATTATCGTTCATTCGATTTATTTATTTACTATTTTTAAATTTACTGGGGCTGGCTATTTGCTATATCTAGGTATAATCTCTTTGTTATCTATTAGAAAAAATAAAAAATCTGATACATACAAACCAATCAAACCAATAGGGAAATCATTTTATTTTAGACAAGGTTTTTTCACTAATTTATTAAATCCAAAGGTGGCTGTCTTTTTCTTAACCTTCCTCCCTCAATTTGTTAATCCGAATCATTCCACATTTATTCCTTTTATTTTACTGGGCTTGATTTATATCGTCATCACGCTCGGGTTCTTTCTTGTTTATACCTTGATGATTCATCAACTGAATCATTTTATGCAAAAAGAGTCCACACAAAAAGCCATTCAAGGTTTTTCAGGCCTCGTTCTTATTGGTTTCGGTATTAAACTCGCTTTAGAAACAGGTCAATGAACTCTGGATATTTAATCAAGGCTTTATACACAAACACAAGGCTCAATTATGTCAATCTTTTACATAATTGAGCCTCTTATAGTGCGTGTTCAAAAAGGTGACAAATTAGAAGCAAGAAGATCAAGGCGGCGCTGTTTTGAGGACCGGAATGTAGGTTTTTGCTACATGAGGACCGGAAAAACAAGCCAACGCCGAGATTCGTAGCTTATCATTTGGTGACTTTTTGAACAACCTCTTATATCTATTTACTGCATGATCCAAAATAAAGATGATAGTGCTTTTGGCATCCAGGGTTAAAATCAGCCTGACACTTCGGACATTTAAAATGAGCATTCATATATTCATGAATGGTTAACTCATGTCCACAAACACCACAAAGAATTCCTTTTTCATCATACTCATCTTCGTTCCATTGCTCACTTCGATGATCTGCTACCTCCTCGTGGCATTCATAACACGAGTAATATTGACCACAGCATTTGAATTTTATAGCTATCACATCTTTTTTTGTATGATAATGTTTGCATCTCGTTTCATTATCAACCTCTAGTCCGTATACCATTGGTATTGTCTTTTTCAAAATTACCACCCCAAGGATCATTATACCGAAAATATAAAATGCAGGTGCCCATTGGAAACAGCACCCGCTATTTTTTTAATTATATTTTTTAAATCGCCATACGTGACTTAAGAAATCACCTTTCTCTATAGGTAAAGTCATACCCACGTTCATTAATTCATCTCCTCCAAATACTTTACCTGTGTTCATATCTTTATAACAGAAGTCTGGATTTAATCCAGCAAGTTTCAAAATTCTAATGGGCGGTGCTGGTACGGCTAATATTTGATAGTAGAAGCAAATAAATTCGTCTTGGTCTGGCGAGACAAATATCCAAGCTGTTTCATTACCTTCAAATGGACTTAAGATACGATGAAACGTTCCAAATTGAATTAAAGGACGAATCTCTTTATAAAAGGCCACTTGTTTCTTAACCATCTCTTTTTCTTCCTTCGATAACTTCGTCAAATCTAATTCGTAACCAAAGTTTCCGGCCATGGCGACATAACCTCTCGTTTCTAACGTTGTTATTCGACCAACTTGATGATTCGGGACTGACGATACATGAGCACCCATAGTGATTGGCGGGTAAATGATACTTGTTCCAAATTGGATTTTTAACCGGGATATGGCATCTGTATTATCACTCGCCCATACCTGGGGCATATAGTAAAGCATTCCTGGATCATATCGGCCTCCGCCACTTGAACAACTTTCAAATAATATTTTAGGATATTTGGAAGTGAGGATTTCTAGGACATAATACAATCCTAACATGTAACGGTGAGCGGTTTCCCGTTGACGTTCAGGCGGTAGTAAGGCTGACCCAATCTCTGTCATATGCCGATTCATATCCCACTTGACATAACGAATCGGAGCACTGGATAACACTTTTGATATGGCATCAATCAGATACTCACAAACATCTTGACGAGATAAATCTAGAACAAGTTGATTTCTTGCAACCGTCCTCGGCCTGCTCAGTACATGAAGACACCAATCCGGATGTTTTCGGTAAAGCTGACTGTCTGGAGACACCATTTCAGGTTCAAACCATAGTCCAAATGCCATACCTTTTCCTTCAATTCGCTTAGCTAGGCGGTTCAATCCATGTGGTAACTTTCGCTTATCGACAACCCAATCACCTAGAGAACTCTTTGCATTATCACGTTTCCCAAACCAACCGTCATCCAAGACAAAAAGTTCAATCCCTAGAGAACTCGCTTCATCAGCCAACTCTTCAATTTTTTTCTCATTAAATTTAAAATAGGTCGCCTCCCAATTATTAAATAATATTGGCCTGATTCGATCTCGATAGAGCCCCCGACACAAACGCTCTCGATAAAGATGATGATACGTTTGAGACATCCCATCTATTCCTTGATCTGAATAAACCATGACGACCTCAGGTGTTTGGAATATATCCTTCGGTGTTAATATCCAACTAAAATCAAAGGAATTGATTCCAATAGAAGCCCGGGTGGTTTGATATTGGTCCACTTCTACCTCTGCTTGAAAATTACCGCTATAAACAAAACTAAATCCATAGCTTACTCCACTTGTTTCATTTGTACCTTTTCGTAACAAGGCAAAGAACGGATCATGCTGAAGGCTACTCGCTCCACGCCTACTTTCTATAACTTGCATTTCCATAGCCAGAGGGTGCCTTGAGATATTCCGTTCATTTGTATGTGATCCATACAGAGTAAGCAAATCAAATTGATCATCACGAAAATCCACACTGCTACTTAGCGCTCGCAATATTCTTAAATTCTCTTTCCCCTTATTATGGAATTGGACAGACCTCGTCATCGCATTGTACCTCTCAAACACGGTATACGAGAGTGTCACCCATAGTCCAATCACCTTATCAACTAAGACAATTTCTAACGTCTCTGCTTCATGTTCATGTTCTATATATGTAGCTGGAAGGTACTTCAATTTTGGTTTCCCTTTATGTATACGATAGGAGTGGTAACGCAAATCAGTCACCGTTGAACCATTTTCTAACTGGATTTGATACGCCGGATGCCTAAAGTCTCCGTTCCCATAGGCTGGATATTCTAAAGGAATGTTATCTAAAGAAAAGGTTCGGTCAGAAGGGTCCGGATTTGGTGCAAATCCTCCTCTGTTGACGAAAAGAAGCGGACTGCTTTCTCTGTACTCTTTAACCTTCTTCCCCCAATATAAATGGGCTAGGTAACCATCACGTATCACTTGAAAGACATAGCTAAATCCCTTTCCTTGCAAGTGGAAGATGCATCTTTCCTTATCAAATAAAATCACGTTCTCATTCCTTTCATAGTTTAATGAGACAAATCAATTAAGTATATAAGTAATATGGACACTTTTAATTATTTTAGAATATACAATTTTGTTTATATTATTACTCGAGAGAACTTATTCATTTAATATATGTGGGCTTCTATCTCGATATGTAGCGTTCTACCTGATACTGAGCTTGGCCTATTCTGATAGAGATATAGCAGCTAAAGTCTATAAGAGGATGTTCAAAAACCTTTTTGATAAGAGGTATGTATAGATTCCTATCATTAGAAAAAAAACTAGAGAAACAGAAACAGAAACAAAAGGTCATGAACCTCCTGTTTCTGTTTCTTGTTTATCACTAAATTTTAGATAATGTTTCTGCTCGACTTATAGGAAGAGGAACATGATTATTAACATGATTCTCTCGAGATAAAATAGGGTTTTAAACGGTAGTCATGATAATCCGAATTTTGTTTGTTAATTTTGGATAATAAGATTTCTGCCGCTTTTTCCCCAACTTCAAAAGCTGGCTGCTTAATGACCGATAAAAATGGCGTTGTCACTTTCGTCCATTCATAATCATCATAACCAATCACTGCAAGGTCATTTGGTATATCGATATTTTTATGCTGTAGATAATGGATGGCACCCATTGTTAGTGTATTATTGGCAATAAACAGAGCCGTTACCTTTTGACTTTCGAGCAATTCACGAGTTAATTGTACGCCTGTTTCAAAATTGGATGGACCTGATTTGATTAGATTCGAATCAATAGATATACCATATTTTGATAACGCTTTCAAATACCCTTGAAAATGCTCATCACTTGTGTTCTCTCCACGTTCAGCTGAAATAAATCCAATCCGTGTGTGACCTTTATGAATCATATGTTGGATAGCCTCAAATACACCTTCCTGATTATCAATAAGAATCGTATCCCCAGGTTGATTCCTCATTTTTCGATCCACGTATACGATCGGATAATCCCCAAAAAGTGTATGATTACGAACCTTTTCTCGCAAATCATTGGTTGGAGCTAGAATGAGCCCGTCAATACACTTTGTATTAAAAACCTGAATTTGTTCTTCTTCGTCACATTCATTATTATAATTGCTAAAAATGAGATGGTACCCTTGTTTCTTAATATAATGCTGAATTCCCTGAGCGACGGACATATAGAAAAAATCAGGTGCCCCTTCATTGACTGTTGGAACAATGAGCCCAATGGTTTTTGATTTTTTACACCGCAAACTCCTTGCGATCAAATTAGGATGATAATTGAGAACAACCATTGCTTTTTGCACTTTTTGTTTTGTCACATCTGACACGAAACGGGTTCCATTAATGACATGGGATACCGTGGCAGTTGAAACACCTGATTTCTTTGCAACATCTTTTATATTTACTGACATATTAAACGCCACCACCTAGTTTAATTTTTTGCAATCGTTTACAAATTCATTTGCCAATTATTTATTGTATTAAAATACACGCTACATCAATCTTAAAACTATACATATGTGTTCACCAAACAAGAAATGATTACGCTTACAAATTTATTTAAATATAATACAAAAATTCAAATCGCTAATCACATTATAAAACAAAACGATTAACTTTTGCCAACTAAAAGTTCCTTTAGATTTTTATTAAAGGCTGGCTTACATGATGAACACCAACGAGTCCAAGGCATGTTAAAAAGATACGCTCAGCACCTAAAAAAGCATCCTCTGGATCAAAATACTCATTTAGTGTGTGTACATGACCGTAGTCGCCACCGCCTCCTAGTGTTACAGCGGGTATACCTAAACTAATAGGAACATTTGAATCTGTACTACTCGGACCTTCCAATGTGGCCGTTAATCCAATCGCTTTAACAGCTGCTATAGCCGCTTGAACAATGATGGCATCCTTCGATTGTTCTCCTGCAGGACGATCTCCGACTTGATTGATATCTACAGAAATTGAATTCGTATTCCAGCGATGATTTTCCTCTTCCACCGCAGAATATATGTGAGATAGAGCGACCTTCTTTAGTTTATTTAGCTCATCATATGAAGAAGAACGCAAATCGAGCGACATTGTGGCATCAGCTGCGATGGTATTAATGGACGTTCCACCTGTCACGGTTCCTACAGTAAAGGTTGTTTTCGGTTCTGAAGGTACCCGCATATCAGCAAGTTTGGCAATAGCTCTACCCATAGCATGAACGGCACTCGGTGTTCCAAAAGCACCAAAACTATGCCCACCTGGGCCTTTGAAGGTTACATGATAACGATAGCTGCCTGTCGCTAAATAGATAATTTCTTCGGGAGTTCCTGGTTCAATGGAAATAAAACCATCAATCGTCTTATCTTGTTCAAATAGAGCTTTGACTCCTCGTAAGTCACCTAGACCTTCTTCACCAACTGTTGCAACAAACACTAAATCCCCGACAGTTTGGATCTTACTATGGTTTAGTGAACGAAGTAACGTGAGTAGTACCGCAAGACCTCTTCCATCATCAGAAATGCCAGGTGCAAAGATCTTCCCACTTCTTATCGTCGCCTTTGTTTCTGTTCCTTCTGGAAATACCGTATCTTGATGTGCGGATATAACAATACGAGGGGTAGACTCAGTTCCTCGTCTAATACCAATAATATTCCCTTCTGAATCTGTCGTAACATCTTCTAGTCCATATGAAATGAATTGCTTCTTCATAAATTCCCCTCGATCATATTCTTTAAATGACGGAGCGGGTATAGAAGTTAAATGAATTTGCTCTTTGGCCGTTTGTTCATTGTCAGCTTCTAAAAATGCAAGACCTGCTTTAACTTCAGGATTTTCTATTAGTTCATGATAAATGGTATTAATTGTATCTTTATCTACCACTGTTCTTAATTTATTTCCATCCATTATAACAAGCCCCCGCAACTCATTCATTTCATAACATAATATATTCTATAAATTAACGAAAAATCCTTTTTACTTAGACGAATACTATTCGAAAAAATTCGACTTTTATTTTGATTTACAGAGACTTCCGCTACGGGTGGAGGCTCGCCGAACGCCCCTACGGAAAGCAAGCTCCTTGAGCGGAAATCAACCTTTTCCCCCACAATTCATATACAAAAATGACAAAAGGCACCGAAGAACATGCTCTCGATACCTTTTGTCGACAATCTGAGATCTAGTCAAACTAGATCTTTAGAATACAATCGTTTTATTTCCATGAACAATTATTCGGTCTTGTAGATGCCATTTGACAGCACGAGCAAGAACATTACGCTCAATATTTCCTCCCATTTTCTTTAACTCATCGACATCAAAACGGTGGTCAACCCTCACTGTATCTTGTTCTATAATTGGCCCTTCATCGAGATCGTTTGTTACATAATGTGAGGTTGCTCCAATTAATTTTACCCCGCGTTGATAGGCCCTTTCATAAGGTCTTGCACCAACAAAGGCAGGCAGGAATGAATGATGTATATTGATGATTTTCATTGGATGGCTCGCAACAAAGTGCGGTGTTAAAATTTGCATATAACGAGCGAGAACAATGACATCGATATCGTATTCTGACATTAACTGAAGTTGTTTCTTTTCAACTTCCGTACGATTTTCTTTACTTGCAGGCAAATAATAAAAAGGGATGCCTAATTGTTCAACAAGTGGGCGGGCTGTTTCATGATTACTCACAACAAGTGGAATTTCAGCCATAAGATCACCGTTTTGCCATTGCCATAACAATTCTCTAAGACAGTTTAAATCTTTTGACGCAAAGATGGCCATCCTTTTTAATTCTGATACTAAATGAAGCTCCCACGTCATAGAAAATGTCTCTGCGATAGGTTGAAAGTCTTCCATTAACGTTTCTTTTTTATCGATTAGATCTGGAGCTTCAAAGTCAATTCGAATAAAAAAGTCTCCTCCATGAGGATTAATGGAGTATTGGTTTGATTCAATAATATTTGCCCCATGAGAAAATAAAAATTTAGATATCTTTGAGATGATACCTGGCTGATCAAGGCAGCTAATGAGTAGCCGACCTCTATTTTTATTGATTTTTTTGAAACTATTTAGCTGAGATTCTATTTCCTTAAGCACTCCTTGTCGTCCTCCTAATTAAACTGTATCTTCTAAAATGAGAGTTAAAATGTCTTCCATACGGAAAAAATGTTACACGAAGACAAATGATGGTAAGCATCTCCTGCAGAACAAAATAGTGAAAAGGTTTCGTTTAAAGTGAAGCATCTTTTTGCTTTTGCTGGTTCACCCATTTTAAACCTTCACGTCTACTTAACGGTTTTAATTCATGCCTATCAATGAATGCTCGAACAAGATCCGGCTCTGTTTTTGAATACTCCCGCAAAGCCCAACCAATCGCTTTTTGGATAAAAAACTCGTTTGAATCAACATGGTCTAGAATGTATCGAAAGAGTCGTTTGTCATCGGTCTTTTCTTTATACTTTAATTGAAATAAGAGGGCCGTGCGCTGCAACCACATATTATCATGATTATTCCATTTTTCAGTGTATACATCAATGAAACTAGGGTCGTTTAGTAAGATTGCCCCAACCATATTTGAAGCAAGAAAATCCACTGTATCCCACCAGGATTTTGTGATAATTAAATATTCAATAAAAGAAAGATCGTCAGCATCCATGATTCTTTTCGATTTTCCTAAAATATCCATCGCAACCATTTGGTACTCTCGTTCAGGGCTCTCCCAAAGATCTATCACAACAACTCTCAAATCCTGTTTTGTAGAAGGAAGTCCTTGCTCCTTCAAAAAGGTTTTAAAAATTTCTCTTCGCAGGGGTGTTTTTAACCCTAAGAATTCAAATTGGTTTCGCATATACTGCTTCATTGATTTAGCCACGTCTTGATCACCGTAGCGTCTATATAGTTGAATGAGTTTTTCCGAATATGCATGCACTTGTTTTAATGACCCCTTGTTTCAAACGATTTTTCTATATTGTACACTAATTTCTGTATCTTGTACGCTCTTTATTACTATGAAAAAAATTAATGAACGGCATGTTGTTCTTGTGCTAACTGAGTCATTGTTTTAGAACTAGATGTAACGAAAATGGGTGTGTGGAGGGATATTTGATCATACAATTGTTCAGCGTCTTTATTATATAGACGAATACATCCCGAAGAAACGTTATAACCGATTGAAGCGGGATTATTGTTCCCGTGAACGCCATATATTCGACCATTCGTCCCCCACGCATCAAACCCTATCCACCTTGTTCCTAATGGATTTTTTGGACTTCCTCCAGGTATGTTCTTTTTTATATAATAGGGGTTCTTAACCTTGACAACAACATGGAATAGACCTTCAGGAGTTAATTGAGGCGTTCTTCCTGTACCTACAGAAACTTGCATCACGATTCTATTGTTTTTAATCAGAGCGAGACGATGTGTTGTTTTATTAACAATAATTAATGAAGAGGTATCATGAGTCTCGGCGAAACTTTGAGATATCATGAATATAAACAAAGATAAGCAAATAACGATCATTTTTTTAAGCATGACAGACACTCCCCATCGACCTTTTTTGATTAGTTTCTCTTAAAATGAGATGGTTCATCCTAATATAACAACTTTAAAAAATAGAGTATAATGAGTTCTAGGATTTCATTTTTAATGAGCAGGTGATTTATTTGATACTCATGATCGATAATTATGATTCATTTACATATAATCTTGTTCACTATATGGAAATACTCGGGCACTCTGTCATAACAAAATACAATGACCACATCACAACTGAAGATATCATCAACCTAAATCCTGATGTGATCTGTCTCTCACCCGGACCAGGAACCCCTATAGATGCTGGGTGCTGTCTTTCAGTCGTGAATAAATTTAAATCACATGTCCCTATTTTAGGTATTTGTCTCGGTCACCAAGTTATTGCCGAAGCATTCGGAGGACAAATCGAGAAAGCTGCTCAACCGATGCATGGAAAAACGGACCAGATTTTTCATGATGGACAAACCATCTTTCAAGGATTACCAAATCCATTAAAAGTGGCTCGCTATCATTCACTCGTTGCAAGTCATCCATTGCCAAAAGAATTGGTTCCTACATCAAAAACTGCAACAGGTGAAATTATGTCAGTCAGACACCAATCATTACCGATCGAAGGCATTCAATTTCATCCTGAAGCCATTCAAACAGAATTCGGATTAGAGTGTCTCAAGCAATTTTTTCAAACCTATGATATTCAGCCGGATAAGGAGCTATTGAAATGAGTATCCAATTGAACTATTTTTTTCGTCATCCGTATAGTTTGGATACTGATATGATGTTTGAAAATCCAATCGACATCCTTTGTACTTATAAGATTGAAGACATCCCGCTTCTTTTTAATCAGATCGAATCCTATTTAGATGATGGATATTATGTCGCGGGATATGTAAGTTATGAGGCAGCCCTTGGATTTAATTCTTCTATGACAACCCATACAGATACAAAAATGCCATTATTATGGTTTGGCGTCTTTGAGAAACCGAGTATGATTTCCACTGAAGAAAAGAGCTCAATCGCTCATTCATTAGCTTGGAAGCCTGATGTATCACCGGAAAGATATACGAAAGCCATCCAAACGATACATCAAGAAATAGAAAACGGAAATACGTATCAAACCAATTACACACTCCGTTTAAATAGCCCGTTTACAACGGATGCTCTGTCGTATTTTCATCAATTAAAAGAAGCCCAACGTGCAGATTTTTGTGCTTATCTCGACATTGGGGACTATCAAATTTTGTCTGCCTCTCCAGAATTGTTTTTCGCATGGGACGGAGAACATATTGAAACCAGGCCAATGAAGGGAACGATTCAGAGAGGGTTGACCTTTGATGAAGATCGACGACTTAAAGAAAAGTTAAAATCTTCAACGAAGGACCAAGCTGAAAATGTGATGATCGTTGATTTGTTACGAAATGATCTTAGCCGAATTGCCGAGAGAGGTTCTGTACACGTTTCAAAACTGTTCGATATTGAATCTTATCCGACGGTTCATCAAATGACATCAACAATCGAAGCAAAAACAAAACCTGAAACGACTGTATTTGATATTTTTAAAGCTTTGTTTCCATGCGGCTCAATCACCGGTGCTCCGAAGGTAAAAACCATGTCCTTGATTCATGAATTAGAATCCTCCCCTCGGGAAATCTATTGCGGAACGATTGGCTATATGACGCCAGCACGCAAGGCTATTTTTAATATTCCGATTCGAACCGTTTGGATCGATAAGGAAAATAGGCTGGCTGAATATGGTGTCGGCGGCGGCATTACATGGGATTCCAATGCTAAGGATGAATATGACGAGGTTGTCGCTAAAGGCGCTGTTCTTACGGCTAAGTTCCCAGAGTTTGATTTACTAGAAAGTCTCCTTTTGGAGGATGGTAAACTGGTTTTACTTGATCATCATTTAGCGAGATTAAGTCACTCCGCCGAATATTTCCAATATAAGTTGGATCAACATGAACTCAATTTAGCCCTTTTTAAACTTGAAAAGCAATTTCCTGTCGGTCGATTTAAGGTTCGGCTTATCGTCAATAAACAAGGACATTTTTCGATCGAAACACAGCCTATCTCGATCATTGCAGAGGATCAATCCATAAGATTAGGCACGTCACCCATATCATCTAACAACGTATTTCTCTACCATAAAACGACGTTCCGTGAAATGTATAAAGAGCACAAAGATGGACAAGAGGATGTATTTGATATTTTATTGTGGAATGAAAAGGGCCATATCACTGAATTTACAAATGGGAATGTTGTCGCTAAAATACATGATACACTTGTTACGCCCCCTGTTTCAGACGGACTTTTAGCAGGTACATTCAGGGAAAGTCTTCTCCATCAAGGAAAAGTGGAAGAAAAAAGCATCACTATAGAGGAATTAAAAAGTGCCGCGGAGATTTGGTTTATTAATAGCGTTAGAGGATGGATTAAGGTCCATTTCTAGAAAAATAAAGGATGAGATCATCATGCATCTCATCCTCAGTTTATCTCTTAGAACTACCTTTATTCTTTATTCAAATTTCAATGGGTCCCCATTAAATGGTTCATCAGCTACTTTGATGGATTCTGTCGGGCAACCTTCGTAAGCATCAATTAAATCTTCATAAAGGCTTTCTGCAATTTCTGCTGTCCCTTCGTTATCATCTGGTATGACAAAGGAAATACCTTCATCATCATAATCAAATATATCTGGAGCTGCCGAGCCGCAAGCCCCGCACGCAATACACGTATCTTTATCAACGATTGTAAACTTAGGCAATAATTTTTCATCTCCTTTTAAAAAGGATGACAAGACGGCGTCATTCAACTCGTATAAGTAGCCCCTAATCCCATTTTCTTTAATAACTTTCGATAGGCAATCGATGTCTTATCTGCTAAAATATGAGCTTCTGCTTGTAAATCGAGAGGGAGTTCTTCAGGCTTCTGATTTTCAACCATTTCACGATCTTCATTAAATATTTTCAAGTTAAATTCATAAACATCTTCAATCGGTTTGTCTTTATCAAAATTCCGAGCTATCGGGCAAAAGAGTCGTGTATAACGAGCCGAAATAGGACATGGGACATTTAATATCCAAAGGCGTCCACCTTCTGGAAAATGAACGGTCAACCGTGCCGCCAAAGGTGGAAAAACATCAAAAACACGAAGCCATTTAAAGACTTCCGGTGCTAGATCTTGAAATCCTTTTGGGTAATTACTCACATTACTTAAATACTCTGTATGCAGACCGTAATCTGTTTCTTGCACTTTGTAGCTTGGCACAAATGGATTATTTCGATCTCCAAAGGTTTCTGTATGTACCCATGCAAAGTGAGCGACATCTAGGAATCCTTCCATTTGTCTCCCAGCTGATCCGGCAATGTCAATCGTCGGTGGCAAAATGGGTTGAAACTCCGCATCATCCCACACAGGAAAAGGGGGAATCTCTTCTTTTTCTCCTGCGATAGTCGTCCAAATGAGACCGTATCTTTCAACGGTTGGATAGACATTCATACATAATCGCGGCGAAATTTTTGCACCAGGATGGGCTGGAATGGATGTACACTGACCATCAGGCCCATAACTGAAACCGTGATAAGGACAGACGATATTATCGCCTTCGACCCACCCCATACTCAGCGGTGTCCCTCGATGAACACAAAGATCTCTTGCCACAATAGGCTTATTATTTTGTGTTCGGTAGAGAACGAGTTCAACGTCAAGGAGTTTCACAGCCATTGGTTTTTCAGTGGCTTCGTCTGCTCGAGCGACCGGATACCAATATTTCGATAAAACTTCCCAGTCCTCTCGGGTGAACGTACAATCACGTGGATACGGTGTTGGGTTCTTCTTTTTTAGCTTTGAATCTACCATACTATTTATCCCCCTTTGACAATGCGACTAACTTCCGCGGTAAACTTGATAACTCCAAGGTGTGACAAGTAATGGAACATGATAATGCACGTTTGGATTTGAAATACCTACACGTACACTGATCACATCTAAAAAGGAAGGTTCTTCTAGAGGACTATTTTTTTGTTTAAAATAATCCCCAATATGAAAAAGAAGTTCATATGTTTCTTTTTTTAACTCATTTTCAGATATTAGAGGTTCATCAACCCGGCCATTTTCATTTGTCATAATGGTTTTCAGAACATCCTTTGTATCTGTTAAGCGTACTTCTACTTTAACATGCGCTGCGGGAACGCCATTTGCTAAATCCAAAATATGTGTTGTTAATCCGGCCATCTTCTAAAAGCAACCTTTCCATTAGTCATCTTATTATTCACCGTGATTAAAAGATTCCACTTTGATTCATTATTCATTAAGTCCGTTGTTTGGATTCTAAGTTATCCGTTATACGATCCTTTAGACGAAAGGATGCAATTGTAAAAATTTCTTTCAAAGCACATTCAAACTCTTCTGCTTGGTTATGTTGTAATCTTGTTTCCATATCTTCATATATTTCCTGCTTACTTTTTCCTTTAATAGCTAGAATGAAAGGAAAACCAAATATCGTCATATATTGTTCGTTCATGAGTAGAAATTGATTGTATTCATCATCACTTAATTGATTAAGGCAAGCTGTTTTTTGTTCCTCCGTCGATTCAGTACTCATTCTATTTCTCGTTCCTAACTTAGGGTGAGCCTTGATCAAGTTTAATTGATTTTCTATCGACGATTCCCTAACGATCGTGACCATACGATCAAATAAGGCATGAAGAGATGGATATGGACGAAAAACAATCGCCTGTTTCATAATCCAAGGAGAAGATTCAAAAACACCGTCTAAGCACTTTTCACACTCGGAAGCACTTGCCTGATTAAAATCTTCAATGGACATCATGGTTCATCACGCTCCCTTCATTTAATTCAGTATATTCTGTATTATAAAATTATACATCTTTTCCTTTTGTTAATAAAGTGATAACTTCAATCGCAAGGATCTTACTGCTTACCTAAGCGGATAAATACATTATTATCTTTCATCAGAAGGATTTTTCTGTCGTTTTGACTTGCTCTCATAATTTTTACTTTTATATCTAGAGAGCTAAATAAATGGCGCTCTGTTATTAAGAATTTAACAGAAGAAGTGCCTGCTTTCATTGTGTTAATTTACAAAATTATCTTAAATTATTGTATAATATAACCTAACAATCTATTTTTTACTGAGGTGCTGAAATGAAAGTAGCCGATCTATTACATATTCCTGCTTTTAAAAACTTTGAAATTGTTGCGGGTAAAACAGGTTTGAACCGCGATATTAACAATATAAACATGATGGATGCCCCTGATATTATTGATTATTTAAAAAGCGATGATTTACTCGTAACGTCGGGTTATCATTTGCGAGGTGACCCACAGTTCTTTGTTCTTCTTGTCAAGAACATGGCTAGACTTGGATGTTCTGCTATTGGTATAAAAACCGAACGTTTCTTATATGGTATTCCACAAGAGGTATGCGAACTTGCAGACAAATTAAAATTCCCTATTATCAATATTCCTACGGAGATCCCACTCGTCGAAGTCGTCAATGAAACATTAAGTTTACTTCGAGATAATCGATTAAAAGAGTTAAAGTTTGCGATTGATGCTCACGAGCAATTTACGATTCATATTATGAATGGAAAAGGCGTTCAAAAGTTATTAGAGAATCTTTCAAATATTATAAAGCTGCCTCTGTTACTATTAGATCCCTATTTTAGACCTTTAATTCCAAAAAAACTAAGCGGTGAGAATCATAAAATTATTCAGTCCTGTGCATTAATAAAAAATGATTTCTTCTTAGAAACATCCAACTACACGTCGTTTTCATTAACTGATCCTCGCTGTACGTTGACTATTTTTCCAGTATATACAGCTGGTAATAAGCAATGTTACCTGATCGCTTTAGGTGAAATTTCGTATTTCGATCGTCTCCTCATCCTAACATTAGAACAAGCGGTTAATGTGATCGCCTTTGAACTAATGAAGGAAGACGCACTTAAACAGAATGATCGTAAAATAAAACAACTCTTTTTTATGAATTTAATTAATAATGCCTTCTCTTCCGAAAAAGAGATTACTCATCGAGCCAAAGAATTTCATTTAAAAACAGATCAAAAATATGTTTGCATCGCTGGCCAGCTCGACATGCCTGACCAAACATCTAGTTTTATTCAGTACCAAATGGAGACAAATACGATCTATGAATATATGGAAGATGAGGTCAACAGCTTTCCTTTTGCTTCTCATTTCTTTATCGAAGGGCAACAATGCATGATCTTATTAGAAATTGAAGATTCCGTCTCGCATAGTTATGAACAGGTATCTCCTTATCTTAATCAACTTCAAAATAAAATCCAGCACTTTTTCAACCAGTCCATATCATTTGGATTAAGTACGATTTGTCATCAACTCATGGACGTTCATGCGATTTACAAAGAAGCTTTAGATGCTCTTGATACCGGAAGACGAATGGGAAAAACAAACTTTATTGAGGGTTATGAGGTGAAAGATATTGCAGATATGCTTCGAATGATTCCTGTTGAGGATTTGAAAGCTTTCTACAAGAATACCCTTCAACACCTCTTTCAATATCCAAAAGATGAGGCCGAAACATTGCTGCATACCTTATTTGTTTTCTTGGAATCGCATTGTCAGATTTCCGAAACAGCAAAAAAACTTTTTGTTCATCGTAATACCGTTATTTATCGCTTAGAGAAATGTGAAACGGTTTTTGGCTGGGATCTTAAAGATCCAGATACGACTTTTCGATTGCGATTAGCCATGCGTATCAGACCGTTATTGAATCTTTCATGAATAAATTGAACAACACCACTAATAGAGGTTGTTCAAAAAGTCACCAAATGATAAGCTACGAGTCTCGGCGCCCGCTTGTTTTTCCGGTCCTCATGTAGCAAAAACCTACATTCCGGTCCTCAAAACAGCGCCGCCTTGATCTTCTTGCTTCTAATTTGTCACCTTTTTGAACACGCACTAATAAAGACCTGTACACATATTTTAGTTAAGCTATTTTCACAAACATTGTTGTTTTTGGTTTTTGTAGAAACGTGAAGCGTGGAAGAACAAATAAATTCCTCATGTTCTTAAAAGCCAAAAACATCTAGCCACAATCTATTAGAAAAATTTCTTTAGTTAAAATAACCAATCAAGTCCATATCATTTGTTATATCGCATAATGGCATTCCGTCTTTCCTCTGCTAAAATAAAGGCATTCACGATAATGGGGATATTCCATTATTTAAGTATGAATCAAAGAGGAGGCCGTGCAATGAAAGTAAAAACCCCTTATGCGATTCAAGATGAGCTCAGCAAGATGCTAGACTTTCTTGCCTCATTTGGTGCAACGGAAAACAATGGCGTCTCACGCCTTTTATATTCTTCACCATGGATACGTGCTCAGCAAGCCCTTAAAGAAGTGATGCATTCCTTTGGATTTCAGACACACTTCGATGACGTTGGCAATTTATTTGGCCGAATGGAAGGTACTGTTGAACGTGAACAAGTTATCCTGACAGGGTCACATATTGACAGTGTTATTGAAGGCGGAAAATATGATGGGGCTTATGGGATTGTGGCAAGTTTACTTGCTGCAAAGGAACTTTTTCAAAAGAATGGAAAACCTAAGAAAACCATTGAAGTTGTTTCCTTATGTGAAGAAGAAGGAAGTCGATTTCCTCTTTCCTTTTGGGGATCTGGAAGTATAACGGGAAAACATCATTTTGACGAAATACATTCTCTAACTGATGATGATGGCATCCCTTTCAAAAAAGCCATGGCAGCAGCAGGGTTTGGTCTTAATAACTATCCAAATCCTAGACGAAAGGATATCGCTTGTTTTCTAGAAGTTCACGTAGAACAAGGCATCATTCTTGAAAATAGTAGGCAAACTCTAGGTGTGGTTAGTCATATTGTCGGACAAAAACGATTTACGATTACGCTAACGGGACAAAGCAATCACGCAGGTACGACGCCTATGAATGCAAGAAAAGATGCGCTAGCAACCGCCTGTGATTTAATCCACCATTTGACGAATAAAGCAAAACAACAAAGTGATCTCGTCGCCACCGTGGGTAACATTCAAGTTAAACCCAATGTTGTTAATGTTGTTGCGGGTGAGGCGACGTTTACATTAGATGTTAGACATCATCAAAAAGAGACGTTAACGACTTTTTGTTCGGAAGTATTTGATTATTTCCATAAAACGACAGATGAGCAAAATATAAAATTGAACATTACGCAATGGATGGATGATGAACCTGTCAAAATGGATGAGACGCTCATGTCAAAAATGACTAAAATGATTAAAAAAGAAAAAATTCCATTTAGACAGATGGTGAGTGGTGCAGGTCATGATTCGCAGGTCTTTGGTACATTCTGTCCAACAGCCTTACTCTTTGTTCCAAGTCACCAAGGCATCAGTCATTCACCTAAAGAATATACAAAACCAGAAGATCTGGCTACGGGTGTAAACATTCTTACATCTTTCTTGTATGAACTCGCTTACACCTAATAGGTTATTAAATTCATAATCGATCTTCTCTAATTAGTCTATCAATCTATTCTGAGCTAAGAAGAAATGAGGTAAAACAAATGAATGAACTAAACACTCCCCTCCGAACGATTATGACGCCGGGACCAGTAGAGGTTGACCCCCGCGTCCTACGTGCCATGAGTACGCCTATTTTAGGTCAATTCGATCCAGAATTCACAAAAATCATGAATGAAAATATGGCTATGATCCGTGAGCTATACCAAACTAAAAACCACTGGGCTTATCCTATTGATGGAACCTCTCGTTCGGGTCTTGAAGCCGTCATAGCAAGTCTTATTCAACCTGGGGACAACGTTCTCATTCCCATTTTTGGACGGTTTGGACATCTATTCGCTGAGATCTGTGAACGCTATGGTGCCTTGATCCATACGATCGAATGCCCATGGGGAGAAGTATTTGATCCAGAAGACATCATATCTGAAATTGATCGGGTCAAACCAAAATTCGTGACGCTAGTCCATGGTGAAACATCAACAGGACGCATGCAGCCTTTAGAAAAAGTCGGCCATGCCTGCCGTGAACGTGATGTTATCCTCATTGTTGATGCTGTGGCGACGATCGGCGGTGCGGATGTCAAGGTTGACGACTGGTGTCTAGATGCTGTTATAGGCGGAGCCCAAAAATGTCTTTCTGTTCCTTCTGGAATTGCTCCAATTACGTATAATGACCGGGTAGAAAAAATCATTTTATCTCGAAAAAAAGTTGAACGTGGCATCGCAACAGAGGATGATAATAAACAATTCACCTCTTCCCCTATTCGAAGCAATTATTTTGATTTAAGTCAACTGCAAGACTACTGGAGTGAACGCAGGTTAAATCACCACACTGAAGCTACGACAATGAATTATGCCTTAAGGGAAGGTCTCCGTCTTATCCTAGAAGAAGGTCTTGAGGCGCGCTTTCAGCGACATAAACTCCATGAAAAGGCATTGGTAGCTGGTATTGAAGCTATGGGTCTTACTCTATTTGGGGATCCAACATGTAAAATGCCAACCGTAACCTGTGTGAATGTACCAAAAGGTGTTGATCCTGATGCTGTACGAAATACGTTGCTAAATGAATTTGGGATTGAAATCGCGGGCTCTTTCGGGTCACTTCAAGGAAAAATATGGCGTATTGGTACGATGGGCTATAGCTGCCGGAAAGAAAATGTCCTCTTTGTTCTTGCAGGTTTGGAAGCAACCCTTATACAACAAGGTTTTGCGGTTAAGCGCGGAGAAGCTCTTCAAGCCGCTCTACAAGTCTATGCATTGCAGAAGAAACAGGAAGTCATTGGGTAATTATTCGAGACCGAGGATGATAGATTGATAAGGAGTGAGTAAAAATGCCGTATGATCAAATTATTAAAAATGGACACGTTGTTTTAGATTCAGAAATTAAAAAAATGGATATAGGCATTCAAAATGGTGTTATCGCATCAATTAGCGATCAACTCACAGACTCTAATAACATTCTTGATGCAGAAAGTCATTATATTTTCCCAGGGATGATTGACACCCACGTTCATTTTAATGAACCTGGTCGAGAAGTTTGGGAAGGTTTTAAAACCGGTTCTGAACTCCTCGCTGCGGGTGGTTGCACGACCTTCTTTGACATGCCACTAAATGGGATTCCTTCAACGGTGACAAGAGAAGCCCTTTATGACAAAGCAGAGATAGGTGAATCGAAATCGATGATTGATTTTGGGTTATGGGGAGGTCTTGTCCCAGGACATCTTGATGATTTGGAGAAACTTGCTGAAGGTGGTGTCATTGGTTTCAAAGCCTTTCTATCTCCTTCAGGTAACGTTGAGTTTGAGGCAGCAGATGATTTCACCCTTCTCTCTGGCATGAAAAAAATCGCCCAATTAGATCGTATATTAGCCTTACATGCCGAGAGTGGTCCACTTGTTACTTTTCTTGCTCAAGAAAAAGCCAGGAAAGGGCTCACTAGCTGTGATGATTATTTAGAAACTAGGCCTATTCAAGCAGAAGTCGAAGCGGTCTCGCGCGCCATTTATTATGCAGAGATCACAGGATGCTCCTTACACTTTGTTCATATTAGTAGTCCTGAAGCGGTTGGGATCATTCAATCGGCTAAACGAAAAGGCTTAGACGTCACTCTCGAAACATGTCCTCATTACCTGCTCTTTAATCATGAAGACTTAAAACGTCTGGGACCGATTGCGAAATGTGCCCCTCCGCTTCGTTTGCCTGAGACACAAAAGTCATTAATTGAGGAGCTCATTAAGGGAAATATCGATATGATGACATCCGATCACTCCCCTTCACCTTGGTCAGATAAAGATAAGGAAAATATTTTTGAGGCATGGGGCGGAATTAATGGCGGACAATTTTCTCTCATGAGCATGATCGAGCTGGCTTTAAATCACCGCGTCCCATTGCAACATGTGGCTAAATGGACCGCGAAAGCACCTGCTGAACGTTACGGTTTAAGTCCTAAAAAAGGTAGCATCCAAATTGGTGCTGATGCTGATTTTGCTATCGTTAGTTTAAAAGAATCACATACCATTACAAAACAAGATTTATTTGCTAAACATAAATATAGCCTATTCGAAAACCATACCTTCCCATGTAAAATAAAAACTACAATCAGTCGTGGTCAAGTGGTATATTCAGACGGAAGTATAAGCAATGAAGAGGTCCGCGGCCAGTGGTTGAAACATAATATTTTTCAATCAAGTAAATAAAGTGACGATTTCATCTATCAATTCTTTGATATTCCGCAGAACCAAGCATAAAGCCCCAACCACTAAAGGTTGGGGCTTTATGCTTATTAAGAGACTGGATAATATATTAACCTTTTCAATCACTCTACATACAATTAATAAGTTGCCAAGATTAAATGGCGCGTTATCTTTATCCCGTCCTGTGCGTCGAAAAACCCCCACTGATGGAAGTTTCACTTTATCATTTTGATGCCAAAATCTTTTCTACACTGATTAATTGAATGCAAACACAAAGAACTTGAATCGCAAGTTCCAACTCTTCTAAAGATGGAAATGTTGGGGCTATACGGATATTTCGGTCTTTAGGATCCTTACGATAAGGGAAGGTTGCGCCGGCACCCGTCAAGGTTACCCCTGCCTCAGCTGCCAATTCAACAATATCCTTTGCTGTACCATCAAGCGTGTTTAGACTGATAAAATAACCACCATTTGGTTTACTCCATGTTGCAATGTGCTTACCCTCTAATTCTGAATCAAAAAGCTCTAAAACTTTATCAAACTTAGGCTTAATAATGTCGGCTTGTTTTTTCATATGATCCTGAAGACCCTCAAAATCTTTGAAGAAAAGAACATGTCTAAGTTGATTAATTTTATCCGGACCAATTGTTTGTGCTGACAATTGTTTTTTAATATATTGGATATTTTCCTTACTTGATCCCATGACGGCTACACCAGAACCTGGGAAGCTAATTTTTGACGTGGAGCCAAATAGGAAAGGACGATTTGGATGACCCGCCTCTTGACATGCATGAAGGATATTTTTCAATTGGTCTGGTTTATCCGTTAAATGATGAACGGCGTATGCATTATCCCAAAAGATTCGGAAATCTTTTGCTTTTGTTTCCATTTTAGCCAGTCGATCAACCACTTCATCTGAGTAGGTTACACCTTCAGGATTACTATATTTTGGTACACACCAAATACCTTTAATTGTTTCATCCTCACTCACAAGTTTCTCTACTTGTTCCATATCTGGACCATCTTCTAGCATATCGACAACCACCATTTCGATATCAAAAAACTCGCATAAGCTAAAATGGCGGTCATAGCCAGGACTTGGGCACAAAAATTTAATTTTAGGATATTGGCCCCAAGGTTGTTCTCCACCTAATACCCCTTTAAACATGGCTCTAAAAATCGTATCATGCATCATATTCAGACTGGAGTTACCACCAATAATGATTTCATCCGTACTGACCTCAAGTAAAGGAGCTAATAATTCTTTTGCTTCTACAAGTCCATCAATGCCACCATAATTTCGACAATCGATGCCTTCTTTCGATATTAAAGATGAATCAGACCTTATTGTATCTAGCATGCCCATCGACAAATCTAGTTGTTCTGGGCAAGGTTTACCTCTTGCCATATTTAATGACAACTTCTTACTCTTATATTCTTCATATTTTTCTTGCAATTTCGCTTTTAGTTCATTCAATTCAACAACGCTTAACGTGTTGAAGTCAGTCATGTTGCGGCCTCCTTGTCACCAAACACAAAAATATTAAATAACATTTTAACTATACTTATATAATCCTATCATACAAGGATACTATTCATTAAACAACTTCATATTGAATGAGTTTTTTGTAAAAATCGATCTTTTTGAAGTTTAATTTCGATATAAACATATGATTATGATTGAAAATATGTTAATAATGTGAAACTTCCATCAGTGGGGGTTTTTCGACGCACAGGATGGCAAGTAGCAGGCGCCAGCCAGGACGTAGTGTTTTTAGCCTGCTTCATCCCCCACTGATGGAAAGCTTGAACCAATCGGACCTTTACGGGCAGTTGATCCCCACCTATCTTCTTTGAATACTCAGAATCATGAGGTGGGGGGGTCTTACTGCCCGTTAAGGCGGGATAAAGGGATAGGTGTAAAAATCGTGACTATCCAAAACAATAAAAATCCACTGTAAATAGCGTGGTGAATCAATCACTCTATCATATTCTGAAAATAGCCTTTCACTGAATTTTCATATCTTCTTTCAATGAGCTTTCCGTATGGGTCTTTAGGATTAATGATCTAATCTTTCAAGAGCACGTTCTGCGAGTAGTGCAAAGAATTTGGCGCTTGGAAGTAAAGCAGCATCGTCAACCGTGAATTTAGGATGGTGTAAATTATATGGCTGTGAAGTCCCGATATCTACAAAGGTTCCTGGTATTTGTTGTTGATAAAAAGCGAAATCCTCTCCACCTGCAGATGGTTCAATTTCAACTGTACTAAAACCACTTTCCTTTGCCACACCAAACGTGAAAGGTGTCCAGTCTTTATCATTAACAACAGATGGCGGACCTGGGTGCCATGCAAGGGTTGCTTTTGCTCCAAATGTAGCTGCAATCCCTTCAATGATCGTTCTGATACGTTTTGGAATTTCTTCTCGAATGGTTTCGCTAAACGTTCGAACGGTTCCTTCTAGATAAGCCGTACTCGGAATAACATTCCAAGTATTTCCGCTTTGAATGTGCGTGACACTAACAACTACACTATCTTGCCAATCAATATTTCGGCTAACAATGGATTGTAAGGCCGTGATGATATGGCCTGTAACCAATATAGGATCTATACCCAAGTCAGGATGAGCCGCATGGGTGCCAATCCCCTCCACATGAATTTCAAATCGATCGACACCAGCGGAAGATGGACCGATTCGGGTACCTAACTCTCCTAACTTCAGTGAAGGTTTATTATGTAAACCAAAGATCGCTTGTACATCTTTCAAACCTTGTGAATTCAAAATGGCTTTAGCTCCATGCCCTGTTTCTTCAGCAGGTTGGAATATAATACGAACCGTTCCTTTTAGGAAGGATTCCTTTTGTTTGAGAAGATAGGCCGCTCCTAGAATCGCTGCTGTATGGAAATCATGACCACATGCATGCATTATTCCATCATATTTTGAACGGTAGGACACGTCGGCTTCCTCATGGATAGGTAAAGCATCAATGTCCCCACGAATAGCGATGACCGGTCCTGTTGGATTTCCTGATACTTCCGCAATCAGTCCTGTTCTTAATGGAACATCAAGAATACGAATATGAGCTTTATTAAGCCAGTTTCTTAGTTTCTTTGTTGTTTCAAATTCTTCGTTTGAGAGTTCAGGTTCCGAATGAAGATTATGCCTAACGGAAACAAGTTCTTCCTCCAAATTTTCAATAATATTGATCAATGTACTTTGGGACATGATTAATCCCCCTTTATTTTTTCGAAGTTCTCTTAATCGATTTCGCCATTTCTATCAAAATTCCTTCTTAAAGTGCGTGTTCAAAAAGGTGACAAACGAAAAGGGTTACTGGCTAAGTACGCTGGCATCCTGCCAGAACGCCAGTACTAGCCCATCCTAGGCGTCGGAAGATCAAGGCGGCGCTGTTTTGAGGACCGGAATGTAGGTTTTTACTACATGAGGACCGGAAAAACAAGCGGGCGCCGAGATTCGCACTATCATTTGGTGACTTTTTGAACAACCTCTTAAACAAATCTACACTATTAATACTTGGCCATTATTTATCAACTTCTCGCCGCCACTATTTTTTCATAGGCCTCTTTAATCTCTTTAATTTTCTTGTTAGCCTTTTCAACGACCTCTTTAGGGACTTGTTTGCTCATATATTGATCTGGGTGATTCTCTTTGATTAATTGTCGATATCTCTTTTTTATCGTTTGTAAAGAGTCACCCTGACTGCATCCTAAAATACGATAGTAGTCATCTAGACTTTGTTCCTTTTCAGCTGTATATTGATTCTGTCCTTGACCAAGACCAAATTGCTTAATCGCAAACGAAAGAATTTCTTCTTGTTTCGGATGGATAGAGCCATCTACCCTCGCAATTTGAAGAAGTGCTTCGACAATATAGGCTAATGTATTGATATCTTGATATAACTCTTGATAAAGTTCCCTAATGATCGTCACATACGTTTCAGGTGATTTTTTTGCCAAATTAAATGTTTCTCTAATTAACCGAAGATCCGTTTCACTCGGCCTCAAGCTTGTCTTAATAATTTCATCCACCTTATGAATCTCTCGTTCACTAACAACATCGTCCGCCTTCGCCATTTTCGCAAACAATTTGACAATAAGCTCCACGCTATAAGGGAGTGATGGTGAATATCCCGTTTGATCTTCCTCATCATATCGAAAATCATGGTGGCAATGTGGACATTGCCAAATACCTGAACTTGTCACCATCACATTTGTGCCACAATGTGGACATACAACCCAAATTCGTTGATGGTTTTGATTTCCTGTATATTTCTGCTCCGTATTGTAGCCGCGAGATTGCCTGGACTCTCCAACAGTTGGAAGAAATAATAAAATGATGACACCAAAGATATTTGTAATAAACCCAACAGCGAACCAAATGACAACATTTCTATTTTTAAAGGATGCAATGACTGAAGCAATGACACCCATAAGTATCATATAAAAAAAGCCCATCTTATAAACACCTTTCTAGAACCATAAATAAAGTAAAACTTCCATCAGTGGGGGTTTTTCGACGCACAGGATATACTAGTGCAGGGTTTGCGACAGGATGCCTGGTTTTTAGCCTGCGTTCTCCCACCTATCTTCTTTGACTACTCAGAATCTTGAGGTGGGGGTCAATGCTCTCCGTTAAGGCGGGATAAAAAGTCAATACGGTTAAATTCATCGATAATCATTGTAGT
Source organism: Terrilactibacillus laevilacticus (assembly GCF_006517395.1). GTDB lineage: Bacteria > Bacillota > Bacilli > Bacillales > Sporolactobacillaceae > Terrilactibacillus > Terrilactibacillus laevilacticus. The sequence goes on from NZ_VDCY01000002.1 coordinate 299,453, forward strand.
TCATCAAACCATATGATTAGAAGTTTGAAAATGTGATATACGAAGATACCATCATTAATACTACAAAACTCTGCACAATAAAACCAACCAGACTACAAATAAACCCAGCGATAGACAATCCGCTTAAAGGTTGTCTCATTTCCTTTGCCATTTTTATACTTCTATATGTAAAAATGAGTCCTAACACAGCTAATATTAATCCCAGAATCGGAATAAATATAGATAATATTCCTAACGTGAAAGAAGCAATCGCATAATAATGGCTTTTCAATTAACTTTCACCACCTTAAATAGTTTACGATATTGAGATATATAAGTTTCAGTCTAAACGCCATTTGGTTTATAAAAACTTGATACTTACATATAATCATATAATTAGATTAAAGTGAAAATTATTTATCTCAATCTTTTTGCTACATAAGGACCGGAAAAACAAGCGGGCGCCGAGATTCGCACTATCATTTGGTGATTTTTTCAAGCAACCTCTTAAGGTGAAAATCATTTATCTCCATTACTATCATAATAATATGCTGTCTTTAATTTAATCTGAACGAAAATATTGTGAAGGAGATGGTTTATCAGATGAATGAAGAAAAGATTGAAAGAATTGAAAACAAGTTGAAAGAGTTACATACAAAACTTGATAAACTTGAACAAAAAATGGATTCCTTGCCTGAAAAACAGTCAGTTTCAATTATTTTAGCCAGAAATATTTGGGTCCTCGTTCCTATCACAGCCATCATTATGGGAGGTTTAAAAATTATTTTGTAAATCCATATGAAAGACATGAAAAAAATAATAATCTAACGGAAAAAGTCCTCATTGATGTATAAAGTGTAACATCAATGAGGACTTTATATTTATTTACCTACTGTATTTTCATATGCAAATCGCCAACTTTTGCCCATCCCAAGCGTTTAATAACAAAATAAAGAGTAAGCGATAAGACTAATGGGAGAATGACACCGATTGAAATATAAATTGTAAATCCACTAATACCTTGTGTAGCTAGGATATGAAGAGGAGCTATTAATGAATTTAGTCCTAAGCCAGCAAGTTCATAAGATGACTCAAAGTTAAAGGCTAGTGTAGCTATAGGTGCACAAATCATCGCCGTAACAAAGGTTGGTATCATAAGGAGTGGATTTTTAACGAGATTCGGAAATTGTACTTTCGGTGTAACAACTGATTGGGCTAAAAATCCACCGATATCGTTTTGTCTCAATGACATTGCCGTAAAGCCGACAAATTGAACTGTACATCCAATCAACGCAGCAGCACTTGAAACTGGGTCCATTTGAAGCGCAATGGCCAAAGCAACAGATGATGCAGGTGACATTAACAAGATACTCCAAACAAGGGCAATAACAATGGAACCAAGAAGGGGTGAGCCGGTCACTGATGAAGTGATTTGTCCACTTAACCACTGTAAAAATGGCGTTGTTACAGCATTTAAGCCAACACCGGCAAGTCCGCCAACAAATACAGAAGCAAACGGAATAGCCATCATATCTAACTTCGTTTTGCCCGTGATCCAATTACCGACGATCGTTGCAAGTACTGCTGCAAGGAGAGCACTGATGGGTTGTCCAGACACTATCGTGAAAGCTCCACCATCCACGGCATGAATGGCGCCCCCTCCAACCGCTGCACAGACAATGGCACTAAACATAACAAGCGTATTGCCCTTGAGTTGGTGGGCAATTCCAGCACCGATGGCAGGGGCTAATAATACTTTAGCAGCGGCACCTATCGTTAAGAAGGCCGCAATGCCTGTAAATTTACCTAATGTTTCAAATAACAATCCAACACCTAGAGTCACTAATACCGCGTTTGCAACTCCTGTCGATACTTTATACATTTGATCAATTATATTTTTCTTCATGTTTCTGTCTCCTCTAATGACTATTTATACTCATTGACATTATGTTTTTTCAAAAATATCTGATAATTTCAGGGTAATAAAAAACCCTCCTAGTTCGGATGGGCGCAATTATTCTAACCTTAGAGCGCCATGTTTTTAGAAGGGGCTCTAATTAGACCATATTCGATTATGGATTATTTAGAGTCCCTATATAATTGATCGATCATTTATAATTCCCAGATAATTGACTTCAATAATTTGAATCAGGTTCATTACATTCACCTCATTTGTTGTGTTGGTAGTAATATTATCAGAATTTTTATATTTGGTAAACAAGAAAAATTCTATAGATAATTATTTTAATTATCGGATTTTCTTTTTTAATAGAGATTAAGAAAAGAAGTCCAAAAATACTAGAAGGAAAAAAGCGCCTTCAAAACCGTCTAAATAATCATCAAGAAAAGAACCTCCACTGATGGAGGTTTCATCTTGTTTTAGATACATATGGATTTCCTGATACCCAGAATCTCCAAGGATAAAAACGAGCTTCACCTGTATTTTTAATACCAATCCGGGGCCCTGTTTCTATTTTTTCTGGTTTGTAGCCCTGTGTGATATAAAGGGGTGGTTCTGTAAAATGATGACCATAATCGGCTAAAGTAATTCCCATCGCTTTCGTCAATTTTCCTGGTCCATTTGTCCATTCACGCATAGGTCGACCCTTTCGCCTTTCTTCCATCAGCGAGAGTCCTTCTATTGGATCAATTGCACGAATTAAAACCCCATGTGGAATCCCTTTTTTATTACTAACAACATTTAACAGGACATGCGTATGCATTGTATAAGTATAGGCATGACCCGCATCCGAAAACATGATCTCTGTTCGCTTTGTACGCCTGTTTCCAAAACTATGGGCTGCACGATCATTGGCTCCCATGTATGCTTCGGTTTCTACAATAAATCCCGAACATCTTCCTTCTGGCGTTTCTTTGACAAGTAAACAACCAAGTAGAGATTCCGCTAAATGCAACGTCGATTGTTCGTAAAAGGTTTGTGGTAATGGTATTAAATCGATTTTCATAAAAAAACTCCCTTGATTAACTATCCTTAGGCGATTTAAGTAGCATTATACATAAATCGTTTTCAAGATGGAAGAAAAGGGAGATTTTTATCATGGGGTCAATTCACTTTTAACATTGAGGATAACAACATTTTTGTATAGTCGTGTTTAGGATGGTTAAGCACGTTTTTGGTTTCATCAATCTCAACTAACCCCCCTTTATACATGACCGCAATACGATCACACATATAGCGTATCACCGACATATTGTGAGATATAAACAAAAAAGTTAGCTGGTTTTCTTGCTTAAGTTCTTTTAATAAATTCAAGACTTGGGCTTGTACGGATACATCTAATGCTGATGTTGGCTCATCAAGCACTATGAAAGAAGGCCCTGTAATAAGTGCTCTTGCAATCGCAATTCTTTGCCTCTGTCCACCGCTAAATTCATGTGGATAACGATCGAGATGTTCGACTTTTAATCCCACACGTTTCACAAGTGCATGTAACCTTTCTATGGAGCCTTTTTCTTTTCTTTCTTTAAGTGGCAGGGCGCTTAACGGTTCAAATATAATTTGTTTAACTCTCAACCTTGGATCAAGTGATGATTGAGGATCTTGAAATACCGTTTGAATTTCACCTGGTCTTGGTCGCATAAACCTTTTCTTTTTCCACAGTACTTTATCTCTATAAGTAATTTCACCACTCGTTGGTGCCTCTAATCCTATGAGTAATTTCCCAAGCGTGCTTTTACCTGATCCAGACTCTCCAACCAATCCTAGAGTTTCCCCTTCATAAACTGGCAATGAGATATCTTTGACAGCTTCAATGACATCCTTCCTGTTTCCGTATATTTTGTTTATATGATTGATTTGGACAAGTGGAGTCATACTTTATCTCTCCTTAGCCAGCAAGCTACATAATGATTGCCTTCACAAATCTCTAGTTTCGGATCATGCTCATGACAAACCGGCATAGTATGCTTACAACGAGAATTGAACGGACAGCCAACAGGTGGATTTCTTAAATCAGGGACTTCACCTTCTATAGCTTCCAATGGCTGGTCTTGTTTTTTTAGATCTGGTAGAGAATTTAACAAAGCTTTCGTATATGGGTGCTTTGGGGAATGCAATACATCAAAGGTTAATCCTGTTTCCACAATTTGACCTGCATACATTACAATTGTACGATCACATAACTGAGAAACAACTCCTAAATCATGTGTTATCAAAAGGATGGATGTATTCCTTTTTTGATTAAGTTCTTTCATTAAGTTTAGGATTTCTGATTGAACAGTTACATCAAGAGCCGTTGTTGGTTCATCGGCTAATAACAATTCGGGTGGACTAGACATCGCTAAGGCGATGACAACACGTTGTCTCATACCCCCACTTAATTCAAATGGATATTGTTTGGCGACTTTTTCAGGATGATGAATATGAACATCCTTTAATGCTTCGATGGCAAAACGATCGGCCTCTTTTTTATTTACCTTTTTATGCTGTCTGATCACTTTCATTAATTGTTGTCCAATCTTCATGGTTGGATGGAGAGCTGTCATCGGTTCTTGAAATACCATACCAATTTTTTTACCTCTTAGAGATTGGATGTCTTTTGGATTCATTTCTAATAAATTTTGATCATGATATGTAATACTCCCATTTGAGATATGTGCATTTTCATCCAGTAAACCCAAAATGGAAAGAGCCGTTACTGATTTACCTGATCCCGACTCTCCAACAACACCTACAATTTCTCCCTGCTCTATGTGAAAATTTATATTCCTTAACGCTTTTACTTTACCGTTAAGATCATTAAATTCTATAGATAGATTTTTAATATCTAACATGTATCACACTCTCCCTACCTATTTGACTTAGGATCTAGAATATCTCTAACACCATCGCCAATTAAGTTAAGTGCACCTGATGTTAAGAAAAGAAAGATTCCAGGAAATGTCGGGTACCACCAATAATCAAGCAAGTATTTCCATCCAGTGCTTATCATTGACCCCCATTCTGGAGTAGGTGGTTGTGCCCCTAAACCTAAAAAGCCAAGTGTTGCAATCATTAATATAGCGTTACCTACATCCAGTGTTGCTTGAATAATAACAGGAGAAACGGCATTTGGAATAATATGTTTCAATATAATGGGAATAGGTTTAATACCGAACACGACAGCAGATTTAACAAATAACTTTTCTCTTAATACTAGCGTTTCACTCCGAGCAAGGCGAACATAAATGGGAATTTCTACAATAGCAATAGCCATCATAGCGTTATGTAAACTAGGACCTAATGAAGCAGTAAGAGCCATAGCTAAAATAAGTGTTGGGAAAGCCAATAACATATCCATCACTCTCATGATAATCTGGTCAATTATACCTCCAAAATAACCAGATACGGCACCTATGAATATACCAATGCAAGCTGCAACAAAAATAACAAGTAATCCAACACCCAGAGATAATCTAGCCCCAAATAAAATCCTGGTTAAAATATCTCTTCCTACCTCATCAGTTCCAAATAAGTGTTGTAATGATGGTCCTTGAAATTTCTCAGCAACATTTATTTTTGCGGGATCATAAGGCGTTAAAATAGGAGCCAAAATAGCTAGACAAACTATCAGAAATAAGACAAGAAAGCCAATAGTCGTCATTTTGTTATGTTTTAACTTGAACCATATAGGATGTGTTTTAGTATTTTTCTCCTTTGCTTCTGTAACTATTTGTGGATTAATCATCGTATTCTCCTTTCCTACTCTTTCATCTGTGGATTGAGAATGAAATATGTTACATCCACCATCAAGTTAATCAAGACATAACCAATTGATATAAAAAGTGTGAATCCCATAATAGCAGGAAAATCTAAGTAAGCAATGGAATCAACTACATATTTCCCCATTCCTGGCCAATCAAAAATGGTCTCTGTTACAACGGCTCCTCCTAGTAGAGCACCAAACGATGTACCAATAACAGTTACTGTGGGAACTAAGGCATTTCTTAGAGCATATCGAATTAGCAGGTTATAACCATGAATACCATTCGCCCTAGCCGTTCGAACATACTCCTGACTTAAAACCTCTAACATACTTGCTCTAACTTGGCGCGTAATAATTGCAAGCTGAGCATAAGACAGAACTAAAGCTGGGAGAACGATGTGTTGTAGACTACTTGTTAAAGCGATCATGTCTCCACTTAACAAGCTATCAATAATATAAAAACTTGTTATCCGAGTCGGCGGATTAATGTTCATATCGATTCGACCATTAGCCGGAAACCAATTGAGATAGCCATAAAAAATTAATATAGCAATTAATCCACTAAAAAATACAGGAATAGAGACACCACTTATTGAAAAAATACGACTAGCATGATCCCAAAATTGATTCTTTTTCACTGCTGACACGATTCCTAAAGGAATGCCTATCAAAATAGCTATAATAAAAGCAGCTATAGCGAGTTCTAGGGTGGCTGGGAAATAGTTAGCTAAATCATCTATGACTGGATTTTGTGTCCGAATCGAAGTTCCTAAATCACCTGAAAGAAGCCCCTTCATATACTCAACATATTGGATCCAGATCGGTTGATCTAGACCCAATTGCTGACGTATATGTTCTACAGCTTGTTTACTTGCATGTTGACCCGCCATCATACTAGCGGGATCTCCTGGAATGATATGCGAAAGTATAAACGTCACTAAAGACACCCCAAAAATAACAAAAACAAGAAAAACCATTCGTCTCATAACCATTTTCATCATGCTGCATCACCTCATAAGGTTATTTAGACATATCTTGTAAATTGTAAATACCTTGTAACATTGGATTAAATTCAAATCCCTTAACATTTTTGTTCATCGGTAGTAAGTAATCTTTTTGATAAAGCAAAATATATGGCGCATCGTCAATAACAATTTTTTGAATATTTTTGTATAGTACTTCACGTTTTGACTGATCATTTGACGTAGCTGCTTCAGCTAATAATTGGTCTACCTTTGCATTTTTATAAAATGCACGGTCTCCGGCTAAACCAAAGTTTTTCGAATCATACCAGAAATTCATGAAAGCAAATGGGTCGGCGAAGTCTGGACTCCAAACACCTAAAGCTAAATCAAACTCACCTTTATCCATCATGTCTCGTGAAGTTGCGTAGGCCACTTTATTTAATTTGACCTTTACACCAATATTAGCCAATTGAGATTGAATAGTTAGAGCTTCCGTTTCCCACCAAGTATTATTATCCGAGTACAGAAGGTTTAACGTTACATTAGAAACCCCAGCTTCTTTTAATAAAGATTTGGCTTTATCGGCATCTAGTTGATATTGTTTTGCATTGTTATCGTAACCCCAAAGTCCTTTAGGTATAGGCCCACGACTTTGCGTAGCGTACCCCTGTTGAACAGCTTTAATAAGTGATGGATAGTCGATGCCATAATTTAATGCTTGTCTCACTTTTTTATTTTTTAAAGCCTCGTTTCCTTTACTAGAATTAATATAAACATAATCTACTAGCAAACTAGGTTTTTGAAGCAATGTCACATTTTTAACAGATTTAAGAGATTCTATTTGATCAACAGGAACACCTTCTGCAATATCGACATCGCCTTTTTGTAATTGTAGTTTTTGAGCAGATGAATCACTTACAATTTTAAAGGTTACCTTTTTCAGAGCAGGTTTTACAGTTGAATGTGGGTTTAATCCTAGTTGGATATACTCTCCTTTTTTCCACGTTGTTAGTTGATAAGGGCCACTTCCCATCGTGTGGTTGGCAAGATAACCTTGCCCCATATCTCCGTCTTTTTCTTTATCCATTACTTTTGGATTCACGATATTGACATAGTTAGCCGCTAGAGTTGACAAAAATGGAGGAAAATTTTGTTTTAGAGTGAATTCAACAGTATCAGAGGTTGGAGCCTCTACTTTTGAGATTTCACTATAAACACTTGCCGGTCCTTTGGCCACTTTTAAAAGCCGTTCGAAACTAAATTTAACAGCTTTAGCGTCTACTGGTGTGTCGTCAGAAAATTTATGGCCACTATTTAAATGAAATGTCCATGTCTTCCCATCTTTACTCACGGACCAGTCTTTTGCTAAGCCCGCCTTCACATTTGTACTTTCACCATCAAAATCGACTAATCTTTCATATGCAGGGTATGTTATTTTCCATGCCGAGTTATCCATTGTAACTGCAGGGTCTAGGGTACCTTGATCTGCACTGATTGCTACGGTCAGTGATGAATTCACTTTATATTTTGAATCTTTTTTTGAAGACGGTGCATTAGAATTCTTAGCACAAGCCGTAGTGATGGAAAATAACATGATAATCGATATTATCAAAGTTAATGTTTTTTTCAAAGTAAGCCCCCCATATTCATTTGCTTATGTAAAATGACTCAATATGATAAGTAAGGTATATCCCGCAGGATTATTCCAACGGCCATTTAGAAATACCTGAATACAACATGCTCTGTTTTGTCTTCTCTGACCAAGGTCTATTTCCAAAATCATAATGCCACCATTCTGATGGATTGACGGTAAAGCCTTCTTGAGTCATGATGGCTTTTAGAAGTCTTCTATTATCTCTTCTTACCGTATCTTGTTCTGTAAGGTTTTCGCAGTTCTCATAATAATCAAGATAGGCCTTGTCCGAAAAGTCATCAAAGTCAGTTCCCATATCAAGCCATTCCATATCTTTTGCAATCGTCAGATCAATAGCTCCACCCGTAAAATGAGGGGCTGGCTTTTCTGGGTCCTTTGAAGGATAAGCGACAAAGGATCCTATGTCTCGTTTTATTTTCTCATCTGTATATCCCATTTTTTTAAATTCATAAATGGTTTTTTTATAGATATACAATTGCGTTTCATACGACCTCCATCCATCCAAAAGAACCAAAGATAAGCCTTCTGGCAGCTGATTTGCAGCAGAAATGACTTTCCTAGCAACACCTTCTCTTAAAAACAAATCATCTGAAGTTCCGAGTATATTCTTTTGATAATAGATAGGATGAATCACTATTTTAGGTGATCGATTTCGCATTGATACAAGCGGTTCATCTTTTTTAGAAAATATAACACCGAGTTTCTCGTGCTTTCCATCATTCATGGTTTGTCCCATCCACCACCTTTTTAATTTTTAATTTATGCATTATTATAAGATTAATGTTCACAATATTGTGGGATATTGTCATATTTCCTAACAATGTTTTTTATTTATTTTGAACATTTTAGATGATTTTCCATCCCCATGTCATTTTAATTTAGTTGAAAATTTAAGAAGCACTTTGTATGCTGTATAAAAATAGATCTAAATTGGAAATGGTTTAAAAGGAGGGGTTAATGTGTGTGGCCGGTATACCCTTGTGACAGATTTAGATATTTTGAAGGAACGTTTTCTGTTTTCTAATGACGTGCTTATTGAGCCCCGATATAATATTGCACCAGGTCAAAATATCTTGACAGTCGTTAGTGATCAAACAAATAGAAGAAGAGCTGGTTTATTAAAATGGGGGCTTGTTCCGTTTTGGGCTAAAGAACCAAAAATTGGATACAAAATGATTAATGCGCGTGCTGAAAGTATCGATGAAAAACCTTCCTATAAGACTCTTTTATCCCGCCGACGATGTCTAATTTTAGCTGATAGTTTCTATGAATGGAAAGCAACAGAAGAAGGCAAACAACCGATGCGGATATTATTAGAAGATAGCACTCCATTTGCTATGGCCGGGTTATGGGATAAATGGCAGCATAACGATCAAACGCTGACAACATGTACGATCATTACGACTGCCGCAAATACGTTAATGAAGGAAATTCACCATCGAATGCCTGTGATCTTAACAAAAGAAGCTGAAACGATTTGGCTTGATCGGTCAATAAAAGATAGCCAGCTACTTAAATCTCTATTAAACCCTTATAAACCTGATCAAATGACGTATCACCCCGTATCAACTCAAGTCAACAATGTTCGTCTAGATGACGTTTCTTTAATTAGTAACATCAATTCGCTTTAAAGTGATGCTTGTCCTTCAAACGTTTAATAAGGTCTATTTAATAATATTTGAGAACTTCAATCTAAACTTGAATAATTGCATAAGAACATTGAAATCTTATTAAAGTGCGTGTTCAAAAAGGTGACAAATTAGAAGCAAGAAGATCAAGGCGGCGATGTTTTGAGGACCGGCATTCCACACGATGTGGTAGCTTCAACGTTGCTCACAGGACGTGAGCGATTTTAGTTGAAGATCCTCTTGTATCCGCTACATGAGGACCGGAAAAACAAGCGGGCGCTGAGATTCGTAGCTTATCATTTGATGACTTTTTGAACAACTTCTTAAAGATGCAAGTATTTCAAGGATTGGAGTAGGTAGACGTGAAAGCAGTAACTTATCAAGGTCCGAATAACATTGAAGTTCAGAATGTAGAGGATGCAAAGTTAGAAAAAAAGGATGATGTCATTGTTCGAATTACATCTGCTGCCATCTGCGGATCAGATAAACATCTCTACCAGGGTAATTTCCCACTTAGAAAAGGATATTTACTTGGTCATGAATCAATGGGAATTGTTGAAGAGGTTGGACCTGATGTGACTAAAGTAAAAAAAGGGGATCGCGTGGTCATTCCGTTTACCGTGGCTTGTGGGCATTGCATTTATTGCCAGCATGGATTTGAAAGCCAATGTGATCACTCAAACCCACATTACGATTCTGGTGGTTATTTCGGTTATACTGAGAAATTTGGCGATCATCCAGGCGGCCAAGCAGAATATTTAAAAGTGCCTTTTGGCAATTTCACACCTTTTCGTATTCCGGAATCATGTGAACTTGAGGATGATTCTCTCCTTTTTCTATCTGATGTTCTACCAACGGCTTTTTGGAGTGTTCAACATGGTGGAGTTAAACCGGGAGACACAGTCATCATCTTAGGTTGTGGGCCGATTGGATTAATGGCTCAAAAATTTGCTTGGATGGCTGGTGCAGAGCGAGTGATCGCCGTTGACTATATTGATTATCGGATGAATCATGCTAGAAAAACAAACCAAGTCGAAGTGTTTGATTTTACTAAATATGATGATATGGGTGAACATTTAAAGGAAATCACCCAAGGCGGCGCTGATGTTGTTATTGACTGCGTCGGTATGGATGGAAAAAAATCTCCGCTTGAGTTCATCGAACAGAAATTAAAATTGCAAGGTGGTACTCTTGGACCTATTCAAATCTCGACAAAAGCCGTAAGAAAATGTGGAACCGTTCAAATTACAGGTGTTTATGGTAGTAACTATAATATGTTCCCACTCGGTGCCTTTTTCACAAGAAACGTCACCTTAAAAATGGGACAATGTCCTGCTGCCCACTTGATGCCTGAACTTTTCAATAAAATTATCCATCAAGAAATCGATCCTACCGATATTATTACCCACCATATTCCCTTAGAAGAAGCGAGTACTGGTTATAAAATCTTTAATAATTTTGAAGATGGTTGTATTAAAGTTGTTTTAAACCCTTAAATGGCAAAACAACCCTTCGTCTGTTTTAAGACAAGGGTTGTTTTATGTTTATAAGGTCATTGTTTTTTAGAATCTTAACTAAATAACAATATATGATAAAAGCTTTAATCTAATCCATCCATTTGATTAAAAATAGCCTTAAGTGCCTTTAAATCCTCCGTTGACAATGTAACACCTTTTCCCATTTTAGTACCATCTGGAGACCAGTCACGAAGGTCATATTTTGGTTCTCTTCCATTCCAACTGATGAGGTTCAGTTGTTTTTTCCAACCCTTCGGCGATTCCGATAATTCTCCAATCGTTTTAATTATCTCATATTTTATGTCTGCCAAATCATCACCACCCTATTTACTTTTTCTTTTTAGAATATCTCAAAAAGTATGGATAAACAATAAATTACATCTATAAATAGCCTAGTATCCAATTTAAGATTTTACTTAATATATAGTTAGTGTACTAATTATATTTACACATATTAATTTAAAGAGTACAATATAAAGTAACGCTTTACAAAAGGAGGAGCCATTTTGCACTCATTAGATGACACGATTGGTTTTAATACAGCTAAAACAGCCCGCAAAATTACACGCATACTTTCAAATCATCTCAAAGAATCCCAGCTTACGGCTGAGCAATGGGGCGTTTTAAAACGTTTAACAGAACAAGATCATGTAACTCAGAAACAGTTAGCCCTACGTTCAGATAAAGACCAACCCACCTTGACAAAAATTCTTGATTTATTAGAAAAAAACGGTTTTATTAGCCGGAAATTAAATCCGAACGATCGTCGTTCCTTCTTAATCGCGATCACAGAACAAGGCCGAAAGTTGGTAGACGATCGCTATAATGAGGTTGAATCCCTTTTTCAAAATATTGTCAACGACATCCCAAAAGAGGACTTAGAGACTTTCCAACATGTTCTAGAACAAATTCAGAAGAATATTGATCTACTTCATGATTTACAAAATAACAAATAGGAGGTTAAATTTTGCAATCATCAACATCACGATTATGGACGGGTCAATTTATTATGATTATTTTAACATCTTTTATTTTCTTCTTAGCCCTTCAAATGCTGACGGCTGGTTTCCCAGCTTACATTACAGAGATCACCCAAAACCCAACTAAGGGGGGTATAATGACAACAGCCTTCATGTTGGCGGCCATTATTTCAAGACCAGTCATTGGGATTATTATGCACAAAGTTAATCTGAAGAAAATCCTGTCTTTTATGTTAATAGGCGTTCTTTTTACACTCGTCATTAGTTATAATCAAAGCTCTATGACCTTTCTTGTTGTCTTAAGGCTATTACAGGGGATAAGCTTTGGCGTAGCAACCACGCTTCTTGCTACAATGGCAACCAATATCATCCCGAATCATCGTATTGGAGAAGGTATTGGTTACTTTGGCATTTCAACAAGTCTTGGTACGACACTAGGTCCAATGGTCGCTCTCACACTCCTTCATCATTTTACATTCAACACATTGATCTTTGTGAATATCGGTTTACTCGTCTTAACATGTCTTTTTAGTTTTATTATTAAACAGGAAACACCTGTTGTTCCATTGGAAAAACCTATGAAAAAAACAAATCAACATTCATCCATATGGCAATATGCCTTTGATAAACGAGCATTACTCCCTTGTTTCCTTGTCTTTATCTTTTATATTACTTTCTCAGGTATCGTGAATTTTATTAATGGCATTAGTAATGAAACACACTTAGCTGGAAAAGTCTCTCTTTTCTTCTTAATTAATGCCATTGTTACGCTAGCTATTCGACCTTTTTCGGGAAAAATTTATGATCAAAAAGGACATAAATATCTCATTATTCCAGCCAGTATATGCGGTATTATTGGACTTATTTTAATCTCAATAACACAACATTTTTCTTTACTCTTTGTTGCTGCAGTGTTCTATGGCATAGCCTATGGCATTATGCAACCCACCTTTCAAGCCTGGGCGGTTAGTTTGGTTTCACCAGATAAAAAAGGTACGGCCAATGCAATGGCCTTCAGTTTTATGGATTTAGGCATGGCTTTTGGAGCATCGACTCTTGGAGGAGTGGCTGGTCAAATCGGTTATCGATCCATGTATGGTTTCTCATCTATTCTCATTGTTTTGTTAATCATTCTTTATCTCTTGGCACTCAAAAAACTCTCCCATAGAGCAAAGGGAGAGCTATCAATAGGGAAACAGAGAGCTTAGAAAAATATTTCTATCTATGAAAAGAACCACAATTCCCTTTTTATATAGGATGTTGTGGTCTTTTTTATTCAATCTTTTTTTAAGGTAAGATCAGCAGCATAAATTATCATTTATTTAGGTGTTCATAAAAATAAATGCAATAGTTGTTGAAAAACGAAGTATTGAATGCACTTTCAATTTAAAGAGGTTGTTCAAAAAGTCACCAAATGATAAGCTACGAATCTTGGCGCCCTCTTGTTTTTCCGGTCCTCATGTAGCAAAAACCTACATTCCGGTCCTCAAAACAGCGCCGCCTTGATCTTCTTGCTTCTAATTTGTCACCTTTTTGAACACGCACTTAAAGTTCATTTTTATCATTATTAAGCTTAATATTCCATATAATTGTAATAACAGTTATAACAATATATAATTATTATAACAACTATTACTGATATACATTTTAGAGCATATGATCATACTACAGGGAATTAATAAAAATGGTGGTGGCAAAATGGAAAGAAAAATTACAAAAGTAGGTAACAGTCTAGGTATCACATTACCTAGTGAAGTTTTAAAACACCTCAACGCTGATCAGGGTGATGAAATTAAATTTGTTTTAGAAAGTGACGGCAAGGTAACCTTCAAGAAAAGCCAAAACTTAAATTTCGATGGGTTAGAGGGCATTGATCAAGAATTTTTAGATGGTGTTAAAGATCTTTTTGATAAATACGACTATACACTTAAAAATTTAGTTGATAGATAATAGCCTATGGTTCGATTTATTTCAGATAAAGAGATTATTTTCTTAAATGCCCTCATGATTAACAAGTATTCACCCGGAGAACAAAAGGGAGTAAAAGATGAGAAACTCCTTGATAGTGCACTAAAAAGACCACAATCAAGTGTTTTTGGACAGGATGCTTATCCTTCAATTTTTGAAAAAGCCGCAGCATTATTTTCAAGCGTCTGCCAAAACCATGGTTTCCATAATGCAAATAAACGGACAGGATTTGCTGCGACCTTTTTATTTCTTAAACTCAATGGTTTTATTTTGGACACAAACGAAACAGAAGCAGAGGAATATACACTATTTGTTGTAAACAAAAAACCACCAATAAAAACTATTGCACAGTGGCTAAAAAGAAATTCAAAAAGAAGACCGTAATGGCCTGTGATGCACCAAAGATCACCCAATACTAACATAATAGGTGATCTTTGGTTGAACAAGGATATTTATCATCTAATTATCAATATTTCATCCTTCTATATTTTAATCTTATGATTTATTGGCTGAACATAACGAATGACTGCAAGGGAGGCAATAATAGCTAATCCGCCTGCAAGAAGGAAAGCAATGGTGAATGTTCCTGAGGTTTGAACGATATATCCTGTTAAAGTCGGACCGATAATACCGGCAATATTGGCTAAGAAATGCATAAATCCGCCAACAGATCCAACGTTATGTTTGTCTACAACGTCTTGAATGATGGCCCAGTATATCGCACCTGTTAAGTAGAGAAAAAAAACAGATAATGCGACTAAGGTAACGGCACTTGGGATGGTTGTTACTAGACCAGCAATGCCAATACAGACTGCCGATATAAATAAACAAATAACAAGGACAATTTTACGAGAAAACAATATCCCTTTACCGGCAAACTTTTTAAAAACCCAATCTGAAACTAACCCACCTACAGCTAAACCAATAAATCCAAAGACCCAAGGAATAACCGAAATAATACTCATATCTTTGATACTCACCCCCCGTGCTTTTACTAAATAACTCGGGAACCATGTTAAAAAGAAGAATAGGAACTCCTAAATTTAGGGGGCTATCCCCGTTTTCGTTATAATTTGAGAATTGAATGTATAAAATAAATTTATTCACTTAAAGAGGTGGTTTTTTAATTGGAGAAGTTTATATGCTTAAAAATAAAACACGCACAAGAATTAATAAAAAATAGTCATGAAGATGACGGGTTACAAATTTTAGAAAAATTATGTAATCAATATTCAGCTAATGTGTATATTCGATTAAAATATGCATTGTCGCTTGATGGATTATCAAAAGAAGAACTTGCTATACCAAATTATCAAAAGGCAATTCAGCTCGGCCTAAGTAAAGATCAAGAAAAAGTCGCTTTAATTTGTTTAGCATCGTCTTTTAGAAATATCAACAAACTTGAGGAAGCATTAAATATAATTAATGAAGCACTAAAAAAGCATCCAAATAATGTAGTTGCAGAATGTTTTTATAGTCTCATTTTATTAGACTATCATTGCCCATCACAAGCATTAAAAGTTCTTGGATTAGCGATGTTAAAAAATTCAGAACTAGCTTTATTTGAAGGATTTAAAGATGCTCTTTATGAAAAATACATGGATTTATCGGATTAAGCGGTTTGGAGATCATGTTACTTATATATTTGTTTTTAAATAGGGTTCGAAGTTCCTTAATTAATTTTACGATGGGAACCCCACGGAATCGGGTCTTCTATCCTTTAGTCTTTTCACTCATACTCTTGATGTAAAAGCCGTTTCTTTTTGACCATTCCACACAATATAAGTCGTTGACATTATCGTAACCCTTTTTGCTGAGTTCTTTCCTTAACCATTCTTTATTTTGGTCGATTCTATGTAATTGTTCCTCAATAATTTCGCCTTCGTCCACTAATAAAGCAGATAAGTTAGGATCTTCCTTTTTAACCACTGTTAGAGACCCATCAATTTCTAAGATGGCATGTTTGACATCAAATAAGGAATAAACACCCTGCTCTCGAAGCAAAATTCGTAATTGCTCCATTTCTAAATTGTTTTTTTTGAATTCTTTTATGTTGATATTCCCATTGTGAATTAACGGTGATGATTGCCCATAGATAATTTTTCTGCCCTTCCTTTTTCTAGTTAAAAATTCAAGTAAATAAATCAACACGGCCCAAAAAGCAATAGCATAAATTAATCCTAATATATTCGGTGGGGTATTTAAATAGTTTGCAAGCATATTTGTGACAATAAACAAATGAATAAAATCTAAAGCTGTCAGTTGCCGCATTTTTTTATTACTCTGGATTCTAACAAACACCCACAAACAAACAAAGACAACTAGTAATTTATAAGTAGTCGTTAAATACACGGGAGTTCACTTCCTTTTCTATCGTGTTTGTATGGATTGTGTCCCGTTTTCTCTCCTATTTCCTTTTAAACATTGAAAAAACCTACGTCACTATTCCCTCCCCGCTTCGAACATAAACAAGGCATCCTTCACAAACTATATAAAATTGTATCCTTTCTGTTGTAACTCGTGATCTTTTCATGAAGTTATATTGGCTGATTTTTTTTGAAGTAAACTCCCTACTCTCATTCATTTATATAGATTTATATAAGTTATTTCATTCAACTTATATAAATCTCAAAGATGCTATAGCAAGGTCAAGGATTTTTCCCCTTAAAATCTTGTATTATTTTTTTAAAAAGGTTAATTATATCTTTATAAAAAATCATTATAACTAACCCTATTATCATAAGAATATCCGAAAGTGTTTCCCATTTATCATCGATGCAACTACTAATAAGTACCATAGCTAACCCTATAAAAAAACCTGGATCAGACGAAAGTGATTCGTCATCGTCATCATCTTCTACTTCATCATTTTTCTTTTGATGACTAATATTATTTTTCAATAACTCATCAACTGTAATATCATAAAGATTACTTTGCTATATAATGTTATCGAGATCAGGATTCCCCTTATTACTTTCCCATTTATAAACAGCCTGACGGGAAACATTCATCATTTTAGCTAACTCCTCTCACGATATGCCCCGTTGTTCCCTCAATAACTTTAAACGCTCACACCTAACTCCATTTGAGCACCTCAATTACAGCTTACATGAAGAATCAATTTTGGGAAATAAACTTTCTATACTTTCATGTTAACCAGCAGTTGTCATCAAAATAAAGCACCTAATTCACGCTTATCTACACGTATTTAAATGTATGAAATAAGTTTTTCCTCTATTCTCTTGCTATAATAAGGAAGAAAACATGATAGATCGTCTGGATTCAAATACACTTGATAAAAAGCTATTAGAAAGAATGGTTTTCAGTAAGCATTGGCTTTATAATTTAGCTAATCTATCAAACATATGGAGGGTGAACGATTCGTGGAAAAGTTAATGTTTATTCAAACAGGTTTTGGTGTGGATGTACATGGACAAGACGTGACAAAGGCAGCTATTAGAGCGATTGTCAATGCGATTCATACTAATTCAATGCCTGGTATAACCGAAGTATTACCTAACCATGATCTGAACAACATGAAAGTGAATATTAAATTAGCCGTTCCTTGTGACAAGGACAAATTAGATATTGAAAAAGTTAAAGCTGCCATTCCATACGGAACCGTTACTGTTGAAGTAATGGATGGTGGCATGTTAACCCGCAGTGGAATTTTTCTCGAAGATAAAGAAGATAAAAATGATTTGATGTACATTGTCAATGCATCGATTGAGACAGGCTATTGACGGAATAAAACTATTAGGAGGAACTTTTGTCTATGAAAAATGCGATCACAGAAAGAAAATTGCTTGGTATTGCTGGACTGGCATGGCTATTTGATGCCATGGATGTGGGCATGCTGTCTTTTATTATTGCGGCTTTAAGTGTGGATTGGCATTTAAATGTGGTGCAAATGGGATGGATTGGAAGCATTAACTCGATTGGGATGGCTGTAGGTGCTTTTCTTTTCGGTCTTTTCTCCGATCGTGCAGGAAGAAAATCCATCTTAATTATCACCCTTTTATTATTTTCACTTGGCAGCGGGTTATCTGCATTAACAACCACCCTTTCACTATTTCTGATTTTTCGTTTCATTGTTGGTATGGGGCTTGGCGGCGAACTTCCAGTGGCATCGACACTTGTTTCAGAAAGTGTTCAGCCAGAAAAACGCGGCCGAATCGTTGTCTTGCTTGAGAGTTTTTGGGCCATCGGTTGGCTCATTGCTGCTCTTATTTCTTACTTTATTATTCCACATTTCGGTTGGCGAATAGCTCTTATTCTCAGCGCTATTCCAGCGTTATATGCGATCTATTTACGAATTCATATGCCTGACTCACCAAAATTTCAATCCGCTAAAACAGAAACGAATAGACCTTCTTTTATAAAAAACATGCTAGATGTTTGGTCTAAAGAATTTGTACGCCCAACTATCATGCTATGGATTTTATGGTTCTGTGTGGTGTTTTCGTATTACGGTATGTTCTTATGGCTACCAAGTGTGATGGTCATGAAAGGATTTAGTTTGATCAAAAGTTTTCAGTACGTCTTAATTATGACCTTGGCACAGTTACCTGGATATTTTACAGCCGCTTGGTTTATTGAAAAATGGGGACGTAAATTCGTTCTCATTACGTATCTCATTGGTACAGCATTAAGTGCTTATTTCTTTGGCTCTGCAGAATCTCTAACTGCCCTTCTTATTTCAGGCGTCTTTTTGTCATTTTTTAACTTGGGTGCATGGGGTGCATTATATGCTTACTCTCCTGAACAATACCCAACCAGTATCCGTGGAACAGGATCAGGGATGGCTGCAGCTATTGGTAGGGTAGGCGGCATTTTAGGTCCGCTCCTTGTTGGTTATCTCATCACTCAGCATGTATCCATCAATACCATCTTTATTATTTTTTGTATATCCATCCTTATCGGTGCACTGGCCGTTCTGTTATTAGGTAAAGAAACAAAAAATCGTCAACTTTTATAAAATGAAACTTCGGACCTATACGGGCAGTTGATCCCCACCTACCTTCCTTGAAACAGGTGGGGGTCTTTACTAGCCGTTAAGGCGGGATGAATTGGAGTGACCTTATGTCTACAAATGATGGCAAACACACATGGGGAAAGAATGATCCATTAATTAGAAAACTGTTAACTCTTGAAGAAATACTTTGGACAAACCCACATTATTCCAGGAATAATCAACCGATGAAAAGGAGCTCGATAACCAAGGAAGACATTAAAGAGGCAGACGATCGGTTGAGACGTTTCGCTCCTTATATTGAGAAAGTCTTCCCAGAAACCCGTGTAGCCGGGGGACTCATTGAATCGGAACTAACAAGTATTCCTAAGATGAAAGATCTCTTAGAAAAAATCTATCATGTGTCAATCGATGGCCGTTTGTTACTCAAACGTGATGATCAGCTCCCGATCTCTGGTTCAATTAAGGCTAGAGGTGGTATATATGAAGTGCTTAAGCATGCAGAGTCACTCGCTATCCGCCATGGACTTTTAAAAACAGAGGATAACTATGCCATTTTAAATAGTGAAAAATTCAAAACCTTTTTCTCGAAATATTCCATTGCTGTTGGTTCAACGGGCAATTTAGGTCTAAGTATCGGTATTATGAGTGCACAGATTGGCTTTTCAGTAAAAGTTCACATGTCGCATGACGCAAAACAGTGGAAAAAGGATCTGCTAAGAGAAAAAGGCGCCGAGGTCGTTGAATATAAAACAGATTATAGTCTGGCTGTTGAAGAAGGGAGAAAGGAGGCAGAGAAAGACCCCACATGTTATTTTATCGATGATGAAAATTCTAAAGACTTATTTCTAGGGTATGCCACTTCCGCACTTCGACTAAAAAAACAACTAGAGGATTCAAATGTCGCCATTGATGCAAATCATCCCCTTTTTGTCTATCTGCCTTGCGGAGTTGGTGGGGGACCTGGTGGAGTCGCTTTCGGTCTAAAAACGCTTTATCAAGAGCACGTTCATTGCTTTTTTGCTGAACCAACACACTCCCCTTGTATGCTTTTAGGACTATCAACAGGACTACATGATAAAATTTCTGTCCAAGACATTGGATTAGATAACAAAACAGATGCAGATGGACTTGCTGTTGGTCGGCCTTCTGGTTTCGTTGGAAAATTAATTGAACCTTTTATTAGTGGGTGTTATACCGCTCGTGATACCACACTTTATCAACTGTTAAGTACGCTGATTCAAACTGAAGGCATTTATTTAGAACCATCTGCACTAGCCGGTATGTTCGGACCGATTCAACTTTTAACAAATGGATCATCTTACCTTAAGACTAATGATTTGATGAACAAAATAGAAAAAGGAACTCATATCGTATGGGCAACAGGTGGGAGCATGGTTCCAGAGGAAATCATGAAGGAGTATGATAAAAAAGGTCGGGCGTTATTAGAAAAAAAATAAGAGAACTCGCTAAAGTGAGTTCTCTTTCTATTGATTAATGAACGGTAGCTGGTTTTGAGTTAGGATCTTTTTTATCATCATCAACTAGACTATATTTTTGCCAAGCTCCATTTTTCCAACGAAAATGCATCGTAATAGCACGAATCCATTCGTCCGTTGCATTCGCTATCCAAATTCCTGACAAACCCATGTTTAAATGAAAAACAAGAAAATAACCAAGCGGTAAGCTGACACCTACCATCGAGATTAGCCCCATATAAAGAGGGAATTTGGCATCTCCCGCCGCCCGCAAGGAATTAATCATGATAATATTGCCTGTGCGTCCTGTTTCTAGCAAAATACTATAGAGGATCACTTCAGAACCAAGTTTAATAATATCAGCATTTGTTGTGAACAAACCAAAAAGTGGTTCTCGTGCAGCTATGATGATGATATCCATCACTATGGTCACTAACAAAGACCATTTCACACTTTGCCTTACTCGACGGTAAGCTTCAACCGGTTCTTTAGCTCCAACTAATCTTCCAGTAATGATGGCTGTTCCCATGGAGACGGCCACACTGAATAAATAGATGTACATCGAAATATTCACAGCATATTGTCTAGTCGCTATGGCTTCTGCACCAAGATAAGTCGCATAAAAGAAAAACATGAGCTGACAGCATTGATAAGTGATTTGTTCAACCGCAGATGGAATACCAATATTAAAGATCTTCTTTACATAACTTTTTGTTAAGGTTAAATAATCCTTGATTTTTAGTCTAACATCCATGAGTTGATAAAACAGAATGAAAAAGATAATTAAACAAATAAATCGACTACCGATATTTGATATGGCTGCCCCTTCGACACCCATAGCTGGAGATCCAAAATGCCCGAAGATGAACATATAGTTAAACACTAAGTGAAGGATATTCAGTAACACTGAAACGAGCATCGTATGTTTGGTATAACCATAGGTACGAATAATGGCAGCTAATATATTAATCAGTGCCTGTAAGAAGATGCCTCCACCAACAATCATCAAATAGGTTTTTGCATAGACATAAATATCGCCATGTAGGTTCATGGCTTGGAGCATTAATCCCCCAAAAGCAATGAAGATCAGGCTAAGAGAGACACCCACCATTAAATTTAAGGTAATAGCGACTGCAGAAATTTTAGCTGCTTCATATAATTTCTTAGAACCAATGTATTGTGCTATAACGATCGCTGCACCATTTCCGATCACCTCTAAAACCAAGATCGCAATCGTGATGATCTGATTGGATGCTCCTACCCCGGCAACAGCATCATCAGAAACACCGCTGATCATAAATGTATCAACACTACCCACTAACATAAATAAAAAGACCTCAAGAAAAATAGGCCACGTTAGACGAATAAGTTTTAAATCATTAGGTACAGACTGCTTTGAAACAGCTTGTTTCTTTTGCACTCTCGTCACCTTCCTCCTTTAAGAGGTTGTTCAAAAAGTCACCAAATGATAAGCTACGAATCTCGGCGCCCACTTGTTTTTCCGGTGCTCATGTAGGGATATAAGAGGATCTTCAACTAAAATCGCTCACGTCCTGTGAGCAACGTTGAAGCTACCACATCATGTGGAATGCCGGTCCTCAAAACAGCGCCGCCTTGATCTTCTTGCTTCTAATTTGCCACCTTTTTGAACACACACTTTAATAAAAAATTTGTTAAAAGCAATACGTATCGTAGCACATTAATCATGGTAATGCACGTACTTTTTACCAAAAAAAACTTTTATTTTTTTACCCTATTTTTAGCCTTACCCAACCAATGATTATCTAATTCACTATTATAAAAAGCCTTATCCATTAGGTTAAGGCTTATACGTTCTATATATCCAATTTTACAGTAACTTTAAACAAATCCCCATCTAATTCAATGTCAAACTCACCATGATGAAGATCAATGATCGATTTACTAATCGCAAGACCAAGACCTGATCCTTCGGTATGCCGAGAAGCATCTCCTCGTTTGAATCGCTCAAAAAGTTCATCCATATTGCCGCCTAGTTCATATTTGGTGACATTTTTAAATGTGATAATGGCTTCGTTTTTTTCTGCTCTCAAATCAATATAAACACGTGTATTTTCTAATGAGTATTTAACAACGTTCCCGATTAAATTATCAAAGACACGCCATATTTTTTGTCCGTCTACAATTGCATGAACAGGTTGGTCTGGTTTTGTTACTCGAAATTGAAGCTTTGAATCTTGAATAATGTCATCGTACTCTGCTAAAGCTTGCTGGAGAAGTTCATTTAAATTCACTTGCTCTAAGTTAAGTTCGATATTGCCACTCGTCATTTTTGTGACTTCAAATAAATCATCGATAAGTACTTTCAAGCGCTTGGCTTTTCGATCAATAATCAGAACGTAACTATTGCGCTCATCATGTGAGAGGTCAGGTGTTTTTAGTAATTCCGTATAGGTGATCACGGAAGTTAACGGTGTTCTTAGGTCATGACTCACATTAGTGATTAATTCGTTTTTCAATCGTTCACTTTTTGCTTGTTCCTTCTGGGATGTTTTTACCCCATGCTTAAGTGAATTAATGTCTTCTGCAAGTTTTGCGAGTGGCGTTAAGCCCTTAACAGGAAGGTCTTGGACAGTTTCACCACGAACAATTTGTCTAGCATTGATCATGATTCGTTTCAAGTATCCAACGTATCTTAAGACCACAATGAGAGTTGGTAATCCAACTAATAAGAAAGCTAGTGTAATGGGAATAAGAGATCCTGTAACATAATAGGATAATGCAGCCACAATTCCAAATAAAAAGATAAGAGTTAGGAGAATAAAGACAGAAAGCTGCATACCAACACGATTTTGCAATGCTTTTGTTATTGTGATATAGATGAAATAAATCACACTTTTTTCCCATTGAAGACTTCGATTACTATTTTTTACGATATCAATTAAAAAGATCAGTTGAATAGCAAGTGTCGCCATAGACAAAATAGCCATTCCTTGTTCCCAAAAAATATCAAAACTATAAAATGTATAATCGACATAAGTCCAGCTCGTACTGTAATTTATATAAGCTATAACAAAGATAAGGTTCAATAAAAAAAGCACGAATCGTACATCAATGGGTATTTTGTCATATACGTTAATAAAATGTGTTTTGACGATTCTTTGCCATACATTTCGTTTCTTATATAAATAATAGCTGAGGATTAAAGCAATTAAACCGAAGACAAAACAGATGATAATGATGACTTTTTTAACCTGATATTGATGATATTGATCCATAATAAAGTGATTTTTGGGTGCTGAATGTAATATAAAAATTTGCCCCTCAAATTTTTTTGCATTTTTTCTCAGTACGTTTACGATGGTTACACTAGGTGCCTGTAGACTCTCGCTCTCTGATGTTGTCTGAAATCCAACTCCAACTCCTTCATCTGGTATATTTATAAAATTTGCCGTATTAAATTCTGTTCGTTTTGACACCGAAAACTTGTCATTAAATAGCATATCATTTTGGTTAATATCTTTGTCTTGACCTGATATGTTCGTATAAATTTTATCCGTCTTAGTATCCCTGAGGTAATATTTGAATACTTTATTCCCAAAATTCAAGTTTTTTCGATTATATTTTTCGATATTTCGGTAGTATTTATCAATTTGTTCTTCTTTCGCTTTAATAATTTTATTTTTTACATAGTCATCGCTACTAAAGTTTTTGTTTATTTCCTCTATTTTTTTATCGCGTTCTTTTTTATATAGTTTTCTGCATCTTTATTTTTATTCTTCTTTGCCTCGTTAATTTTGCTTTCATATTGTTCTGTAATATTTGAGACTTGCGCTATTAAATCCCCATATTGATATCGGTAATCATGAATTTCTTGATCAGTGACCGTCATACTTTTTTTGACCTCTGATGGACTAGGATGGTTTAACTCGAGTGTTGCTAAGGCTGTTTCAAATTCATTTAATTCACTTTGGAAATTTGGTGTTTGAAAATAATTGCCTCTGATATACTGCGTGCCATGACTAAATACAGTAAATAAACCATATACTCCACTGGCTAGAAGTAATATCCATATGCCTATAAACAATCTATTTTTCAATTTTGTATCCAATCCCCCATACCACCTTTAAATATCTTGGATTTTTCGGATCAATCTCGATTTTTTCTCGAATTTTCCGGATATGTACTGCGACCGTATTTTCTGCGTGATAACAAGGCTCATTCCATACTCGCTCATAAATGTCATGAATTGAAAAAACCCGTCCTGCATGCGTCATTAATAATTCACAAATTTTATATTCAATCGGAGTCAGCTTAACTTCCTCGCCATTAACTGTGACCCGTTTTGCTGATGGTTCAAGAGTCAACCCGCGGATATCAATGACTTGCTCCATTCCGTCATATGTCCCTAGTTTCACATAACGTCTCAGCTGTGATTTGACTCTGGCAATCAATTCAAGCGGATTAAAGGGCTTTGTAACATAATCGTCTGCCCCTACTTGTAAACCAAGAATCTTATCCGTATCCTCACTCTTTGCGCTCAAAATAATAATGGGGATATTCTTTTGTTCTCGAATTTTAAAAGTCGTGGAAATACCATCTAATCTAGGCATCATGACGTCTAAAATAATAAGATGAATCTCGTGTTCATTTAGTTTATCTATCGCTTCAATCCCATCTTTTGCTTTAATCACAGTAATTCCTTCATTTTTCAAATATATTTCAATCGCATCACGAATTTCTTTTTCATCATCGACAACTAACACTTGGTAATCATTCATCACTCTCACTCCTTTCTCTCGAGTATATCATGTCAACCTTTCTATCACTGCTTATAGTCTAATTCATAAATCTTAACAACTTCCTATCATAAAAATGAAGATTTTCTTAAGAAATGATGAGTTGAATGTAAAAAACTCAATTTATTTAATTAAGGTTAGTAGGAATGTCCAGTCATTTTCTTCTAAACCTTTTTTAATTGTTTACTCATAAGTTAAATCGTTAACCAATTAAAATATCGTGTTGACAAATAAACAATGTAAACCTATCATTATTCATAGTTAACAAAAGGAGGATTATCATGAAAACGAAATCATTAACTCTTATTTCATTATTTGTGGCTGTTATGATCGTATTTGGAACTCTTCCTACGATTCAAATTCCATTTATCCCTGTCCCATTCACCTTCCAGATGATCGGCGTTATGTTGGTGGGCAGTATTTTAGGTGCTAGAAAAGGATTTATTGCCATGTTGGTCTTCATCATCCTCATAGCTGCTGGATGCCCATTTTTATCCGGTGGAAGAGGTGGTTTAGCCGTATTGTTTGGACCGACTGGAGGCTACATCCTTTCATGGCCGATCGCTGTTTTTGTCATCGGACTTATTACAGATCATATTAAAACCATGAAATTTGTCGTGGCCCAGTACTATTTCGCTATTTTAGTAGGTATCTTCATTATTTATTTTTCAGGCATACTTTGGCTATCCATTTATAATCACTTACCACTTAATAGTGTCATAGCTGGAAATTCCATTCTATTTGTTTTGGATCTTGTAAAAGCCGCTTTATGTGCAACTTTAAGCAGTCAATTAAGAAGCAGACTTGCTATCTCTGGTAAATTATCTTAAAAATAAATTTCTTATATTAAGTGAAGACCACTTTTATTTTTTATTTGAATGAACCTAAAATACTTAGAAAAGAGGGTACGACAATGAAATGGTTTAGTTTAGCTCAAAAAGTGATCAATGGTTATGAATGTACCAAGGAAGATGCCTTAGATATATTAAATACTCCAGAAGATGATACGTTAGGTCTTGTTTATGGTGCGTATCAGATAAGAAAACATTATTATGGCAATAACGTTAAATTAAATATGATTATTAATGCAAAAAGTGGCCGTTGTGCGGAGAACTGTGGTTATTGTTCACAGTCTATCTATGCTAATACACAAATTGAAAATTATTCTCTTGTTAATGAGGAAACGATTCTCAAAGGGGCAAGGAAAGCAAAAGCAGATAACGTGGGAACATATTGTATTGTGATGAGTGGTCGCAAGGCTTCGCCAAGAGAAATACGGGCTGTCTGTTCAGCCGTGAAAAAAATTAAAGATGAAATGAATCTTAAAATCTGTGCTTGTCTCGGGCTTATTAATGAAGAACAAGCCAAAGAGTTAAAAGCAGCTGGAGTGGACCGGTTTAATCATAATATTAATACAAGTGAAGCCCATCATGATCATATTACAACGACGCATCACTACCAAGACCGTGTTAACACCATTGAAGCTGTTAAAAAAGCCCAAATATCACCTTGTTCAGGTATTATTTGCGGCATGGGAGAGTCTAAAGAAGATTTAATTGATATGGCTTTTGCCTTGAAATCCCTCGATGCTGACTCTATTCCAGTCAACTTTCTCCATGCTATCCCTGGTACAAAACTAGAAAACATGGATGAATTAACGCCGAATAAATGCTTAAAGATCTTAGCTCTTTTTCGTTATATTAATCCAAAAAAGGAAATTCGTTTGTCAGGCGGCCGTGAAGTTAATTTGCGCTCACTACAAAGCCTTGGTCTTTATATCGCCAATTCCATCTTTGTTGGAGATTACTTAACAACAGCAGGACAAGATAAAACCGAAGATTATAAAATGATCGAGGATCTTGGATTTAAGATTGAATCAAATGCATTTGAAACCGAAGCCCAAAAACTCTAATAATCAAGTTCCTTCTTTACGAATGCTCCTTTAGGTATGAATTTGGATAATTATGATATTATAAACCTATACATACTTATATGTTTATTCAAAGGGAGATGTTGAAACGTGAAGAATGAACTCATTGAACGATTCACTTCATATGTAAAAGTCGATACGCAATCAAATGAAGATATTGAAACTTGCCCGTCAACTCCTGGCCAATTAACCCTTGCCAACAGTCTTGTTGAGGAACTTAAGTCTATTGGTATGGAAGAAGTGACAATAGACGAGAACGGCTATGTTATGGCTACTCTACCTGCAAACACATCAAAAAATGTTCCCACTATTGGTTTCTTGGCACATGTGGATACGGCAACTGATTTTACTGGAAAAAATGTCAATCCTCAAATTGTTGAAAATTACGACGGGAAAGACATCGTTCTAAATGAAGCTTTGAAAGTTGTTTTATCACCAACGACCTTCCCTGAACTTGCCAAATATAAAGGTCATACCCTGATTACAACAGATGGTACGACACTACTTGGCGCTGATGATAAATCTGGTATTTCTGAAATTATGACCGCCATGAATTATCTCATTCAACATCCAGAGATCAAACATGGCCGAGTTCGCGTTGCCTTCACACCAGATGAAGAAATAGGACGTGGACCGCATAAGTTTAATGTTAAAGCTTTTGATGCTAAATATGCCTACACGATGGATGGCGGGCCTCTTGGCGAGTTACAATATGAAAGTTTCAATGCTGCTCAAGCCAAAATAACGATTAAGGGAAGCAATGTCCACCCTGGATCTGCAAAAAATAAAATGATCAATTCCATGAAAATCGCATTTGCCTTTAATAGTAAATTACCAGTTAAAGATGCCCCTGAATATACCGAAAACTATGAAGGATTCTATCATTTACTTTCGATCGAAGGGGACGTTGAACAAACAAAAATGATCTACATTATCCGTGATCATGACCGTGAGAAGTTCAACGCTAAAAAAGAAACCGTGAAAACACTAATTAATGAATTTAAAGAAACATATGGTGAAGACAACGTCATTCTTGAATTAAAAGATCAATATTTTAATATGCGTGAAAAAATAGAGCCCGTTAAAGAAATTGTGGATATTGCACATCAAGCCATGGAAAATCTTGATATAAAACCGATTGTTGAACCCATCCGCGGAGGAACCGATGGATCTCAACTTTCCTACATGGGTCTACCTACACCGAACATTTTTACAGGCGGAGAAAATTTTCACGGTAAATATGAATATATATCCGTTGATAATATGATCAAAGCAACGAATGTCATTATTGGGATAGCTAAATTATTTGAAGAAAGAGCTTAATAAGAAGAGGTGCGAGATATTATCGCACCTCTTTTCCTTTAATCCCAAGCTAACTTATCAAAATTAGGACTTCCCTTTTTTCTAAATCATTGATATCATTCAACTACTCTAAACTAGAAAGGAACATCAACCAGTGAATCAATCAATCAAAAGAAACTTTCCCCCCTTCAGAGCAGATCAAGTTGGAAGTTTACTCCGTACTGATCGTATAAAACAAGCACGTCAACAAAAAGCTCAAGGTGAAATCACTTCAGCACAATTACGTCTTATTGAAGATGAAGAAATAAAACGTATAGTAGCTAAACAAAAAGAGATAGGATTACAAGCTGTAACAGATGGCGAATTTCGCCGAGCATGGTGGCACTTCGATTTTCTAGAAGGTTTGGATGGTGTTCAAAAGTTTGTCTCAGATAGCGGTATCCAATTCCATAACGTAACGACCAAAGCCCGTGGAATAAAAGTTGTCGATAAAATTGACTTCACCAATCATCCCATGTTAGAAGATTATAAGTTCCTACATCGTATTGCAGGAGATCATGTCGCAAAAATGACCATCCCTAGTCCTAATATGCTTTTATTTAGAGGGATTGTAGAAGATGGTGTCTACCCCTATAAGGAAGACATGTACCGCGACTTATCTCATGCATATAAAAAAGCAATAAAATCTTTTTATGATGCTGGTTGTCGTTATTTGCAACTCGATGATACAGCTTGGGCTCATTTATGCTCTGACGAACAAAAAGAAAAACTACGTTCGCGAGGATTTGATCCTGAGGAAATGCGAGCAACATTTACAAAGACCATTAATGACGCTGTAGCCGGTCGTCCAGAAGATATGGCGATTACCATGCATATTTGCCGAGGTAACTTCCAATCAACTTGGTTGTTTGCTGGTGGATATGAGCCGATAGCTGAGGATATTTTCGAAAAATTAAATGTAGACGGTTTATTCTTAGAGTATGACAATGATCGATCTGGCGGATTTGAACCTCTTCGTTTCGTTAATCGTTCAGATCTTAATATTGTCCTTGGACTGATTACATCAAAATATGGTGAACTTGAAAATGCAGATGACGTTAAACGCCGTATTGAAGAAGCTTCAAAATACGTTAATCTAGATCAACTTTGCCTCAGTCCACAATGCGGATTCGCCTCTACTGAAGAAGGTAACAAACTAACAGAAGAGCAACAATGGGACAAGCTACGCCATGTTGTCAATATTGCAAATGACGTTTGGAAATAAAAAGCAAACATACAAGGGAGAAAATTTCCTTCCTTGTATGTTTTAATACTTATATAGGCACTAACCTCGATTGAAGGTGCTGATCTTCATCAAGATGAATGATAGTCCACTTTTTTAAGACTATTGTTGAACGGATTCAACTTGATTCAATGCATAATTTAATTTCCTACCCTGCACGACATCAATAATAACCTGGCAAGTTCTTTCCTTCAGCTCTCGAAGTGACTCTTCCGTGACGTAAGCTGAGTGAGGCGTTAAGAGTATTCGATCACACGAGAAATAGGGATGATTTGATGCAGGCGGTTCCCTATCTAGGACATCGATTCCCGCCCCCTGTATCCTTCCAGATTCTATCGCATCAAGTAAATCCTCTTCGTTTATGACTGCTCCCCGGCACGTATTAATCACATAAGCCCCTTTTGGCATCATGGCGAGCGTTTCTTTATTAACCATATTCGTTGTTTCTTCTGTTAAAGGCACATGCAAGGATAATATATTTGACGAAGAAAATAGCTCTTCAAGTGATACTGGTTCAACTCCATGATTTAGAATCTCATCATCTGACACATATTTGTCGTATGCAATCAATCTTACTCCAAACATTTGAAGCTTGCGTGCGACAAGCCTTCCTATACGGCCAAAACCAAGAATCCCCACGGTTTGATTCTTAAACCGATAAAGTGGAAGAACATCTAATGGATCCCATTTCCCATTTCTAACCTTTTGGTCATAGTCCTTTAATTGACGAGAGAGTGCAAACATAAGGGCAATTGAATGATCTGATACTTCTTCCGTACAATAATCCGGAATATTAGCAACAGGAATTCCTCGTTCTGTAGCCGCATCAATATCAACATGATTGTAGCCAACGCCAGAGATGGATATGGCTTTACAGGCTGGTAATTGCTCGATTAACTGCCTTGGGCATGGAAATCCAATTTGTGCGACGACCCCGTCAGCATAGGGACCATACTTTTTTAAATCTTCTTCTAATGTTTCTGAACGAGTGACTTTAAATGTAAAATCGTATTTGTCATACACTTCTTTTTCAATCGAATGATCTGTCCATTCATCATCTAAGATCCAAACAAACGGTTTTTGATTAAGCATTGGGTTCACCCCTCTATGACTATGATCCTTCTAGATTAATTCAATTGCTTCATGTTTGCGACAACTTCAGACAAGCTTTCCATAAACTTTGTATTTTGATCATGTGAACCAATGGAAACACGAATATGAGTGTTATATCCCCAGCCTGAGCAAGGTCTAATGAGCACGCCTTTTTCCATTAATTTTTGAAAGACCTCACCTGCATCCATCTTGACATCAACGAAAATAAAATTAGTATGAGAAGGTGTAACATCAAAGTCTTGTTCTTCAAAGAATTCAACCAATCGTTTTCTTTCGGCTGAATTTTTTTCAATTGTTTTGTCTCGATGTGCTTGATCTTTTAATGCAGCATGAGCTCCAATATGGCCGACTCGATTGACACTAAATACTTCTCTTACTTTTTTCATACGATCAATGAGTGGTTTTTGAGCCATAGCATAGCCTACCCTGTTTCCTGCGAGTCCATAAAGTTTAGAAAACGTTCTTAGAACAATGACATTGGAGTATCTCTTAATAAAATCTACGCCCGTTGTATAATGTTCTTCTTGAATAAATTCAATGTAAGCTTCATCAAGTATCACGAGAACTTGTTCTGGAACCTTATCTAAAAATGATGACAAACGTCCTTCTTCGAGAAGCGTTCCCGTTGGATTGTTTGGATTACAGACAAAGATCATTTTAGTTTTATCGGTTATTTGAGTTAGTAATCCATCTAAATCATAGACAAACCCATCAACTAATGGAATTTCAACAGGTTTTCCTCCCATAAGTAGCGTACTAGAACGATAGGCGGCAAATGTCGGCGTACAATAAACCACTTCGTCTCCTTCGTTTATAAAAGCCTGACCTAATTGATTAATCAAATTATCGGCACCATTTCCAGTCACAATTTCCTCTGGTTTAATGTCATAATAATGTGCAAGATCTGAAACAAGCTCTCCGCACGTTGCTTCGGGATATAAATGGACCTCCCTAACAGCCTCTACCATTGCCTCAATCGCTTTTGGAGAAGGACCCAAAGGATTTTCATTCGACGCTAGACGAATCACTTCGTCCAAATGATAGTCCTTTTTTACTTCTTCAATGGATTTTCCGGGTATATATTCCGTTAGAAGATCTGTGTATTTCCGGTGATATAGGGTCATAAAAATCCTCCTTTAAAGACTACTTGTATGATTAAGAGTCTCCTTACTTACTTTTGAACTTCAAGTTCAATCGCTTTTAAACTTTCTTCACGTATAAGTTCCGTTAAGTGGTCTTTAATTTTTATGAAAGCCGGATCAGATTTGACATGATAGGTCCTAGGGTGTGACAATTCAATTGATATATCTTCCTTGATTTTACCAGGCCTTGACGTCATAACGAGGACACGACTTCCTAAAAATATGGCTTCTTCAACATCATGTGTGATAAACAGAATGGTTTTCTTTTTCTTTTCCCAAATATTAAGTAATAGTTCCTGCATGATGAGACGTGTTTGGCTATCTAAAGCTCCAAATGGTTCATCCAGCAATAAAATTTCAGGATCGTTGGCGAGTGCTCGTGCAATCGCCACACGTTGCTTCATGCCACCGGATAGTTGATTAGGGTAATGTTTTTCAAATCCTTTTAACCCAACGAGTTCGATATAAGAATCTGAAATTTCTTTCCGTTCGGCTTCTTTCATCCCTTTATTTTTGAGACCAAATTGAATATTTTTTTCAATTGTAAGCCAAGGAAATAACGAATAGGCTTGGAAGACCATACCACGGTTGGATGAGGGACCAACTAATTCTTGATCACCTAAATAAATATGACCCGATGTTTGTTCTTCAAGGCCACCCACCATCCTAAGTAACGTTGACTTTCCACAGCCGGACGGTCCAAGTATGGTGATAAATTCATTCTCCATAATGTTAAAGTTAATGGTGTCTACCGCAAGAACATCGGTTTTTCCCTTATATACTTTTTGTATATTTTGTATGGTCACTTTAGGTTTCATGACTTACCTCCCGTAATTCCAAGAAAAGAGTTTTCTTGTCACGATTTTGAGTACGACATCACAAATGAGTCCTAAAATACCGATAACAATGATGCCAAAGATGATGTTGCTTGTTCGTATCATTCGTTGTGATTCAATGATTACGTGCCCAATACCTGAAGGCGCAGCTATCAATTCAGCAACAATGATATAGGTCCAAGCCCAGCCTAATACGAGTCGAGTAATTTCCATTATCCCCGGCATTGCAGCGGGCAAGATAACGGATTTTATAATGCCGAAATTCGTAGAACCAAGCGTGTAAGCAGCTTCGAGAAGTTCTTTTCTCACATTTCCAACCTCTACGGCAATCATCAGAACTAAAGAAAAGAAGCTTCCAACAAAAATAACAGCAATTTTCTCAGGTTCTTCAACACCAATCCACAAGATAAATAATGGGATAAAAGCGGAGACTGGCATATATCGGACAAAGGAGATAACAGGTTCAAAAAAGGCTTCAACAACTTTAAATGTACCGATGAGGATTCCTAACGGTAAGCCAATGATCAGAGCAAGAAGGAAACCGACAAAGACACGTGATATTGTGGCTAAGATATCTGTCGCAAAACCTAATTCTGTAAATAACGTGACAGCTGAATGAATAATGTCTGTTGGTGTAGGTAAAAATAACGGATCCACAATCTGTGTATACGTGAGACCTGACCAGACAAGTAGGATGAGGATAAAACTACTAACACTTAATGATAAATAAAGTTTCTTCGAGATCGCTTTTTGTGGCTGAAGCCAGGATATTCTGCGTTTCGTTTCTTTCTTATTTTGTTCTTTGTACATCGGAATGGAAGTGTCATTCACGGCTGTTTTTGGTTCCTGCATCATTCGACCTCCCTAAGATTAGTAAGCTAATAGGCGGAGAGCCTCTCTCCGCCCCATACATAAAACGTGTTTTCTATTATGATTTTTACATAAGGCCTACTCGATAAAGCATTATTTAATAAATGAATAGTTGATAAGTGAATCTGCACCGGGATCTTTTTTAATGAGATCTTCTTTCAACCAGAACTTTGTGGCTTTCTCGGTTAATTCCATTAATTGACCTGGAGACTCTTTTGTACCAAAGTAGCTTTCATTTTTGGCTTGATCATAATAACGGACCCCGCTAACAGCGCCTTTGAATTCATCACTTGTTTGACTTGTTGATTTCGCCATAATACTGATCGCGTCAGCTTCATGTGTTTTATAGTAGTCGACAGCTTGGTACCAAGACTTTACAAAAGCTTTCATTGCTTTAGGGTTTTTCTTAATGAAATCACTCCGGAAAGCAACGGTATCCTCAATAACCCCTGGCGTTGCTTTACTGTCTAAAAGAACATGACCGAAACTCGTTTTCTTAGCGTTGGTTAACCAAGGTTCCCAAGTTACAGCAGCATCTAATTTCTTAGCAACAAACGCTGACCCTGCATCACCTGCAGACATGTTTTGAATTTTAACATCTTTAACATCAATATTGTTTTTATCAAGCATGTAGAGGAACCAGAAGTAACTTGCCCCTCCATCTGTTTGTACACCAACCTTTTTCCCTTTCAAATCTGCTAAACTTTTAATATCTTTCTTTGCGACCATTCCATCTCCGCCGTATGAATCATCCAAAGCAACAACTTGTTGAACAGGGATGCCCGCAGCGGCTGTCATCACGTGAGTATCTACTGTAGACGCAAAGCCTTGAATAGTATTAGCAGCGAGGGCACTTCTTCTGTCTGCTACGGCTTCCATTTTAATCAATTTAACATCTAATCCATTTTTCTTGAAAAAGCCTTTTTCCTGGGCAATATATAACGGAGCGTAACCAACCCAACTGGATAAAGCGATAGCCATCTTCGTCGTTTCTTTGCTAGAAGAAGAACTGTTACCGCTAGTCTGATCTTCCTTTGATCCACATCCAACGAGACTGATTAACAAAATAACTCCTAGAATACTAGCTAATAGCTTTTTTTTCATCTGAATACCCCCACCATATTTTTTTTAAAGAGGTTGTTCAAAAAGTCACCAAATGATAAGCTGCGAATCTCGGCGTTGGCTCGTTTTTCCGGTCCTCATGTAGTAAAAATCTACATTCTGGTCCTCAAAACAGCGCCGCCTTGATCTTCTTGCTTCTAATTTGTCACCTTTTTGAACAGGTAATTAAATTGTTTTTTATCTTCAATTAACGCTTGTCCTATTATTCTAGTGTCCAAGAATTTAGAAGAGCCTTCAAGCTTCTAAGGCACTAGATACGGTGACTATTCTAAGATGAAATATATTCCAAATTTTTTAATATATAAAAAATTGAAACAATAGGATTAATTTTATTTTCACATAACTAAAAATAAAACTCAACTATTAAATCAAGAATTGATTCAACGTTTCTTTATTTCCCACTTTTCAAATAACTGGTCAACTTTCCGAACAATTTGCTTCTCTGACATGGTCACGAGTTCGCCATCTTTCATAATTTCTTTCCCATCAACTATGACATTTTTTATGGCATTGGGTTGCAACGAGTAAACCACATTTGCAAAAAGTTCGGTTTTTGGTGATAATGACAAGTCGTTTAGATCTAAACAAATGAAATCTGCCTTCATACCGGGTTTGAGTTCTCCAACAGGTAAATTCAGCATCTTTGCGCCATTCTTTGTACCCATATCAAAAACTTGCTTAGCCGTGATACACGTACCATCGAGACGACTGACCTTCTGTAACAACGCACACATTCGCATTTCTTCAAGCACACTAATTCGATTATTGCCGCAAGCTCCATCGGAACCTAATGAAATCGTAACGCCTGATTGTGCGAGATCAGGAATTCGAGTGATCCCATCAGATAAAAACATATTGCTGGATGGACAATAAGCAAGGTTACAGTTACGTTCACCAAGCAGCTTAATCTCGGAGTCATCGAGCCAAACAAGATGAATGGCAATCATTCTTTCATCAAGTACACCGAGTGAATCTAAATAATGAACAGGCCTCAAGCCATATTTATCCTTAATTTCATTTACTTCAAACATCTCTTCAGCCACATGAATATGAAAAGGGGTATCAAGCTCTTGAGCTAATCGGTGACCCGCTTGAATCATTTTTGGTGATGCCGCATGTGGACTGTGTGGTGCAGGTTGAATGGTAACCATCGGATCTCCCTGATACTTTATGGCTAGGTTTCGCGTACGAGCAACCGCATCATCAATAGACTCTCGGTACTGAATGGGGGCTCCTTCCCAATCATACATCGTTCGGGCCATCACAAATCGGATACCCAAATCCTTAGCGGCTTGAATAACTGCTTCGTCATTTTGCAAACCGTTATCATGGATATAGAAAAAATCACTGACGGTAGTCGCACCGTATTTTAGCATTTCACCAAAAGCAAATAATGCCCCTGTATAAATAGCTTCTTCATCCATCAAGGGTGTACATCGGTATAACGCTTCATCTCGCCACTCTAAAAAAGGACGGTCAATCGCCATGCCACGTAGTAAACTTTGAAAGGAATGATTATGGGCATTAATGGTCCCAGGTATGATGGCCTTATCTTGGTAATCAATTTGCCGAATTCCGCGATACTTTTCTTTCATTTGTTTAACCGTGCCGATCTCTTGAATGACACCATTCTCGACTAACATGGCCTGGTCCTTTTTAAAATGATCATCAATATACATTTCACTTGCTATATATAACTGGGGCATCATAAGTCCTCCTTATCATTTAGAGACTGATCAAGTAATAGTAAGGTATGGAGCATTGTATTAGCTGCTATTTCTATATCATCCATACTCGTAAATTCATCCGGGCAATGGCTCTTACCCTTTCTACTGGGTACGAATATCATTCCACTTCGCGTGATGGTTGCCATATGGGTAGCATCATGGCCCGCCATGCTTCCGAGGTGCATGAATTTATATGACAGTTGCCCTGCTGCAGATTCAATAGCACTTATCACAGCCGTATCCATAGGAGATGGAGGTTGATTAAGAAAAACATGTCTTTCCAATGTCATATGTTTTCTATTTTGGAAAACTCGTTTCAAGGCACACTCCCAAGATGAAACAACTTGCCTTATCTCCTCCTCCGTTTTCCCGCGAATTTCAACGGTCAATTCCACTTCCTCTGGAATGATGTTGGCTGCATTTGGCTTAATATGCAGTTCACCAATGGTCCCAACTACTTCATCAGATGGATGGTCTCGGCAAATCGACTCAAGGAGAAGGATGCATTCGGAAGACGTTGTTAGCGCATCTTTCCGGTCGTTCATCATGGTTGTACCCGCATGATTGGCTTCTCCAATAATGCGGATTTTTTCGCGATAAATACCTGTAATAGATGTTACAACACCTATTGGAATTTGATTTCTTTCTAACCGTTTACCTTGTTCAATATGTAACTCTAAAAAAGCTGCAATCGTTTTTGGGTCGATTTGAGCACGTTCAATATGGTCAAAATCACCTCCAGCTGCATTTAAAGCGGATTCAAGTGATAATCCTTCTTGATTTTTAACCTCTTTAATGTCATGCGCTCGCAGCCTTTTTGTCACAATTCTACTTCCAAAGGTTGATAAACCAAAAGGATTCGGTTCTTCAGCTGAAAATGAAACACATGTAAATGGATGTCTTGTTTCTTTTCTTATTTCATGTAGTCGAGTCATAATTTCTAAACTAATTAAAACACCAAGGGCCCCGTCATACATCCCTCCATTCGGTACTGAATCAATATGAGAACCAAAGACAATGTGGGGCAAGGTCTTCTTTCCTTCCCTTGTGGCCCAAATATTCGCTGCTTCATCGACTTTCACTTTAAGTTTAATAGCTTTAAATTGTTCAATTAACCACTCTCTCGCTTCAAGTTCTGCTTGGGTAAATGTCGTTCGATCAATACCACCTTCTTCGTTCTTACCAAATTGCGCTAGCCTTTTAAGTTGGTTTTCCAAACGACCTCGGTTAATTGATAGATTGGCTGTAATCAAGGATTCCCCCC
This sequence comes from Terrilactibacillus laevilacticus, assembly GCF_006517395.1. Lineage (GTDB taxonomy): Bacteria > Bacillota > Bacilli > Bacillales > Sporolactobacillaceae > Terrilactibacillus > Terrilactibacillus laevilacticus. The sequence goes on from NZ_VDCY01000002.1 coordinate 337,665, forward strand.
TCCTGTACGACAACCTGGCCTTTTTTGATTACCGTATGAACGAGGTTAACACCATAGTTATATTGAAGAATTTGATAATTCTTAGCATCAAATATGACCACGTCTGCTTGCTTCCCAACTTCAAGACTACCAATAGTATCAGCTTTATCTACCGCATGAGCCGCATTAATCGTACAAGCTGTTATTACTTCCTCAGGTGTCATTCCCATCGTGAGACAGGCTAAATTCATGACAAGTAGGAGCGATTCAGTTGGCGAGGAACCAGGATTACAATCGGTTGCCAAAGCGACCGCCAAACCGCTATCAATCATTTTACGTGCTCTTGCAGGTGTCGTCATGAGGAAGAACGCTGTACCAGGCAGGAGAGTCGCAATAACTTCTTTATTGGCCATATCTTGAATACCTTGATCGGATGCTTTTAACAAGTGATCTGCTGACACCGCTTCTAACTTGGCGGCAAGTTCGGCCCCGCCAAATGCCTCAATTTCATCTGCGTGAATTTTAGGTTTTAAACCAAATTTAATCCCTGCATTTAATATTTTTTCAGATTGCTCAAGTGTAAACACGCCGTCTTCACAAAATACATCGCAAAATTCAGCTAATTTTTCTTCTGCTACCCTCGGCAACAATTCTTGTATTAGTAAATCGATATATCCTTCAGAATCTCCTTTGTATTCCACTGGTACAGCATGAGCTCCCATAAAAGTTGAAACGACGTCGACAGGGTGCCTTTCATTTAATTGCTTAGCTACACGTAACTGTTTTAACTCATCATCAACATTCAGACCATAACCACTTTTAGCTTCAACGGTTGTGACACCGTGTTTCAGAAATTGATCCAGCCTTTTAGCGGATTGATCGAATAACGTTTTCTCCGATGCTTTTCTTGTTTCTGTCGTCGTGCTTAAAATACCCCCGCCTTGTTTATGAATTTCAATATAGGTGGCCCCTTTTAATCTCATTTCAAGTTCATTTTCACGGCTGCCTGCATAAACAAGGTGGGTATGTGGATCGATGAGTCCTGGTGTGACTAGCTTTCCGCTCGCATCTATCGTTAAAATATCTTCCTTTTTGCCATGCTGATCTAGATATTGCACAGCCTCTTCATCTGTACCAACAAATGTAATAACTCCTCCCTCTGCTACTAAACTTCCATTCTCAATCAAACCAAGATCGTTCATAGATGGACCTGATCTTGGTTCTTTACTTTGACTACTGAGTGACAAGAGCTGGGTTGCATGTTTAATATAAACGATTTGATTCATTGTCCATTCATTCCTTTTCCTGTTTTGATAGATCTAAGTTTGCAAGAAGGGCATTATCTACCAAGTAAGGCATTGTGACATGATTGTCACCTTTGTACTTATCATTAAATTCAGCTATTGTTTCAATGGAATGCTCGTTCCTTGCCCAGCTTCTTCTTGCTACGCCTCCGATAACATCCCACAATATCGCACTCTTGATAATTTCATCAACTCGTTCACTACCGTCTAAAACTAAACCAAATCCGCCATTAATCGATTTGCCAATACCTACACCACCGCCATTATGCAAGGCAACAAGGCTCATTCCTCTTGCTGCATTTCCTGCAAAACATTGAATAGCCATATCAGCCATGACATTACTGCCATCTTTAATATTAGCTGTTTCTCGGAAAGGAGAATCTGTCCCGCTGACATCATGATGATCGCGACCAATCATGACGGGGCCAATTTCATTATTTCTTACCATCTCATTAAATTTAAGAGCAATATTCATACGACCTTCTGCATCTTGGTATAAAATTCGTGCCTTTGTTCCCACTACAAGTTCATTTTTCTCTGCGTCCCGAATCCAATTATAATTATCTCGATCTTGGTATCTTCTTTCGGGATCAATACAACTCATGGCTGCTTTGTCGGTTTTTTGTAAATCTGAATCTTTACCGCTTAGACATACCCATCTAAATGGCCCATAACCGTAATCAAATAATTGCGGACCCATGAGATCTTCGACATACGAAGGAAGCGTAAAACCGTCCTTTTCATCAATACCATTCTTTGAAATTTCTTTCACACCCGCATCATATACTGCCTTTAAGAATGAGTTCCCGTAATCAAAGAAATAGGTTCCCTTTTGTTTACATGCTTTAATTAATTCATAGTGACGATTCAAGCTTTTATCTACGAGTTTCTTAAACTTGGCGCGATCCTCGCTCAATAAACGTGTTCTTTCTTCAAATGTGATCCCCTGCGGACAGTAGCCACCTTCATAAACAGCATGGCAAGAGGTTTGATCGGACAATAAATCGATTTTAATGTCATGCTCTACGGCATATTCTAACAAGTCAACAATATTTCCTTGATAGGCAATAGAGATGGTCTCCCCTTTATTAAGATGTTCTTCGGCTATCTTGAATACAACTTCAAGATCTTCTGAAGAAACATTGACCCAACCTTGATCGAGGCGAGTTTGAATTCTTGATGGATCAACTTCTGCGATAATACCAACACCATTGGCAATTTCAACCGCTTTTGGCTGAGCACCACTCATTCCTCCAAGACCCGAGCTCACAAAAAGGTGTGAGGTTAAATCCCCGTCATTTGGAATATCGAGTTCAAGTCTTCCAGCATTAAGTAATGTATTATACGTCCCATGTACAATCCCTTGAGGGCCAATATACATCCATCCTCCAGCCGTCATTTGACCATAGTTAGCAACTCCCATTTGTTCAGCGATTTCCCAGTCTTCTAAATTATCGAACATCCCCACCATCATGGCATTGGTCAAAATGACTCGCGGTGCATTTTCTCTTGTTTTAAATAACCCAAGAGGATGACCTGATTCAATAACTAACGTTTGATCTGCTTCCATTATTTCAAGATACTTTTTTATTAAACGATATTGCATCCAGTTTTGACATACACTTCCTGTTTCACCATACGTCACGAGCTCATACGGATATAGAGCAACATCAAAATCTAAATTATTGTCAATCATCACTTGAAATGCCTTACCCTCTGTGCACTTTCCTTTGTACGAATCAATTGGTTTTCCGTAAATACGACCTTCAGGGCGAAAACGATAACCATAAATTCGACCACGTGTTTTCAATTCATGTAAAAATTCAGGTAGTAATTTAGCATGATGTTTTTTAGGAATGTATCGAAGGGCATTTTTTAACGCTACTTCGGTTTGTTTTTCATTTAAAGAGTACCCTCTATCAGGAGCTCTTCTTATACCCCTGGCAAAAGCAGGCATATCAGGCAACTCATCATCCAATGTAATATGCATCGCTGTCATCATTTTTTGATTGTCATCCATTTTTATTAACTCCTTTAACTTCAATATTTATATTTACGATTTAAATGCTGTTTTCACGACACACCTTCATTAATATAAGTTTTCCACTCTTCCTGAAGGATTCCTTTTTCAATATTTTGAATATCCTTAGAAAACTCACGGTCTTCTGTAATGGTTGGTGCTTTTGATCTGATGAAATCATAAATAGATTTTGTATAAGAAGCTAATTTCTCTGAACCGCGAACATCCGCTGCTTGGGCGGCGCAAAGGGCTTCTATTGCAATGACACGTCTAGTGTTCTGAATAATTTGGTGTGCATGTCTTGCAGCTGTTGTCCCCATACTGACATGATCTTCTTGATTTGCAGAAGATGGAATCGAATCGACACTTGCTGGATGGGCTAGAGTTTTATTTTCAGACACAAGGGATGCCGCAACGTATTGTGTAATCATTAAACCCGATTGAAGGCCCGGATCGATGCTTAAAAAAGGTGGTAAATCATTCAATTGCGGGTTAACGAGTCGCTCTACCCGCCGTTCTGATATATTCGCTGTTTCAGCAAGCGCAATTCCAAGAAAATCCATGGCGAAAGCAACCGGTTCACCATGGAAATTACCACCAGAGATAACATGCCCGCTATCTGAAAATACCAGTGGGTTATCTGTTGCCGCATTGACCTCAATAGCTAAGGTATCTTCCACATAACCCAAAACTCGGTGAATTGCACCATGAACCTGAGGAATGCACCTAAGTGAGTAGGCATCCTGCACACGGATATCTCCTTGCCTGGTTGTTAATTGGCTATCATCAACAAATGATAAAATACGTCTGGCTACATCCTCTTGCTCTGGATATGGTCTAACTTGATGTGAATCTGGTAAGAAAGGGTCAGTAATACCTCTGAGTGTTTCTAAAGTTAAGGCTGCGATACTATCAGCAAAGTAAGCAAGATCTTTCGCTTCTAAATAGCTGACAACGCCAATCGCGGTCATAGCTTGTGTTCCATTAATCAATGCAAGCCCTTCTTTTGCCTGTAATGTAATCGGTTTTAGACCGCATTTATTTAACGCATCAAGTCCCGACATTTTTTCTCCTTTATAAATCGCCTCTCCCTCACCAATTAGAACAAGGGCAAGATGAGATAATGGAGCTAAATCACCACTTGCACCAAGGGAGCCTTGACTCGGAATAACAGGGTGGATGCCATAATTTAGACAATCAACAAGGATCTGAAGAGTTTCATGCGTCACACCTGAATATCCTTTTGCTAGTGCATTTGCACGGAGAAGCAGCATACCCCGGCTGACTTTTTCTGAAAGAGGCTTTCCTACACCACATGCATGGCTACGGATTAAGTTGATTTGTAATTGGCCGATATCCTTTGATGAAATTAAGGTATCGCTCATCTTTCCAAAACCTGTATTTACGCCATAAACCACATCTCCTCGGGATATGACGGTTTCAATCGTTTGTCTGCTTCGACTAATTTTTGTCCAAGCCGCTTTATGAATTTCAACTTTTTCCTTTTCTTCGATAACATCTTTTATTTGATCTAACGTTAACTGTCTTCCATCAAGATACACTGTCATACATTTCCACTCCAAACGTTTATTAAATACAAAAAGGAGGTCATACCAAAAAAACTCGGTATAACCCCCTAAATAATTACTATATGACTATGGGCTATTCAATATTCTTAAATTTTCATGTTATGATCTATAAGTCTTTCACTAAAATTCCTAAATGTGGTTAAATCCAAACCCTAAAACATCATGTTCATAACCTTTTCTTGGGGCTCCAATCGTCCCACTTAAACAGACACTAATCCACTCATCCTTATGATGTGCAAACTCTGCTTCACCCCGAACAATACAAAAAGTTAACCCTACCGTGCGAAGAATATCACCAAATTGAACTGTTCCTCGCCCAATACCTTGTATGGCTTCTATGATAGCATGATAAAGAGCATGAATTTCCCGGTATGAATTGGGATCTATAACCTGTTTTGCTTTAGCACTTGTTTCTACTGCTGCCACAATTTTTGATAAGTCCATTGCCCCAACTTTCCCTATGGTAAACTTATAACCACGTTCCTTCATTTCTGCTTCAATGACATGCTTCCATTTGTGATTATGCAGCAATGTACATAAAGTCGTTAACTGTCCCATGGTAAACTGAGATTCTGACATGATATTTACCCCTCTCAATAGGTGCACTAGTTTATTTAGGCTAAATTGTTGTAAAAGAGTGGGCTACGTTATTCATATAATATTTTATATTTTTATTATTTTCAATCTCCTTGTAAGGTTTTCTGACATTGTTTTTTGAATACTATGTCATTTGTTGGATACATATGGTTAGAAAGGGGCTTAAACATGGGATACTGAAATGACTTCGATTGTACCAGCTTCAGTATTTAATCTCACACTTTCGCCATTCTTTACACATTGATAAAAAGCCTCATCAACTTGATCAACCATGGGAATTCCTAAAATAATGCATGTAGACACTAGGACTGTGTCTGGATGTTCGACAATCACTGCCTTTGGGGCATTATTTTGTTTTACTAATTGATACAGTCCATCCGTTTGAACAACGGAACTGCCTTTACCACTTGGAAAAACAAGAATTTTTTCAGAAACACTTTGCCCATTCAGACAGTGATTTTCTTCTATTACCTTTCCTGTCACTGGATCGCATAAATAAAACATCATATCATCCTTTGAGAATAATACTTCACCAGCACATACCCCTTCAGAGATTTTATGGCATGGGTAAACTTGTTTTGTTGTCATTGTATTTCCCCCTTTAATGCTCCTTGAATACATTGTTCAAATGGTCTAATCACAAAATTCAATTGTCTTCGCTTTGCATAGTAAGAACATTTCGGTGATTCCGTTGCTCCTAATTTTCCCTCTAAATGATGCCAAATCGGCTGATCAATACAGGTATCTTTCACAACGTGGCCACCAGCTGCCTCAATAACTTCTAAAAGCCCCATACGCTTAACAACATCTTTGGTATGTGCTGATGTATTAATCCATAACTCTGATTTCAATTTTTCTCCTTCTACCATATGGGCTATCTTAATCACTTGATCTAAAGTGACATGTGGACATCCTAAGAGAACAAAATCAATTTTCCCTGCTCGTTCCGAAATTTTTTCGTGTACTTCTTGTAAATCTTCATTCGTTATTTTTATAATTTCATAATCGCGCTTTCCAAAAGCTTCTTCTAACGTTTTCGCTTCCGGTGTCACACCTAGAATATGAAACATTGGTACAGCACCGGCCGTATTCAGTTCAGCGCATAAATACATAATCGCTTCTGGTGAAATCATCTGTGGAAGATTTGAGAAAACAGGTATCTTATGCCCAATCTTCTTTGGAACAGCATAACCTAACAATTGATAATCAAAGTCATTGGTTAAATCAGCTTCAACCTCGACCAATATTTCACCTTTCCGATTTTCATCTAACAACAAACCATATTCTGGAACAACTCCAGTAATTCCGGCACATAGAGCACTTAAGGCCGATTCGCGATTACTCTTTGCTCCGTAGATGGCGTTCATATAAGGTGTTGCACTTGACTCTGAAAATGCACAGATTTCATTTTGTCTTGGAATATTATCATACAAATAAGGTGTACAACTGAAATTTAATATAGCCCCTAATTTTTGATAGGCCATTAAAGTTCGATTCATTTGCTCCATATCAACAGGCTTCAAATCAACATGTTCATTAAAATATTCCACGTCAAAACCTGGATTTGTTGTCGGAGCAATACGACATTTCGCTCCCAATCCCGCTAATTTTTCTGCAAACCATACATCAGCATCTTGGTTACTCAAAGCCACATGAGCTCGGGTTATAGGTAACATTCTTTCTGCCCCAAACGCCTCACCAATTCCAACTTGAACCCGCATGGCAAGCGCCGTTCCCTCGCCATACTCTCCATCTAACATGCGTTTCTGTTCATCTGTTAAATACATCATACATTTCTCCTTTATGGTTTGTTAGCTATGTTAAATGACTCATGCTTCATCTAATGAATGAACATTTTTCCCGTGGGCAGTAAAACCCCCACCCTTAAGATCAAGAGTGTAAACGATCATGGCTGCCTACGTGGGGAGAAACTCGCTGTATAAGCCCGAATGGTTCAGACTAACAATCAGTGAGGAATGAAAAAAACCGACTGATTGAAAATTCACTTTATTGACGGCAGTATCTTTTAACATAACTTGATATATAAAAAAAGCCGGACTAATATAACGCAAGACAAACTAAGTCTTACTTATATCAACCCGACTTTCTACTAAACTATAATTATGACTAAACACTCGGATAGAATATTTAATTGTATGGCTACGTTAAAATTTATCAATATATACCTCTAGCTCGCAAGCCAGCCGCCATCAACGATAACGGTTTGACCTGTGATGTAATTTGAGGCTGGACTTGCCAGAAATATGACTGTACCAGCTAAGTCCTGAGCTGTTCCAACTCTTCCAATAGGGATTCGCTCTTCAATCCATTTTCGATGATCTTTATCTTCAAAAAATGGTCTCGTCATATCTGTAAGGAAATAGCCTGGTGCGATGGCATTGACCTGGATATTGTGCGGGCTCAGTTCAATTGACAATGTTTTTGTAAACTGCAGGATCGCTCCTTTTGACGCACAATACACACTAGAACCAGAAAGGCCAATATAACTTCCTAATGAGGCTATATTGATGATTTTGCCTCGCTTCTTCAAAATCATATGCTTGGATATCGCTTGAGATAGAAAGTAAGCGCCTTTCATATTAACTGACATAATAGCATCGTATTCTTCAGGTCTTACATCTACAAAGTCTTTAGCAATCTCCGTTCCGGCATTATTTACTAAAATATCAATGTGACCGAATTCAGAAATAATGTGGTCTATCGCTTTCTCTATGTTACTAATATCACTAATATCTAATGATAGAGCCATTGATTGTGGACTTATCTCCTGAATAAGTTCAATCGTTTCATCTAAAGATTCCTTCGCACGGCCAACACAGACACAAGTACATCCAGCTTTTGCAAGGGCTTCCGCATAGCCACGCCCTAAGCCTTTTCCAGCACCGGTAATCACAGCTACTTTACCTTTTAAATGAAATAATTCATCTATATTGATGATTTTCGCCTCCTTTCTATCTCACAATTTCTATCATTTCTTTTGACTCTGTAACTCTACTAAAATTTCTCTTTTGTACTTTAGAAATTCTTCCGAAAGCTGGACATTCCAATCCCTTGGTTTGGGTAAGTCAATCTTGATTTCTTTAGCTATTCTTCCAGGTTTAGCTGACATGACATATACACGATCTGAAAGATAGATAGCTTCATCGACATCATGGGTGACGAACAAAACGCTTGATCTCGCCTCTGTGAATACTTTAAGTACTAAATCTTGCATTTCTTTTCTCGTTTGAGCATCTAAAGCACCAAACGGTTCATCCATTAACAAAAGATTTGGTTTATAGACGAGCGCACGGGCGATAGCGACCCGTTGTTGCATCCCACCAGACATTTGAGATGGATAGGCATCCTCAAATCCTTTTAATCCAACTAACTCTAGAAAATGGAAAGCCAATTCCTTTTTCTCCTGTTTTGATTTTGTTTTATCCTTTTTTAAAGCAAAGGCCACATTTTCCCATGCGTGCAACCACGGGAGAAGACTATACTGCTGGAAAACAACTCCACGATCTCTGCCGGGTTTAGAAATTTCTTGATCTCTTAATAAGATTTGGCCCTCACTTACCTTATCCAGCCCAGCTACTAATCGTAGTAACGTTGATTTCCCACAGCCGGATGGTCCTAATAAAGAAACAAATTCATGCTCTCCAATATTAAGATTGATATGATCCAAGGCTAAAAATGACTTTTTCTTATGAGAAAATTCTTTAACGACACTCTGTGCTACTAATTCGTTTACTGCCATAAAAACAACCTCCTATAGATTTACCCTAGTTAGCTAGTTACTTATCTTTTCCCGTTCTCTCCATGGAAACATGATTTTTGCTAGATAACTAAACAGTAAATCTGTCACTAGCCCAAGGATTCCAATCACAAGAATGCCTAATATGATGGTCTCTGTTGATAAATATCTTTGTGCCTGCATAATGCGAAAACCAAGTCCTGATGAGGCTGCGACGAGCTCGGCAACAACTAAATATGTCCACGCCCATCCCCAAATCGTCCGTAGTGTATCCCAAATACTTGGAAGAGCGGCTCTAAAAATAATGTCTTTGATAATTTCGAACTTGTTAAGGCCTAATGTTAACCCTACTTCAACAACAGATTTCTTCACCGTTTTACAATTATCAGCAATCATAATGACGGCTTGAAAGAACACACCTAAGAATATAATAAAAAACTTTTGCAAATCAGATGTTCCAAACCATAAGATTGAAAGTGGAATAAAGGCTACAGCCGGCATATAACGGATAAAACCAACCAATGGTTCCCAAAAAGCATTCCAATACTTAGAGGTTCCCATTAAGACACCAATTGGAAGCGCAAAGATGGTTGAAAGAAGAAATCCCATTAAGATCCGGTAAAAACTCATCTCTATATCTAGAAATAGCGTTCCATCATCTAGTTGTTTTTTTGCTTCTAATAACACTTGCGTTGGTGTTGGTAAAAATAAAGCGTCGACAAGACCTGAATAGGTAACAATAGCCCAAGCCCCAAACACAAGCAAAATTCCGGAAGCAGAAATTAATCTTAGCTTACCCATGACACCCTCCATCTGTTATTTAATAGGGTAATCCTTACCCTTAGCTTTGGTAACGGGTTCATTCAGATAGAGAAAAACTCATCTGATCTACCGAAGTTTCAACGGACTGAAACCCCTTTACTTAATAGAAAGGATATTTTGCACGTTAACATCGTTTTTGAACTTTTCTTGAGAAGTAAGAATCTCTTTGATTTTCTCAATGTTTTTGGCTAATTCACCCGAATCCATTAATTGTTTTTGTTCATCGATACTGAAAAATTTAATACCATCTAAAATTGGCGGTAAATCTTCAACCGTGCTACCTGTTCCTTTAGCAACAATTTCATTACCTTTATCCGGATTTTCTTTCCAATAATCTAATGCTTCATCCCAAATTTTTTCTAATTTGTCTTGTACTTTAGGATTGTCTTTTAAGAAAGAGGTTTTGACAACAGTCATATCACTTATTAAACCTGGAGCATCAGATCCAGAATAGATGGAATGAATATCTTTATTTTTATTTTTTATTTCACTAATGTAAGGCTCATAGGTTACTGCTGCATCGACTTTATTTGAAGCAAGGGCAATTCCTGCATCTGCAGCCGAAGATAATACGATTTTGAAATCTTTAGAAGTTAAGTTATTGTCTTTCAACGCTTGTTTAAAGAGTAAGTCAGATGTCGTTCCTTCTTCATAAGCAACTTTCTTTCCTTTTAGATCTGCAAATGATTTATACTTTCCTGTCGTGATCATCGCATCTGCTTTTGTTGATTCATCCAAAAATACAATAGATTTAATATCTAATCCATTCTGACCTGCCATTCTTAATGCTGTGTGAGATGCAATATTGGCTAATTGAATATCATCTGAAGCAAAGGCAGCATTTAAATCTGCATCTTGTTTAAAAGATACCAATTTAACATTGATTTTATATTTCTTAAAAAGTCCTTGATCTTCAGCAATATACCATGGTGCATAGCCTGTCCAAGGTAAGAGTCCCATTTTATACGTGGGCATATCCCCACCAGAACTATTTCCTTTAGAATTACATCCTGCCAGCATGGTCAGCACTATACTTAACATTACGATAATCCCCACTAATTTTTTCATTAATATATCCCCCATATTTTATATTTTTATTAGATTAACGGTCTGCATAATTGAAAAGCAGATTCATTAATTAATTTCGTTCTCTTAACGCCTTAGCATGCGTTTCAAAGCCTTCAATATCCGCAAACTTTGCTGCATAATCTTTTATCGTATGAAAGCCGCTTTTTGTCACATAACCTATTGAACTACGTTTCAAGAAATCATGAATAGACACAGCTGAAATCGTTTTAGCATATTGCCCAGTTGGCAAAGTATGGTTAGGTCCTACTACAAAATTGAATAATGACGTTGCCGAATAATCTCCGAGTAAGATTTCGCCTGCATTTTTGATTTCATTTAATATTTCAAATGGCTTTTCAACCATCAGCTCGATGTGTTCAGGTGCATACTCATTAGCAAAACGAATGGACTCTTCTAAATTATCAGTAATAATAATCCCACCATAATTTGTTAAGACAGTTTCTACAAATTGCCTTCTGATGTCACTTTCCAAAGATGCTATTAAATGATAAACCTGTTCTTCGACCTGATCTGCTATATCTTTACAATGGGTAACCAATAAAGCGGCACTATCTGGACCATGTTCTGCTTCAATTAATAGATCTAAGGCTGCCTTCTTAGGATCTGCATGCTCATCTGCAAGAATAATCGATTCACTAGGACCCGCTGGAACACCTGAATCAATGTATTCCCTGAGAAATAGCTTAGCTGCCGTAACAAACGAACTCCCCGGTCCAATAACCTTTGAACATTTCGGAATCGTTTCCGTTCCAAATGCAACAGCCGCAATGGATTGGGCTCCGCCTGCTTTATAGACTTCATGAATATTTAAAATATCAGCGGCATATAGAATAGCTGGGTCCACTTTCCCTTCTTTGTTTGGTGGCGTTATAACGATAATTTTTTCAACTCCGGCGACAGTCGCAGGTGTTCCTAGCATAAGAAGAACGGATGGGAAACTACCTTTTCCACCAGGTACATAACATGCGACATCGGATATTGGTGTCACTTTTTCACCAGCCATGACTCCCTTTTCCATTTCCATCATCCACATTGGTTCAGGTTTCTGGGCTTCATGAAATCGACGGATGTTATGAGTGGCATATTCAATAACCTTCTTCGTTTCTTCATCTAACAGTTGCTTAGCCTCTAGAAATTCTTCTTCACTAACAGCAATTTGGTCTTTTTGAAGTTTTACACGATCAAATTTTTCAGTGAATTCTATTATGGCTTTATCGCCTTCATTTCTCACAGCTTCACAAACAGGTTCAATTAATTTTATTTGTTCCGATATATCAAAACTAGCTCTATCAAGAATCTTAGTCTTCATTTCTTCTGATGTTAGATTCCAAATAAGTTTATTTATTTTTATTTTATTAAGTACCATTTTGTCGTTTCCCTTTCCATTCATCGGATATTTTCAAACTAGTCTTTGTTGCTTTATAACTCTGCCACTTTATTGTACCAAAATATCGACATTTTTTTTATAGTTTTCTTTGAATAGACCATCTTTGTCTTATTTCTTTAAACAATCATTTAAAATTCAAATAAAATTTTAACGTCATTTTTAATCGGGAGCATCAAACTTTCAAATATTTCAGGACCGTCTTCGACATGAATGATCTGAGTAATTAAAGGCTTAATATTGATGTGATTCTTATCGATAAGTTGGCAGGCTTGTTTGAGTTCATTAAATGTATACGCACTGCTGCCTATGATGTTTAATTCTTTATAAATAATAGGATTTACATCTATCGTTAGCTCGTCTTCATACAACGCAACAACTAACATGGTACCTTTCGCTTTTAATACTTGAAGGGCCGTATTGTAACAAACACCTACGCCTGATGTTTCAATCGCTTTATCGAAAGTTTCCTGCCCTTCTACTTGATTTAATGTTTGATCTGCTCCTAGTTGCGAACAGTATTTCAATCTGTCTTCTGATATATCAACAACAGTGACTGAATGGACTTGAAATACTTGTTTTAGTAGCAATAGGATAAGCATGCCAATCGTTCCTGCTCCAAAAATAACAATATGATCATCTTGATGGATATCCGTTTGCTTTAAAACATGGAGTGCAACAGCCAATGGTTCGGATAAAGCGAGTTCCTCTAACTGATGACTCTGCTTCACTTTGATTAATTTATTTATTGGAATGGTCAGATACTCTGCGAAACAACCTGGCACCGCTTCTCCAATAAAACTAAGATTCTCACAACATTGAAAGTCGCCTTCTTTACAAGGTAAGCAAGTCATACAGTATACACGTGGATCACCGACAACAATATCTCCAACTGAAAATTCACTATTTGGCTCAATGTCAGCAATTTGACCAACAAATTCATGACCCATTGTTTCTGGTAAATGTTTTACAAACATCCCTTTTCGATAAATATGCAAATCAGATCCACAAATTCCTGCATACAAGACTTTAATCAAGGCTTCGTTCTTATGCAGAATCGGTTGCTCTATATACTCAACTTTTATATCGCGAATGCCATAATTACGTAATGCTTTCATTCTCTTCACCTCTCTTCTATTTGAATTTATCTTTAATTCTTAACTCTGTGAACATAGGTTGAGCGAAAGATTATAGATAACTGAACATGCTAAGCAAGGAGTAAAAATATAAAAATCAAAAAGGAGGCCATACCAAAAATGGTACAACCCCCTAAAATAAACTAATTTGATCACTATGGGTCTTATGTTATTTTGTTGTCTTTTCCCTTCATACTTCACTAGTCTTGCACTAATATACTAATTGAGATTGCTTTTTTATTGAACCTCTTATGACTAAATTCACGAGATTTTCGATTTAATTTGATAATATTTTATTTTCTAAATATTTTCAATAAAAATGTTAGGTTTTCTTACACATTTTTTTATCCTACATTAAAGAGTAGTAACCCCCCACTGTAGGTTCACTTAAGAGTGATTAAAAAACGTATTCTAAATTATATCTAGAATACGTTTTTTGGAAATTTACATTTGTCTTGTCCAGTGGCGATGTTCTTGAATAGCCTTCAAAAATTCTTCGTTAAATTCACTAATATTGCTATTACTCTTTGTTGTTATCACACCAGGTTGATTTATCGGTAATCCAATCGTTTCTAATAAGCCAACTGCTTCACCAACTGCTCCAATGGTCTTATAATGTTTAAAAGCTTCATGAATAAAGTCTTCAACTTCTTTTTGAGCAATCAATTTCTTTACTGACTTTGAAGAGCCAGCGATATAAATGGCGTCAAAAAGAACAGAATCACTTGTTAATAAAGTATAACTAACATCCAATTCTTGACCATCTTCATTTCTCAAAACTCCTAGACGACTACTGACGATTTGGGGTATAATTCCTGCCGAATTTAAGGCATCAAGTACTTCCTTAAGTTCCAGACTATTAAATCCATCTTCCACTAATATTGCGACCTTACTGGACTTTGCTGATTTTATTTTTGATTCTTGGCTTAATGCTGGAGAACTCATAGTTACAGTGGATACATTAACCTTTTCAGGCATCTTTGCGCCAATACTTATAGCTAATTTTTGTGCCAACTCAAGGTCGACATGGCTGATTAAATTCACGACTTGTTGTTGAACACTCTTGCTTTTTACTTTTCCTACTTCAAATTGGAAAGCAGCGATAATGTGTTCCTTCTCTACGTCCGTCATGCTATTCCAAAACATTTTGGCTTGAGAAAAGTAATCGCTAAAACTATCGCTTCGCGCCCGAACTTTTCGTCCTTCTACTTTTTCTTGATAGTGAACATACCCGCCCTCTTCTGCAGTTGCCCCTTCTGGCGCATTATTTTGGAGTGAATTTTTGTGATATGAAATAGGACTCTTATTGATTGTCATCCTATGGTAGCCATCATTTTGATTATTATGAAATGGGCAAACAGGTCGATTAATAGGTATTTCATGGAAGTTAGGGCCGCCTAGACGTATCAATTGTGTATCTGTGTATGAAAATAAGCGCCCTTGAAGTAATGGATCATTTGAAAAATCGATACCAGGAACAACATTTCCAGGATGAAAAGCCACTTGTTCAGTTTCTGCAAAATAATTATCTGGATTTCGATTGAGGGTCATTTTACCAATAATTTTAACCGGAATAACTTCTTCTGGCCACAGCTTTGTTGGGTCCAATATATCAAAATCAAAACGAAATTCTTCCTCTTCTTCTATCATCTGAACACCAAGCTCAAACTCGACTGCTTGTCCCATTTCAATCGCTTCATATAGATCACGACGGTGAAAATCAGGGTCTTTACCTGCTATTTTTTGAGCTTCATCCCATACGAGAGATCTCACGCCTAATTTTGGTTTCCAATGAAATTTAACAAAACGTGATTTCCCCTCTTTATTCACAAAACGAAACGTATGTACTCCAAAACCTTCCATCATTCGATAACTTCTGGGAATAGCCCTATCAGACATGGCCCACATGACCATATGAGCGGATTCTGGATTATTGGCGACAAAATCCCAAAACGTATCATGTGCCGTCTGAGCTTGTGGTATTTCATTATTTGGTTCAGGCTTAAATGAATGAACAAGGTCTGGAAACTTAATCGCATCTTGGATAAAGAATACTGGAATATTATTACCAACTAAATCATAATTTCCTTCCTCAGTATAAAATTTCGTCGCAAATCCACGAACATCCCTCACAGTATCCCCAGATCCTCTGGAACCAGCAACTGTAGAAAAACGGACGAACACAGGTGTTTTCACGGTAGGATCTTGAAGAAATTTCGCTTTTGTAAATTCAACCATTGATTCATAGACTTGGAAATATCCATGGACACCATATCCGCGAGCGTGTACGACGCGTTCTGGAATCCTTTCATGATCAAAATGCATAATTTTTTCTCTTAGATAAAAATCTTCTAATAACGATGGACCTCGTTTTCCTGCCTTTAGCGAATTTTCATCATCAGATACTTTAAGACCTTGATTCGTCGTCATTTTTTGACCATTATTGTCTACGGTAAAAGAATCTAATTGTTTCTTCTTGCTTGTTTCTTCAACTGGTTTACTTTCTTGTTCTTTGCTCATCTTGTTTCCTCCTTTTCGCCTTTGTTCCAAGCAATCGTAGAAATCCGTCATTAAACCCGCCTTAACGGGCAGCAAGACTCCACTGATGGAAGTTTCACTTTATCTTATATTTTCTCCCTTACCCTTCATCTTTTTATCTAAAACATGAGACTCTACCTTATTTATAGTAGAGTCTCTTTCGATCAAACATTGACTTGTTCTTTGGTTGGAGGAGCCATAAAGGTTGGTCTTCCAATCGGTTCTTCAATATATTTATTTAAAATTTTATCAATATCTTCCATATCTTCTTCCGTAAGAATCCAATCATCAATTTGATTTGGAGTCTCAAGTTGATCCGGATGACGCACACCTCTTAAAGCGATGCCCGTTACTGATTTATCAAGTACCCAGCGAACAGCCAAATCGATCACAGGACGATTAAAACGTTCTTTGGCAAATGTTTTTAATTCGTCAACTGTAGCTAAATATTGACTAAAATGAGGTTCTTGAAATTTAGGATCTTGCTCTTTTCTCATATCACCCTGATTAAACTTTCTACTCTTTGTCATTTTACCGGATAACAAACCGCGACAAATACTGCTATATAGAAAAGGTGTGATGTTATTTTGAATGCAATAAGGAATAATTTGTTTTTCTGCATCTCGCTCAAACATGTTATATGGTGGTTCAGCTACATGAAGAGGGGCGACTTTTTTAAATTGCTCCATTTGCTCGACACTAAAATTACTGACGCCTATCGCTCTAATTTTACCGGCATCATATAACTCTTTCATTGCTTCAGCCGTTTCCTCAATCGGAACTAATGGATCAGGCCAGTGTACAATGTAAACATCAAGATAGTCGGTCCCTAGACGAGTTAGCGTGTCATTAATTTCAGATGTTATTCTTTCTTTTGAGCCATCTCGAAAGATCGGTCCTTTTTTCCAGTTTAGTCCTGGTTTTCCTGCGATTAATACTTTATCTCTGTTCCCCGTCTCTTTCAGCGCTTTTCCGATTAATTCTTCAGAATGTCCTTTTCCGTAGTCAGCCGCTGTATCGATGAGATTAATGCCTTGACCGAGTGCTGCATGGATGGTCCTTATGGAATCATAATCATCAGAACCACCCCAGGAGGAACCACCGATCGGCCAACCTCCGAAACCTATGCGAGAAGCTTTCATATCCGTGTCAGAAATATTAATGTATTCCATTCATTTACACTCCTATCTTTTTATATTTCTGATTTACGAGGTCTACGGTATTCTATTGTCTTTAATACACTACCACGTGTGTTGTTGAATGAAACACATATTGGTATTTGTATCCTTTTAAAAAAGAGTGAAAGTTAACTTTACTGAAGAAGAGATGGAGGATGGAAGGCACGTTGGTTAATCTCTAGGTTAGATGATGGACCCATTTGACGAAATAAGTTATAAAAAGAACCCTTATGCCGGATTCCAAAACAGAATCCAAACAAAGGATTTTTTCTCACTTATCTTCAGCGTTTGTTATCTTTATATTTAAAATTGGTATCGAGGTATTAAACTGCACGATCCTTTTCTTCAATCATCCGTCTACATATTTCATAACATTCATCAATATGAGCATTCCCAAGGTATTTCATAGCTGCAAAGCTGATACTTGCTGAAATAGCTTGTCCAGCTATGGGTACATATTTCGTCACCTGTTTAACCGCGACACGCTTCCCAATTTTCTTTAATAACATGCTAACGGTTTTCTTTGTAATTAACTTGCCTGCTAACTGACTTCCTGCAGAAGTGATGATCACCATGATTTGCGCCTTAACCGATGCATCTAATTTACCTATTTGTTCAGGAGATAAGCCAAATTTACGATTAATTTTATTCAATAAATTCATCATAAGCGCCATATCCGCTCCAACATCCACAGCAGGCAAGGGCACCACAGCCGCAACAGCTGAAATAGACGCACGTTTATTAACTATTTTTGTACACTCATTTTTTATTTCTTCTAGTTCCTTGATCGTTCGTGGTAACATAACCTTCCACCTTTTGAAGTTGAAGTTTATCCTTCTTTAACTATCCTTTCGTTTATATTCCTTATCCTTTATTTTTTAAACCCTATTTATTCTTGTCTTGTCTAATTTCTATTGAGATCTTTTTCAACTCGTAACTTTCATTTTCAATAAAAAAAAACATATCCAAAATGTTTCTTAGATATGTTTTCACCTCTATTTATCCCACCTTAACGGGCAGTAAAGACCCCCCTGATGGAAGTTTCACTTTATCTTGCTTTTTCTTTTTTTATTTGTTTACTTCTCAATTGACCGCATGCGGCATCAATATCTGTACCATGTTCTTTACGTACCACGCAGTTAATGCCTTTCTTCTGAAGTGTTTCATAGAATGTTTGAATGGCTTCTGGTGTACTTCGTTGATATTGGTCATGCTCAAATACAGGGTTATAAGGAATTAAATTTACATAGGCAAGATGCCGTTTGTTCGCCAGTAGTTTGGCAAGCTGCAAGGCTTCTTCTTTATGATCATTGACATCTTTTAATAAAATATATTCAAATGTAATTCGACGATTTGTTTTCTGTAAATAATAATCGATCGCTTGCATCAATTTGGCCAATGGAAAGGCCTTATTGATTTTCATTATCCGTGTGCGAAGTTCATCATTTGGTGCATGTAAGGAAATGGCTAGATTCACTTGTAAATTGAGATCCGCAAACTCATATATTTTATGAGCAAGTCCACTTGTTGACACGGTGATATGTCTCGCTCCAATAGCTAGCCCTTGCTGAGAATTAATGATGTTCAAGAAATCAACGAGATGATCAAAATTATCAAATGGCTCGCCAATTCCCATGACGACCACATGACTTACCCGCTCTTCTTTTCCTTCTTGATCAAAATGATATTGGACATTCATAATTTGTTCGACAATTTCACCGCTTGTTAGATCACGGTTCTTTTTCAATAATCCGCTTGCACAAAAGGTACAGCCGATATTACATCCTACTTGCGTCGTTACACAAACAGATAAGCCATATTTTTGTCTCATCAGCACCGTTTCAATTAAATTACCATCCTGCAATTGGAATAGAAACTTGATTGTACCGTCGGCTGATTCCTGTTTGATTTGTTGCTTCAATGTATGCAATACAAAGTGATCTTCCAAAAGTTGAATACACGCTTTGTTAACATTATTCATATCTGAGAAGGCTGTCACTCGTTTAACGTAGATCCAGTCCCATATTTGCTTTGCCCGAAACGCTTTCTGTCCATGTTCGACTAGCCAATTGGTTAATTTATCAAACGTTAATCCGTAAATGGATTCTTTATTCATTCAGTAACCTCATTTCATTTAGTGCATTAATTCTATACTACTCAAAATAAAGCATGGTCGCAACATATACGGACAATAACCCACAATTAACCACATATATTAGAAGAATCTATTCCTTTTGTCGCCTAAGCCTGATCTTCTTCGCTGGCCTTTTATAGTTTACACCAAGAACATCTATAAGGAAGACAAAGACTGGAATACCTACAATCAATCCCCATATACCAAAGAAATGTTCTGAGAAAATGAGAATGACAAACGTATAAAAGACTGGTAAATCTGTCTTTGAAGACATCAGTTTCGGATTCAATATATAAGCTTCAAGAGCATGTACAATGAGGATCGTTAATACCATGTAAACAACATCTTTAAATCCGCCTATAGTATAACCAATAATGCATAGAGGTATTAACGAGATCACAACACCAGCAACAGGTATTAAACTAAGGACAAATACCATAATTATTAAACTAAATAATTGCGGGAAATGCAAAAACCATAGTACGATAGCTGTCACAGCCGTATTGACAATGGCAATAAGAAACTGCGCTTCAAGCACTTTCCCAAACGTCCCAACAAAACGCGAGCCAAAGAAAGCAAGTTCATCATACAGAAATCCAATCTTACTATCCTTAAATCCTCTTGAAAACTGTATGAGCCTTTCTTTTTCCAGGGAAAAGAATAAACTTAATAATAGGGCAAGGAAGAAACTAATAACAAGTGAGCCAAACTGCGAAAAAGAAGATAGAATAATTTTAAGGCTCGATTTCAAATAAGCATCAACATGGTATTCTTGAAGTTTGTCAACAGCCAAGTTGACCAAATTTAAAATGCCAGAATGACTGGTGTGTTTAAAATAATCCACCGTCTGATTATATAATTGTAACGTTTGCTTGGTAATAATCGGTAAATAAATGGTAACAGCAATGTAAATACCTAAAACTATTAATAAATATAAGATCACAACCACTAGTTTTCTTGGTATATTGATTGTACGATGAACGACCGTTTCCAATCTGTCAATTAAGAATGTGAAAATAAACGTTAGTAAAATTAAATCAATTAAACTCCTTAATAGAAACAATATGAAAATGAGTAAAGCAAAAATAAGCAACCGCCTTATGCCACTTTGATGTTTCTGTATATACTTAACTAACACATCCATAAAATCTTAATCTCCGTTTCTATTTTGGCATATTTACTAGATCAAAAGACTTACTATGTATTCAAATAGGACTTATTAAAAAATCATATGTGAATCTTTAAAACCTCTATGTAATTTTATTATTTCCTAATATAATAATTTTAACATAATTTTCTCTATTCATTTAGAAAATTATTATTAGTGCGTGTTCAAAAAGGTGACAAATTAGAAGCAAGAAGATCAAGGCGGCGCTGTTTTGAGGACCGGAAAAACGAGCGGGCGTCGAGATACGTAGCTTATCATTTGGTGACTTTTTGAACAACCTCTATTAGGATGATTTAGTTTTACGGAGTAACATATTATAATTAGTTTAATCCATTTTCCATGATCGAGGTACGATTTGAAACAGGTGGGATTTACCACCTGTTTCATTTATCCTCTGTTTGATTAAGAATTTCCCTTGCCGTTTCTTCGGTCGTCACAAGTGTATTCATATATCGACCATTTAATGCACCAATGATGCCGGATACCTTTTCAGGTGATTCGGCTACACCAATCGAATAGCGCACCTTTTTGATTTGATTAAGATCCATAGCAATCGTTCGATCTGAGATACTTGTTTGAATCCTTTTCCCATTTATATCAAAAAATTGTGAACAAATATCTCCCGTGACATGACTTTTCTTTAATTTTCTGGTTGTTTCTCTTCCGTAAAAATTAAGCCATGTTGAAGTCTCTGATATTTCTAATGAACCAATACCAAATACGGCAATTGAAATATTTTTCCATACGTCAGCAAACATTTTAAAATAGTTGGATTCCATAATGGCATCGCGTATCTCCTTTTGTTCCATAACGGCAGGCACATCAATCATCAGTGATTTTCCATTTAGTTTTAAAGATGCTTGATAACAGATCGTATTCACGTGATACTGAGTATCTAACTTTCCTGCAGGACCTCCAATCAATGGAACACAAAGAATATTTTGTTTCTTATCCTGTAGTCTTAGTGCTTCAACAACAGCTGCCAAACTACTTCCCCATGAGAAACCAATCATATCATCTTCTCTATTAATTCGTTCTAACAGGCTCGCACATGCCTGTCCAATCGCATTCAAACGTAAATGTTTAGGTTGGTCGGAATCAATTGGTACAACAATTGCTTCCTTCAGGTCGAAACGCTTTTTTAGCTCATTCTCAATTGCCTCATTATTCCCTGCATCATAATTGATTATAATTTTGACAATGCCTTCTTCACGACTTTTTTTTAACATTCGGCTAATGGTCGTACGGT
The DNA here is from genome assembly GCF_006517395.1 of Terrilactibacillus laevilacticus. GTDB lineage: Bacteria > Bacillota > Bacilli > Bacillales > Sporolactobacillaceae > Terrilactibacillus > Terrilactibacillus laevilacticus. The sequence continues at coordinate 359,609 of NZ_VDCY01000002.1, forward strand.
AAATTCCGAGCTCCTTAGATATTTGGCTTTGCGTCATGTCCTGTTCATAATACATGTGGGCAATTTTTATTAATAGCTTCTTTTCATTCGAATTTGTCATAAATGTTCTCTAACCTCGCAAGGATCATTTTTAAATATTCGTCTAATTACATGGTAAAAAATTAAGTTTAATATATTTTTTGACTTTTAACTCTTTTTTTCATTGACAGGTAATATCGGTGAAGGTATACTAAAGGCAATTATTAGCACATATTATATCACAAAGCACAATTGTGCAACCACTTTTGGCCTCGACCCATTCTTTTATATCCTAAAGGAGATGATGAGGTGAGAAACATAAAACAAGAATGTGCTCAAGCTGCATCAAAGTTAATAAGAGATCACTCCATTATTGGCTTAGGTGGAGGAAGTACGATAACTTATTTAATTCAATACATTAAGCAACAAAATTTGCACGTTAACATAGTGACACCTTCATTTACTACAAAATCTCTCTGCCTCAGAAACGGCTTAAATGTCTTACATACTAGTTTCATCGATCACATTGACATCGCATTTGATGGATGTGATGAGGTGGATAAGGATTTCAATGCCTTAAAAAGTGGTGGTGGCATTCATACAAAAGAGAAATTGATTGCTAATATGGCAAATGAGTATATCTTACTTGTAGATGAATCTAAATTTGTGAGCGCATTAACTTTTAAACAACCCATTGTGCTTGAAGTATTGGAAGATGCTTTAGAATATGTAAGTAAGACTATCATTGAACTTGGAGGAGAACCTAACTACAGAAAGAGTGCTGTGAAAGATGGAGTGACCATTAGTGATAACGGCCACTTATTAATTGATGCAACTTTCGATCATGTAGAAGATATTCCAAAACTCGAAGATCAATTAAATTCTATAAGCGGTGTCATTGATACCTCTCTTTTTACAAAAGTGATTACGAAAGTGATCGTTGCTAAGGAGGATGGCATTGAAGTGTATTCAAAAAACGATCAATCATATAGGGTGAAGATTCATGAATAAATTAAATTGGGCGATACTTGGACCAGGAAACATTGCAGCAGAATTCGCTAAAGCATTAAACGAAGTCAATGGAACGATCTATGCGGTTGGATCAAGGAAGCTAGATAAAGCAAAAGAATTCCAGAAAAAGTTTCACGTAGAAAAAGCCTTTGGTGACTATAATGACATGCTACAAGATCAAAATATTGATGTCGTATACATTTCGACTCCACATTCAAATCACTATGAATATATCATGAAAAGCTTACAAAGCAACAAGCATGTTCTCTGCGAAAAAGCTATTACAGTGAATGACAAGCAATTAAGTGAAATTGTACAATTAGCCGAAGAAAAAAAATTAGTTGTTGCCGAAGCCATGACCATTTATCATATGCCTTTATACAAAAAGTTACGTAAAATTCTCCAATCTAACAAATTAGGCAAAGTTAAAATGATTCAAGTCTCCTTTGGTAGTTTAAAAGAATATGATGTAAACAACCGTTTTTTCAATAAAGATCTTGCAGGCGGAGCTCTACTAGATATCGGTACTTATGCTCTTTCATTTACACGGTTCTTTTTGTCGCAAAAGCCACATGAAGTTTTAACCACTGTTAAGGAATTTGAAACTGGAGTAGATGAACAATCTGGCATTATTTTAAAAAACAAGGCTGACGAGATGGCTGTCATTTCACTAACAATGCGATCAAAAATGCCTAAAAGAGGTATTGTTGCTTGTGAAAAAGGCTATATCACGGTTGAAAACTTTCCTCGGGCTCAGGTTGCTACGATCGCCTATCCTGATGGTCATGTCGAAGTGATCGAAGCTGGTGATACGGAAAAGGCTCTTAATTATGAAATTATCGATATGCAAAATTATTTTTTAAATAAAAGTAGCGAAGAAACATTGGAACTCTCTGTTGACGTGATGGATATCATGAGTAACATTAGACATCAATGGGGGATAACCTATCCTTTTGAATAAATAATGATAAAAATGCGTGTTCAAAAAGGTGACAAATGAAAAGGGCTACTGCCTTAGTACGCTGGCATCCTGCCAGAACGAGAGTAACTAGCCCTTCCTGGGCGCCAGAGGATAAGAGGGGCGCAGTTCCTTAGGACACCGGCATTCCACATGATGTAGTAGCGTCAAGAGCCAGCCACAGGACGTGAGCGACTTTAGCTAGCGATCCTCTTGTATCCCCACTACATGAGGACCGGAAAAACGAGCGGGCGACGAGATTCGCACTAACATTTGGTGACTTTTTGAACAACCTCTAGAAAAAAGGCTGCCACTAATCAATAGAGTAATGGCAGCCTTTTGTTATGTGGAGAGCAAAGTCAGATGTCTTCCATGTTTTTGCTGTTAGACCTATACACTCTAATATCTCAACATAGCTAGGGACCCCATAGGATCCCATGGTTTGAGACTAATTGGTTCCTTTTCCAAAGCTTTTTTCAATTCTTCGGAAAGGTATTTTTTATGAATGACCACTTGATATGTATATTCATCCATCCAATTATCGCTCATAACAAAGTATCCTTTATTTCCCCATTTTTCTCCCCAACTATTTTCCACTTTCCAGCGGTTCGGTTTGTTATCAATCAGATTGACCCCTGTTAAGACCATGGCATGCGTTAAGGCACTACCCATATAATTGAGGCGATCCGACTTACTCATGCCTGATTTGAAACCAAAGGCTTTCTCATAATCATAAAGACTCGTATCCATAATCCCATGAACTTGACTAGAATATTTACCTACATCACAACCAAACCAGACGCTCTCATTGTCTTTAATCTGCTCGACAGCAAGCGTCTTCAATGTCTCCATATCAACATTTAAGTATTGAATCTTTTTACCCCCAACCACATTACCAAGGTATTGAACGGTATAAGTTTTACCGAATGGTTTATCTTCTGTTGGAGCGTTAATCACACTGACATAATCGTTCAAATTTACGCCAATATACTTATCATAAAATTCTTTTGGTGTGATATTTAAATCCCTATGAAACTTCTTATCGTCATTTCGATATTCAAAATCAAATGTTTTAGGAGGCTCACCTAAAGCATAGGCCAGAATTCGATAGATTTCGGACAACATATGATCCTTTGTCTTATCAAGTTCTCCCGGAGATCCTTTGCCGTTAACCAATTCTCTTAACTTCAATGCATCTTCTCTTAATCTTTCATTAAGTAAAGCGTTTAAACGCATTGACTTTTCACTTTGAAAAGTTTCTGGCATGGCTTGCTTTGGTACAACGCCATATTTTTCGATCAGAGAAACGAGCATATCCCATTGTCCACCATCTTGCTGAGGCGTTGCCAGCAAAAAAGAAACTAATCGGCCATCTAGCGGCTCTTGAGCGGTTTTTATGATACTTTCTAAAAAATAATTCGATTTCTCAAATTTATCCCAGAAATTCATATAATTTTGTGATAGCTCAAACTGTTTGATATTAAATCTTTCACTTATCTTGTGACGAAAGATATTAAGGGCTGCAAACATCCAGCATCGACCGCTTTGTTTTTGATTCGATACTTTTCCAGTTTCAATCTCGTGTGAAAAAACAGGGTTCATTGCAACGACAGCCTCTTTATTTTCAATAGATGCAAGTATCCCATTTTTCATGATGGTATCTTTAATAATTTGATTTTCTTTTTTTGATTGAATATGATCTGAATATTTTTGAACCATATCCATAGAAATTTCCTTAGACACAGAATTTCCCCCTCACCCATAATAAACTGATGTTAAAAAGCATGAAAACTTTGTTTTATACGTATGTGCCAAATTTGTTATTATCACAACCTAGAACCTCTTAAGGTGTGTTCTCGGCCGGTTCATAAATAACTCTAAATCCTTATCTAGATAAAACAAGTTCATGAATCGCGTGAGCTACCCCATTTTCATTATTAGAGCGCGTTTGGTAATTGGCGATGTCTTTGACTTCTGGAATGGCATTATTCATGGCAACCCCGCACCCAGCAAACTCAATCATACTCAGATCGTTCCCATTATCCCCCATGCATATGACTTCTTCTCTGTTTATACCTAAAGTTTCGGCTAATTTACGAACCGCATTTCCTTTACTTGCCGCAGGATTAAGCATTTCATAGAAATAAGGCGAACTCCTTACCATTGTATAGTGTTCACGTAACTCCTGAGGGATGGCTGCAATAACCTCATTTAGATGCTCGGGTTCATCAATAAACATGACTTTTGGTAAAAGGATATCTTCTGGAATTTCTTCTATGGCTCGGTAATGCAGAGGAACTTGCGTCATGTAGGATTCGAGTACTGTATACTTGCTGATATCTTTATTCGGTGTATACAAATTTGCAGAGTCAAAAAAATGCATATTTGTATGTAATTTTAAACTCAAATCATAAAAACGTTTTAAATCGCTATAACCTAAAGACAACTCACTAATAATTTCATTGGTGTATGTATGCTGCACAAGGGCACCATTATAGGCGATACAATAATCTCCTTCTTGATCCAATTCAAGATCTTTAAGATAACGATGAACCCCGCCAATCGGTCTCCCTGTACAAAGCACTATTTTAACACCTTTAGCTTTTGCTGCGTGCAAGGCTGAACGAACTTCGCTAGTGACTTCATGCTGATCATTTAATAACGTTCCATCCATATCTATGGCAATTAATTTATACATTATCACACTCTCCCGGCGTCTTTTGTAGAAATACGCTCCACAAAAAATAGTCTATTCATATTCATTTTACCTTATCTCTCGGCAAATATAAAAAAGAGTGTAAGGACACAGGTTAGACCCGTTAAACTTCAAGCCGTGCTGAGGTTTTCATCCCCAAATTATGTTGGAATTTTCTGACCGTTAAACGGGACAAATTTAACTACTTTCGTTCATCTAAAAGTGCGTGTTCAAAAAAGTGACAAACGAAAAGGGTTACTGGCTAAGTACGCTGGCATCCTGCAAGAAACGCCAGTACTAGCCCGGCCTGGGCGTCGGAGGCTAAGTGCGGCCGTGCAGTTCCCGAGGACCGGAAAAACAAGCGGGCGCTGAGGATTCGCAGCTTATCATTTGGTGACTTTTTAAAGCAACCTCTAAAAAAGCGGCGTATCCTGCGAAAAATACAGGGAGTACGCCGTAGTTTATAATGCCTTATATTCTGGAGTCCAAATCGCTTGATTTATGGCTTCATCAATATCGTCGATCTCCACTTGATGATGGCCTTCTCTTAGAGTTTCTTTTACCACCGCTTTTGCCACAAGTTTGGAAGTTTCATTCAACCTTCTAACGGATGGCAGCATGGGTGCACCTGGTTTTGAAACATCAATCACATCAGCTACAGCATGTGCGGCTGCCGATAGCATATTAGCCGTTACTCGAGTTGCTTTGGCTATCGCGATACCAAAACCAAGTCCAGGATAAAGGAGGGCATTATTAGCCTGTCCTATTTTGTAAAACACACCGTTATACTCCACTGGAGCTGATGGACTGCCTGTCACAACGAGAGCCTTCCCATCTGTCCATCGTATTAAATCGTTTGCTTTTGCTTCAGCTAATCTCGTTGGGTTCGATATTGGAAAAATAGCTGGACGTTCCGTATGTTTCGCCATCTCTTTTACGACTTCTTCTGTGAAAGCACCACTTACACCTGAAGCACCAATAAGCATCGTTGGTTTAACTTCTTTTACAATATGATAGAGATTACTCACGGTTTTTCCATCAAATTTTTCAGAGGACTGTGCAAATTTAACTTGTCCAGTGGTTAATCCTTCCATAATATCTATGACTAATCCATGTCGATCAACCATATAAAATTGCTTAATGGCTTCTGCTTCGCTAAGATCCGTTGACCGAACGATTTCTTCTACAAGTTGTTCTGCAATTCCTATCCCTGCCGTCCCTGCACCAAATATTAGAATCCGTTGATCTTGCAATGGAATGTGGGAAACTTTTATCGTAGCAAGCGCCGCTGCCACCATCATAATCCCTGTTCCTTGGATGTCATCATTAAATGTACAAATTCTATCATTGTATTTTTCCAAAATTCTCGCTGCATTACTGCGTCCAAAATCTTCCCAATGAAGCAGAGCTTTTGGAAAAACCTCTTGTACTTCATGAACAAATAGCTCAATAAAAGCATCATATTGTTCACCCTCAATACGTTTATGCCTATTCCCAAGATAGTGAGGATCATTTAATAAGGTATCATTATTTGTGCCAACATCTAAAACAACAGGTAAAATGTGTGAAGGATCAATGCCTGATGCTGCTGTATAGACAGCTAGTTTTCCAACTGAAATATTAACACCATTGACTCCCCAATCTCCTATTCCAAGAATCCCTTCTCCATCTGTTACGATAATAATATCAATATCGTTTGGTTCAGAGACAGCATTTAGCAATGCCTGGTGAATATCTTCAGGCCGATTGATGGACAGAAATACAGCATCCTTAGGCGTCGTGTAAGTTTGATTATATTGCATGACAGCATCACCGATCGTCGGTGTATAAATAATAGGAAGAAATTCTGATATATGTTTAGAAACAACATAATAAAAGAGTGTTCGATTCGTATCATATATCTGCATTAAAAACAAATGTTTTTCCATGTTATCAGCTTTTTGTTGAATTTGATCATATATTTGGTTTGCTTGTTCTTCAATCGTTTGAATCACAGGCGGAAGAAGACCTTGTAATTTATATTTCACTCTCTCTTCTTCTGTAAAACCCGTTCCTTTATTGTATAGCGGATCACTTAGTAAATACTTGCCTTCCATGCATTAGTCTCCTTTTTCCATCATAAACAGATCTATGTTAAAAAGTTATTCTACTACTTACTTAGACTAATCTTCCAATAAAACAACTATACTTTAATCTTGCATAATTTTCAAAATAGCATTCAACTGGTGCGAAAATTTGATTTAATCAAAAAATAAAAAAGGCATGCACCAACGTTTAAAACGCTAGTACATACCTTCATTGATTGTTGATTCTTATTTGCTTGTTTCAGGTAATTTTACTTCGTTTTTAAGTGTGCCTTTAGTTAAGACTTCATTGAAGTTTTCAAAGCTTGTTGCGATCATGTTTGAAACAGCTTCAGTCGTCATTGCGGCAACGTGTGGTGTAATTTGAACTTTTGGATATTGAGCAATAAGTTCTTTGATTGTTTCATCAGGGAATTCCTTGCCGTCAGAGAAGTTTTTACCGAAGAAGCGAGTTTCTTCAGTTAATACGTCTGCACCGAATCCTTCAAGTTTACCAGATTTGATCGCTTTTAATACAGCTGCCTCATCAACAACTTCACCACGTGCAGTGTTAACAAGAATAGCGCCATCTTTCATTTTGCTGATAAAGTCTTCACCAACAAAGTTTTCATTTTTACCTGGGAAATAAGGTAAATGCAAGCTTACAATATCTGATGCTGCTAATAGATCATCTAATTCCATAAATTCTACGAGTGCTTTTGCACGATCACTTTGGAATACATCATAACCTACAACTTTAGCACCTAAACCTTTGAAAAGTTCAGCTTCAACACAACCGATATTACCCATACCAATGATACCAATGGTACTTTTACGGATTTCTTTACTGAACATTGGTTCAGCAACTTCAAAGTTCAAATCTTTCGTTCTGTCCGTTGTGAATGTTGTATGTCTTGATAAAGCAAATGCAAGAGATACAGACAATTCAGCAATAGCGTTTGGTGAATATGCAGGGACACGAGCAACTTTAATACCATATTCAGCAGCAGCTTCTAGATCAATATGGTTGAATCCAGCTGTACGTGTAAAGACGTATTTAATGCCATAATCGTGGAATCTTTTAATGTTATCACGGTCGGCTATACAGTTTACAAACAACAAGACAGCGTCAAAGCCTTCTGCTAAATGACCATTGTCTTTCGTAAGTAATTCATGGACTAATGTTAATTCATAATCATATTTGTTTGATTCGTGATATAAGTGTTCTTCATAAGGTTCTACGCCGTAGCACAAAATTTTGAATGACATAAAAGTAACCTCCACATATTAATTTATTAAATTTTCAGGAAAACGATTTTATAAAACTTATGATTCATTGAACGATCACTGAAATAAACGCTTGTGATCTATTTCACAGGTTTATTATAGCACTCTATTTTCACTATAACGCCCATGAAAGTGTCCTTTTTGTGAACATATAAATTGTATTATTTCACTTTTATACATCATACCCAATGAAGCAATAAATATGCGGGTTTCAACAATAAAGTTAAATTTCATTCCTGGTTTTTCGAGAAGATATACATGGCCCTTTTTAGTATTTCGTTCTCTTCCCTTTTCCTTTTGATGTTTGGTGGTTGGCAAGACTTATTTTTATGTACCTATAAATAAAGTGCAGAACTTTGCATTTATCCTTTGCAAAGCTCTGCACTTTTATTCTGCCATTGAATATTATCCGACAAATTTGGGCGGCGCCCTCAAACCATAATTTTACATATGTCATTCGTAAATTCTACTGGATCATTGATTGGCAACCCTTCAATTAACAACGCTTGGTTGTATAACAGATTCGTATATAAACTCAATTTATCTTTGTCATTTTCAAAGGCTTCTTTTAATGAGTTAAATACTTCATGATGGACATTAATTTCTAATACCTTGTCCGCTTTAATATTTTGATTATCCGGCATTTGATTCAACACTTTTTCCATTTCGATAGAGACTTCACCTTCAGTCGATAAGCAGACGGGGTGTGATTTTAATCTTTTTGATACTTTGACGTTTTTTACCTTGCCTTGCAGTACATCTTTCATATAATCGAATAGATCTTTATTTTCCTTACTTTCCGTTTCTGTGTCTTTTTCATTTTCTTCAGCTTCAAAGCCTAAATCGCTACTTGATACGGATTTAAATTCTTTATCATCGTATTTTTGAAGCATACGGATGGCGAACTCATCTACGTCGTCGGTGAAATAAAGGATTTCATAACCCTTATCGGCTACAACCTCGGTCTGTGGTAACTTTTCAATACGTTCGTTAGATTCGCCAGCTGCGTAGTAAATGTATTTCTGATCTTCTGGCATTCTCGAGATATACTCTTTCAATGTTACATTTTTCTTTTCTGTAGAAGAATAGAACATTAACAGATCCTGTAAGACATCTTTATGAGTACCAAATTCACTATATACGCCATATTTTAACTGTCTGCCAAATGATTTATAAAAAGCTTCGTACTTATCTCGATCATCTTTAATTAGACTTTTTAATTGGCTGGCGATTTTTTTATTAATATTTTTTGCAATAAGCTTTAATTGGCGATCTTGTTGCAGCATTTCCCTTGAAATATTAAGCGATAAATCCTCGGAATCAACCATCCCTTTAACGAAGCTGAAATAATCAGGAAGAAGATCGGCACATTTTTCCATAATCAAGACGCCGTTAGAATAGAGCTCTAAGCCTTTTTCATATTCCTTCGTATAGTAATCAAATGGCATATTCTCCGGAATGAAAAGAATGGCATTGTATCTGACTGCCCCATCCACATTGATGTGAATATGTTTGAGTGGTTTGTCAAAACCGTAGCGTTTTTCTTTATAAAAATTCTCGTAGTCCTCATCTGTCAGTTCTTTTTTGTTTTTCTTCCAGATTGGAACCATACTATTAATCGTTTGTTCCTCAAGAACTTCTTCAAACTCATCTTCTTTATCCTTTTTAGGTTTCTGAACGGATACATTCATTTTAATTGGATAGCGGATAAAGTCGGAATATTTTTTGATAATTCCTTTTAAGCGGTATTCTTCTAAATACTCATCATAACTTTCATCTTCGGTATTTTCTTTGATTTTTAATGTGATTTCAGTCCCTACAGTCTCTTTTTCGCAAGGTTCAATGGTATAGCCCTCTGCCCCTGTTGACTGCCATTTGTAAGCTTCGTCACTTCCCAGTGCCTTACTAATCACCGTAACTTCATCAGCTACCATAAATGCAGCATAGAAACCAACACCAAATTGACCAATGATGTCATAACCATCTTTTAATTCAGTTTCTTTTTTAAAAGCTAAGGAGCCACTCTTCGCAATGGTTCCAAGGTTGTTTTCAAGATCTTCTTTTGTCATCCCGATCCCAGTATCTGAGATGGTCAATGTTCGGCTATCCTTGTTAGCCTCTATTTTTATGTAGTAGCTATCTTTATCAAAGCTTAACGAATCATCTGTCAACGCTTTGTAATAGATTTTATCAATCGCATCACTTGCATTAGAAATTAATTCTCTTAAAAAAATTTCACGATTGGAGTAAATAGAATGAATCATCATATCCAAAAGTCTTTTGGATTCGGCCTTAAATTGCTTTGTTTCCATTTGATGGTTCTCCTTTCATTATATATAAATATATCTTTATACTCTTCTATTTTAGCACTCTAACGACTTGAGTGCTAATCACTAATTTAATAACATATTTTAACTAATTGTGTCAATAGATAGACTTATAATTTAAGAAAGATCTAACTATAGAGAGCTGTATAAATCATTCGACAAAATTCGGGTGGTGACAGGCACCGAAAAAAAGACGGGATATGTAGAATCTCACCATAGCAGTGGACGTCAATAATTTTTTTGATATATCTTTAGGAGTTAAGCCTTTTGAAAGATCGGTTATGAGATCTTTTTCCTGACTAGTTAACCTAATTGAATCTTTTAATTTATCTTGATCATACGTTAACTTAAGAACTTTTGTGGCCATATCTTGAGGAATGAGAGTATCAAATTGATTAAGATTTTCGATTCCCTTGATAAGAATCTGTGGTTTCACGTCCCTAAGAATAAAGAAGTCGGCTCCTGCATGCAAAGCAAAGCGTACGTAAGCCTCTTCTTCAAAAGTAGTTAAAATTATAATTTTTTGTGAAGGATTTAACCTTTTGATGGCCGTTATCATCTTTAATCTGTCTGACATGGGCATTTTTATGTCTATAAGAATAACATCAGGCAAATGATCCTTAAAAGAGGTCATGACCTCTTTCTCATTATCGGAGACACCAATAACCGATATGTTTGACAAACTCTCCAGCACAATCTTTAGACTTTTTCGAATGAGCATCTCTTCTGCAATCAGATATACGCTTATATTGCTCATAAATAGCTAGTCCTTTCTAAATAAATAATGATGGTGACCATTTCATTGCCATAAAGTATAACAGAATTAGTTAAAGTGCGTGTTCAAAAAGGGAGCGAATTAGAAGCAAGAAGATCAAGGCGGCGCCGTTTTGAGGACCGGAATGTAGGTTTTTGCTACATGAGGACCGGAAAAACAAGCCAACGCCGAGATTCGCCGCTTATCATTTGTTGACTTTTTGAACAACCTCTTAAATCCATTAATTTTACTTTACTTTATTAGAGTCATCCATCCTAGTATCCAAAAGTCATAATTAAGTGATCATAAGTCATACATACATGCAGTTAAAAAGTAGGACTTTTAAATTTCAATCATTACATTCTGAATCTGAAAGTAATAAATGAACCCGAGTAACACTGAGGTTCATTTATTAGATATAATACTCTCATCAATTGCTTTCATAATGGCTGCTGAACGGTTTTTTACGTCTAATTTAGAATAAATACTTGAAATGTAGTTTTTTACTGTCCCTAAAGATAAAAACATTCTTTCTGCGATAACTTTATTTTGCAATCCTAAGGCTAAGTATTGCAACACTTTTAGTTCTTGTTGATTTAAATCGTACGTATTTTGATTTATTTGATCTTGTTTTTCTGATTCGTCTCTTTCATCACTAATATTTTGATAAACTTTTCTGGCAAGCTCTTGTGGGACAAGTGAGCCACCATGGTAAACGAGTTCAATCCCTTTAATCAAAAACTGCGGGTCGACGGCTTTTAAGATATAACCCTCTGCTCCTGCATTCATTGCATTGATCACATACGTAATATCCTGAAAGGTCGTTAGAATGATAACCTTAATATTCGGCCATCTATCTTTAATTATTTTTGTGGCATTAACACCATTCATGACAGGCATCTGAATATCCATTAAAACAAGATCTGGGGCTTTCGTTTCACAAAGGCGGATGCCTTCTTCCCCATTTTCTGCCAGACCGGTGACTTTGATGTCGGACATACTCTCTAACACAATCTTTAAGCTTTTCCGAATTAACTCTTGATCTTCAACAATACCTACAGAAATCATATCGTTATTTTCTTCTCCTTTATAATAGGTATTGTACATATCACTTTTGTACCTTTCCCCTGACTGGATTGAATGACTAAGTTTCCATGCAGGGAGGCTAATCTGTCCTTCATTGAGGATAACCCAAAACCTAATGAAATCTGATTTGATCCAATGCCATCATCTGATATTTCAAGTAAGAGTTGATCAGGGTTAAAAGTGAGTTTAATAGCAATATTTTGCGCCTGTCCATGACGTTTAGCATTTGTTAATGATTCCTGCAAACAACGGATAAGTGTTATTTTAATTCGGTTTCCTAAATCAAATTCCATTCCTTCTATATGTAAATCGGTATGAGTCCCAGTGTGTTTTATAAAATCATAGACTAAGTGTTTGATTGAATCGGTTAACGATAGGTTCTCTTGGTGAGGGGCTAATTGGTGTATGGTATGTCTAACATCATCTAAACCCTTTCTCGCCATATTAGAAATTTCCTTAATGTACGTTTCCGCTTCATTTTTATTCGATTTGATAAGAAATGGGAGGGCATCTAGGCTTGTAATGACTGACGTAAAGATATGACCAACTGTATCATGAAGATCTTGGGAAACACGATGTCTTTCTTCATTAATGGTCAGTTCTTCAATACGCTCCGAGTATTGCTCTAAAGTCTTATTTTTTTCTTGAATAGAGGCAATCAATTCTTTCATTTTGTAATTAATTCTGGCTACCCTACCGATTGAATAACCTAAGATATAAAAAATCGTTAAATTCACCAATTGCTCAACTAAACTGTAATTAAATATATGAATAAACCATGTACCTACCATAAACATAAAAACAATCAATGACGGTCCAACCCAAACTAAGGGTTTCAATTGACAAACGAAACCAATTGTTAGAATTGGAAGGTATAAAAAGTAATAAACGCCAATTGTGTGAAATTGATACATTAAATAGATAAATAAGCTGCCCGTTAATAGAAACTCTGCTGTTAGATAATAAGAGATCTTGATGCAGCCTGGGCGATAGTAAATATACGGAACGAGCAATAAAAGAACGAACCATATAAATAATAATATCCTATCCGAGGCATCTGAAAAAAGAGGAATAATTCCGCTAGCGCCATTGTAACAAACCCAAAGAAAACGAATATAAAAGAAAACACTATCTAACCAAGTCCATTTTCTATCTAACGTTTGACTCACCATTAGGCACCCCTTCACATTCATCTCACCTCATATTATCCTTTGCAAATTAAGTAGGTCAATATATATTTTAAAAAGGCGTAATTTTTCGTCTAATTTAACCTTTTATTAAAGAAAAGCTTGTTCTTCGTGATTATTCCGTTATAGTGTGTGTTCAAATAGGTGACAAATGAAAAGGGTTACTGGCTAAGTACGCTGGCATCCTGCCAGAACGAGAGTAACTAGCCCGTCCTGGGCGTCGGAAGGCTAAGAGCGGCACCGTTTTGAGGACCGGCATTCCACATGATGTGGTAGCTTCAGGCGCCAGCCACAGGACGTGAGCGATTTAGCCAACGACCCTCTTGTTTTTACTACATGAGGACCAGAAAAACAAGCGGGCGTCGAGATTCGCAGCTTATCATTTGGTGACTTTTTTAACATCCTCTTATAGTGACCTTTATTTAGCTAAAGGTCACTTTTATATATGACTTCTCCTCATTATATTTAGATATGCACCGTCTTGAACGATCCTTAATAACTCTCTATAAGTGCGTGTTCAAAAAGGTGATAAATTAGAAGCAAGAAGATCAAGGCGGCGCTGTTTTGAGGACCGGAATGTAGGTTTTTACTACATGAGGACCGGAAAAACGAGCCAACGCCGAGATTCGTAGCTTATCATTTGTTGACTTTTTGAACAACCTCTATAAACAGCACTGCCTTCAAACAGTACCTACAAAGGAGGAACCATTGATTTTGAAGCAACTGACCATTTTATGTTTTTTAACTCTTTTTCCATTGCTATCCGGTTGCTCAGATAGTGGCTATCTAGCCTCCAAAGCCGAAGACCTTGGAAATTCGATTGATTACTTAATGGGCTCCATGCACTCTCTTGAGAAACAAGAGTCATTATCTTCTTCCGACCAAAGGAAAATAGTTAAGGATATCGATCAGGTTCATCGCTCAATATCGTCTTTCAAGGATGTGAATGCACCTTGGATACTCAAAAAAACGAAAAAATACGCTAATGAGAAACTTACTACAAAAGATAAAAAGTTAGTGAAAATTAGAGAAAAAGCAGAAAGAGGTGAAGCAACAATTAAAGATGTTCGGAAAGTGATTGATGAAATGGAAGATGATTTTGATTTAAAGCTTTTTAATAAAAAATAAACCTGTAAGGAATGATGATATGAATCAACCTGTGATAAAGCTGGAGCATGTCTCCAAAACGATTGGCAAGAAAACAATCATAGATGATCTATCCTTTGATATATATGGTGGTGAGGTTTTTGGCTTTCTTGGACCAAATGGTGCTGGTAAAACCACAACGATCCGTATGATCGTCGGTTTGATGAAATTAAGTAAAGGAAATATCACCATCCACGGTCATAGCATTAAGACACAATATAAAGATGCCATTAAACATGTAGGCGCAATTGTTGAAAATCCTGAGATGTATAAATATTTATCTGGATATCAAAACCTCATCCATTATGGACGTATGATCAGTGGCATTACAAAAGAAAGAATAATGGAAATTGTCGAAGTTGTAGGTCTTGCTGAACGAATTCATGACAAGGTCAAACGTTATTCACTTGGCATGCGTCAACGGCTTGGACTTGCGCAAGGCCTCCTTCACAAGCCGTCTGTCCTTATTTTGGATGAACCAACAAATGGTCTCGATCCTGCTGGTATTCGTGAAATACGTCATTATATACGGAAACTTGCTCAGGAAGAAGGCATCGCTGTTATCGTTTCGAGTCATCTTCTTTCTGAAATGGAATTGATGTGTGACCGTATTGGTATTATTCAACAAGGAAAATTAGTTGGGGTCGAAACGGTTCGGGATTTTGTTCAATCAGATGAAACGATGCAGGTTCAGTTTACCGTAGATCAGCCATCAAAGGCCTCACAGATTATCATGGAGACCCTTTCTCTAAGACACATTAAACATAACGAAACAATCATTGAATTAAAGATTAAGAGAGATGATATTCCTTTAGTCTGTGAATCATTAGTTCATGCTGGAATTAAACTTTATGCCATTACATCAGTAGCTAAAACATTAGAAGATAAGTTTCTTGAAGTGACAGGGGGATCCGGTATTGCTTAAATTTTTTAATCTTATCCAAAATGAAAATATGAAAATATATCGCAAAGGCTCAACAAAAGTCATGATTTTAATCTTACTCACGCTTGTCGTCACAGTCGGGCTCATTTTTAAATTTGGTACTAAAGACAAACCAATCACATCGGAGTGGAAACAAGAACTGATCGCTGAAAACCAACAATACCAAAAACAAGTCGAGCAATCGAATAGTGGTCCCGAGAAAAAGTACTATCAAAAAGAAATCGCGAAAAATGAGTATCGAATCGACCATAACGTGAAACCTGTTAGCGGTAAAAACATTTGGAATTTTACAAATGAAATGACAGGAATGACTCAGCTTATCATCATCTTTACGATCATTGTTGTTTCGACGAGTATTTCAAGTGAATTTACGTGGGGAACGATTAAACTATTGCTCATTCGACCTGTTTCAAGAACAACGATCCTACTAGCTAAATATGTTTCTTCTCTCATCTATTCGATTTTCATGATTTTACTATTATTTGCTTTCTCTTGGTTCATTGGTGGCATTCTATTTGGTTTTGGAGGTGCAGACATTCTAAACCTTCAATATGTCAATGGGCATGTTCAGGAAATAAATTGGGTTCTTTATGAGTTTAAACAGTATGGATTACTCTGTGTTCAATTAATCGTCATGGTCACATTGGCAGCTAGTATCGCTTCCATTTTCCGAAACAGTTCTCTTGCCATTGGTTTATCCATTTTTCTAACGATGGCTGGTTCTATTATCATTCAATTTTTAAGTCAGTTTGAATGGGTCAAATATGTTCTGTTCGTCAATATGGACTTAAATCAATATATTGACGGGATTCCATTCCGCGAAGACATGACCATGGGTTTTTCTCTATCAGTACTTGCTGTCTATTATTTGATTTTTGCTATTTTCGGTTGGCTATTCTTTACAAAAAGAGATGTAGCCTCTTAATCGAGTTATAGATTAATAGAAAACTATTAAACAACTTTTATAGTTGAAGGGAGTAACTAATCAGTGGGATCCTGGATTAAATTTTCACTAAAGAATGCAGCAGTTATTATCATTGCAATGATTTTTATTACGGTAGGCGGCTTATATTCTATAAAAGCCATGAAAATGGAAGCTATGCCAAATATTGATGTTCCTTATTTGGTCGTATCTATCCCATATGAAGGCGCAACACCTGAACAAGCCTTAGAAGACATTGGCAAACCTCTTGAACAATCACTTTCTAATATTAATAAACTTAAAAATTTATACATTGAATCTCATAGTAATGTGGCCGTGGCAATCCTTGAATTTGATATGGATAAAAAAATGGAGGATGCGGAGAAAGACGTCACTACGTCTATTGCTTCAACAAACCTTCCAGATGGAGCAGGAAAGCCTCAAATACAAAAACAAGGCCCAGCTGCTATGCCAGTCTTTACTTTTTCTGTATCTGCTAAAGACGTCAGTTCATCCGATTTAACCCAGTTTGTGAACGAAGAACTCAAACCTACAATGGCACAAGTCGATGGTGTTGGTTCAATCGACATCTATGGCGATACTGACAAACAAATTAATATCACCCTTGATTCAAAAAAAATGAAACAAAAAGGAATCACCTATGATGCGGTTAAGCAAACCATTCAAGCAAATAACTTCTCGTTTCCTGCTGGTCAAGTCGATATAAATCGTAAAACATTAAATGTTCAATCAGATTATAAACTACAATCATTAGAAGACGTAAAAGCTATTGAACTCCTCGGTCAAGGGCCATCTGGTGTTCAAAAAGCTAAACTCTCTGATATTGCGAAAGTAATGTATGGTAGTAAAAAAGAGACGGTCTATACACGTTTAAACCAAAAACCCGCTATCCTTGTCGGACTTAAAGCACAAACGGGTGCCAATACGGTTGATATTGTCTCCGGAGCTAAGAAAAAGCTATCCGACCTCGATCTGCCTAAAGGCTACGAGATCACGCCGTTATCCGATAATGCAAAAGACATTAAACACTCTGTATACAGCATGCTTCGCGAAGTGCTACTTGGAACTCTCTTTGCTGTTATCGTGACTTTTGTCTTCTTACGTAACATTCGAGCAACCATTGTGGCCGTCTTATCGATTCCGCTTTCGATACTTGCTGCCATGATAACAATGAAGTTTCTAGATTACAGCTTAAACATGATGACTCTTGCAGGTATTGCGGTTGCTGTCGGAAGGGTCATTGATGATTCAATTGTTGTGATTGAAAATATTTATCGCCGAACATCAACAAGTATTCAGCGAAGTGAACAAATGGTCTTAACTGCAGCTAAAGAAGTTGGCGGTGCAGTTACGTCGTCTACCTTAACGACCATTGCTGTATTTGGACCTTTGTCCTTTGTTCCAGGTGTTATTGGTAAATTTTTTGCACCATTCGGTATCACTGTCATTGTCGCACTTGCTTTCTCATTAATAGTTTCAATGACGATTGTGCCTCTTTTAGCCAAATTCTTCTTATTAAAGATCAAACATAAAGAGCAAAAAGAATCTTCTCTACACAAGTTCTACAAAGGAACTTTAAACGTAGCCTTGCGCCATAAAGCGATAACGATTATTTTTAGTATCATTGTTCTCGTCGGATCTTTTGCTCTAGTTCCAGCTATACCGAAAAACTTTATGCCGGCTGATAAGGCAACTTCGTATAAGTTAACAGCCGATCTTCCCATCGGATCGTCTCTATCAGAAACAAATAAGTTAGCTGAACATTTGGAAACGATCATTCAAAATGAAAAGCATGTGAAATATATACAAACCTATGTAAAAGGTGAAGCGATTAATCTCACCATTGACTTAAACAAAAGCATTACAGTCAATCAAAGTAAGTCTTTTGAAAAGCAAGTTCGAAATCAATTAAAATCCATTGATAAAGATACTCGTGTTTCTTTCACGCCAGTAGATATCACAGGTGGAGACAATAGCTTTGCATTAATCGTAGATGGCAGCAATAAAGAGTCACTAGCCGAAGCCGGAGATAAAATTGTCAAGGAGCTAAAAGGGATTAACGGTCTTTCTAATATCAAAACCAATCTATCAGGTGTAGAACCTCAATTGAAATTGGACATTGATGGTGAAAAAGCTGCAGACAAAGGATTGAACCCAATCGCGATTGCATCCTTTATTAGAAGTGTCGTTGCTGGAGAAAATGTGACTAACGCTCAAATGAATGGAAAAACAACGTCCGTTCAACTCGAACTCAGCCATGACCCTATTCATTCAATCAAAAATCTTTCAGATCTTTCGATGACAAATAGTATGGGACAACAAATAAAAATTTCAGATGTGGCGACCTTTAATGAAAAACCAGGTCCGTCAGGTTTGTATCGACTCAATCAACAAGAGTATGTTGAAGTGTCTGGTCGATTTACAACAGACAATGTATCCGGCGTTCAAGCCGAAATTGACAAACACATGAAGTCGATCAAACTTCCGGCGGGTGTCAAAACACATTCCGAAGGATCCGCTCAAATGATGAATGAAGGAACAAATAATATGATGATTGCCATGGGCATCGCTGTTGTTCTCGTTTTCATTGTCATGTTAATCACGTTTGGTAATTTACTCGCACCCGTTGCGATTCTCACATCCTTGCCATTTATCTTTACTGGCGGCTTACTTGGACTCTTTTTGACAAAAAAAGCACTTGGAATGCCTGCTCTCGTTGGTTTTCTCATGTTGATTGGTATCGTTGTCACGAACGCCATTGTTCTTATGGACCGAGCTATTCAAAACGAGAAGAAAGGAATGCAATTAACGAGCGCTTTACTGGAAGCTGGTGTTACACGACTTCGTCCAATATTGATGACTGCTTTAGCAACGATTGGCGCCCTCTTACCTCTTGCTTTATCAACAGAAGGTGGATTGATATCAAATGCTCTAGCGATTGTCGTTATCTCTGGTCTACTCACATCAACGCTTTTAACACTCGTCATTGTTCCTACGGTGTATCACATTTTGAAATCAACAAAACAACGCTTATCAAGAAGAAATAAAAAGAATGACCAAAAAGAAGTGAGTGCCTAAACTAAAAACCGAGGATGATTCCTCGGTTTTTTATTAATATTGATCAATACAATTTTGGCCTTTCGTATAATGAAAGGCCTAAGCTTATGTATGTACCTTTATTTACTTAGTATAAATTTTGTCATTTTAGCTACAAGCTTTCTTGGTAAAAAGCTTGATGCCAAAGCCCCCACCTTGTTAAGCCCACCTGTTATGACCACTGTTTTCCCGCTCATTAAGGCATTGTAGCCTTTTTTAGCAACCCAGCTAGCATCTACAGGACGACTAAATAGTTTTGAACCTTCAATATTAGCCGCTTGTCCAAAATTTGTTTTTGTAGGGCCAGGGCAAAGAACCGTTACTGTTACAGAACGATCGGAAAGCTCTTCAGCTAGAGCCTCTGAAAACGAGAGAACATAGGCTTTTGTCGCAAAATAGATCGCCATTAAAGGCCCTGGTTGAAATGCAGCGGTACTGGCCACATTCAGAATCTTACCTTTATTTTCGATTAATGATGGCAAAAAGTAGTGTGTTAATTCAGTTAGTGCTCTTATATTTAACTGAATCATTTGGCTTTGTTTTTGGATATCTAATTCAATAAATTCTCCGAACAGCCCAAAACCAGCATTATTAATAAGGATATCAATCCGAATGGATGCCTTCTCAACTATTTCGTATACCTCTTTTGCTGCACCGATTTGACTTAAATCCTTCGAGATAATCGTCACATTTATGTCTTGGTAAGATTGTTTGATATCTTCTAGTTTTTTTTGATTTCTGGCTACAAGCACTAGATTATAACCCTTACTTGAAAATAGTTTAACAAACTCATAACCTATCCCGCTTGTTGCTCCTGTAATAAGGACTGTATTATTCATCATAACCTCATTCATTTTGACGTTTTTATTATCTTTTTAACTGCATCAACGACCTTTTCTGGAGCTTCAAAGGAGACAAAGTGCCCTATACCTGATGCCTTTTAAGAGACCTCTATTTGGTCCTTCTCTTTATAGCGAACACCATCATACCTTTTTAACGGTCTTTCCTCAATAAAATCCATGATCATTTCGTTGAAGATATCTTTTCTCATCGTACTCAATGGATCGAACGCATCTTTGAACAGAGCGAGTGTACTATTTGGAATATTTTCAAATAAGATTTCAGAGCCTTTTCTTTCGTCTACCCCAACAACCTTTCTATCTCCTCCCATAACTAGAGTAGGAGCAGAAATATGCTTTAATTCAGAAGTATGATTAGGGAAATGATGAGCCTTAGCCATGATAAGCGTCTTCTTATCAATACTAAACGAGTCATCTAAAATTTTTTTAGTGTATTCATCATTCTTATAGACTTTCATCATTAAGTTGAGTAACGTTTTATAAGACAATCTTTTAAAAATAAATATGGACAATTTTAGAACCCACCCAGAAACAAGTGTTGGTATTTCACTATATCCATTCGATAAAATCAAATGCTTGATATAATGGCTATACTTAATGGCAAATAATTGAGCTGTTACTGATCCTTGAGATAAACCGACGATATTAATTTTCTTAATTCCTAATTCATCAAGAAAATATTTTACATCTTCAGCCATTAGATAAGGATCAAACACATCATTTGGAAATACTCTAGACGTACCGCCATGACCTCTCAAATCCATCATGATCATTTTATGTTTTTTAGGAAAATACTCCATTTGAGGAGCCCACATCTTCCAACTACCTCCTAATCCATGTAGGAATAAAATAGGCTCCCCTTCTCCTCTTACTTCATAATGTATATTAATTCCATTAGTAAATACATCTGGCATCATCTTACCCTCCTTTTAGCAAAATCAAGAATCATCTTTCATCAATTGCTACATCCACGAAGGCATCACCATGTTTTTCTGGAATCAAACTCCGGAATATGGGACTTAATATTAAGGACCCTTTCCATTATTGGTTAAAATAATTTATAAAATTCAGACATATTAGTTATTCTATTTTTGATTGATAAATCCCTCTTTTTTATTGGAAAGTTTTATGAACCAACTGAGAACACTCGCGACTTCAGTCGTAAGAGGTTCAATCGTAAACTATAATAAAAGAGCAGTCTCTTTAAAACAGCTCCAATCACCCTGCATAGGTTATTTAATAATCAGAACGGGACATTTCACTCGTTTAGCCACTTTATGACTGACACTTCCTAACACCATTTCCTGCAATGAATTTAAACCACGACTACCAACAATGACAAGATCAAATTGTCGACTATTAGCATAGGTTACAATCGTTGGTCCTGGCTCACCATGCTCTATCTTTATGTCATATGAAACATGAGCCTTTTTAAAGGCACTTTCTACTTCCTTCAATCTTTTTTCTCTTTCTTCTTTCAGATCGGGATTCAAAACTTCGGATTTTACTTTCGAAAGATCTATAACGTGAATGATTTTTACACTCGCATTCGAATTTAGAGATGCCATTTGAATGGCATGTTTTGCTGCTCTTTTCGCATTCTCTGAACCATCTACAGCAAGCAAGATTTTCTCATACACTTAAATCTCTCCCTCACTTTTATTCACCTTTCTATATCTATCCAATATCATTATATCGCATCTATTTCATTTTTTCGTAAAAATAAACTGAAATTTTCATAATGTGCCTAATTTTATAATTAAACGTCATGATAAGGGGTTTTTCGCATAGGTTAGTATATAAGGAGGTTTTTTATTGCTACTATCTGTTATTACTTCAATAATTTGTCTAGATTATTCATAATTAATGACCATGTCGTTGGTCATATTTGACAAATTGTCGGAAATGACAGACAATTAAATCAAAAGGAGGAGAAATGATATCAGAAATAATAAAAAAATAAATACGACAAAGCAGGTAGATGCCGACTCGGACACGGATAGGCGACTTGGGCATAAAGGTTACTTACGTATGATTACGTTAGTCTCGACTTTCGGAGGGCTTCTCTTCGGTTACGACACTGGCGTCATTAACGGAGCATTACCTTATATGGCTCAAGCCGATCAGCTTAATCTCAACTCTTTTACTGAAGGACTTGTTGCAAGTTCGCTCCTATTTGGTGCTGCTTTCGGAGCTGTTTTTAGTGGCAGGTTAGCCGATAAAAAAGGGCGACGAAAGGTCATCTTATACCTTGCCATCTTGTTTCTAGTCACAACTCTTGGCTGTACTTTTGCGCCAAATGTTCCTGTGATGGTTGGTTTTAGATTTCTACTCGGGTTAGCTGTTGGCGGTGCCTCAGTTACCGTTCCAACATTTTTAGCTGAAATCTCGCCAATGGAACGTAGGGGCCAAATAGTTTCACAGAATGAGTTAATGATTGTAACGGGACAGCTTTTGGCCTATATATTCAACGCGATCATTGGTAATACACTCGATGGTAATAACCACGTCTGGCGTTACATGTTGGTCATCGCCACCTTGCCAGCTATTTTCTTGTGGATAGGCATGTATATCGTTCCAGAAAGCCCACGTTGGTATGCCTCTAAAGGTAAGATGGGCGCAGCACTACGTGTACTTCGAAAAGTGCGCCAGGAAAAAAGTGCTAAAGCAGAGATCATTAAAATTAAGGAATCCATTAATGAAGAATCTAAAATAGTGAAGGTGACATTAAGGGATCTAAATGAACCATGGATACGACGTATTCTTTTTCTAGGAATTGGTATCGCCATTGTACAGCAAATTACTGGTGTAAACTCCATTATGTATTATGGAACAAAAATCCTTCGGGATGCTGGTTTTACTACAAAAGTTGCTCTTATTGGTAATATTGCCAATGGTGTTATTTCAGTTGTTGCCGTTCTTATTGGCATTCTACTGTTAGGTAAAGTTGGTCGTCGTCCAATGTTATTAGTTGGTTTCATTGGAACAACGTTATCTCACTTACTGATTGGTATTTTTTCTCTCACTTTGGATGGAACCACCATTTTACCATATGTTGTTCTTTCACTTACTGTTCTATTCCTTGGTTTCCAGCAAGGAGCGATTGCTCCAGTCACATGGCTCATGCTATCCGAAATCTTCCCTCAAAAACTTAGAGGTCTTGGAATGGGAGTATGTGTTTTCTGTCTATGGACAACGAACTTTCTCATTGGTTTGGTTTTCCCGATACTACTCGATAAGATTGGATTATCCACAACGTTCTTCGTTTTCTTTGTGTTAAGTTTAGGGGCTTTTGTATTTGTAAAAAAATATTTACCAGAAACCCATGGACGCACATTAGAACAAGTGGAGAATTATTTCCGTCGTGCACATAAAAATCGAATTGTCCGGAAAGCCAAGGTCAACGAAAGCAGTTAACAATATCGCTGATATGATTTATGAATAATACTATCTAAAGGAGCTGTAAATCAGCTCCTTTTTTCTGTCTCATTCTTTTAGCCTCGCATCGTCCTTCGATCAAATCTACTCTCCATTAACCTTATCTCATTCTTGTCTTTGTATCTATAAGTGCGTGTTCAAAAAGGTGGCAAATTAGAAGCAAGAAGATCAAGGCGGCGCTGTTTTGAGGACCGGAATGTAGGTTTTTGCTACATGAGGACCGGAAAAACAAGCCAACGCCGAGATTCGTAGCTTATCATTTGGTGACTTTTTGAACAACCTCTATAAGTATTAAAGTAAGATTCATAAATTTGGCGAGCTAATACCTATGCTTTTCAACACTAATTTTTATTTTAAAAAATCTAAAAGTTAGACAAATTGTAAAATTAACTAATTGACTGGCAGGTTATTTACCACTATAATGTTAGTAAATCTGACATAGAACTTTGAGGTGTCGAAAATGATCTTGCATAAAGACTTAGATACTCATTATCAAAGACCTGTTATTAGTCATTTGGCATTATTAGAACATATTAAAATGTCGAAGAAACAGGAAATAGAAGATATTAAAAACAAAATCAGTCAATATCAAAATAAGAAAAAGGCTGAAGAAGCTTTTTATAATACCTTATCGCCCATTAGGAAATTTTTCGCTGGCCGACCACCATGCCATCATCTTGCCGTAGAGCATATCGTCCATGTGAAAGAACGGAGCAAACAAATTGATGCTTTGAACCAACAAATTTTAGAGTTAGATCGTGCGATTAAACTTCTTAGCAACGGGGCATCTTTAAACCATATTGAATTTTCTAGCAAAATAGATGAAGAAATAAGATTATATACTAAATCGGAGGATTAACATCAATGGCCATAAACACACTTAGTTCCGGTTTGAATACGATTTGGGTTGTATTAACCGCTGCCATGATTATTCTTATGGAAGGCGGTTTTGCACTTTTAGAAGCTGGGTTTGTTCGACATAAGAACAATGTTAATATCATCATGAAAGTGTTTGTTGATATTACGATTGGTACTCTATGCTTTTATGTGATAGGTTTTGGTTTTATGTATGGTCATAACTTTCTTGGAATCATAGGTACCAATGGGTTTATGATGCTTGGAAATCTGACACATTTAGATCTACCCATCTCTTTAGACACGTTCTGGCTTTTCCAGGCTGCATTTGTTATTGCAGTGATTTCAATCGTTTCTGGTGCAGTAGCGGAACGTATTAACTTTCGAGCTTATATTCTTTTTGCGATTCTTATGACGGCTTTAATTTATCCAATTGCTGGACACTGGGTATGGGGCGGTGGTTGGCTCGGTCAATTGGGTATGATGGATTTTGCCGGTTCTGCCGTTATTCATGCCCTAGGCGGGTTTTCTGCTTTAGCTGCAGCTATATTTATTGGCCCAAGAAAAGGAAAATTTACACCTCAAGGGACAAGTTCAATCGCCTTACCTAGCAATCTACCACTAGCTTCAGTTGGAGCGTTTCTTCTATGGTTCGGATGGTTTGGATTTAATGCAGGGAGTACGTTAAGTGCCACTGATGCTCGAATTGGTCACATCGCTATTGTCACAATGCTCTCGGCAGCATCAGGCGGAGCAACAACATTACTTTATACTCTATTTCGATATAATCGATCTGACGCTGGTGCAGTCATCAATGGCTCGTTGGCAGGATTAGTGGGGATAACAGCAGGCTGTGCCTTCGTGAGTGATCCATTCGCCATCCTTATAGGGGCTATCTCAGGCCTACTGATGATATTCGCTACAAATTTATTAGAATCAAATCAAATTGACGATCCTGTCGGTGCTTTCCCAGTTCATGCTGCATCAGGGGTTTGGGGAACGATAGCCGTTGGGTTATTCTCATCAGATGGTGGTCTTTTAACTGATGGGCATTGGCACCTATTAGGAGTACAACTTTTGGGCTTAATCGTGTTATGTACATGGGGATTTGTTGTAACTTGGTTAGGCTTATCAGTTATTAAATGTTGGATACCTGTTCGATCAACTGAAGAAGAAGAAGAAATAGGATTAGATGTGAGCTACCACGGGGCCATAGCGGCATATCATGAGCGTGAATTTATTGAATACGAAGAAAATGATTATCCTATCAGAAAGGATAATCATTAAAGGAAAAATATGTTCTTTGTCTAATTAAATTTTTTCGACAAATTTCGGGTGATGACACTAGATCGCGCCTAATTCTAAGCAAAGTCATCGTCGAGATTTTCAATCGATGCCCATTTTTCTTCTGTTTTACTGGATTCCGATTCATCGATCAATTCTTCTTCGTCTTTTGTCGGTGATGGTGCAGGTGGTGATGTAACGTTTTCCGGAGCTTCCATTGAACGATTTTCTGCAGAAAGATCAAAGTTAATCTTTCTTGGCATTACTTCTGATACATCAATGTTTCCTGTATGTCTATACAGTTGTCGTGTTGCATATAAGAAAAAGCTTGATAGGTCTGATTGTTTATTGATCCAATCGATAAATTCGGGTGTAATATCGCGGCTTAAATAGATATTTATACGATCGCCTTGTTTGTATTCTTTATTTCGATTTCGTGCCATTTGGAGTAACACCTAAAGCTCTTTCTTTTTGTTGATCATAGCGTGGTGAACAAGTATAAACGAGTAAGCCGCGTGCATTTACAAAGATTGGGTTAGAAAGGAATGTAACGTTTGTCATACGTCCTTTTTGCTTCAAAATTGTTATTAAATAGCTTTTCAAAACAACAGCACCCCCACCATAAATGAACACATACGGATCATCTTTCAAATCATCAATTTTGTTAATGATGACGCTGCTAATTTGGTTTGCTAGTTGGAGAAGAGCTGTTTTCGATGCTTCAATTAAGTCATTATGACGTGGATGTTCAGGATTAAAGTAGATTTCATTAAATTCAACCATGCTATCAATAGATTTACGAGGATTTCCACGATTCCAACGCTTAACAATGTCAAGGATCGTTTGTTTCACACCGTAATTCAATCCTTCAGAAAGCTTCGGATTGAATTTCACCCCTTCTGTGACCACGATTTCGGTTGTTCCTGAGCCAATGTCAAAGTGAAGCAATGTTTTGTCACTAAAATCAACTTTCATTAATTTTTCCCCGACTTCAACTTTTCTTTCAGAAAGTTTTCCGGTTTCATCAAATACAACACCCCATGCAGCAGCTGCACCTTCGGGAAGGCATTTACAAAAGTCTATCTTGATTGTCACTTTTACATTGCGGCCAGATGGATGATGAAATGTAACTTCATGGGTTCCCATATATCGGTTTGCATTTGCTTGTGCAGATTCTTTTGTTATGGTGCTGACTGGCAATGCGACTGATAAATCATATGTCACTTCAATTTTGTCCTTATCATATTCGGATTTCATTGCATGTATGGCCAATCCAGCAAGTGTCACGATGGCTGGGATTTCATCCTTTGATTTATCCGATTTTTTTTCGAGTTCTGTTGCTTGGAGATTGTCAGTTAATACTTTTTCCCCTATGACGTAGCGAAAATTATTAAATCTTAAAGTTTTGGAATTTATTGTCATATCAATATTGTTAATTAATTCATCTGCTGGAATGTCTTCCAGATCCATCAATTCAGTTGTTTCCCCTAAGTATAAAGAGTACACCGTTGGAATTGTAATTGGTTTAGCGCCTTTTACCCAAAGTTTTAACCCATTATTTCCTGCATCTGCTCCCGCTTTTAAAATATTTGTCATTATTGAATCACTCCTTAATAGAATTTATTGTTTTCCTTTGCTTGTCTTTATTATACATCCTTTTTCAATACATTGGAAATATATTTTATGTAAATTGTGCGCACATTAGGTGCAGAAATGTTTTTGTGTTGAAATTGTATTTCTTTATGTGCTCAATGTATATAAATTGTGCGCATATTAGGCGTATAAATGTTTTTGTGTTGAAATTGTGTTTCTTTTATGCGTTCTATGTGTGTAGGTTGTGCGTACATTAAAATATCAAAATATCGGGTGGTAATAGGCACCTAATTAGTTCGTTTGCTGTAAGAGGATGATTCTATAATTTCCTTTCAAAATAGAACGTTCATCAGATATCGTATGCAGGGGCAAATTGGTTTGAATATCACTAAATTTACGATTAATATCCGTACCTAAAAATGATGTTACTCTATTTACAAACTTTCTACTGAGTTTGGGAGATGAATCTTCATTTAAAAATTTATCAAAGACAAGAATGACACCGTCTTTCTTTACGACTCGAATAGATTCAGCTAATGCCTGTTTTGGATTTTCAACAACACTTAAAATCAAATTCAATACCACAATATCAAACGAATGGTCATTAAACTCTAGCTGTTCAGCATTCATTTGTTTAAGAAAAACAGTATGGTTACGTCCTTTTTGTTTTGCCTTTGCCAACATATTTAGAGAGAGATCTATACCCGTAATTGCAATATTTTCAGGTAATAAGGGGATATCAAGCCCCGTTCCAACACCAACTAATAATACTTTTTGACCCTCTTGATATTCAATCTTTGAAAAAGCCTTTTTTCTTGCACGATGAAACCAACGATTGCGCATGATCTTATCATATATCACGGATAAAAGTTTATACTTAATCTGATTTGTCGCATTTTTCATCTGTTTCTCCCGTTATTTGAAAACCAAACATATAATGAAATAAGACATCATATGTTTGGTTTATGATGTTATATATTTTTAGTTTGCAAGACTCGCATAGCATTGAGAACCGCTAATAAGGTGACACCGACATCGGAAAAAACAGCTTCCCACATTGTCGCAATACCAAAGGCACCGAGCAAGAGGAAAATAACTTTTACACCTAAAGCAAATAATATGTTTTGCCATACAATG
Source organism: Terrilactibacillus laevilacticus (assembly GCF_006517395.1). GTDB lineage: Bacteria > Bacillota > Bacilli > Bacillales > Sporolactobacillaceae > Terrilactibacillus > Terrilactibacillus laevilacticus. The sequence goes on from NZ_VDCY01000002.1 coordinate 388,290, forward strand.
CCACGTGTACGTTTGGCAATCTTAATGGCTGTCGCAATTTTTGATGGTTCATCTGTCATGATCACAACGTCAGCTGCCTCTATGGCGGCATCCGAACCTAATCCTCCCATGGCTATACCAACATCAGCCCTAGCTAATACAGGGGTATCGTTAATCCCATCACCAACAAAAATGAGCTTTTCTTTTGATATCTTTCGTTCATCTAATTTTTCTATTTCTTCAACTTTCTGATGAGGTAATAATTCGGCGTGTATCTCATCCAAGCCAAGCTCATGGCCAACAGCCTTCCCCACTGTTTTTGAATCTCCTGTTAACATCACCGTTTTCTTGATACCTAAAGATTTTAATTGTTGCACTGCTTTTGCAGCATCTTCTTTGACTTCATCTGAAATAACAATATAACCCCCATATTGCCCGTCAATGGCAACATGGACAAGGGTACCCACGACATCTTTTTGTTCAAATGAAATGTCTTCTTTTTTCATCAGTTTGGCATTACCAGCCAAAATCGTTTTTCCATCCACTTTGACTTCGATTCCATGTCCTGAAATTTCATTGTAATCTTGAATACGGTTATTATTGATCTCTTTTTTATACGCCTTACGTATCGAAAGGGCAATCGGATGATTAGAATGAACTTCTGCAAATGCCGCATATTCTAAAAGCTCATCCTTTGTTAAGCCATTAGAAGGATTGATACTTGTGACCTCAAAAATCCCTTTTGTTAATGTCCCTGTTTTATCAAAAACAACATATTTCACATCATTTAGGGCTTCGAGGTAATTACTCCCTTTCACGAGAATACCTCTTTTAGACGCACCACCAACCCCACCAAAAAAGCCAAGAGGGATTGAAACCACTAAGGCACATGGACAAGAGATGACGAGGAATACCAATGCCCGATAAATCCATTCAGAGAATGTTGCCCCTTGTAGAATAAGTGGTGGAATAAAAGCAAGTATAGCAGCTGTAATGACCACAACGGGTGTATAATAACGAGCAAATTTCGTAATAAAATTTTCTGTCGGTGCTTTTCTACTGCTTGCGTTTTGTACGAGATCTAAAATTTTAGCAACAGTGGATTCACTGTATGATTTCGTCACTTCAATGGTTAAGAGCCCATTTTTATTAATGAATCCACTAAGAACATCGCTTCCAACCTCTATTTCTCTTGGGACGGATTCCCCAGTTAAAGCTGATGTATCAACCATTGAGCTTCCTTCAATGACTTTTCCATCTAAAGGTACTTTTTCCCCAGGCTTAATGATAATCACGTCACCAACATTTACATCTTCTGGTGAGACTTTCTTCGTTTCTTGACCAACTTTGAGGTGAGCGTAGTCAGGACGTATATCCATAAGGGCACTAATCGATTTCCGTGATCGGTTTACTGCAACACCTTGGAAGAGTTCACCGACTTGATAAAACAGCATAACAGCGACACCTTCAGGAAACTGTCCGACAGCAAAAGCACCTATCGTAGCGATCGCCATTAAAAAGTTCTCATCGAAAACTTGTCCTCTAGTCATATTTCTTATCGCTCGATAGACAATGTCACCACCGACAATTAAATAGGCAATAAGAAAGAGGCTAAGCTCCGGAATGAATGGAAGATTTGAAAAAACTGCCACCGCAGTTAAAACACCGCCAACACCTAAACGTATTAGTAATCTTTTTATCTTGTTGTTTCTATGATCATGATTGTTGTGTTCATTATCTTGTACTTTATGATGCGTTTCTAAAGTCACATTGACCTCAGGTTCAATACGTTTAACGATTTTTTTGACATCTGCCACTAGGTCGTCTATTTTCACCGTTCCTGTGGGTTCAATAATCAGTTTTTTAGATACAAAGTCTACAGTCGAAGATTTTATACCTGATAACAAACTTACTTCTTTTTCTATTTTGGCTGCACAATTAGCACAATCCAATCCATTTATAGATAGGTGAGTCATCCCTGACTTCGTACCAATTTGTTTTTCTTTAACTTCGATATGGGGTTCTAATGTCTTCACGAGTTTCTTGGCTTCTGTTACGATTCCATCTTCACGACCTTGTTCTGTTTCCATGGTTAATGTCTTTGTCATGAAGTTAACCGAACAAGTTGATACCCCGTTTAGTTCACTAACGCCTTTTTCAATCTTGGCTGCACAATTGGCACAATCCAGCCCATCCAATAAAAGTTCTTTTTTTACTTTCGTTTCTATAGCATCCATGTCATCACCTCCATGTCATTCATTATTCTTGAACATGATCGAAGGCTTGCACAAAGATCTGCATAACATGTCGATCCGCAAGTGAATAATAGACGACCTTACCTTCCTTTCTGTTCTTAACCAATTTCGCTTGTTTAAGTAAACGTAATTGATGAGAGATGGCTGATTGTGTCATACCAAGTAGATAAGCCAGGTCACAGACACACATTTCTGATTGATAGAGAGCATGGAGGAGCCTAATTCTTGTGCGGTCTCCAAACATTTTAAATAACTCAGCCATATTATCTAGATTAGTTTCATCTGACATGTGCTCACTTACTTTTTGAATGATGTCTTTATGGATAACCGTTTGACTGCACGTTTCCTCACAAGTATTAGGCACGATATTTTCTTTTATCATATAAGTACACCTCTTTAATATATTATATGAGCAAGTATTCAAATGTTAAGTGTAATACTATTATATACCGGTTATTATAAGATGTGAATATTTATAACTATTCATTTTTGGTTCCACATTCTTGATAAAATTTCATGTGTCCTGAATTAAGAAGAAAGAAAATTCACTAGTAAAAAAAGTCTAAACCCCTTGTTCTATTGGACAAAGGGCTTTAGTTCAAAGATAAGAAACTATCACTTTTCGAGTTAGATAGTTGTCAGGATCTACAAGGGATTTTCATCCTCCTTCTGATACTTAATGTTACAGTGTAATGTTTAGTCGACAAAGTACCGAAGCTAAAAACAAATGATTAATATGCTATACTTAAACCTAAGTAATTTTAAAAAAATTTAGGAGGTGGCCTCCTTTCCCTATTATCGGGAAAAGGAAACTAATTGGATCTGACAAAAATATTAATTATCTTTATTTTAATAGCATTAACAGCTTTTTTTGTGGCAGCCGAGTTTGCCATCGTTAAGGTTAGACGTTCAAAAATAGAACAACTCGTAGCAGAAGGAAACAAACGTGCTTTGGCTGCACAAAAAGTAATCACTCATCTTGATGAATATTTATCGGCATGTCAATTAGGAATTACAGTTACAGCCATGGGATTAGGTTGGTTAGGAGAACCTACAATAGAAAGATTATTACATCCCTTATTTAACCTTCTAAACTTCAATGGTTCTGTTTCTTCTATATTATCCTTTGGAGTTGCTTTTTTTATCATGACATATCTGCATGTTGTTGTCGGAGAATTAGCCCCCAAAACATTAGCCATTCAACAAGCTGAGAAAGTTACGTTGCTTTTTTCAACTCCTCTTATTTGGTTTTACAAAATCATGTTTCCGTTCATACGTTTATTAAATGGATCTTCTCGCATGTTAACCAAATTTTTTGGATTAAAACAAGCTTCTGAACATGAAAAAGCACACTCAGAAGAAGAATTACGTCTCCTTCTTTCTGAAAGTTATGAACGTGGAGAAATTAATCAAGCTGAGTTTAAATATGTAAATAATATATTTGAATTTGATGATCGTGTGGCAAAAGAAATTATGGTGCCAAGAACTGAGATCGTCACCGTTTCAGATGATGATACAATCGAAGATCTTCTTAAAATTGTGAAGTCAGAACAATATACACGCTACCCCGTTACTTCCAATAATAATAAAGATGAAATTATAGGTTTAATTAACGTCAAAGAAGTATTAACAGATTTTGCTTACGAGCAACGTTTGATAAATAGAGCAATTAATTCTTACCTAAAACCAGTTATTCAAGTCATTGAAACCATGCCAATTCACGATTTATTAATAAAAATGCAAAAACAACGTATTCAAATGGCCATTTTAATGGATGAATATGGCGGAACATCTGGGCTTGTAACGGTTGAAGATATATTAGAAGAAATTGTTGGAGAAATTCAAGATGAGTTCGATGCCAATGAAGTAACAATGATACAAAAAATAAATAGTGAACATTATTTATTAGACTCAAAAGTGCTTATTGATGAGGTTAATGAACTATTAGGTACGAACATTGATAGCTCAGATATGGATACGATTGGTGGGTGGATATTAACGGAAAATTATGATATTCAAGTTGGCGAAAGTATTCAAATAGATGCATTCAATTTTAAAATTATTGCCAGGGAAGAACACCATATCAAACGTATTGAAGTGTCCAAAGTTCATGAACATGCTGAATCCAAAATAAACAAATAAATAGTGATGGTAAAAAGTCTCAAAATATATTTTTGAGACTTTTCCCCTTTACGACCATACTAATAGCACTTTTTTGTGTAAACCAAGTTGCAAACTCCAAGGAGAAATAATAATACTCTATCCAACCATCGAGCATAAATAAAATAGCAATCCATGTTGTCAACATGCCATATTTATTTGTTTCTTCCATTCTTTTGCCCCTATGCTCTTTCCAACGAGAGTTGTCGTATTGTAACTCCTGTTCAGTGTCATCAAATAACCTTTTATTCATATAACCAATGCAAGATTCTTGATGTATCCTAAATTATTTAATTATCTAGCTTACAAGGAAATCTAACTTTAATATTCATCTGAGTTTTCTGCCAATTGTTTTTCTCTCCAGATAACTGTAATACTAAGGCCAATGACCATAATGACAGCAGCGAAAAGATACGGATAGTGGATGTTTACGTCAAATAGTATTCCGCCCATTGCTGGCCCAACGATATTACCTAAGCTCGTGTAGGTTGAGTTCATTCCAGCAACAAACCCTTGCTCTTTCCCGGCAACTTTCGATAAAAATGTTGTCAATGCTGGACGAAGCAAGTCAAAAGCGAGGAAGATGAAACAAGTTACCGCCAGTATTGCCAAAAAGCTAGAGACCACGGTGGACACCACTGCCAATATTGCACCTGTAATTAAACATATTTGGATCAGTTTCTTTTCACCGAGTATATCTACCATTCTTCCAAACATAAATATTTGCACAACAACGCCGAAGATTGAACTTATTGTAATAATGGCGGCAATATCCTGCGACGTGTAGCCGAATTTATGATCAGAAAATAAGCTAAAAATAGTTTCATAGGCTGATAAACCGAAAGCGAGTACAAATACAATGATAAATGCAATAAAGTAAAGCGGGTTAAGTGACCTCTTTAAATCGCTTACAAAGTTTGGCTTTGTATGAGCAGAGATTTCGGTAAGCAGTTCCTTTGTTAGCGGCTCTTTTAATATAAATAGTGATGAAATGCATGCTAAAAAGGCAATAAATGCCGCAAAGAAGAAGGGCATGCGTACACTGTATTCTGCAATAAAACCGCCGATGCCAGGTCCTATAATAAAGCCCGTGCTAATGGCGGCAGAAATATAGCCCATCGCTTTTGACCGTTCCTGAACTGATGTAATATCTGCAACATATGCCGTAACGCCTGGCATAATAAAGGCAGCGCTAAAACCCCCTAGAACCCTTGATATATAAAGCACCGATACATTCGTTCCTAAACCAAAGATGAGTTCAGAAACACCAAAAAGGAATAAGCCGGTTATTATGGTTTTCTTTCTGCCGTAACGGTCAACCCAACGTCCTGCGAGTGGTGACATAAGTAGTTGTGCCACTGCAAATACGGCAACAAGGTAGCCCATCGTTTTTCCTGATAAATGCATGATATTCATAAAAGACGGCATAACGGGCATGATAAGACCAATTCCTAGAAATGCAATGAATAGATTGCTTAGAAGAATAATAAAGACCATCTTTTGGTCTTTGATGTTTTTCTTCATATATCAACACCTTTTTCTATAGAGAATCATGGATGTGAAATTCCTCTCCAAAATACTGTCCAAGAAGCTTCTAGTTTATCTTTTAGCCGTTTCTCATCATTGCCGTATACAAGTTCTAGCATAATAGAATCGACTATTCCGAGAAAGGCGAGGGTCGGCGTTTTTGCTACCTCTTCGACGATGACTTTAGCATCGATCCAATCCTGAAATTTACTTTCGAGTATCGCCTGTACTTTCTCCTCAATATCGAATACTTCCTTGTCGATTGCCTCTGCAAGATGAGCTGGCGGAAAAAAAGACATACGTAGCCAAAACTTTAACTGCTCATTTTTTTGGAAAAGATCGATGACCAATTGTAAAAATCCATATAAATCTTTTTCTGGATTTCGCGAATCAATTTTACTGAAATATTCGAGTTTTGAAGATAGATCAGCCTCTTTCGCATCACGTAAAACTTGCAGAAAAAGATCATCCTTTCCTTTAAAATGAGCGTAAATAGATTGCTTTTTTATGCCGACTTCTTCAGCTATTTGAGAGAGGGAGGCTCCTTCATAACCATGAATTGTAAAATATTTTAACCCTGCCTTCTTAATTTCGTTGCTTTTCAATAAAACCACCTCTAAATCTAACGAACGTTCGTTAGTTATACTAGCAAATTAAATAAATATAAGCAAGTGAGAAAATCGGTAACTTTTCGTTCATCTTTCTTATGAGATAAATTACTGCTTTGTCAGTGCCGTCGAGTCTATCATGTGGCATGCCTAAAATGTTTTTCATTTGGGACACTTGTTTTTTGATTAAATGTCGGTGGTTGGTCGGATTCAATACAATTCATCCAATTCCAAACCAACATCTGCGAGTAAATTTGAAAACAAAATTTGAGTAAATTGGTGATATTTAAATAAAAGAACCAAACATTAATTTGAAACTTGGCGAACATAATTTGAGTAATACTGGTGATAATTAAAAGAAACTGTATTAAAATAGGAGGGTTTTTTGTTGAATTTAGACAATCAAAAGGAAACAAAGAGTTCTGAAGTTGCGAAAAAATCATACGACGTAAATGACTATAAGAGTCATTCTGAATTAGAAAAAGGATTGGCAACCACTCATGAGCAGGTTAATGATACGTTTGTAGAAGGTACCATTGACGGTATTATGGAAGATGTTGACGGAAAGGATATTCCTTTAAAACGTAAAGGTTTGAATAAAGGGAGTGTTTAAGTACGACTTCTTTTTAATTTAAGTAACCTATAAAGAGTGCATTAACTTGATTATCCTAAAACCGGTTTTTCTTTCAATTTCCACACCTTATCCCTAGCCCATTTCGATGGAGAATATATTTTTTCGTTTTGGGATAACCTAATCTGCAAGTAAGGGAGGTATAAATTGACTAGTTTTTTATTAAAAATCATCGCTTGTCCAGTTGCAGTTATTATTTCAATGTATTTATTTCCTGGCGTCAACTATGATTTTATCGGGCAAGCCATCATTGTCGGGTTAGTCCTTGCCGTTGTCGGTGTAGCTATGGAATATGCTCTATTAAAACGAGGCACTTTATGGATCAGCGTAGGAGCCGATTTTGTCGCATCTGTTCTGATTGTCTATTTTCTTTCCAATATGATGTGGGGAGATACAGTTACGTTCTTTGGAGCCATTCTCATCGGACTTTTACTTGGTGTAGTTGAATACTTTAGTCACAGATACCTGATTTCTACTGGTAAAACCCAAAAGTCCCCATCTTGATGATTCAAATTAGACCAGTGTACAAATAAAACTATCTCATTATATGATGTGTTTGTTCCTATTCCCGTGCTTTTTATAATCTCCTAAGATCCTCAACACCGACCAATTACTGAAAACCTCATCACTGATCACTTCTCTTGACTTCAGTCATGGGGAGTGGTCAGTTTTTTCTTTCCCATGGGTTGTACGATTCACAAAAGAAGACTCTTGATATATATCCATCTTTGAATTAGTGATATTTAACAATCATAAATAGGAAGTTTAGTTACATTATACATATAATCAAATGACTGAAAAATGTTAAAATATAGACACAACCAAATATGTCAATTGTGCCTTCAATCTTTTATGGAAGATCATCGTTAATCTTCAAATGTATATAATAGGAATCCTTTTTATAAAAGAGTGCAAAAACATTTCTAAGAATCATGTTCGGCGAAAGGAATGACAACCATGAGTTTAGAAGCTTTGAATAAACGAGTAAAAACCGATCTTTCCTATCTCGCTTTTGGGGGACCAGACTGGGTACGTCCTGTAGATCATCCAAATGGGCACGTCTACGATGTAATCATTGTCGGTGGCGGTCAAAGTGGTTTAGGAACCGCTTTCGGTTTGTTACGTGAACGCATATCCAATATCCTTGTCATTGATGAAAATAAAGAAGGTTTAGAAGGTCCTTGGGAAACTTATGCTCGTATGGTCACACTTCGAACACCAAAACAACTCACTTCGATTGATCAAGGTATACCTTCCCTCACTTTCCGTTCTTGGTGGGAAGCTCAAGTTGGAGCTGAAGGCTGGGAAGCCATTGACAAAATTCCACGAGGCGATTGGATGAACTATCTCAGATGGTATCGTCAAGTTCTAGGCCTTCCTGTTATTAATGAGGTAAAACTTAAGCTGATCGAACCAACAGAAGAAGGTATTCATCGACTTCATATCGAAGGGGCTGGAGCACCATCCAAGACCTTGTTAGCACGAAAAGTCGTCTTAGCTACCGGTATTCAAGGTGGAGGTGAATGGCATGTTCCAACCATGATTTCAGAAAAGTGTCCCCGTCATCTCTATGCCCACACATCGGAAGCCATTGATTTCGAGGCATTAAAAGGCAAAAAGGTCGCTGTATTAGGCGGTGGAGCTTCCGCTTTTGACAATGCCAATTTTGCTCTTACAGAAGGTGCAACTGAAGCTCATGTCTTTCTCCGCCGGAAAGAAATGCCTCGGATTAATCCCATTAGACAAATGGAATCATCCGGAATGATTGAACACTTTCATGTGTTATCAGATGCGGATAAGTATGCTGCGATGTCTCATTTCTTTAAGCATAATCAACCACCGACGAATGATACCTTCGGTCGTGCGTCTCAATGGCCGGGCTTCCATTTACACTTAGCCTCTCCTTGGCTTGATGTTGAAGCAACCAGTGAAGGAGCTGCTGTGGTGACGACACCACAAGGAAAATTCACTTTTGATTTTCTTATTATTAGCACCGGTCTTTTGACTGACCCGGCTCTAAGACCAGAGCTCTCACTTGTCGAAAGTCATATTGCTAGGTGGGGCGACCGTTATCGTGCACCAGAAGAGGTATTCAATCCTGTCCTTGATGCACACCCTTATCTCAGCCCTGGCTTTGCTTTCTTAAGTCGTGATGAAGAAGGGAAAAAACTCTTACATGGACTATTTGCATTCAACTATTCAGCTTTGATTAGCTGTGGTCTTTCTGCTTCGGCGCTATCAGGTATGCGGTTTGCTATTCCGAGACTTGCGTCAGCTATTGCTGAGGAACTCTTCCTTGATGATCGAGAAAAAAATCTGATAGACTACTTTGACTATGATGAAGTTGAATTTGTTGGTGAGTGGCCGAAAGTCACAAGTAAATTATAATTTTATAAAAACTCATAATGCACCAGTGTTTTATAGAAACACTGGTTTCTTTATGTCAATTTTTCTTTTATCAATGGTTGTACTATGAAAATTCTATCTAAGCGGGTGCCTTTTTCATAATTATTCTGTTTAATCAATGACAAATTGCAAAGGAATTATCCGTATGCTAGGATAAAAAATTGACTGAACTCATTTTTTCATATCTCCTAATAAAATAATTTTGGACAAAAAAGGGAAAACATAGAAAAGAAGGAGTTCTTTATAAGGAGGAATCATGAATTATTTAATAGGAATTATCGGTTTATTCGTTACATTGTTTTTAGCTTGGCTCGTTAGTAACAACAAAAGAAGGATTAAAATTCGTCCCATCATCGTGATGATCATCATCCAATTTCTTCTTGGATTTATATTATTGAGAACTGATGCAGGTAATTGGTTGATTAAAGGCATAGCCAATGGATTTGGAGAACTTTTGAAATTTGCGGGACAAGGGGTTGATTTTGTTTTTGGCGGGTTGGTCAATAACCAACAAATGTCCTTTTTTATGAGTGTCCTGCTACCTATCATTTTTATTTCTGCCCTAATTGGCATCCTACAACATTGGAGAATCCTGCCTATTATTATCAGCAGTATCGGTTATGTTTTAAGTAAAATCAATGGCATGGGAAAACTTGAATCATACAATGGTGTGGCTTCAGCGATTTTGGGACAATCTGAGGTATTCATTTCAGTTAAAAGACAGCTCGGAAAATTGCCTTCACATCGCCTCTACACATTATGTGCATCAGCCATGTCAACTGTTTCTATGTCCATTGTTGGGTCTTATATGGTTTTGATAAAACCTGAGTATGTTGTCACGGCGATAGTTTTAAATCTATTTGGAGGATTTATTATTGCTTCCATTATTAATCCATATACAGTCTCAAAAGAAGAAGACGAAATTAAAATAGAAGAAAATGAAAAGAAACAATCCTTCTTTGAAGTTCTTGGTGAATATATTATGGATGGTTTCAGAGTGGCCTTTACTGTTGCTGCGATGCTGATCGGATTTGTTGCAATTATTGCCATGATTAATGCTTTATTCAATGCAATATTCGGCATCACTTTTCAAGAAGTCATGGGATACATCTTTGCTCCCATTGCCTTCTTAATGGGGGTACCTTGGAATAGCGCTGTTGATGCAGGAAGTATTATGGCGACCAAACTGGTTACTAATGAATTTGTCGCCATGACAAATTTATCACAAGGCCATTTTCACTTCTCTGAGAGAACAAATGCCATTGTTTCTGTCTTTCTTGTTTCATTTGCCAATTTTTCATCTATTGGCATTATCGCAGGAGCTGTAAAAAGTTTAAATGCAGAAAAAGGAAACGTGGTAGCAAGGTTTGGCCTCAAGCTGGTTTATGGGGCTACATTAGTGAGTTTCTTAACGGCTATAATGGTTGGCTTAATTTATTAACAATCCCCTCGCATGATTTTAATAAAATAAAAATAATTTAAACGGCTTTAACTCTATATTCCATAGGGTTCAAGTCGTTTAGTTTTGGTATTTATCTTAATTGTCAAATTGGATGTATTTACAGATTGGCTTAAATGAAATTCATCCTTTCAAACTTCTTCAGGAAACGACCCTCTTTTTTAATACAAATTATAAATTCATTGAGAATAGCAAAGAATAATAAAAAAAGTGAGTTAAATAAAGTACGAGAAAGGCGTAAAACTATGGAATCTTATATATTAATTACCATTAAATTGTCACTAGGTTTCTTATGTTTAATCCTTTTTATGAATTTATCTGGTAAAGGAAATTTGGCACCAATGTCTGCTGCCGATCAAATTCAAAATTATGTATTAGGTGGTATCGTAGGTGGTATTATCTATAGCCCCCAAATCACAATTGTACAATTTGTTATTGTCCTATTTATTTGGGCATTCCTCAATTGGTTTATTCGCTTCTTAAAACTCAAAAATAGATTCATTAAACGGTTCATCGATGGAGAACGTATCATTGTTGTGAGAAATGGGAAAGTCATCCCTGAAAATTTTATGAAAGCAAAATTATCCACTCAAACCTTTACCACCATGCTACGAATGAAGGAAATCAGTTCGGTCAGTTCTTTAAAAAAAGCACAAATAGAACAAAATGGCCAGTTAACCGTTATTAAAACGGATGATGAAGATCAATCATACATGGTCATCTCTGATGGTGAAATCTATGAAGAGGGATTAGAAGATATCGGGAAAGATGAAGACTGGCTTCATGCACAGATTAAAAAGCAGGGTATCGAGAAAGTGGAAGATATCTTTTTTGCGGAGTATCACAAAAATAAGTTACGCCTCTTTACATATTAAATTTAAGCATTTCAAATCGAGAACAAAATCCATTTATCTGCATCTTTTCATATAAATGGGGTAATTACTAGAAAGTCAGGATATAAAAAAATCATAGATAGTGAAAAAATCATAGATAGTGAAAAAATAAGGAGGAGCTCACTATGGATGATAAATCAATCAGACTGGACGAAAAAGTCATCGCTCTAAAAAATTCCACATCAGAGAATTTGAAAAAGTTAAAAGATCAAAGAAAGATGATGACCTTAAAAAAATTAGAAGATCAAGTCATCGTTATTACAGGGGCGTCAAGTGGAATAGGTCTTGTCACGGCAAGGATGGCCGCTTCAAAAGGAGCCAAAGTTGTCGCTGCGGCGAGAAATGAAGAAGCACTTAAACAATTAGTGAAGGAGTTAAATGGAAAGGGCTGCTCAGCTATCTGGGTCAAAGCAGATGTTGGTCGCGAAGAAGATGTAAACAAAATTGCAAAAGCAGCAATAAATGAATTTGGACGTTTTGATACATGGGTGAACAATGCAGGAATCTCGATTTTTGGCCAAGCGATGGATGTGACGATTGATGATATGAAACGGATGTATGATACCAACTTTTGGGGTGTTGTATACGGAACTAGAGCTGCCGTAAAGCACTTTAAAGAAAGAGGAGTCCCTGGTGCCCTCATTAATATTGGTAGCTTTTTTGGAGATAGAGGAACGGTTATCCAATCGACTTATGCTTCCGCCAAGTTTGCTTTACATGGATGGACAGAAAGTATCAGAATGGAATTAGAAAAGGAAAACACCCCCGTATCCGTTACACTTATTCATCCGGGAAGAATCGATACGCCATATAATGAACACGCAAGAAGTTATTTAAATAAGCAGCCAGCGCATTATATGTCAATGATTTATCCGCCTGAAGCCGTAGCTGAAGCCATTCTATTTTGTGCAGAGCATCCAAAAAGGGATATGTATGTAGGTTCTCAAGCTAAATTTTTAGCCATGCTTGGACGTTTTGCTCCGCGATTTACAGATAAATTCATGGAGCTTACGATGTACCGTACCCAACATAGTGACGAGCCTTCAAATCCTCCTGAGGAAAGCGCGTTGTACCATGCTGGCTATGGGCTACATGAAAGAGGAACGAATAAAGGGTGGATGAGAAAACGGAGTCTGTATGTTAAAGCAACAGAGAATCCAGTGCTGTCAACCCTTGCACTTGCTGGTATTGGTGCTTCACTGTGGGCTATGACTAAACGAAAAAGTTAAGATAATGTGTTAATTTATTAATCTTGCTCCTTTATAAATAAGCACGAAAAACGAATTTTAGTGAAAAACGTCATTTTAAACGTGACGTTTTTTATTTGATCATTTCTTCTTTTATTGAGCAAATTAAAAGAGATTAATTAACCTTTAAGTGCGTGTTCAAAAGTCACTTTAACGTACATAAATATGAAAAACTTTGACATCCTGATAAAGATCATGTAAAGTACCTATGTACGAACAATTATATCAAACACCATTAATAATATTCGTTTTTAGGAGAATAAATCATGGATAATGTATTTGATTATGAAGATATTCAATTAATTCCCGCAAAATGTATTGTAAATAGCCGTTCTGAATGTGATACAACCGTAACCTTAGGAAAATATACGTTTAAATTACCCGTTGTTCCAGCCAATATGCAAACGATAATTGATGAAAAAATCGCTCTCTATTTAGCCGAAAATGGTTACTTCTATATCATGCATCGTTTTCAACCTGAAAAACGGATTGATTTTATTAAAAATATGCAAGAACGCGGATTATTCGCGTCGATTAGTGTTGGCGTTAAAGCTGAGGAATACGAATTTATTGAGCAATTAGCCGGTGATAATCTACTACCCGAATATATTACGATCGACATAGCCCATGGACACTCTAATGCGGTCATTCAAATGATCCAGCATATCAAAAGGCTTTTACCAGATAGTTTTGTTATAGCTGGGAATGTCGGAACGCCTGAAGCAGTGAGAGAATTGGAATATGCTGGTGCCGATGCGACAAAAGTTGGCATAGGTCCTGGAAAGGTCTGCATTACGAAGATTAAAACTGGATTTGGAACGGGTGGATGGCAACTTGCGGCTCTGCGTTGGTGTGCCAAAGCAGCAAGTAAACCCATTATTGCTGACGGAGGAATTCGCACTCATGGTGATATCGCAAAGTCCGTCCGTTTCGGAGCTACAATGGTCATGATTGGCTCATTATTTGCTGGACATGAAGAATCTCCGGGAGAAACCATTGAAAAAGACGGAAAGCTCTATAAAGAATATTTCGGATCAGCATCAGAATTTCAAAAAGGCGAACGAAAAAATGTAGAAGGTAAAAAAATGTACGTTGAACATAAAGGTGCCTTGCAAGATACGTTAACAGAAATGGAGCAAGACTTACAATCCTCTATTTCGTACGCTGGTGGAACTAAGTTGGAAGCTATCCGTAATGTTGACTATGTGATCGTTAAAAATTCGATTTTTAATGGTGACCGCGTTTACTAATAAGAGATTAGGATGAGCAAGCTTTTCGTGAGAGGCTTGCTCATCTTTTATATTGATTTTTTAGGCCATTACCTCTAATAATTTATGCTCTACTGTCACACGACCAAGCGCAGTTCTCTCTACAGAAGCATAATCTTCTGTGTTTGTGATGACAACAATGACCGTTGGATCATACCCCATTTTTCTAATTTTATCTAAATCAAAATGACATAACTTATCACCTTTATTGACCCATTGATGTTTCTCTACAAATCTTTCAAAATAAGCCCCATTTAAATTGACTGTATCAATCCCTATATGGATAAGTATTTCAGCACCACGTTCTGTTTTTAAGCTGAATGCATGATTCGTACTAAATGTTACGGTAATAAGCCCATCGCATGGTGCAATGACATCGCCATCTGATGGAATAATGGCAGCTCCTGTTCCAAGAAATTCATGCGAAAATACTTTATCATTTACATCCTTAATGCTAATTGATTCACCGGAGATTGGGGCATAGATATATTCATCTTGAACTGTCTCAATCTGAGCAATATGTTCTACTAGATCTTGTCCTTCTTTTGCTGCTGCTACATATTCATTCATATTTTCAAACATTGGTTCCTGTTCATGAGCAACAGCACGTTTACCATAAAAAAGCGTTAACGTAAAAGCTACAACAAAACTGACGATTAAACTGATCAGAAATGGGACAATGGATGTTGAATTGACACAAATTAAGCCAAGGATACTTGGAGGTCCCATCGTGTTAGCTAAAACATGAAATAAGCCAATAAAGATAGAGGCAATTCCTGACCCTATCATGGCACAAAAGAAAGGGTATTTGAGCTTTAAATTAACGCCAAAAATGGCCGGCTCTGTTATACCTAATAATGCAGTAATACTTGAAGATGAGGCTAAACTTTTTTGGTTCTTATTTTTGGTAATAAAAACGACTGCAAGACAAGCCGCGCCTTGCGCTATGTTTGCCACTGAAGCAATTGGCAATACAAAAGATCCACCCGTTTTTCCTATATTGGCTAATAACTGCGTTTCAATAGCAGGAAAACTTTGATGAAGTCCTGTTATAACAATTGTAGAATAGAAAAACCCAAACACCAAGGTACCTACGAAACCCGTTACATCATATAACCACGTCAATCCATTGGTTAAACTATCGCTCACATGCCGCATCATAGGTCCTACAAATAAAAAAGTCATAAAACCAGTAAAAATAATGGCTAGCATAGGGGTAAAATTAAAATCAAGGGCTTTTGTAATATGTTTATGTAAGTATTTCTCGATTTTAGCTAAAATAAAGGAAACCGCTAGTACAGGTAAGACAGAATCCTGATAACCCTGTTTCGCCACATCTAAGCCAAATATATGCCAATGGTCAACTTGATTTGTTGCTGCAGTATGGATGACATTATAAGAGCTTGCTAAGTCAGGAGAGATCATGATCATCCCCATCACAGCTCCCAAATATGGATTCCCGCCAAAACGTCTCGTCGCAGAAAAACCGATAAGTACGGGTAAGAAAATATAGGGGGCAGCAGATAATGTATGGATGAATCCAGCAACTCCTTTTAAACTTGGATACATTTCAACGACAGATTGAGAACTAAATAGATGCGCTGTTGTCAAAACATTATTCAGTGCCATCAACATTCCCCCTGCAATTAATGCAGGGATTATAGGTACAAAAATATCAGCTATTAAACTCATGAATTGTAAAAATATATTTCCTTTTTTTCCTTTTTGAGATAAAATCTGATCGCCTTCTGTCATATCAGGGAGACCTACCCGTTTAATTAATTCATTATAAATCTCATCCACATCGCCTGGGCCGATAATAATATGAAATTGTCCATTAATCCTGTATATCCCTTTAATATCAGGATGATGATCTAATGTCATATCATCTATTTTCGACTCATCTTTAACAATGAGTCTCAGTCTCGTGGCACAATGAGTAATAGCTTGAATATTTTTCCTACCGTTTAATGCATTTAAGATATCTATTGAGACTTTTGCATGATCCATCCTGACCGTCCCTTCAAAAGGTTCTAACTATTTATTTATTGAAGATGTTTTTTATTTTAAATATACCTTCTTAATTTGAATTGTGTCAATTATGCATCAAAAAAATTTGTCAATATTCCGCATCTTTAGTTAGTATATAAAAAAATGGAGTCTCTCAAAAACTATTTTGAGAGACTCCACAAGTTTTCTCTATTATTCTTTCTTTATTGCTCGACTTATTGGTAAATATGAGAGCCATTTTTTATAAATTCTTTTGATTTTTGAGTCATGCCTTCTTCTATTGAGGCTACTTCTTGATCTTTTGCTTTTTCCTTAGCTATTCCGCCTCGAATATCATGAGAAATCCTCATGGAACAGAATTTAGGACCGCACATTGAGCAAAAGTGTGCGGTTTTTGCTCCTTCAGCAGGAAGGGTTTCATCATGAAACTCTCTCGCACGTTCTGGATCAAGGGATAAATTGAATTGATCGTTCCAGCGAAACTCAAAACGAGCTTTCGAGATCGCATCGTCTCTTATTTGAGCCCCCGGATGGCCTTTTGCTAAATCGGCTGCATGAGCGGCAATTTTATAAGTTATCACCCCTTCACGAACATCATCTTTATTTGGTAAACCTAGGTGCTCTTTTGGTGTAACATAACAGAGCATCGCTGTCCCTAACCATCCTATTGTGGCCGCGCCAATGGCGGATGTAATATGATCATATCCCGGGGCAATATCTGTCGTTAATGGGCCTAAGGTATAAAATGGTGCTTCTTTGCAAATGGCCATTTGCTTATCCACGTTTTCTTTTATCATGTGCATAGGTACATGCCCTGGTCCTTCGATCATCACTTGCACATCGTGCTTCCATGCCACTTCCGTTAATTCACCTAACGTTTCAAGCTCTGCAAATTGTGCCTCATCATTTGCATCCGCAATTGATCCAGGGCGCAACCCGTCTCCAAGGGAAACTGAAATATCGTATTGGTTTAAAATTTGACATATATCTTCAAAATGGGTATATAAGAAATTCTCCTGATGGTGAGCTAAACACCATTGTGCCATAATGGATCCACCGCGAGAAACAATTCCGGTCGTCCGTTTAACAGTCAATGGAATATAACGTAATAAGACTCCTGCATGTATCGTAAAGTAATCGACTCCTTGCTCGGCCTGCTCAATTAACGTATCACGGTAAACTTCCCACGTTAAATTTTCGGCAACCCCGTTCACTTTTTCAAGAGCTTGATAAATCGGCACGGTTCCAACAGGGACAGGCGAATTACGAATAATCCATTCTCTTGTGTTATGAATATTTTTACCTGTTGATAGATCCATAATCGTATCTGTCCCCCACCGGGTCGCCCACGTCATCTTTTCAACCTCTTGCTCTATAGAAGAAGTAACCACAGAATTACCGATATTTGCATTTATTTTGACATGGAAACGACGACCAATAATCATCGGTTCACTTTCTGGATGATTAATGTTTGCAGGAATAATGGCCCTTCCCTTCGCTACTTCTTCACGGACAACTTCCGGATCCATATTTTCACGTATTGCGATAAATGCCATTTCAGGTGTAATGTTGCCTTTTCTTGCATAGTGCAGTTGAGTGACCTTACAACCTTCTTTCGCCCGTAATGGTGTTTTATTTATATTAGGGAACCTTTCAATGTTCGACCGTTCATTTTCTTTAAGAAATCCATCATCTTCTGGTTTTATTTCTCTTCCTCTATACTCCTCAACATCCTGACGTTCTAAAATCCAATTTTCGCGGAGATTGGGTAATCCCTTTCTAATATCGACTATGTAGTTCGGGTCTGTATAAGGGCCACTCGTATCATAAACACGAACAGGTTCATTTATTTCCTCTCCAAATGAAGTGACTGTTTTATTTAGTTCAATTTCTCGCATTGGGACCCTTAAATCTGGTCTAGGTCCTTCTACATAAACTTTTTTACTCCCTTGAAATGGGGATTTCAACTCAATGTTTACTTCTGTTTTCTTTGCCATGTAATCTCCTCCTAATTTTAAATTGATCTGATCTTAGGAGTTATAACAGCCCAGTTCATCCTTAAAGTAAACAGATGAAGACAATATAAAAAGGTTCTGTATATATACAGAACCTGATTTATCATCCCAAAAGTAGTGGCGTATAGATAGACCCAAAGACGCCTTCTTCCTACTTCCCTACGCTGGTATAATCCAGATCAGGTTCAAAGGGTCAAAGAATCTCACATTCTTTTCTCAGTCCATCCATTGGACTCCCCTAGTAGAGCACTTATAAATATATATTCTTTTCTATGCCATGGTATCATAGTTTTTTATTTTATTAAAGATTTTTAATTGAAGATGTTGTTCAAAAAGACAACAAATTCTCGGCGTTGGCTTGATCTTCTTGCTTCTAGTTTGCCACCTTTTTGAACACGCATTTGAAGAGTTAATCGAATTTATTTTCTCCATCTATTTCAATCGTCCCAGTTATTTCTATTTCTCGTAATGCTTGCGATGCTAATTTATCAGCTTCTTGATTGTTTTTTCTTGGAACAAGTTCATATTCTGGTGTAATACCTAGTTGCTCTAGTTTACGATCAATTCGGTCCGCCCATTTATTCAATTCCTCTTCAAAGACTGGCCACTCTCCACTTAATTGATTAATCACAACGAGAGAATCACCCGTAAATTTAACTGGTAAATGATGAACGCCTAAATTCTCTAATTCCTTTACTACAAGATGTAAGGCCGCATATTCTGCTTCATTGTTCGTGTCAAGGTAGGACACTAAGGCATTTTTTCTAACTCGATAAAATTTGCCGTTCTGTTCAAAATAAATAACACAACCTAAGCCAGATTTTTTCGTCTCTAGATCGAATCCCCCATCAAAATAGGCAGTGACATGATGCGGCTCAGTTTGAATACCCTGCAAATATTTCTTTAATTCCTTCATGCTCCATGTACTTTCATTGCTGTCGATAAAAATTAAGTTTTTTGCCCTCCCTGTTCTTTCCAAATCCTCAGCAATTAAAAGAGCTTTCTCCGCGCGCATCTCCGCAGAACTAAAGGTCGTTTCTGTTCCTTTTCGTGTTTTGTAGGTTATTTCAATTCGAACATTCACAATAGAACTCCTTAATAGTGCGTGTTCAAAAAGGTGACAAATTAGAAGCAAGAAGATCAAGGCGGTGCCGTTTTGAGGACCGGAAAAACAAGCGGGCGCCGAGATTCGTAGCTTATCATTTGGTGACTTTTTGAACAACCGCTAAGATGGTTTTATAAATGACATTGATATATTCAATTATAGCCATTGATCCATCCATTTATTGACTTAAGCCCTCATGCCTTTAAAAAATATTACCTTGCTAAAAAGATTGACTAATCTATTATGCATAAAATCAAATAAGGTTAGATAGGATGCAGCCTTTTATCTAACCTCGTTTTTTATCATTTTAACCGATACACTCTCGCTTCATATGGTTGAAAAATATTTTCTTCAATAAGTTCCTCTTTAACATTTCCAAGAAGCCACTCTAAAGAATCAAAGGATAAACATTTAGATAAGTCTATTTCTACTTTTTTATCAAAAAGGTTGACTATAATGACGATCGTGTCCTTACCGAGTGTTCTCATATATGCGTAAATGTCCTGATGGTCATCTAAAATAAGGTCGTATTTCCCATAGATGAGCGTATCATTTTCTTTACGCAAATTTATAAGCGACTTGTAGAAGTGGTAGATAGACTCTGGATCTTTGATTTCTGATGCTACATTAATCTCTTGATAATTCGGATTGACTTTTAGCCAAGGTTGACCTTTTGTAAAACCCGCATTTTTCTCCTTATTCCATTGTATGGGTGTTCTTGAATTATCTCGACCATTTTTCCAAATCATCTCCATAATTTCTTGATGGGATTTACCTTCTTCTTTTTCATGTTGATATAAGTTTTTTATAGCAATATCATTATAATCATCGATTGAAGGAAACTTCACATTTGTCATCCCGATTTCTTGCCCTTGGTAAATAAAAGGAGTTCCTTGCATTAAGAAATATAGTGTTGCCAAAGCTTTAGCTGACATATCCCAATAGTTTTCACTATTTCCCCATGTTGAAACTGATCGCGGCTGGTCATGATTTTCAAGAAATAAAGCATTCCATCCAATGTTTTCGAGCCCTTTTTGCCATTTTGTTAATGTCTTTTTGAGAGCTATGATATCTAATTTACCACCCGCACCTTTTCCCCAAAGACCTAAATGATCAAATTGAAAGATCATATCAAAATAACCGTTTTCTTCACCAACCCATTCTTCAGCTTGTTCAACTTTTACACCGTTCGCTTCTCCTACGGTCATAATATTATAATGGTCAAATGTTTCACGTTTAAGTTCTTCAAGAAAGACGTCAATTCCTTCACGATTCATGTGCCCATCAAAAGACGGTACATAGCGCTTTTTCTTTGGATTAGGTAAATCAGGCAAGCCCTTTACTTTTTTTATATGAGAAATCGCATCAATACGAAAACCATCTATCCCTTTTTCTAACCACCCATTCACCATACCATACAATTCACGGCGAACAATTGAATTTTCCCAGTTGAGGTCTGGTTGTTTCTTTGAAAAGACATGGAGAAAGTATTCTTTTGTCTTCTCGTCATATTCCCAGGCAGATCCCCCAAAAATTGATTCCCAATTATTTGGTTCCTTTCCATTCTTACCTCGTCGCCAAATATAGTAATCGCGATATGGGTTATTTTTAGAAGATCGTGATTCAATGAACCAAGGATGCTCATCAGACGTATGATTAATCACTAAATCCATAATTAATTTCATACCTCGTTCATGCACCTCTTGTAATAATTGATCAAAATCAGCCATTGTTCCAAACTCGGGCAATATTCCCTTATAATCACTTATATCATAACCGTTATCATCATTTGGAGAACGATAAATGGGACAAATCCAGATCACATCGATTCCAAGATCCTTTAAATAATCTAGCTTAGAGATAACGCCTTGGATGTCACCGATTCCATCCCCGTTTGAATCCATAAAACTACGCGGGTATATTTGATAAGCTACAGCTTCTTTCCACCATACCTTTTTCAATTGATCTTCCCCCTATATCTCTATTTAGATAAAGTGAAGCTTCGATCAGAGGGAATTCACCCTCGCTAATTATTAATTGAACCTATCGGGCTTTTTTGGGGCTGTTCCCTCACCTTTACTTCTTCAATGTCATTTTCCCCTCAGTAAGTCCCATTCATTCTGGAGTATCTTTGAAATTATCAACAAGGATGTGATTACAATAGTTAGTAGTTATTTAATTATAAGATAGAGTATGTATGATAACAACTTTTTACCTCTACTACTGTTTTATTCACTCTATAAAACTATGTCCTAGGCCATTTTTATGAAACATTACATTTTGTACTTCTATTCAATAGAATAATGACGACACGTACAAAAGCTTGAGTCGATTTTGCCAACCTCTAATTCCTTATTTAGTTCATTTTAATAAGAGTTTTACAGATTATCTGCGCTAAAGGTATCCCCATCTTCTATTTTCCCAGATTTAAAACCTTTATAAAACCAGCGCTTTCTCTGTTCGGATGTACCATGAGTAAAACTTTCTGGAACGGCATATCCCCGTGCTTTCTTTTGCAGAGTATCATCACCTACTGCTGTGGCAGCATTCAAAGCTTCCTCCAAATCCCCTTTTTCTAACAAATCCATCCCTTGTGCATGATTAGCCCAAACCCCGGCAAAATAATCCGCTTGTAATTCAAGCCGAACAGAAAGCTTATTAAATTCTTTTTCACTTAGTTTTGAACGCTGAGACATCACTTGATCCGATGTACCTAAGAGTTTTTGAACATGGTGACCAACTTCGTGAGCTATCACATAGGCCATCGCAAAATCTCCAGGAGCTTGAAATTTATCTTTAAGCTCTTGATAGAAGCCTAAATCAATATACAGCTTTTGATCACCTGGACAATAAAAAGGCCCTACCGATGAGCCAGCCGCCCCGCAAGCCGTACTCACACTTCCTGAGTACAAAACAAGGGTTGGGTTCTTATAGGTTAACCCCTCTTTCCGGAATTCCTCACTCCATACGTCCTCTGTATCTTTAAGTACGACCGACACAAATTGCGACAACTCTTTTTCTTGATCCGTTTCTACATAAGAGGTATTGTTACCGGAATCTCCGATTTGAAAATTATTCAATAATTCACCAGGATTTCCTCCAAGTAAAGTCGCAATAAGGACAATAATTAAACCAAGTCCTCCGCCTGCAACACCTATTCCGCCTATTCCTTTACCTCTTTGATCCTCTACATTCGAACTCCCTTTTCGGCCTCTCCATTTCATCTTCTTTCCTCCTTGGGTCGTATATACACTTAGTTAATTTTGCTATACCCGAAAGTCATGGTGATTAGTCGAGAAGATGAAGAGAGTATTATTTTAAAAGGATTTAAAACACAACAGCATTGGGAATGAAACCGATGGTTGGCTGAACCAATCGGATCTTTTACGGGCAGTTGATCTTGAAGACATTAATCCAACAAACCATTTGTTTCATCATCAATGGCTTTTATTAAGTAGTACAGTAGCTCAGTGGCAGGTGTGCTAACACCATATTTTTTTCCTAACTTGACCACTGTCCCGCACAACATTTCATTTTCTGTTGGACGTTTTGAGAGTATGTCTTGAACCATTGAGCCTCTGGCCTCTGGCTCGTAGTTAAAGTAGATTGGTTTCATGGTTTCAAGGTCTTCATCGACTAACCCAGTGCCCATCGCTTTAGAAAGGGCTATGACTTCTCGCATAATACATTCTCGTGCTTTGTTTGCCGAATCAAGCTTCTGAAAATGCTTATGTTTTCCTCTAAGTACCCCAGCGACTGAATTACCGCTCACATTAAGTAGAAATTTCAGCCAAAGTTCACGAATAATATTATCCGGAATTTCATATGGAATCTGGCATGCATCAAACAATTCCTTTACTCGTTGGACTTTGTTTTGCTGATCTTCGGGTTGATCAATCCCAAATTTAATTTTATTTTCGCCAACTGAAAAAGTGGCCACACCATTTTTATAAATACCATTAATCGTCGTAAAACCGTAAATGACTTTTTCTTTCCCATACACTTCAGCGATTTCCTCTTCACTCGTGATCCCATTCATTAAGGACAAAATAATGGTTTTTGGCCCTACCTGGTTTTTTATATCTTGTATCGCTTGATTCAATTGATTATATTTAACCGCAACAATCACTAAATCAGCCGGATCGACGATAGTTTCAGGAGAAACCACATTTAGGTTATAGTGTTCTTCATTAATAAGAATCCCTTGTTTTTCTAACCTTTTTTTTCGCTCGCCTCCTGCGATAATTCGCAAGTTATTTGGTTGAATTTCTTTTTTTAGAAAAGGAAGTAAGGTACATCCAATGGCTCCTAATCCAATAATAGCTACTTTCATTTTCTAGACTCCTTTGAAAGGTACCTGTCACCCCCAGATGCAACTTCGGAATGAAGTATTCTTAAACGAGCCCTTTTACCTCGCCTTAGTGAAGTGACAGCCTTAACTTTACCTTCATTATTCGTTATAACATAGGTTTGATTTTCCTCATTCGGTTCAAATTCTTTTAGATCACCTTCATACAAAAATGAATCATCCACTTCGTATCGATGTTACTTGCAATAGGGGATGAAATCATTAATTCGATGATGTTCCAAAGCTTCCACCGACCTATCCGTGTTTCATTAATTAAGCCTATTTTAACACGGCATTAATCGAAATTATATTTTAATAAATGAAGCCACTTCTTTTATTTCTTATGGTCATCCTTGTCAGCAGGAAATTCCTCTGCGATTTCTTGTATCAACCCTTCGCGAGTTAAAGGGTACATAGGTAGTTCCCTTTTTCGAGAAATAAATTTACTACATACAAAAATAACAAACAACAACCCAAAGCTGATGAATAAGCCAATACGCTCATTCGGATGTAATAAAGCTCCTGAGACAGTTATTGCAATAATAATAATTCCGAGATAGGAAGTATAGGGATAACCAAAGGCTTTAAATGTTCCTTCATTATTTATATAGGATGGGTGAAGTTTAATGTGACATGAAAGGATATTGACCCAATTGAGAATTAAGAGTACACCAGCAGCCGTTGTAACATATTCATATAATGTATTTGGCAATAGAAAGGAAAATAAAATAGAGACCGTTAAACCTATTCCTGTAATGAGCAGGGATTTGGTTGCCACGCCACGCTTATTTTTTTCTTTCAACATTTTAGGTGCATCTCCATCATCAGCAAGAGCCACGAGAATTTGGGTAATCGAAAATAAAGCTCCAACCATTGTTGAAAACGCTGCACTGATAATAATAATATTGAAAAAGGACTCGATAAAGGGAAATCGAAAGGCGGATAAAGCCGAAACAAAAGGACTCGTTGCCGTATTAATACGCGTCCAGTTGATGAGATACAACACAAAAAATAATGACAACAGATACATAGATACAAGTGCGATAACTAGTCCATAACCCGCTTTCGGAATTTCATGTCTATTTTTTAATTCAGCTGATGCAATTCCAACAACCTCGATTCCGCCAAAAGAGAAAAAGATAAAAATGAGCGCTGACCATAATCCTCTTATACCAAGGGGGAAAAACTGGCTAAATGATGTATGTTGTATTGCAGACACATTCACTGGATGAATCAAACCAGCTAAAAATAAAGTACCAAAAACAATGAACGCCAATAGTGTAGATAGCTTGATCATGGCAAACATGGACTCGATAGCTCCGAAATTCCGAACACCCATCAAGTTAATCCCGAAGCCTAGAAGTGAATAAATTATAGTAAAACTCCACAATGGAGCATTAGGAAACCAAAATTGTGTAAAAGTAGATAAAGCTACAATTTCACTCGACATAATTAGTAGTCCTGATAACCAATACATCCATCCAATGACAAATCCGTAATTAGCACCGAAAGCTTTCTTTGAATATGTTCTAAAAGAGCCTGATTGAGGATCATTCACCGTCATTTCTGATAAAGCACTAAAAACAAAGAAAGCCGTAATCCCTGCTACAAGATAGCCAAGTAATATAGATGGGCCTGCAAGTTGAATTGAAAGGCCTGTTCCTAGAAAGTAACCTGCACCGATAACAGAGCCTATACCAATTAATGAAAGCTGCCACCATGGAAGATGAGGTCCATTTCCCTTCTTTATTTGCTTTTCCCTTTGATGCTTCACAGCTTGTTTAAAAAGTTGATGAAATCTCACAGAGAAAGTC
This sequence comes from Terrilactibacillus laevilacticus, assembly GCF_006517395.1. Classification (GTDB taxonomy): domain Bacteria; phylum Bacillota; class Bacilli; order Bacillales; family Sporolactobacillaceae; genus Terrilactibacillus; species Terrilactibacillus laevilacticus. The sequence continues at coordinate 414,015 of NZ_VDCY01000002.1, forward strand.
CTCCTTATAGAGGTTGTTCAAAAAGTCATCAAATGTTAAGCGGCGAATCTCGAGTTCCAGCATGTTTTTTCCGATCTCCATGTAGTAGAAACCTACATTCCGATCCTCGATCCACAGGAACCGGCGCCGCTATGATCTTCTTACCTCTAATTCTGCACTTTTTTGAACACACTCTTATATAGATATCTTTCCTCTTAGTATGGACATCCTCTATAGAAACATGCATGAAAGTGAAGTTAAGGGCCTATGGGCTCAAAAAGCGTATCCTACAGTGTAGATTAGATCGTCAGCGTAGAGCGAATAACCCTAACAAATACAATGACGACGGCACCATCAATAAATCAAATCGCGAGAAATGGATTCAAAGTGA